>DDPY01000019.1:8379-104556 GCA_002342415.1 Prevotella sp. UBA2456 | reverse complement strand
TTCTTGCCCAACATGTTGTAGGGCACCACCCACTCGGCAGCAAACTCGAAGGTCTTGCCGTCGCTGTTGCGTACCAGGGTCCTGTTTCCGCCGTTGCTCTTGGTCAGGCGGGAGGAGCCATTCGAGTTGCCAAGCGTGATGTCGAAGAAACCGTCGGCATCGGTGGTGAACTTACACGACAGCGTCGTATTGCTGTTGTTGATGTCCGTTTCCGATTCCCACTGGAAGATGGTTTGTGTCGATCCGCCTTCCGGCGTCACCTTGAGCTGACCCTTTTCGATCCATGTGTCGGAGTCGCTCGTGTCGTACACGGGAGCCGTGAAATAGACGATGTTCGTACCGCCCAACCGCACGGTGTAGTTGGCGGGCTCGTCCACATAGGTTGCCGACGCCTGCTGGGGCATCAGCCATGCGAGCATCAGCAGCAGCATAAGCCACGGCCGCCCTCGCAAAATGTTCAAATGTTGTTGCATATAAGGTTATTGTTTTTATTTGTTTATGTTTGTTTGTATTTGTTTAAACTGTCAACTGTCCCACGAGCTCCGCTCGCTTTGACCTTTAGGTCAAAGAACTATCAACTGTCACCTGTCCCACGAACTCCGCTCGCTTTGACCTCCAGGTCAAAGAACTGTCAACTGTCAACTGTCCCACGAGCTCTGCTCGCTTTGACCTTCAGGTCAAAGAACTATCACCTTCCCCCGTCAACTCCGTCACAAAGCACGCCACGAGACCGTAGCTGATGGTGGGACGGATCCAAATCTCGGTGAGGTAGTAGTTGGTGAACTCGTCCACCGGCTCGAAATACATGATGTCCACTTGGTAGATGGCAGCAATGAGCGTATCGACGATGAAGATAATCCACAGGTTGTTCTTCGTGTAGGCCTTCCACTCGCGGCGGGCATAGAAGTAAGTCAGCGTGCAGAGCAGCAGCACCGCCAGCGTGAAGCTGACGGAGCGCATGGGCAGGTTGGCCAGCGGCGGCGGACATAGCACGTCGCGCAGCACTACCGTGATGCCCATCGACAGCGAGCACCAGTAGTTGAACTGGTGGGTGTTGACGCGGATGTTGAAGAAATACATCCAGATCAAGGCGAAGCAGATGATGTAGAAAATGTTCAGCACCAACTCGGGCCACGTCTCGCTGAGGCCGAAGTGGAAGATTCCGTAGAGCGTCATCCCTACTGAGAGTGTGCCGCCAATGGCAGTGATCAGAATATCGGCTACCTTGGCTTTCTTGTGAAAACGCGTTTTCATTATAAATAGTAATTTATCTTGCAAAGATATATATTTTCCTGCAAAAAAACAAGGAAAAATTGCCAAAACATTAAATTTTGCTAATTTTACATCTCTTTTTGCTAATTTTATAACCAAATTGCAGATTTTACCACTCCAATACTTAACTTTTAGACTACGAATTACACGAATTTTAATTCCCCTCCTAAGTTAGGAGGGGCCAGGGGTGGTCTGAACAAGGGTACAAAGTTTTAACCCGTAGTTTTATTTTAACTGAACACAAAGATACAAAGGCGTAATCCGCGCACCCAATTTGAGTTAACTCGATCGATCGTTTGAGTTAACTCAATCGATGATTTGAGTTAACTCAAATTGACAGTACCGCAGGGACACTCCCCTCCCCTGATTACAACACCACACTTTGCACCTTTAGGTCAAAGAAGGGGAGGAACAGGGGGACTCAGTAAATGATAATAATGACAGTTTTGACAGTTTTGACAGTAAAAAATGAAAAAATACGCGCGTACCGCGCGCGTGCGGTACGCGAGGGGTTTGGAATTTATCTGTCAAAACTGTCAAAACTGTCATAACTGTCATCGGTAGTCAACCGCTATCGTCCACATAAAAATCAAGTGACGTTATGACGTTGTGACGATAGAATATTAAGTTTTTTACGCATACCGCGCGTGTGCGGTACGCGAGGGGTTTGCATTTCCTGACGTCACTACGTCACTTCGTCACCCCAAAAGCATAGCCCCAGCAAAGCGTCTAAGCGACCTGCAAAGCGTCTAAGCCCCTGCAAAGATACAAAATAAAAACCCGAAATGCAAGAAAAAAAGCAAATTTTTTATTTCCCCTCCTAACGTTAGGAGGGGCCAGGGGTGGTCTGAACAAGGGCACAAAGGCGTAATCCGCAGTTTTATTTTAAACTGAACACAAAGACACGAAGACACAAAGTTTTATCAACTGTCAACTTTCATAAATAAACCTCAAAAACACCGAACGTATTACCTCAAAAACACCGAATGAATTACCTCAAAAACACCGAACGAATTACCTCAAAAACACCGATTTTAAAGCACTACGGATTATACGGATTGCACCTTTGGGCCTTGTGTTCAGACCACCCCTGACCCCTCCTAACGTTAGGAGGGGAAATGAAAAATTTGCTTTTTTCTTGCATTTCGGGTTTTTATTTTGTATCTTTGCAGAAAAATTATACTATCACATTATGGCAGCAAAGAGAAAATATCCTGTGGGCATTCAGAGTTTCGAAAGCATCCGCCAAGACGGTTACATCTATGTCGATAAGACCCCACTCATCTACAAGATGATTACCGAAGGCAAGCCCTACTTCCTCAGCCGGCCGCGACGCTTCGGCAAGTCGCTGCTCATCTCGACGCTCCAGGCCGTCTTTGAGGGCCGCCGCGAACTGTTCGAGGCGTTCACCACGGAATACGGCATCGAGCAGCCACAGCTCTACATTGCCACCACCGACTGGAAATGGGACAAGTATCCCGTACTGCGTTTCGACTTCAGCGCAGGCGACCTGTCGACTATCGAACAACTGGACACGCTCATAGACATGACCCTGCAAAGCTATGAGCAACAGTATGGCATCACGCCCGACGTGAAGGATCCAAACATCCGCATGGTCAACCTCATGCGCACCCTGCACAAGCAGACGGGCAGGCGCGTGGTGGTGCTCTGCGACGAGTACGACAACTTCATACTCCACTCCTTGGGTGACGACGAGAAGGTGGCACAGGCCCGCTCGCGGTTCCAGAACGTGTTCGGACCGCTGAAGGCCGAGGACGACCATCTGCAGTTTGCCTTCATCACCGGCATCTCGAAGTTCTCGCAGATGGGCATCTTCAGCAAACTCAACAACCTGCAAAACATCTCCATGCGCGATGACTACGCCACCATCTGCGGTGTGTCGGAAGAAGAGCTGACCACGCAGATGCGTCAGGACATCGAACTGATGGCCGAGCGCAACGGCACGACCTACGATGACATGTTCGCACAGATGAAGGCCCGCTACGACGGCTATCACTTCAGCCGGGAGATGAAGGATATGTATAATCCCTTCAGTCTGGTCAATGCCTTTGCCTCTGGTCAACTGGCCGACTACTGGTTCGACCGAGGCACCAGCGGCGCACTGATTAACCTGCTGGCGCAGCTGCCACCCGTTGACACCACCACCATCGAGTCGGAGACCTACGAGAGCAGCATGTTCGACCTGCCTTTCGAGAGCTACGACGACCCGCTGCCCATCCTCTATCAGAGCGGCTACCTGACACTGAAGAGCTACGAACGGGAGTTCAACGACTTCCGTCTGGGTCTGCCCAACCAGGAGGTGCGCCAGGGCTTTGCACAGTGCCTCTACCAGCACGTGGCCGCCAAGTGGGGCACCGGCCAGCGCAACGGTCTGTACAGGGCCTGGAGCCAGTTCCGCCGCAACTACGACCTCGATGCCTTCATCGAGTCGTTCAAGGGCTTCTTTGCCAGCATGCCCTACCAGTGGGAGCAAGACAACAGGAACGAGCACTACTACCACGCCCTGCTCTACACGCTGCTGACCAGCTTCGGTGCCGACATCCGTGCCGAGGAGCCCACGGCCAAGGGACAGGCCGACCTGACGCTGCTCATGCCCAAGGGCATCTACGTGATGGAGATCAAATACGAGCATACGCCTGACGAGGCCCTGGCACAGATAGAGCGGAAAGGCTATGCCGAGAAATACCGCCATGACGGACGCCCCGTCACCATGATTGGCATCAGCTTCTCATCCAAGGAGCGCAACATCACCGACTGGAAGGCCGTAGCACTTTGACAGTTGACAGTACGAATTTAATTCGCGAAATTTGCGAAATTCGTAGTCTAAAAAACACGGATTTTAAAGCACTACGGATTATGCGGATTAAAACTTTGTGTCTTCGTGTCTTTGTGTTCAGTTTAAAACAAGATAGGCTGCATCTCGGATTGCAACGCCACACTCTGCACCGGTAGGTCAGAGAAATGAAAATAAATCCAAATTTATTTTGCATTTCTCTCGATTTGCACTACCTTTTCGACAAGTCGAGAAGGTACTTTCGTTCGGAAAAGCTCAAATAAATTTGGCTTTTCGCTCACTTATTCGTACCTTTGCAGGCGATATGGACGAAATGAGCAACAACATACAGGAAACTGAGCGCCTCGTGCTGCGCACGGAGGGCCTCGTGAAGATATACGGCAAGCGCACGGTAGTGAACAATGTGTCGTTTGATGTGAAACAGGGCGAGATTGTCGGACTGCTGGGTCCTAACGGTGCGGGCAAGACGACGTCGTTCTATATGACTACGGGGCTGATTGTTCCCAACGGCGGGCATATCTATCTGGGCGACGAGGAGGTGACAACCTATCCTGTGTACAAGCGTGCCCGCGCGGGCATCGGCTACCTGGCTCAGGAGGCCTCGGTATTCCGCAAGATGTCGGTGGAGGACAATATCCTGTCGGTGCTGCAGATGACCGGCAAGCCGCGCGACTACCAGATGGAGAAGCTGGAGAGCCTGATCAAGGAGTTCCGCCTGGAGAAGGTGCGCAAGAACACGGGCGACCGCCTGTCGGGTGGCGAGCGCCGCCGTACGGAGATTGCACGCTGTCTGGCCATCGAGCCTAAGTTTATCATGCTCGACGAGCCGTTTGCCGGCGTAGACCCTATCGCCGTAGAAGACATCCAGCAGATTGTATGGCAGCTGAAATACCGCAACATCGGCATCCTGATTACCGACCACAACGTGCACGAGACGCTGAACATCACCGACCGCGCCTATCTGCTCTTCGAGGGCCGCATCCTGTTCAAGGGCTCGCCCGAGGAGCTGGCCGTGAACCCCATCGTGAAGGAGAAATACCTGGGCTCGAACTTCGTCTTGCAGAAGAAAGACTTTGCCAAAATGGACGAGCTGCGCCGCAAGAAGTGGATGGAGGAGGAAGAAGAGAGCAACCTCTAAACGAAAATAAACATTAAAAAACGGGCACATTATTTGGTCTTTTGACTAAATATGTGTACCTTTGCACGCTCAAAACGCATATATAAATAAATAAGGTATAAGAAAAGATGAATATCACATTTGAAGCTCCCGACAAGGTGAATGGCCTGATGACCATTACGCTGGGTAAGGACGACTACCAGGGAGAGGTAGAGAAGACTCTGAAAGATTATCGTAAGCGCGCCAATGTGCCCGGCTTCCGTCCAGGCCAGGTGCCTATGGGCATCATCAAGCGCCAGTATGGCACTGCCGTCAAGATGGACGTGGTGAACAAGATGCTGGGTGAGAAGCTGTATGCCTATATCCAGGAGAACAAGATCCAGATGCTGGGCGAGCCCCTGCCCAACGAGGGCCAGGAGCCTCAGGACCTGGAGCACAGCGATGAGCTGACCTTCAAGTTCGACATTGCCGTTGCCCCTGAGTTTGAAGCCAAGCTGAGCGGCAAGGACAAGGTGGCCTACTACCACATCACCGTTGACGACAAGCTCATCGACCAGCAGGTGGAGATGTATCAGAACCGTGCCGGACAGTATGAGAAGGTGGAGCAGTATGACGAGGCAGAGCGCGACATGCTGAAGGGCGACCTGCGCGAGGTGGACGGCACCATCGAGGTGGCCGACGCCGTGCTGATGCCCCAATATATAAAGGTGGACGAGCAGAAGAAGCTCTTCGAGGGCGCCAAGCTGGGCGACATCATCACCTGGAATCCGCGCAAGGCCTATCCCGAGAGCGACGTAGAGGTGTCGAGCCTGCTGAAGATTGAGAAGGACCAGGTGAAGGAGCACGAGGGCGACTTCACTTACCAGATTACGGAGATCAGCCGCTTCACAAAGGCTCCCGTCGACCAGAAGCTGTTCGATCAGGCCTTCGGCGAGGGTCAGGTGAAGGACGAGAAGGAGTTCCGCCAGAAGATCAGCGAGATGATTGCTGCCCAGTTCAAGGCTGACTCAGACTATAAGTTCCTGCTCGACGTGCGTGCACACATGGAGAAGAAGATTGGCGAGCTGAAGTTCCCCGAGGAGCTGCTCAAGCGCGTGATGAAGCAGAACAACAAGGACCGCAAGGATGTGGACGAATACGTGGAGAAGAACTTCGAGCTGAGCATCAAGGAGCTGGCCTGGCACCTGATCAAGGAGCAGCTGGTGGCCCAGCAGGAGATCAAGGTGGAGGATGCCGACCTGAAGGCCGTTGCCAAGGAGGCTGCCCGCGCCCAGTTTGCCCAGTATGGCATGTCGAACATCCCCGAGGAGTATCTGGACAACTACGCCGACGAGATGCTGAAGAAGCGCGAGAACGTGAACAGCCTCGTTGACCGCGCCGTCGACGTGAAGCTCACTGAAGCCCTGAAGGGAGTAGTGAAACTCGACGAGAAAGACATCACGATGGACGATTTCCAGAAGATGCTGAGCAAGGAGAAATAATTCTCAAACTTGAATTTTTTATTTCTTTAACCAAAAAAAAGGGTCGGAATGCATGGCGTTCCGACTTTTTTTCGTAATTTTGTAACTCACTTTGTGAAAAAAGGAAGAAATGATGAACAACGATTTCAGAAAATATGCTACCAAGCATCTTGGTATTAACGGCCTCGTGCTAGACGAGGTGATGAGTGCGCAGGCACAGTATATGAACCCCTACATCCTGGAGGAACGCCAGCTGAACGTCACCCAGATGGATGTCTTCTCGCGACTGATGATGGACCGCATCATCTTTCTCGGCACACAGATAGACGACTATACTGCCAACACGCTGCAGGCACAGCTGCTCTATCTGGACTCCGTAGACCCGGGCAAGGACATCTCCATCTATCTGAACTCCCCTGGCGGCAGCGTGACGGCCGGACTGGGCATCTACGACACCATGCAGTTCATCTCGAGCGACGTAGCCACCATCTGCACAGGTATGGCTGCCTCGATGGCTGCCGTGCTGCTGGTGGCCGGCACGGAGGGCAAGCGCTCTGCCCTGCCCCACAGCCGCGTGATGATTCACCAGCCCTTAGGCGGTGTACAGGGTCAGGCTTCCGACATCGAGATTGAGGCCAAAGAGATTATGAAATTCAAGAAGGAGCTCTATACCATTATCTCCGAGCACTCGCACACGCCCTACGACAAGGTGTGGAACGACTCCGACCGCAACTACTGGATGACAGCAGAGGAGGCGAAGGAGTATGGCATGATAGACCAGATTCTGAAGAAAAAGTGACGATTGAAAGACATCTATGACAAGGAAGAAATGTAATTTTTGCGGGCGGTCAGAACGTGAGGTGAAACTCCTGATAACAGGCGTAGACGGATGCATCTGCGAAGATTGTGCCGTGCAGGCCTATCAGGTGGCCACCGCCAACGGCTACGGCCCGGAAGCCAAGAAGCACGACAACGGCTTCGAAATGAAGCACACGCCCAAGCCCAAGGAGATAAAAAACTATCTCGACCAATACATCATCGGCCAGGACGAGGCGAAGCGCTACCTCTCTGTAGCCGTCTACAACCACTATAAGCGACTGCAGCAGCCCGACAACGACGAGGGTGTGGAGATAGAGAAGTCGAACATCATCATGGTGGGCTCGACGGGAACGGGCAAGACCCTGCTGGCACGAACCATTGCCAAGCTGCTGGACGTCCCCTTCACGATTGTCGATGCCACCGTATTCACCGAAGCCGGCTATGTCGGCGAGGATGTGGAGAGCATCCTGACCCGACTGCTACAGGTGGCCGACTACAACGTAGCAGCGGCTGAACGAGGCATTGTCTTCATCGACGAGATAGACAAGATAGCCCGCAAGTCGGACAATCCCAGCATCACGCGCGATGTCAGCGGCGAGGGCGTGCAGCAAGGTCTGCTGAAACTGCTGGAAGGCACCATTGTCAACGTGCCTCCCCAGGGCGGCCGCAAGCATCCCGACCAGGAGTATATCCACGTAGACACCCACAACATCCTGTTCATCTGCGGCGGTGCCTTCGACGGCATCGAGCGCAAGATAGCCCAGCGCATGAATACGCACGTGATAGGATACAACTCGGTACAGAACGTCCGCAAGATTGACAAGAAGAACCTGATGCAGTATATCGCACCGCAGGATTTGAAGTCGTTCGGTCTCATCCCCGAAATCATCGGCCGTCTGCCCGTGCTGACCTATCTGAACCCGCTCGACCGCGATGCCCTGACCAAGATACTCACAGAGCCGAAGAACTCCATCATCCGACAGTACACGAAACTCTTCGAGATGGACGGCATCAAGCTGACCTTCACGCCGGAGGCCCTCAAGCTGATTGTCGACAAGGCTGTGGAATACAAGCTCGGTGCGCGCGGTCTGCGCTCCATCGTGGAGAACATCATGATGGACGCTATGTTTGAGACCCCTTCTAAAAAAACTAAATCCTTTGAAGTGACCGCCGAGTATGCACAGCAGCAACTCGACAAGTCGCACATACAATAACATCGTTGAAAAGTCTATGGCAAGAAAAAAAGAGAATCTGACAGCAGCGCTGAAGAAATACTTTGGCTTTGACAAGTTCAAAGGCGACCAGGAAGCCATCGTGCAGAACGTGCTGGACGGCAACAACACCTTCGTGCTGATGCCTACCGGCGGCGGCAAGTCGCTGTGCTACCAGCTTCCGTCCCTGCTGATGGAAGGAACAGCCATTGTCATCTCCCCGCTGATTGCACTGATGAAGAACCAGGTGGACGTGATTAGCAGCATGAGCGAGGAGGGCACCGCCCACTATCTGAACTCGTCGCTCAACAAGGCAGCGATAGATCAGGTGAAAGCCGACATTCAGGCAGGCAAGACCAAGCTGCTCTATGTGGCTCCGGAGTCGCTGACGAAGGAGGAGAACGTAGAGTTCCTGAAGCAGGCCAAGATATCGTTTTATGCAATAGACGAGGCCCACTGCATCTCGGAGTGGGGACACGACTTCCGTCCGGAATACCGCCGCATCCGTCCCATCATCAACGAGATAGGCAATGCCCCCGTCATCGCCCTGACCGCCACCGCCACAGACAAGGTGCGCACGGACATCAAGAAGAATCTGGGCATCATGGATGCCAAGGAGTTCAAGAGCTCGTTCAACCGCTCCAACCTGTATTATGAGGTGCGCGCCAAGACGGACAATGTAGACAAGGACATCATCCGCTTCATCAAGCAGAACCCCGGCAAGAGCGGCATCATCTACTGTCTGTCGCGCAAGAAGGTGGAGGAACTGGCAGAGATTCTGAAGGCCAACGACATCAAGGCCGCTGCCTATCATGCCGGCCTGGAGTCGACGCTGAGATCGGAGACCCAGGATGCCTTCCTGATGGAGGAGATTGACGTCATCGTAGCCACCATCGCCTTTGGCATGGGCATCGACAAGCCCGACGTGCGCTTTGTGATTCACTACGACATCCCCAAATCGCTGGAAGGATACTATCAGGAGACGGGCCGCGCCGGACGAGACGGCGGCGAAGGGCGCTGCATCACCTTCTATTCGCGAAAGGACCTGCAGAAACTGGACAAGTTTATGGAGGGCAAACCGGTTGCCGAACAGGACATCGGTCGCCAGCTGCTGGCCGAGACCGCTGCCTATGCCGAGACATCGGTATGCCGCCGAAAGATGCTGCTCCACTACTTCGGCGAGGAATACACGCAGGACAACTGCCACAACTGCGACAACTGCCTGCACCCGAAGACTGAGGTCGAGGCCAAGGACCTCCTGGTCATTGTGCTCAACACCATTCATGCGCTGAAGGAGAATTTCCGCATGGACTATGTTGTCGACTTTGTCACGGGCCATGAAACAGAGGAGATTCTGGCCCACAAGCACCAGAATCACGAGCTCTTCGGAGCGGGTGAGGAATATGACCAGAAACTCTGGAACCCCGTCATCCAGCAAGCCATCCTGGCAGGCTACCTGAAGAAGGATATCGAGAACTACGGACTACTCAAGCTAACTGCTGCGGGCAAGAAATTTGCCAAGAAACCCGAATCATTCAAGATAGTCGAGGACAATGAGTTCCGCGAGGACTATGAAGGCAGCAACGAACACGAGGCTACCATCAGCGCACTGGACCAGACGCTGAGTGCCATGCTGAAAGACCTGCGCAAGAAAGTCAGCAAGAAACTGGACCGCCCGCCCTACGTCATCTTCCAGGATGTGAGCATCGAGCAGATGGCGACCGACTTCCCCGTCACCCTCGACGAGCTGAAGAATATCCAAGGAGTAGGCGAAGGCAAGGTGAAACAGCCCTATGCCAAAGACTTCGTCAACCTCATCAAACGCTACTGCGAGGAAAACGAGATTGAGCGGCAGGCCGACTTGCGTGTGCGCACAGTGGCTAAGAAGTCGATACTGAAGGTGAAGATTATCCAGGCCATCGACAGGCAGATAGCCCTCGACGACATCGCTACGGCGCAGGGACTCGACTTCGACGAGCTGCTGAACGAGGTGGAAGCCATCGTCTATAGCGGCACCAAGCTGAACATCGACTACTTCCTGGACGAGGTGATGGACGAAGACCATATAGACGACATCTACGACTACTTCTCCGAGAGCGAGACCGACTCGCTGGAAGATGCCATCGAGGAACTGGGCTCTGAATGTACGGAGGACGAGATCCGGCTGGTGCGAATCAAGTTCATCAGCGAAATGGCCAACTAATTGTTAAGAATAAAGAGTTAAGCGTTAAGAATTAAGAAAAAATGACTTGCCAAAGCGATTTTCTTAATTCTTAATTCTTAATTCTTAATTAAAATGAGTAATTTTGCACGCAATAAAAATTTAAGGAGAAATATTATGTCATCATTTATTGCAGACAAGATTGTTATGGACGGACTCACTTTCGACGATGTCCTGTTGATTCCCGCTTATTCCGAGGTGTTACCTAAGATGGTGGAGCTGAAGACGCTCTTCTCGAGAAACATTCAGCTGAATGTGCCCTTTGTCACAGCAGCGATGGACACCGTAACAGAAAGCCAGATGGCTATTGCCATTGCCCGCGAGGGAGGTATTGGTGTCATCCACAAGAATATGTCGATAGAGAATCAGGCGCGAGAGGTGGCTATTGTCAAGCGCGCAGAGAACGGCATGATCTACGACCCCATCACCATTCCCCTGGGAAGCACAGTCGCTCAGGCCCTGGACATCATGTCTGAATACCACATCGGCGGTATTCCCGTAGTAGATGACGACCGTCATCTGGTAGGTATCGTCACCAACCGCGACCTGCGCTTTGAGCGCCGGTTGGACCGCCCCGTAGACGAGGTGATGTCGAAGGACAACCTGGTGACCACCCATCAGCAGACAGACCTGTCGGCAGCTGCCGACATTCTGCAGAAGAACAAGATAGAAAAGCTCCCCGTAGTGGATAAGGACAACCATCTGGTAGGTCTGATTACCTATAAGGACATCACCAAGGCCAAGGACAAGCCTATGGCCTGCAAGGACAGCAAGGGCCGTCTGCGCGTAGCTGCCGGCGTGGGTGTCACCTTCGACACGCTCGATCGCATGCAGGCACTGGTGAATGCAGGTGCCGACGCCATCGTCATCGATACCGCTCACGGTCACTCCAAGGGTGTCATCGAAAAGCTGCGCGAGGCCAAAGCCTCGTTCCCCGGCATCGACATCGTGGTGGGCAACATCGCCACGGGCGAAGCCGCCAAGATGCTGGTAGAGAATGGTGCTGATGCCGTCAAGGTAGGCATCGGCCCGGGTTCTATCTGCACCACCCGCGTGGTAGCCGGTGTCGGTGTGCCACAGCTCAGTGCTGTCTACGATGTCTATCAGGCGCTGAAGGATACGGGCGTACCCCTGATTGCCGATGGCGGACTGCGCTACTCGGGCGATATCGTCAAGGCACTGGCCGCTGGCGGCTCGTGCGTGATGGTAGGCTCGCTGGTAGCCGGTACGGAAGAAAGCCCCGGCGACACCATTATCTACAACGGCCGTAAGTTCAAGAGCTATCGCGGTATGGGTTCACTGGAGGCGATGGAACACGGTTCGAAGGACCGCTACTTCCAGGCCGACACCAAGGATGTGAAGAAACTGGTTCCAGAGGGCATTGCAGGTCGCGTGCCTTACAAGGGAACGGTTCAGGAGGTCATCTACCAGATGGTAGGCGGACTGCGCTCGGGTATGGGATACTGTGGCGCTGCCACCATCGAGAAGCTGCACGATGCCAAGTTCACCCGCATCACCAATGCCGGCGTCAACGAGAGCCATCCCCACGATATTACGATTACGAGTGAAGCACCAAACTATAGCCGCCCCAATGATTAAATCGCTCTTTTCTGCCTTGATGCTGGCAATGGCGGCAGGGGTTCACGCCCAGACTGCCGACCCGATTGTCATGACGGTGGCAGGTGTAGACGTACCCCGCTCTGAGTTTGAATATTCATACAACAAGAACAATACCGACGGCGTCATCGACAAAAAGTCTGTAGACGAGTATGTGGAGCTTTTTGTCAACTACAAGCTGAAGGTTCAGGCTGCCCTGGATGCACGCATCGACACGACGCAGGCTTTCCTAAAGGAGTTTGCCCAGTATCGCGACCAACAGGTGCGCCCCACCTATGTCACCAATGACGACATGCTGGCAGAGGCGCATCAGGTGTACGACCAGACGGTCAAGAACATCGGACCCGACGGACTCGTTATGGCAGGACACATCCTCATGCGCATGGGCCAGCAAGCCACTCAAGCCGAACAGCAGGAGGCCAAGCGCCGCATCGACTCGGTATATACTGCCCTTCAGGGGGGTGCCGACTTTGAGGCGCTGGCCCGTCAGGTGTCACAGGACCCGGGTTCTGCTGCACGAGGTGGTATGTTAGGATGGTTTTCGCGCAACCAGATGGTGAAAGAATTCGAGAACGAGGCTTTTGCCCTCCGTCCAGGCGAGATGAGCAAGCCGTTCCTCTCTCCCTTCGGCTGGCATATCATCCTCATGAAGGACCGCAAGCAGCTGGAGCCCTTTGAGTTTCACAAAGACAACATCCTCCGTTTCCTGGAACAGCGGGGAGCGCGCAATGCCATCACTGAGCGCAAGCTCGATGCCATGGTGAAGGCTTCCGACGGGAAAGTCACCAAGAGTCAGCTGCTGGAGCAGCGAGCCGACTCTCTGGCTGCTGCCAACCCGGAGATGCGCTACCTGATCAAGGAATATCACGACGGGCTGCTGCTCTATGAAATCAGCAACCGTACCGTCTGGGACAAGGCCACCAAGGACGAAGAGGCTCTGAAGCGCTACTTCAAGAAGAACAAGAAGAAGTACAGATGGGACGAGCCCCACTTCAAGGGCATCGCATACCACGTAAAGGACCCTGCTCATGTGAAAGCAGTCGTCAAATGCGTGAAGAAGCTGAAGTTCGAAGACTGGAACGAGGCCCTGCGCAAGACCTTCAACAACGACTCTATCATCCGCATCCGCGTGGAGAAAGGCATCTTCAAGAAAGGTGACAATAAACTCATCGACCGCGAGGAGTTTGGGGTCAAGGGTGTGCAGGTAGACAGCGTGAAGGGCTATCCCATAGACGCCACCTACGGCAAGATGCTGAAGAAGCCTCAGGACTATATGGATGTCCGCGGGCTGGTAGTAGCCGATTTACAGGATGAGATGGAACGTCTCTGGGTAGCAGAGCTGCGCAAGAAGTATCCTGTAACCATCAATAAAGAAGTTTTAAAGACAGTCAATAAGCATGAGTAGAAAATTATTTGCCTTGATATGTTTGCTGGTTCCCCTGTCCCTACAGGCTCAGACCGACAGCATCGGAACCATTGTCGATGAGGTCATCTGGGTGGTGGGAGACGAGGCCATCCTGAAATCCGACGTGGAAGCCATGCGCATTCAGGGTCAGCAGGAAGGTATGCACTGGAAAGGAGACCCCGACTGTGCGATCCCCGAGCAGATTGCCGTGCAGAAGTTGTATCTCAATCAGGCCATCATCGACAGTGTGGAGGTGACCGAGTCTGAGATTACTCAGGGCGTAGAGCAATATGTGGAGAACATGATCTCCGTCATCGGCTCGCGAGAGAAGCTGGAGGAATATCAGAAGAAGAGCCTCAGCCAGATACGTGCCGACCTGCGCGAGTCGTATCGCGAGCGCCAGATGGTACAGGGCATGCAGCAGAAACTGGTCAAGGACATTGCCGTCACCCCTGCCGAGGTGCGCAACTACTTCAAGAATGTGCCGCAGGACAGTCTGCCCTTCGTACCTACCGAGGTTGAGGTGCAGATTATCACCCAGCAGCCCCGCGTCGAACAAGAGGAAATCAACCGCATCAAGGAAGAGCTGCGCGAATATACTGACCGCGTCAACAAGGGCGAGACTTCTTTCCAGACGCTGGCGCGCATGTATTCGGAAGACCCTGGTACGGCGCGTCGCGGCGGCGAACTGGACTATACCCCACGAGCTGCACTCGACCCGGCTTTTGCCAATGTCGCCTTCAGTCTGAGCGACCCCAAGCGTGTGTCCAAGATTGTGGAGTCTGAATTTGGCTACCATATCATCCAGCTGATAGACAAGCGCGGCGACAAGGTAAAAGTGCGCCACATCCTGCGCAAGCCCGTAATCAGTGACGAGTCGATAACAAAGGCTATCAACCGACTGGATTCTATCCGTACGGATATTACCGAAGGCAAGTTCCCCTTCGAGGCGGGAGCATCGATTATCTCCGACGACAAGGATACGCGCAACAATAACGGCCTGATGTTCAACGTAACGCAGGACGGACTGCGCACCTCGCGCTTCAAGTTGTCAGACCTGCCATCTGAAGTGGCCAAGGCTGTCGACGTGCTTCAGGTTGGCGAGATTTCCAAGCCCTTCCAGATGATCAATGCACGAGGCAAGACCGTTTGCGCGATTGTGAAGCTGAAAAGCCGCACCGAAGGACATAAGGCTACCATCACCGAAGACTTTCAGGTGATGAAGAACCTGGTGCTCGAGAAGCGCCGTCAGGAGCGTCTGCACCAATGGGTTGTCAACCGCATCAAGTCGGTCTATGTACGCATCAACGACCGCTATCGCGACTGCCAGTTTGAGTACGAAGGCTGGGTGAGGTAAGTTGAGAGTTGAGAATGGAGAATTGAGAGCGTGAAGAGAGTTCTGTTTCTATTGACAGGTGTTTTGGTGCTGAGCATGGTGTTTGCCATGCAGCCGGCACGTAAGCGTACCCCTCGCAAGCGGGCTAAGCAAGCCCAGCAGGACAAGCGCGTCTACCTGGTGCATTCCGACAACCTGCACTACGACCAGTACCGCAACGGCGATGCACAGATACTGCATGGTCATGTGCACTTCCGTCATGTCGGTGCCAACCTCTATTGCGACAGTGCCCACTTCTATGAGCAGACCAATTCATTCGAGGCTTTCGGACATGTACGCATGGTGCAGGGCGACACGCTCAGCTTAGTGAGCGACTATGCCTATTATGACGGTAACGACCAGCTGGCCCAGGCCCGACATAATGTAGTGCTGCGCCACCGTAAGACCACCCTTTATACCGACTCGCTGGACTATGACCGCCTGTATAGCTTCGGCAACTTCTTTGAAGGCGGCAAGATGGTTGACGGGAAATCCGTGCTGACCAGCGACTGGGGCGAATACCACACCGACACCAAGATGGCGATGTTCTATTATGACGTGCGGCTGAAAGACAAGAAGATGTTCCTCACCACCGACTCGCTGTATTACGACACCCGTACCTCGGTGGCCCACATCGTCGGTCCCTCCAACATCACCTCAGGCAGCAGCCACATCTACAGTGAAAACGGCTATTACAACACCCGCACGGAGGAGTCGCAGCTCTATGGCCGCTCGATTATCAGGGACAAGGGGCGCACCATCGTAGGAGACAGCGTCATCCGCGAGGGCACTACTGGCAAGAGCCATGCCTACAAGAATGTGGTGATGACCGACTCGGTGAACAAGAACCGCCTGACAGGCGACTATGTCGTGTATGACGACTCTACGGGCTATGCCATGTGTACCGACAGGGCCGTGGCGATGGACTTCTCGCAGCGCGACACACTCTACATGCATGCCGACACCTTTAAGATTTTCACATACTATATCAATACCGACTCGGTATATCGCGAGATGCATGCCTACAATAAGGTACGCGCCTACCGCATAGACGTGCAGGCCGTGTGCGACTCGCTGGTGTACAACTCACACGACTCGTGCATGACGATGTATCGCGACCCCATCGTGTGGAACCAGCGACAGCAGCTGTTCGGCGAGAAGATATGTGTCTACTTGAAAAACTCTACCATCGACTGGGCTCATGTCATCGGACAGGCTTTCTCGGCTGAACAGATGCCCGACTCCATACACTTCAACCAAGTGTCGTCGAAGGAGATGAAGGCTTTCTTCGACAATGGCGAGATGCGCGAGACGCAGGCCATCGACAATGTGCTGCTTGTCTACTATCCTGTAGACGAATCGGACAGCACACTCATCGGACTGAACTATACAGAGACCCCGCTTATGAAGATGTTTCTCCAGAACCGGAAGATGAAGCGCATCTGGATGGAGAAGCCCGTAGCCACGTTGTATCCGATGACCCAGATACCTCCTGCCAAGTATTTTCTGCCGCAATATGCGTGGTTTGACTATATCCGCCCCGTCAACAAGGAGGACATCTTCAACTGGCGCGGCAAGAAAGAAGGCTCGGAGCTGAAGGAGCAGAAGCAGCGCGAGCGTCCACGCCATAACGTGCTGAAAAAAAAGGAAGAAACTCCTGCTCCCACTAAAGAGCCAGAAACGGCAAAACCAGAGACGGCAGAGCCAAAGAAAACTGAAACTGAGACAACAGAAATAAAGGAGACTCCTAAACCATGACCGACGTAATCCAACTCTTGCCCGATAGTGTTGCCAACCAGATTGCCGCTGGTGAGGTGATACAACGGCCAGCGTCTGTCATCAAGGAACTGGTCGAGAATGCCGTTGACGCCGGGGCCACCACCATCCATGTGTTAGTGGTCGATGCCGGACGCACCAGCATACAGGTTATTGACGACGGTTGCGGCATGTCGGAGACGGATGCCCGCCTGGCTTTTGAGCGCCACGCTACCTCGAAGATTCGCAAGGCCGACGACCTCTTCTCGCTTCGCACGATGGGATTCCGCGGCGAAGCGCTGCCCTCGATAGCCGCTGTGGCACAGGTGGAACTGCGCACACGCCGAGAGACTGACGAGGTGGGCACCTGCTTAGCGCTGTCGGGGTCGAGAGTGGAAAGCCAGGAACCGTGTTCATGTAGTGTCGGCAGCAGCTTCACGGTCTCCAACCTCTTCTTCAATGTTCCTGCCCGCCGTAAGTTTCTCAAGACCAATGCTACCGAGCTGAACAATATCCTGACCGCCTTCGAGCGTATAGTGCTGGTCTATCCCAACATCAGCTTCACGCTGCATAGCAACGGCCAGGAACTGATGAACCTCCGGGCCGGCAATCAGCTACAGCGCATCACCGATATTTATGGCCGCCGCTATGCTCAGGACCTGCTGCCGTTGCAGGTCGACACCGAGCTTTGCAAAGTGAAAGGGTTTGTGGCCAAGCCCGAGACGGCACGAAAGAAAGGAGCTCCGGAATGCTTCTTCGTCAACGGCCGGTATATGAAGCATCCCTATTTCCATAAAGCGGTGCTGCAGGCATACGAGCGACTGATTCCCATCGGCACGCACATACCTTATTTTATCTACTTCGAAGTGAATCCGGCAGACATCGATGTCAACATCCATCCCACGAAGACCGAGATAAAGTTCGAAAACGAACAAGCCATCTGGCAACTGCTGATGGCTGCCGTCAAGGATGCCATCGGACAGTTCTGCGCCATCCCCCAGATAGATTTCGACACGGAGGGCAAGCCGGACATTCCCGTCTACGACCCACTGTCGGTGCAGACACCGTCGACTCCGCACGTTCAGCGCACTCCCAACTACAATCCATTCCAGCCACAAAAGCCCAAGGCAGCAGCGGGATGGGAGCAGCTCTATGCCAACCTGCCCAGTGCAAAGACTGAAGCACAACCGGAGTCCCCTACCCTCTTCGACGAGCACGAACTGAACCCGATAGGACGCGACAACATCACTGCCGAGAAATCGCCCATTCACTATCAGTATAAAGGGCGATACATCATGACTGCCGTCAAGTCGGGACTGATGATTATCGATCAGCACAGGGCGGATGTCCGCATACGCTACGAGCAGTATCTGGCCTTGCAGAAGACCCGAACGGCCGACACCCAGCAGGTTCTCTTCCCCGAGGTCATCCAGTTTACGCCAGCCGAGTTGCCGATATTGGAGAAAGTGTTGCCGCGACTCTCCTCCGTAGGTTTCGACCTCACCAATCTGGGACAGGGCAGCTATGCCATCAACGGTATTCCTGCCGGCATCGAGGGGCTGAACTACGTGCGCCTGCTTCAAGACATGGTGGAAGAGGCACTCCAGCACGACAACGCCTCGTCCGACGAGCTGGAGCGTACGCTGGCACTGAGCATGGCCCGCCACGCTGCCATCCCACAGGGACAGGTGCTCAACAACGATGAAATGGAGAACATCGTCAACGAACTCTTTGCCTGCGGCAATGTCAACTACACTCCCGATGGCCACACCATCCTGTGTATCCTGCCGCAACACGAGATTGAGGAACTCTTAAAATAAGTCTGTTATGAAAAAGTTTTTTATCATTATTGCTTTCTTCTGCGTTTCCGTAACCGCGATGGGCCAAGAGGGCACCATAGGCGACGAGAAGCATAGTGTAATCACCAACTCCTTCTGGGCCAACTGGTTTGTACAGGCCAACATGGCCGGAACCTCATTCTGGGGCAGCCAGGAGAACAGCGCGGTCAAGCTCAACAAGCTCTTCAAGGGCTACCGCACCAATCTGGGCTTTTCTTTCGCCTTGGGTAAATGGTTTACTCCGGGCATCGGACTGCGTACCAAATTCAATGGTGTCTGGGGACGTACCGTCCTCGGCGAGGACAAGGCGCAGAATGCCAGCCGCTACTGGACGCTGCAGGAGCAGGCGCTCTTCAACCTCAGCAATATGCTGATGGGCTATAACGAGCAGCGCGTATGGAACTTCATACCTTATATCGGTGCCGGAGTGGGACGCAACATGTCGTACAACACCTACGGCATGGGCCTGTCGATAGGTCTGCTCAACACGTTCCGCATCAATCGGAAGTGGGCAGTCAACCTTGACATCAGCTATGGAGCCTACGAACCGGGCTTCGACGGCTGCCGCACACAGGGAACATCCAGCCACAGCTGGAAGAACAAAGACCGCGTGGTGAATGTCGAGGTGGGTCTGACCTATCGTCTGGGCAAGCCGTCATGGAAGGCCGCAGTCGCCCAGGATGCGATGAACGCCCTCACCGAAGGCGAGATCGATGCCCTCAACGGAATGCTGGCCGATGCCCAGGCCGAGAACGACCGCCTGCAGGCACTGCTGGACAAGCAGTCGCAGCCTGCCGCACAGCCACAGCCTCAGCGCGTGCTCGACCCACAAATCATTGCGGCTCCCGTGTCGGTATTCTTTGACCTCAACAAGTCGGTCATCGCCTCCCAGCGCGACTTGCAGAATGTGGCCGACCTGGTGGCCCTGGCCAAGGAGCATAACGCCAAGCTCGTAGTCACCGGCTATGCCGACAGCAATACCGGACAGGCCGACTACAACCGCGAGCTCTCGCAGAAACGTGCCGATACGGTCGTGGCCGAAATCCTGAAGATGGGATTCCCCAGCGGTCAGATCGAAATCAAGGCTGCCGGTGGAGTCAATACGCTCACTCCAAGCCCCTATAACCGCCGCGTAACGGTCGAAATGAAATAAAAACAAAGAAAAATCAAAAAAAGCGGTGCAAAAGTTTGGTAGTTACAAAAAAACTCCGTACCTTTGCACCGCTTTTAAGAAGCAAGGGCGTTTAGCTCAGCTGGTTTAGAGCATCTGCCTTACAAGCAGAGGGTCGGCGGTTCGAATCCGTCAACGCCCACCAAAAAGCGGATTGATCATCAGGTCAATCCGTTTTTTTAATCGTTTACAGAGCTATATGATCAGCTTCACTCGGAAGCCGCGCTTGGTCGGCTCCTCTATCACCTCGCGGCACTGAGTGGAGAGTTCGCGACGGTGGTCATCGGTGAGCGGCGTGGCGGTCATCTTCTCTACCATAAAGTCGAGGGCGGTGACGAGCGACTGCTCACTATGGGTGATGCGGACGGTGATGGGGCGATAGGAAGCCATTGCACCGCCGAGCATCCAGTCTGTGAGCCGATGAGCCGTCTCCTCCTTCTCGGGAATGCCGTACTTGTGGCAGAAGGCGCTGATGGAAGAGTGCATGCCCAGGAAGTCGAAGTCGGGACCGTCAATCTCGAACACCTCCTTGCGTATGCGCTGGATGAAGGCCTTGGTGGCACTGTGTACGGGGTTCTCGAATATCTGTTCGGGCGAGCCGTCCTCGTGGATGTAGCCGTCGTACATGAAGAAGATGCGCGTCGAGACATCGTGGGCAAACTTCATCTCATGGGTGACGATAAGCATCGTCATGCCTTCCTGGGCCAGTTGGCGGATGACGCTGAGCACCTCGCCCACCATCGTCGGATCGAGAGCCGAGGTAGGCTCGTCGAAGAGGATGACCTCGGGCTTCATGGCCAGTGCGCGCGCGATAGCTACGCGCTGCTTCTGACCACCGGAAAGGCTCGACGGATAGACATCGGCCTTCTCGGCCAGTCCCACCTTGCGCAGCAGGGCCAGTCCCTCACGGCGCGCTTCCTCCTCCGGCTGGTGGAGCAGCTGACAGGGCGCAAAGATGACGTTCTCCAGCACGGTCTTGTGCTCGAAGAGGTTGAACGACTGGAACACCATGCCCATCTTCTGGCGCAGTCGGTTAACGGGATAGCCCTTGGTAAGGATGTTCTCACCATCGACTACGATGCTGCCGCCACTGGGTTGCTCCAGCAGGTTCAGGCATCGCAGGAAAGTACTCTTGCCCGTGCCCGAAGGTCCGATGATGGAGATGACCTCGCCACGATGGATGTCGGCGCTGATGTCGCGTAGTACGTCGAGCGAACCGAAACTCTTGTGCAGATTGGAGACAGAAAGAAAGACCTCGCCCGCCCTCTCTTTTGCAGGCAGGGGAGCGGAAGGTAACGTTGGGCGACGCTTGCGGCGGTAGATGAGCCACGCGCCACCACCTATTAGTATAATAAGGAGAGCCAACGCGCCCCAAAGGTAACTACTTCCTTCTCCCGAAGGGATGGGCTGAGATTGGGCTTGCTGGGTCAGCAGTGCCGCTTCGCCCTTACGCGTAATGAGCACAATGTGAGAATCTATATAGCCATCGGAAAAGAGCACCTGCTTCTTTCGCTCCTCAGTAATGCTGATAGACCCTAAGGCCATATCGGCCTTGCCGGTCTGTACGGCAGGTATCTGCGCTGCGAAGTCCATCATCAGGAACTCCAGCTTCCAGTTTCTCCGGTTGGCCCACTCCGTCAGCAAATCCGGCTCCAGTCCCGACAGCTGGCCAGAGTTGATGAAGTTGAACGGGGGCAGTGCCGGATAGGTTGCCACGCGCAGGGTACGCCCGGTGCCGCGCTGCTTCGGAATAGCAATAGACGAAGCGTCTTCGGCCTTCCGCCAGCGGTCGTAAATCTTCTGATAGGTACCGTCGCGGCGTGCCTCTGCGAGAAACTGGTTGAAGTCCTGCTGCAAGGCGGTATTGTCCTTTCGGAAACAAGCACCTATGGGGATAGGCTTCTGCTGGGCATCGACAGAGTCAACCCTGTCGGCCACATCCTTACAGAAAATGAGTGTCAGGCTCTCGCTACCCGCCACATCCGCCTTGCCGTTTTCCAAGGCGGCCAACAGGTCGGTCGCACTGGTCATGCGCAGGATATCGGCATCGGGAGCCAAGTCGGTAACAGCGAAGTCCTGTATGCTGCCCACGATGACGGCGACACGCTTGCCTTTCAGTGCCTTAAAGACGGATGGAATCTCAGAATCGGTAACGGTCTTTGCCGACTCCTGTGACGACTGATAGCCCGCCAGACCCATCAACAGCAGCAGCACTGCCGCTACAACGGCCTTCACCCGCTGGCGATGCACCAGCGACTGGAGCAGTAGTCCGATGAGCCAGGCTGCAACGAAGTAGATGATGGCCGTCAGGATGAGCGGGAAGAAGGCATCGAACGTGCGCGAGCGTATCAGGTCGGAGGCACGCGTCATGTCGGCCACGGCGATATAGCCCACGATGCTCGTGCCCTTCAGCAAGCTGATAACCTCACCCTGATAGACGGGCATTACTGCCTTGACCACCTGTGGCAACACAATGCGGAAGAATGTCTGTCGCTGGGTGAAGCCCAGTGCCAGTCCAGCCTCCGTCTGTCCGCGGTCGATACCCTGAATGGTGGTGCGTAGCATCTCACTGATATAGGCAGCCGTGTTCATGGCGAAGGTGACGATGGCCACCACGACACCCGTCGTATCGAGTGGAGCCATCACCACATAATACATCAGCATAAGCAGCACCAGCACGGGCGTGCCTCGCATCAGGTCGATATACACCCTCGCCACTCGTCGCATCCATGCGCGGCGGTTCATGCGCATCCAGCACACCAGTCCGCCCAGAAGCGTGCCTAAGAGGGCCGCGAAGAGCGTGATGAGCAGCGTCACCTGCAGGCCGTCGAGAATCATCTGGTAACGATTCTCCGCAATCAAGTTGTTGTGAAAGCTTTCCCTCAGCGACGTGCAGCCCGTCAGCATCATGCTGCCGCAAAGTGTCAGGATGGCGGCAGACATCCTTTGCATGATTCTATGCATGTCTATATCATTTCCTTGTTTATTGCGATATTATTAGTTACTTTCCTATCAGTCGGGGCACCCAGCGCGTGAGCGGACCGACGAGGGAGAGACAGATGGCGAGAGTCAGGGGCACCATGATACAGGTGGTGAACCCTTCGCTCAGGCCCAGCTCGCGAGCCACACCGTCGATGATGAAATAGAAGTTGCGGTGCAGGCCGTAGACGACCAGGCTCTCCACGCCGACCATGTTCAGCAGGCTGACTGCCCTCGACTCAGCATAGCGGCTGCGGGCCAGATGGCGCATCAGATGGTAGATGCTCCAAGTGGCGATGACGGCAAGCGGCACGCTGGCCGGAGCGAAGATATTGCTGCGATACTCATTGAGGGAGTTGGCCTGGTTGAAGCCCACAAAGATGATGACGAGGCAGGTCGCGCTGACCCATAGAGGAACCTCCTGCTTGTCAAGACCCTTTTGGCGGAAGACGTAGCCCAGATGGAAATAGAGTTGCAAAGTACACATGCTGCTGAGCAGGAAGGGCAACTCGATTTTCGTCACCTGCAGGCCATATCCCACCACGAACAGCACCACCGACAACACCGTGCGCCAGCGCAGGCTTCGGATGCGGGCCATCAGCCAGTAGAGCACGCTGACCTCGAACAGACTGACCAGAAACCAGATGGTGAGGAAACAGAGACTCGCGCGATCGCCCGTCACTCCGATGGCGAAGCGGTGAAGGATGGAGCCTATTTCGGTCTTCAGCGTGCCCGGTTCGTGCCAGAGCACAGCCTGCAGCAGATGGAAGACGATGGAGACGACGAGGAAGAACAGATAGGGCACCATCAGTCTGCGGGCTTTATGTCCGACGTAGGCAGCGAACCCCTCCCCCTCCTTCACACGGAAGAAGTTGCCAGAGATCATAAAGAACATCGGCATGAAAAACAGCCCGATGGTCGTGAACAGCCACATCGGTATGTGGGCATGGAATATGAGCAACAGGATGATGCCCAATCCCCTCATCAGGTCGTATGCTTTCTCTCTCATATTCTTTCAATGTTCAATGTTATACACTCCGCCTCCCCAAGGTTACTGAAATGGCCCTCGCCATCGGGCCTGCCGAGTATCAGGTAGTAAGTCTGTCCTGGCTGGAGCGCCTCTCTGTACGAGTTGAAATGGTTGAACACGGCGAGGCGCGTCGTCTTGTCGAGACAGACCGGTCCGTCAGTCTTCTGCACGCCCTCGCCCCCATACAGCAACATTCCGGCAGGCCACATCTTGTAGTCCTGCAGATTGTCGTAGAACGACTCCTTCACCAGCACGTAGTACAGCGTCTCGATGCTGTCCCTGACAGCCGAGCCAAGCGTCTCCTTCTTTGTCGGGCGTGGCTCGATCACAACATTCGGTTCACCAGTTTTGCCGCTGACAACCGACACCGCTGCCACCCGGGCCTCGGCCGGAGCCACCATCTCAGGCTCCACGCGATACAGATGGCGCCGGCCGCCCAGCGCCCGCTGAACCGACACCACGTAGAGTGCTGTCAGCAACAGCGTGGCTAACACTATTTTCCCACTTTTCACCATCCCATTCCGTCATTCTTTTTTGCCCGTGCGCTCAATATAGTCCAGTATGATTTCAGCGGCATCGTCTTCACTCAGCTCGTCCATCGTGATGACCAGCTGATAGTTGCGGGTGTCGTAGCGCGACGTCTCCTCATATTTCTTGATGTATGCCTCACGGGTAGCGTCCATCTTGGCAATGATGTCGCGGGCCTCCTGCTCACCGACGTTCTGTCGGTGCATGATGCGCTGCACACGGTGATTCATCGAGGCCTGAATGAAGACGTTCAGGTGATTAGGCCATGCGCGGAACACCATGAAGCCCGTACGACCTGCCACCACGCACGACTCATGGGCAGCCAACTCCTGTAGGATGTGCCTTTCGGTATCATACATCGAAGCATTATCCAGTTTCACCTCGGCTTCCATGGGCAGACTGGCGCTGTTGATAAGCGTATGATAGTAGACGTTGATGTCGTTCCACCACGATTTCTTCTGCGCCTTGATTTCCTCTATACGTTCCGGCGAGAGCCCGAATTGCTGGGTCAGGCCATCGATGACAGCCTTGTCAAAGAACTTCACGCCTAATTTCTCGGCCAGCTTGCGGCCTACGGTACGTCCACCGGTTCCGACCTCGCGGTTGATGGTAATTACAAATTTCTCTTTCTTATCCATTATTTTATTGTTATTTATGTCCAGTTTCTCTTTGTCCTGTTTCACGCAGAAGCCACGCAGGAGTTGCAAAGGTATAACATTTTTTGTAAAACGGCAAAGAAAACGCGAAATTTCTGATTTTCTTATTTCACCCTCACCCACTCACCAAACAGCCCTCGAAGCCCGATGTACAGGGCGTTTGTCCGCGTGAGGGTCATCGCGTTTACCCTCACCTTTACCCTCACCTCTACCCTCACTTTATGGGCTTCTCTCACTTCTTACTTCTTACTTCTTACCTCTTACATCTTACCTCTTGCCACTCACCACTTACCACTAAAAAAGTGAGGGTAAAAGTGAGGGTGAATCGGTCTACCCTCACATGCCTTCAGCCCTTTGTTTATCGGGCTTTCAGGGCTGTTTGGTGAGTAGGGTGAGTGTCTTTTCGAAAACTATTTTTTTTCGTCCAACAGCCACCACGCTGCTCTCCTTTCCTGCCACCAGTCCGTCCTAAAGCCAAGCTCCAGTCCGAACGGCTCGGACTCTCAGTCCGAAGGCTGCAAACTGTCAGTCCGTAAGGACGGACTCCCATTTTCCACAATGTCAATGTCATCAAATCAGGCACTCCAGATTCCTGTTAATTCCTCAGAAATTATTATCTCTCGAAACAGATCAGAGAACCCCTGATCCGTGACCGAGGCAGAACGGACGCCGACGGGGCTCCTTGCGGTGGAGCCTCGGCGGCGGATAAATCGTGGGGGATGTGCGGGAGCTTACTCGTCGGCCTCCATCATTTTTACCATGTCGGCGGGCGTCACGACGATGGGTGTCTTGGGGAAATGGCGAAGATTGCCCGTGACCACGTAACTGTCGTCGTGCGAAAGGGCGACCTCGTAGAACACGCGGTCGTCGGGGTCGGGGAAGGTCTCGCTGCTTGCCGTGCGGTCGAGGTGCAGCCCCGTCTTCAGCAGGTCGAGCACCGCCTGGATGCGCTCTTCGCTGAAGTTGAACTTCGAGCGGTGGAGCACCTCGTCGTATTCGCTCAGGATTTCGTCGTTGTAGAGCAACACGATGCGCTCGTCAACCACGTAGTCGAGCAGCCGGACGGTCGGTGAGTCTGCCCGTGCTGACATCAGTGCCGACACGAGGACGTTGGTGTCGAAGACGGCAAAGAACTGTTTAGTCATAGCGCTGCTTTCCTGGCCTTGCGGGCAAGGCGGATTTCGTTGTTAATCTCGTCGAGCGACATCTGGGCGTTGCCGTTCTGTTCGCTCTGCCGGCGCATGGCCTCGATGGCCTGGCGGGCGCGGGCCTTGGCGGCCTGACGGGCGTTGAACGTGACGAGCAGTGCCTCCACCTGCTGCTGCAGCCATGCGTCCATGGCGGACTCGCTGGCAAACGAACGGCGCGTCTCGCTCAGCACCTCGTCGTTCAGGGTAATGTTGTACGTACACATAATCTTCACGCGTTTTTATCGTTTCACGGCTGCAAAGTTACGAAAACTTTTCCATACCGCGCACGATTTCTCCCGGAAAATTGCGATTAAGCGAGAACTGAAGAGTTTGCTCATTCTGTCGAGCGTGAGCAATTTCGGCGAAGCCAAATTATTATCCGTCTGGACGATCATGGGGTCGGTTCTTCTGATCATATTCAGAAGTCCATTATTTTTATTATGAATCGTTACTTGTCTCATTTGTATTTCAACTTGTGACTTGTCTATCTCTAAAAATGATCACAAGACCGACCCCGTGACCCATGATCCGACACAGGGCGACGAGGCAACTGCGTTTGTGCGAGACCTTACGTCCCTAAGGGGATTCTACTCGACTTCGCGGACGAGGCGGACGGATCTGCCTCCATTCTTAGATTCATAAAGAACGCGTAAGTAGTTAGCACTGAATTGAAAGTCGTTAGCATCAGTGGAGATGAAGTTAGTTTGAGACCAGTAGACGCCATGGGTTTGGGTAAGTGAGACCGTCGTTCCATTGCGATAACCCGCAGCGGGCAGGAACACTGCGCCTGCGGCCTCCATATAGGTCCAGTTGGCGGCGTCTACGGTGAAAGTAGTGAAAGCGTTGTCCTCCGTATTATTATAAGCGGCGCTACTGACACTGACGGTTGTGCCGGCAGGGTGTGCGTAATTATCGGGGAAAAGGATAACACCTTCGACTCCGGCGACTGTTGCCTTCGTGTATTTGGCATTGCCGCTATTCGTTCCTGTCGGCATATTGGTGGTTGTGGTTGTCCTGCTTTTGATGATGTAGTTCCATTCGGAATAGGTCAGTGTACGCCAGTTGTAGCTGCGCTGGGTGGCATCTGCGAGCAGGGATTCTTGTGTAAAGTCACTGCTGTCCCAACTGTAGTCGCTTGGAGTTTTGGAAGTGTTGAGCGGATTGGGAGAAGAGCCTGTCCACGTACCCCAGCCTAAGAGGTCTACCCAAGTGGTGGTATCCCATGCCCCCACATAGTCATATTGATTGGCAGCAAAGCGCCATTTGTATGTAGTCTCGCTGTCGTTGTACTGTAGGTTGCCTGGTGCGAAGACGACCTTTGTGCCGCTGCCATTGATGGTGAATGAGGGAATGACCATCCTCAGTCCGAGGTTATAGAAGTCTCCTGCGGCATAGGTGCGGCTGGTGGCGGTCTTCGTGTAGTTGGTTGTGCCGTCGGTGGCGGTGTAGCTGAGGGCGGCGGTGACGGGGCGGATGGCTACGTAGATGACGTCCGTGCCGAACGTGCTACTGGTGGGCGTCACGGTGTAGGTGTTTGTGCCGTCGCTTACGGTCACTTGGGTCAGTCCGCTGGTGATGGTGCTCGAACCCGTGCTGTTCTTCAGCGTCAGGGCGAGGATGGCGAGCTGGTTATCCAGCGTGGCGGCGGGCAGCGAGGTGCCGCCTGTCCATGCGCCAGTGTAGGTGGCGAGGTCGAGGCCGCTGGAGAGCGTCGCCAGCGTACCGTTCTGCGAGGCGAGGGCGTCGTAGTTCACAGCGCCTGCATCGGTAGCCATCGCTGCGGGGTAGATATAGGTTACGTCCTGCGCGCGGTTGGGGTCGGTCAGCGTGAAGGTGAACGTGGCCGACTTGCCGCCTGTGACGATGTCGCCTTCGGCCAATGCATCACTCTCCACCTTCACAGTTTCGTTGCTGGTGTTCTTATACACCAAGGCCATTTTCTCACCTGCGGCAAAGGTCTTCGTGGCTTTCTTTGCGTCAAAGTCCACGGCCAGCGCACGGCTGGTGCCTTTCGACTCGCTGCCCTCGTCGAGCCCGACGGTGGTGGTCAGCGTCACTACATTCCCTTTGCTCACGCCCTGCGCGTCATCGCCCAAGAAGTTATCATCGCTTGAGCAGCCGCTCATCATCAGGCCCATCACAGCGAGGGCCGCCATACTGAAATATCTCATTGTCCTTTTCATTTTCATTTTCGTTTTCGTTGATGCGTTACTCTTCATACTCATTCCAGTTGTAGTCCTTTACAGTCGGAGTGCCATTACTGGCCTGCAACAATGCAGTCTGATGTTGCAACTTGACGACCTTCATCGTCGGTTTCTCGTAGTCTTTTCTTTTCATCGTTGTCATGTGTTAATTATTAATATTGTTGTTACTGTTATCTGAAGATGGATTGTCGGTGTGCTGCTTGTGCTCTTCCGGCAACCGCTCCACGAGGTCATGCACGGTCTGGGCCATCTGCTGCATGGCGATGTTGCGGCGGCTGATGGTCTGGTAGAGTAGCAGACCGAGGCCGGCGATGACGGCAACGAGCAGCAGTACAAGGATGATGATAAGTAGTTCCATACGTTTCGTTACGTTTTAGAATTCGGTGGCGAAGATACGAAAAAAGACGGACTTCCGATGTGGGAAGTCCGCCTGTTGACAGTCCAAAACGGCAGAAAGCACCGTCCATTTTGGCAAAAGCAGGCTATTGCAGCAGCGATTTGCGGTAGTCGGAGGGCGACATTCCGTGCATGTCCTTACACAGCCGCTTGAAGGTAGTCAGGGTGAGACCGCAGTCGACAGCAATGGCCTCGATGGTGTAGTCGGGATGCTGGCGAAGCAGTTGCTCGGCCAGCCGCATACGTTTCTGGTTCAGATAGTCCTTCAAGTTCTTACAGCCACTCTGCTCCTGTATGATGCGGCTGAAGGTGGTTCGGTCTACACCCATCAGGTCGGCGAGCATCTCACGGCTGAGATCGCTCTGAGTGTAGAGACGACCTTGTTCCACGGTGTGGTCGAAGGCGGCAAAACGGGTAGATTCGGCATCCTTCGATTCCGTGGTGGTCGCCAAAGCCTCTGGCTGCGACATGTTTCTAACGACATCAATGATGGCCTTGTTCTTCCGCTGGCGGACGGCCTGAATTCTGTAAACCAACAGCAGGACGGTCAGTACGGCCACTATTCCGCCAAGTATGATAACCCACAGGCGCAGACGGCTGATCTGCTCCGTCTTCAACTGGTTCTGATACACCGCCTCCAACTCCTGTGCGTTTTCCTCCGCCTGACGGGCCAGCAGGGTGTCGTTGATCTCGTATGACTCCTTCAACAGTCGGAAAGCCTCGTCGCCATGCCCCAAGGCAGCCTCCGCCTCGGCCATCTGGTATTTCGCCGTGAGCTCAGAATCCGTCCACTTACCTTTCTTCTCGCGTACCCATTCCACATGTCGCCTTTGAATGTCGATGACCTCCTGGTATCGCCCGCGATGAGTCAGGTAAGGGCAGATGTCGCGCTCGTCTGAAACCGCCATGGGCAGGTGTTGCTGCCATACGCCATAGATGCTGTCGGCTTTCGCGGTGCTGTCCGTCATGCAATAGAGGTGGGCCATTGTACCCAGGGTACGAACCAGCATCGGCTCGCCCTTTTCGGGTTGCGGTGATTGCGCTAAGTACTTCTCCACCGCCTTTGCGTCGATGAGTGCCTGAGCGTAGTCTTCGTCAACAGTCCTGCGTTTCATCAGCACATAGTGGTAATAGGCCAGCAAATAGGGGGCATCGGCAGCGTCGCTCTTCTCCATCAGCCGGACAGCCTGCGTCATATAGTCATAGGCCGTCTGCTTGTCGCCCGTTTCGTAGATTTGCAAGCCTAATGTATTCATGGCCTCCGCCTCCATCTGAATGTCGCCGGCAGCATGAGCCTCCTCCAATTGGGTCTTCAGCAGCTCGCGTACCTTTGTCTGGTTGCCCAGCGCCTGATGGCAGTCGATGATGTCCTGCCGCAGCACCAGTCTGTCGTTCCCCTGTGCGCTCGACAAAGCCTTTTCGTATGTGTCAAGAGCCTCCTGGTATTGTTGATTATTATACAACTCGTTAGCCTCCTCGCGCAGAGTTTCCGATTCCGAAGAGCTGTGAGGTGCACAACATACCATTAGAAAGCAAGCGGTGCAAAATGCAAGAACCCCTCTGAATATCGGCTTCAATCCTGACATAGCGAATAGGAAATGACTATACCTTATTATTATAATGCGCTAATTTGCTCTGGCGTGAGACCGGTGACCTCAGATCACCTTGTCGGTGTATCGGTCATGAACCAAGTGATAATAATGATAATAGTCATCGACTTCCTTCTGGAATTCAGCATTGACAAAGTTCAGAGCATAGACAGGCTGAAGGCTGGCATAGTTCATCCCCTTCTCGGTCTGTGCCACGTATGCCTTGGAAGCATTCAACAGCACACGGTTCTTGAAAGAGTCCGTCCACGACATTTGCATCTCAACGATGAATTCGCGTTGCTTGTTGTCTTTGCAGCACACATCCACAATACTGTATTTCTCTGCCTCTGTCCTGTCGGGAATCTTCTCGGCCGGCCAGTATTCGATGCTTTCCACCCGCTCGTCATCCTTCAGGGGGAGCAGGGCATTGAGCAAACTGATGACGAGATGTCTGTGCTCGCCAAATATCTTCTTGAAGGTCAGGTCGGCTTTCGGGTCTAAATACTTTGCCATAATCGATTTCTCTTGATTTTTCTGCAAAATTACAAATATTTCTCAAATAAAAGTACTCTTTTTTAGAAAATGTACTCATTACCGTTTAATTTTGCTATAGCTGGACTACTTCCTTCGCAAGAATTTGGAATATTCCATAAAATGTTGTACCTTTGCACCCGACGATGATTCACAAAACAGGCTGGTGGCTCTGAGTCGGGTGGTCTTTTTAATGCAATTTATAGCAGAACATTGAGTCCAGAACGGTCTCCAAATCGTAACCCAAAATTTTCTCAATCCTCTGCATCGCCTTTAGATAAAGAAATCCTGCAATTTCTTACAAAGTTACAAAAAAATCGGCAATGTCAGTCATTCTCTACAAAAAATTTCTCTTTTCGGCCGTTTGTACCAAAAAAATCGCTTATCGTTTGGTCAGTACGTTTTTTATTTGTAATTTTGCAGCGTATTCGTGAAGAGTACACCGGAAAAAGATTGTATATACAAACAGATTTTTATTTTAGTAACAACAATGGAATTAGACGTACTGACCGCCATCTCGCCTATTGATGGCCGTTACAGAAGCAAGACAGAGGGATTGGCAGGATACTTCTCCGAATATGCGCTCATCCGCTATCGCGTGCGCGTGGAGATAGAGTATTTCATCGCACTGTGCGAGCTGCCGCTGCCACAACTGGAGGATTTCGACCATAAACACTTCGAGACGCTGCGCGACATCTATCGCAACTTCACCGAGCAGGATGCTGCCCGGGTGAAGGAGATAGAGCAGACCACCAACCACGACGTGAAAGCCGTAGAATACTTCATCAAGGAGAAGCTCTCAACTCTCAACTCTCACCTCTCAACTCACATGGAGTTCATCCACTTCGGCCTCACCTCGCAGGACATCAACAACACGTCGGTGCCCTTGAGCATCAAGGAAGCGCTGGAGCAGGTCTACTATCCGCTGATAGAAGAGCTGATAGAGCAGCTGCACGACTATGCCGAGCAGTGGAAGAACGTGCCCATGCTGGCCAAGACGCACGGACAGCCCGCCTCCCCCACCCGACTGGGCAAAGAGGTGATGGTGTATGTCTACCGCCTGGAGGAGCAGTTGCGCGCCCTGAAGGACACCCCCATCACCGCCAAGTTCGGCGGCGCCACGGGCAACTACAACGCCCACCACGTGGCCTATCCGCAGTATGACTGGCGCGAGTTCGGCAACAGCTTCGTGGCCGACAAGTTAGGACTGGAGCGCGAGCAGTGGACGACCCAGATATCGAACTACGACTGGCTGGGCGCACTCTTCGACGCCATGCGCCGCATCAACACCATCATCATCGACCTGGACCGCGACTTCTGGATGTATATCTCGATGGAGTACTTCAAGCAGAAGATCAAGGCCGGCGAGGTGGGCTCCAGTGCCATGCCCCACAAGGTGAACCCCATCGACTTCGAGAACTCGGAGGGCAACATGGGAATGGCCAACGCCGTGCTGACGTTCCTCGCACAGAAGCTGCCCGTGAGCCGTCTGCAGCGCGACCTCACCGACTCTACCGTACTGCGCAACGTCGGTGTGCCAATGGGACACGCCCTCATCGCCGTGCAGAGCACGCTGAAAGGCTTGCGCAAACTCATCCTCAACGAGGAGAAGCTGCAACAAGACCTGGAGCAGACATGGGCCGTCGTGGCTGAAGCCATCCAGACCATCCTGCGCCGCGAGGCCTACCCGCACCCCTACGAGGCACTGAAAGCGCTCACACGCACCAACCAGAAGATGACCGAGGAGACCATCCACGACTTCATCCAGCAGTTAGAAGTCAGCCCCGAGGTAAAAGAAGAGTTAATGGCTATTACGCCGATGAACTATACCGGAATTTAATTATTTAAAGATTATCAACAACACAAGAAGAGAGCCGTGAGGCCCTCAGCTAAAAACAAAAAAGGAGAACAACATCATGGATTTTGAAAACGAGAACAAGAATTTCGACCAGGAGTCGAAGAAGGAAGAGCAGTCTTCCACACAGCACACAGAGTCTGCCAGCGGCTATCAGGGCTATCGCCCCGGACGTTCACCCCGTCCCCGCATCAACCAGCAGACACGTCCCTACAACCAGGGTTACAATCGCAGTCAGCATCAGGAGGAAGGCGGCTTCCGTCCCGAGGGTTTTGGTGCCAGTCTTCAGGGCAGCGCCCCGCAGCACGGCAACTATCGCCCCCGCAACAGCTATAACCAGGAAGGCGGCTACCGTCCCCGCAACAACTATAACCAGGAAGGGGGCTATCGTCCCCGCCCACAATACGGCCAGCAGGAGGGCGGCTATCGTCCCCGTCCACAGTACGGACAGCAGTATGGTCAGCAACACGGCCAGCAGCAGGAAGGCGGCTATCGCCCCCGTCCACAGTATGGCCAGCAGCAGGGCGGATACCGTCCCCGTCAGCAATACGGTCAGCAGCAGGAAGGCGGATACCAGCCTCGCGGCAACTACCAGCAGCGTGGCGGATACCAGCCCCGTCAGGGCGGCTACAACCCCAACTACGGCGGCAAGCCCTACGGCAACGGCTATACTCCCTACAAGAAGAAGCAGCGCGGCCCGTACGATCCCAATGCGAAATACTCGCTGAAGAAGCGCATAGAGTATAAGGAAGAGAACTACGATCCCAACGAGCCCATCCGCCTGAACAAGTTCTTGGCCAATGCCGGCGTGTGCAGCCGTCGCGAGGCCGACGAGTTCATCCAGGCCGGTGTCGTAAAGGTCAACGGCGAGGTGGTCACCGAGCTGGGCAGCAAGGTGCTGCGCACGGACACGGTGCTGTTCCACGACAGCCCCGTGACACCCGAGAAGAAGGTCTACGTGCTGCTTAACAAGCCCAAGGACTATGTCACCACCAGCGACGACCCCCAGCAGCGCAAGACTGTGATGGACCTCGTCAAGGGTGCCTGCCAGGAGCGCATCTATCCCGTAGGCCGACTGGACCGTAACACCACGGGCGTACTGCTGCTCACCAACGATGGCGACCTCGCCTCGAAACTGACACATCCCAAGTTCCTGAAGAAGAAGATCTACCACGTACACCTCGACAAGAACGTGACCGCTCACGACATGGAGCTGATTGCCACCGGCATCCAGCTGGAAGACGGCGAGATCAAGGCCGATGCCATCGAGTACACCGACGAGAAGGACAAGAAGTCGATCGGCATCGAGATCCACTCGGGCAAGAACCGCATCGTGCGCCGCATCTTCGAGAGCTTAGGCTACAAGGTGACCAAGCTCGACCGCGTGCAGTTTGCCGGCCTCACCAAGAAGAACGTGCGCCGCGGCGACTGGCGATACCTCACCGAGGAGGAGGTAGACCGCCTGAGAATGGGAGCTTACGAATAAATGAGAAATGAAAAAATGAAACGAACAAAGATAATTGACGTACTGAAGAGTACGGATTTTGGAAAAGAGGTATGCGTGAAGGGCTGGGTACGTACCCACCGTTCGAGCAAGGCCGTCGACTTCATCGCACTGAACGACGGCTCTACCATCAAGAATGTACAGGTGGTGGTCGACCCCACCAAGTTTGACGAGCAGCTGCTCAAGGACATCACCACTGGCAGCTGCATCTGCGCAGTAGGAACACTGGTGGAGAGCCAGGGTGCCGGACAGACCAGCGAGGTGCAGGCCACTGCCCTCGAAATCTACGGACTCTGCGACAACACCTATCCCATGCAGAAGAAAGGCCAGTCGTTCGAGGTGATGCGCAAGAATGCCCACATGCGTCTGCGCACCAATACCTTCGGTGCCGTCATGCGCATCCGCCACAATATGGCAATGGCCATCCACACCTACTTCCACGAGCATGGATTCTTCTACTTCCACACTCCGCTCATCACAGCCTCCGACTGTGAGGGCGCAGGCAACATGTTCCAGGTGACCACCAAGAACCTCTATGACCTGAAGAAGGACGAGCAAGGAAAGATTATCTACGACGACGACTTCTTCGGCGAGCAGACCTCGCTGACCGTCAGCGGCCAGCTGGAGGGTGAGCTGGGAGCCACCGCCCTAGGTGCCATCTACACCTTTGGCCCGACCTTCCGTGCCGAGAACTCCAACACTCCGCGCCACTTGGCCGAGTTCTGGATGGTGGAGCCCGAGGTGGCCTTCATCGACCAGGAGGAGCTGATGGACCTGGAGGAAGACTTCATCAAATACTGTGTACGCTGGGCACTGGATAACTGCAAGGACGACCTGCAGTTCTTGAACCAGATGATAGACAAGACACTCATTGCCCGCCTTGAGGGGGTACTGAAGGAGACCTTCGTGCGCCTGCCCTACACCGAAGGCATCCGCATCCTGCAAGAGGCTATCAAGAACGGCCATAAGTTTGAATTCCCCTGCAACTGGGGCGACGACCTGGCTTCGGAGCACGAGCGCTACCTCGTGGAGGAGCACTTCAAGAAGCCCGTCATCATGACCGACTATCCCCGCGCGTTCAAGTCGTTCTACATGAAGCAGAACGAGGATACTGCCGACGGCGGTTCGGTAGGCTACAAGGGCGCCATTGCTCCCGGTCCTACGATGCAGGGCACCGATGTGCTGTTCCCGCAGATTGGCGAGATTATCGGCGGCTCGGTGCGTGAGGAGAGTCTGGACAAGCTGATGGGCGAGATAGACCGCCGCGAGATGGACAAGACCCACCTGTGGTGGTATATCGACACCCGTCGCTGGGGCTCATGCCCCCATGCCGGCTTCGGTCTGGGCTTCGAGCGCCTGATCCTCTTCGTCACCGGCATGCAGAACATCCGCGACGTCATCCCCTTCCCCCGTACTCCCAAGAGCGCCGAGTTCTAACAAACCGTCGCGCATTTTGATGGTGCGGTCGGTGATACTGGCCAGACCTTCGTCATGAGTAACGATGACGAAGGTCTGGCCGTATTTGTCGCGCAGGTCGAAGAAGAGCTGGTGCAACTCTTCCTTGTTCTTGGAGTCCAGCGAGCCACTGGGCTCGTCGGCCAGGATGACAGCGGGCTGGTTGATAAGGGCACGGGCCACCGCCACGCGCTGCTTCTCGCCTCCCGACAGCTCGTTAGGCTTATGCTGGGCACGGTCGCTCAGTCCCATAAACCGCAACAGTTCCTCGGCGCGACGGCGGGCATCCTTGGGCGAGGCTCCCGAAATGTAGGCGGGAATCATGATGTTCTCGATAGCAGTAAACTCGGGCAACAGCTGGTGGAACTGAAACACGAAACCGATATGGCGGTTGCGGAAGTCGGAAAGCTGTTTGCTCGACAACCGTGTGGTGTCAACTCCGTCTACACAGACGCTGCCCGCATCCGGCTTATCCAGCGTTCCGATAATCTGCAGCAGCGTGGTCTTGCCGGCTCCACTGGGACCGACAATACTGACCACCTCACCTTTATCTATATGCAGGTCGATGCCTTTCAATACTTCCAACGTACCAAAGCTCTTCTTGATTCCCTTAATATCTATCATTGCTTTTATCTTTTTACGTTCTTACTTTCTTACCTTTTTACTCTTACTATGTATCCAGCGCGCTATCGTGTCGTAGACGCTGCTCTCCTCCTGATGCTGGGCGGCCGTGAAGGTCATGCTCTCTTCCTTGGCATCGCCATACTGGTCGGGGAAGAGTATCATGAGGTTCTTGCCCGAGAAGTGTTGCTGCAGCTCATTTGGCAACCGCTCCAGGGCACTCTTGTACGAGATGGTACCCTTACGGGCCGTGATGACCACAAACATGTGGTCGTCGTTGATGTTGGCAGCCAGCGTAGGCAATTCGTTCCAATGACCCATGAACGTATATTCCGCCCGCACGGAGGGATGGTGGTTGTTGATATATTCGCGGATGAGCTCCAGCGACTCGTTGCGCCCATGAAACTGGATGCGGCAGTCCAGATTGCTCGCCATACGGCTCAGCCGTTCCAGCCAGCGATGGAAGCCCGGTTCGAACTCGGCCCTCGACGGCACTGCCACCTGGATGCGCCGCAGCGTGTTCAGCGGCTGCACGAAGCGCGTCAGCACAATCTGGCGGTTCAGTCCGTTGTAGAGGCTCTGGATAAACTCGCCCCAGAACTTCGGGTTCACGTCCGTATGCACATGCATACCCATGATAATCTCCGAGGCGCCAAACTCGCGGAAGGCATGCTTGATGCCGTTGGCAATATTCGAGGCCAGCCTCACCTGCGTCTGCATACGGATATCGCTGGCTGCGGCACGTTGCTGCAGCCGCTCCAGCAGTTGCAGTCCTTGTTCGCGGTGACTGGCCGACAGGGCATCGTCGTACACCACGTTCAGAGCCACCAGACCGCGGTTCAGCTGCTCGTTGCGCACCATGATAGCCAGTTCCAGCAGCTGGGGGGCTATCTCGGGATACTTCACGCAGAGCATGATCTTCTCGTCATCGCTATCGCGAGCTTCCATGCCGGTGTTCGCCTCGCGGTTGGCCAATATAATCTGCTGCGAGGCATGCTGCGTCATCAGGGTCGAGATGATGCACGTGATGAGAATCATAATCACCACGCCATTCAGTATCTCGTCGTTCACCAGATAGACCCCGGGACTCACCTCAAGTTGCATGCCCACCATCACCATTGCGATAGCTCCTGCCGCATGGGCACAGGTCAGGCCGAACATCATGTTACCGGCCGACTTGGGCAGACGGAACAACAGGCTCGACAGATAGGCTGCCACAGCCTTGCCGAAAGTGCCGAAAAAGGCAATCATCGTCACTATCCAAAGCATGTGAACGCCCTCAAACAGGGTGCGCACATTGATAAGCATGCCCACGCCAATGAGGAAATAGGGGATGAACAGCGCGTTGCCGATAAACTCGATGCGGTTCATCAGCGGCGACACATGGGGGATATAGCGGTTTAGGATGAGTCCTGAGAGGAATGCGCCCACGATGCCCTCCACGCCGACAGCCTCCGACAAAGCCGCCGACAAGAACATGGCACTGAGCACAAAGATATACTGCATCACCGCATCGGAATAGCGCCTCAGGAAATATCGCGCCAGCTTGGGAAGCGTCCATGCCAGCACGGCGAGGAACGCCGCAAACTTCAGCAGGAACAACAGCCAGAAGCCGATGCCCGTATCTCCCTTGTAGGCTGCCGAGAGGGCTGCCAGCATCATCAGCGACAGGAACAGTGACAGCATGCTCGACCCCACACTGAGCATCACGCTCGAGTCGCGCTGCAATCCATAGCGCGTGATGATGGGATAGGCTATCAGCGTGTTCGAAGCCATGATACATCCTAACAGGAACGAAGCCGTATGACTGTATTCCAGCAGCCAGCGCGACATCCCGTAAGTCAGCGCCAACGGTATCAGGCAGGTCAGCAGTCCGAAGACAAGAAACCGCCGCGAGTTCTTCTTCACGCTCTCCAAGTCCATCTCCAGTCCTGCCAGGAACATAATATAGAGCAGTCCAACCTTCCCGAAGAGCTCGAACGACGAGTCGCGCGTCAGCACATTCAGCCCGTTCTGCCCTATCAGCATTCCCGCCAGCACCATACCGATGATGTGCGGAATCCTCAGCTTGCCCATAATGATTGGGGCAAACAGGATGATAATCAGTACGACGAAAAATATCAGCGTCGGACTCGTAATAGGGAAATATGTGGATAAAAATATCATATTGTTTGCAAAGGTACGAATTTTTTAGCATGGATGACACTTATTACACGGATTTTTTGTAATTTTGCAGCCAAAATTAAGTAATCATTAGAAAAAAGAAAGATGAAAGTAGCTATCGTAGGCGCATCAGGCGCCGTGGGTCAGGAGTTTCTACGCATCCTCGACCAGAGAAATTTCCCTATGGACGAACTCGTTTTGTTTGGTTCAGAGCGCTCCGCCGGCACGAAGTACACCTTCCGCGGCAAGGAACTCACTGTCAAGCTGCTCCAGCACAACGACGACTTCAAGGACATCGACATCGCCTTTACATCAGCCGGTGCAGGCACTTCCAAGGAGTTTGCTGCCGACATCACCAAGTACGGCTGTGTCATGATCGACAACTCCTCGGCCTTCCGCATGGACGACGATGTGCCCCTGGTAGTGCCTGAGTGCAATGCCGCCGACGCGCTCAACCGTCCCCGCGGCATCATTGCCAACCCCAACTGCACCACTATCATGATGGTGGTCGTGCTGCAGCCCCTGGAACAGCTCAGCCACATCAAGCGCATCCATGTCTCCAGCTATCAGAGTGCCTCGGGAGCCGGAGCCGCCGCTATGGCCGAGTTGCAGCAGCAGTACAAGGAGATGGTCGAGACTGGAGAGGTGAAGACCATCAAGAAGTTCCCCCACCAGCTGGCCTATAATGTCATCCCCCAGATTGATGTCTTCCAGCCCAACGGCTACACCAAGGAGGAGATGAAGATGTACAACGAGACGCAGAAGATTATGCACACCGATGCCCGCTGCTCTGCCATGTGTGTACGCGTCAGCTCGCTCCGTTCGCACTCCGAGTCCGTATGGATTGAGACCGAGCGCCCCCTCAGCGTCGAGGAGGCACAGAAGGCCATCGCCGCCGCCCCCGGCTGCACACTGGTGGACGACCCCGCTACCCTCACCTATCCCATGCCGCTCGAAACCGCAGGCAAGGACGATGTCTATGTAGGCCGCGTCCGCAAGGACCTTGCCGACGACAACGGACTCACCTTCTGGCTCTCGGGCGACCAGATCCGCAAGGGTGCAGCCCTCAATGCCGTCCAGATTGGCGAATACCTGGTGCAGAAGAAAGACCTGCCCTGCTTCGCATAAGCATCAAAGCCATGATTAGGAAAGCAGAAGAGAGGGACATCCAAGGGCTGATGAGTCTGCTGCACCAGGTAAATGCCGTTCATCACCACATCCGGCCGGACCTGTTCAAGGGCGACACCACCAAGTATAGCGAACAAGAGCTGGCCGAGCTCATCAGAGACGACCGCAATCCCATCTTCGTCTATGACGACGGCAAGATACTCGGACATGCCTTCTGCCAGCTGACGGAGGTCAGCAACCATCCGCTGCTGCAAGATGCCAAGACGCTGTATATCGACGACATCTGCGTCGACGAACAGGCGCGCGGCCGACACGTCGGACAGGCACTATATCATTATGTACGCGACTATGCCAAGTCGATAGGATGCCACAACATCACCCTCAACGTATGGGAGGGCAACGATGCCGCCATCAGTTTCTATTGTAACATGGGCATGCAAGTGCAGAAGACCGGCATGGAAGTGATACTCGACTAAAAAAGTCCCACAAACAGAAAGAATAAAGAGAGCATCCGCAAGCAGCCCCATCGGGCCACTTGCGGATGCTTTTTATGCTTATTCCTGGAGTGCAGGGGAAAACTTTTTCGAGTGCAGGGGAAAAATTTTTCGAGTGCGTTCCAACAATTTTTCGAGTGCGGCGGAGAAAGTGTTAGGATGCGTTCCAGAAAAAACGGCTGTATGATGCCCTGTATTTGGCGTTTTACACATAAAGTTTTGCATTTTAGGATGTCAGGGTGTCAGAATGCCGATGTACAAAGGGCTGCACCCTGTTTTTATAGGGTGACAAGGGTGACAGGAGGGTGACAGGTCACGATGCTTGGTCAATAAGGGCAGGTTATTGAGCAATAAGGGCCGCTTATTTAGTGATAAAGACCGCTTATTGAGCAATAAGGGCAGGTTATTGAACAATAAGGCACGCTTACAGAGCACTACATAGAATGGAAAAAACTGCAAAAATAGTGGTAAAATCTGCAAGAATCACGGTTCACGACCTGAGCCGTGATTCTTTTTTTGCTGGAAAGTGCTAATTTTGCCAGACGAATGCTTAATATCCAATTATATTTAAAAAAAACAAAAGAATCAATGAAACAAGCAAAAATCAAGAACATGATGAAGAAAATGCTATCAGACATTGCCGTCGTGAGTACTGTTGCCTCCACATGCATGATGGCCGGCTGCAAAGACGACAAAAACAACAGCAACACCGTAAGCAACAGTGCCGACCTTGTGGTCTATGGCAAAATCTTCACAGCAGAGAACAATCAGATGGCAGAGGCATTGGCCGTGAAAGACGGTAAATACGTTTACGTGGGTGACAAGAAGGGAGCCGAAGCCTACATTCAGACAGGCAAGACCGAGGTGGTAGACTACAGCGGCAAAGGTCTGGTGATGCCCGGCTGCGGCAACGGCCACTCCCACTATATGCTGGGCTATGCCCTCAAGAGTATTGGCACGATGTTCAACTTGCAGGACGATACGGAACAATTTCTGAAGAAAATAAAGGAGGCTGTCAAGAAGGCTAGGACTGAGGGTGCCACGTCTATCTTCGGCCAAGGCTGGCGACTCCAAAGCCTCGAAGCCAACATGCCTACCCGTCAGGACCTGGATGCCATCTGCAGCGACATCCCCATATATATGCTCGACGAGGAGTGCCACAAGGCACTGGCCAACACCATTCTACTGAAGAAGGCCGGCATCATCAACGAAGACGGCAGTGCCGGCAAGACCACCCTTCGCGGCGGCGAGATTGTGACCGATGCCAACGGTATGCCTACCGGACTGGTGAAGGAGCAGGCCCAGACCTACCTGCGCTCCTTCCTGGACAATGACAACCTCTACACCCTCGATATCGCCACAGCCAACCTGGCAGAGATTGAAAAATACATGCTGTCAGTAGGCTATACCATGTATCACGGCGGATGGGGCAACTACTTTGTGAATACCAACTACTATCAGGCAGCCCAGCAAATGGACAAGGCCGGCAACCTGCACTTCGTGATGGGTCTGCCCTACGAGATTGAGAGCTGGATGGATATGGACGAGGCGTTGGCCAGAGCTGTCGATGCCAAGAAATTTGCATCCACGCGCGTCATTCCGAGATGGATCAAGCTGCTCTTCGACGGCGGCGTGGAAGCCGGTACCGCCATTGTGGACCCGCTCTATCCCGACGGTCACCAAGGCATAGCCAACTGGACGGAACAGGAAGTGACAGAGCTGACACGCAAGGCTAATGCCCAGGGGCTGACCATCCACATACACGTAATGGGCAACAAGGGAGTCACCCAGGTGGTCAATGCCTTCGTCAATGGCGGAAAGGACGAGATGCGCAATACGCTCGTCCACGTGCGCAACGTGGATGAAGCCGACTATAAGCGCATGGCACAGCATAACATCTATGTCACCTCGGGCGTCACCTGGCACCACTTCCCTACAGGAGCAGTTGAGTATATTCGGGAGCATGGCATGACCCCAGTCGGCTATGAAGACAAGGCGTATCCCTTTAAGTCGTACTTCGACTATGGCATCCCCGCCACCATCCACTCCGATTATCCAGCATTGAGCGGCAGTCCCGACGATCCGTTCGGCATCATGGAGATAGCCGTGACGGGGGTACTCTGGTCTGAGAACGGAACCCCGCTGTGGACTGAAGAGCTCGTCACCCGCGAGCAGGCACTCACCGCCCTGACCATCAACTGCGCCAAGCAGATGTTCATCGAGGATGAGCGAGGGAGCATCAAGACAGGCAAGTTTGCCGACTTCCTGCTACTCAACCAGGATGTGCTGACCTGTCCGGTGAACCAGATTCACAACACCAAGCCTACAGCCACCTACTTCGAGGGCAAGAAGATGTTCTCGATGTAAGGGAATCTGTGCGCTAATGAGAAAAACAGCCATCAACTGAATGTAAGTTGATGGCTGTTTCGTCAACAAAAAACTTGCAGGGAGATAGCGCACTATTGATCTTTTTTTCGTACCTTTGCGGAAATAATAGAAAGACCAATCATTATGCACGATCAACCCATACAAGAAGACTTTCTTTATATGATGCTCTACGGAGCCGCTGCCATGTTGTCGCTGATAGCCTGCTGCTATCTGCTGCTGCGCCGTAGCAATGCCATTGCTCCCGACGTCACGTCGCCGGTGCGGCTACGCCGGTGGACGGCTGCCTTCTTTGCCAGCATGACGCTGAGCCACGTGTGGTATTTGCCTGAATTATACCTTCCCTCGCCCGAAGATGCCTTGCAGGCCACCTTTGTAGGTGCTACGCTCGACTTCATGACATTCGTACCCTTCGGGATAACAGTATTGTTCTCCATGCTGCAAGACCGCAGGCGTCCCGCGTGGCCAGCCTTCCTGATGGTGGCACCGCTCGCTGCCATCACAACGATGTGTGCGATTTCACGAAGCATTGACCTTTTGCCGGCATTATATGCCTATTATCTGCTGATGGGTATCGGCCTGATAGCATACATGGTTCGTGAGGTGCGACGATACGGGCACTGGCTGTGCGACAACTATGCCGACCTGGAGCATAAAGAGATATGGCAGAGCCTCTTGGTGCTGGCAGTCATCATGTCGTTTTTCGGCATCTACACATTAGACCCTCACGGCGTGACTTACAAATACATCACACAGCTGAACAGCATGATTCTCGTCTGCTTTCTCTTGTGGCGCGTAGAGACACTAAGCGACTTGAGCTCCCATACGGTATCGGGTACCGATCCTTCCCTGCTCTCGGGTGCCGGGGAGACATCACCCGAGAGCCCTGCCGCCTCAAAACCTCAAAACCTCACCGACACCATCGGCCCCATGCTGCAGCGGCATTGCATAGACACGCAGCTCTATCTGCAGTACGACCTGACCGCCATACTGCTTGCCAAGGCGATTGGTACCAACCGCTACTATCTCAGCCAGTATTTCTCACAGCAGGGCATCACATACAATGCCTACATCAACAGCCTGCGCATCCACCACTTCATGGAACTTTACCGCAAGGCTGTAGCCGCTCAGAATCCCTTCACCGCCCAGCAGTTAGCCTTGGAGAGCGGTTTCCGCAATTATCGCACTTTCAGTAATGCCTTCAAGCAGCAGACAGGGCAGACGGTGACGGGCTGGATGAAGGCTGCGGGCAAGGCTCAGCAGGAGCAGAGAAAGTGATAGAATGGAAAAACTCCAAAAAGAATGAGGGCTGAGCAAAAAGTATGGACTCATTCCAGAAAAAAAGGAACCTGAACGGCTCCCTTGACGTGGTACTGGTGATCCGCTTGGGGCTCGAACCCAAGACCCCAACATTAAAAGTGTTGTGCTCTACCAACTGAGCTAGCGGATCAGTCCCGAAAAAGCTATATCGGGCGATTTCTTGGAAATCGGCTGCAAAGGTACGATGTTTTTTTGAGATTGCCAAATTTATTGGGATGTTTTTTAGCTTTTTACTGTTTTGACCGCCATCTTTTGTGCACCACCAGCCCCTACCCTTCTGTCTTCCTGGCTTTTTCTGCCTGGATGGCGCGCTGGTAACAGTCGCGACAGAGGGGTTCGTACTCCTGCGTCTCGCCCAGCAGGACGCGATGGTCGTTGTCTACCGTGCGGTGACTGACGTATGCCAGATTGCCGCAACGTACACAGATGGCATGCACCTTGACTACCTCGTCGGCAATGGCGCAGAGGGCCGGCATCGGGCCGAAGGGGACACCACGATAGTCCATATCGAGTCCAGCCACGATGACGCGCACACCCCGATAGGCCAGCTGGGAACAGACCTCTACCAGCCCGTCGTCGAAAAACTGGGCCTCATCGATTCCCACCACATCAATGTCGGAAGACAGCAGGAGGATGCTTGCCGAGGAGTCGATAGGTGTTGAGGGAATGGCGTTATGGTCGTGGCTCACCACCTCCTCGTCGCTATAGCGGGTGTCGATGGCGGGCTTGAAGATTTCCACACGCTGGCGGGCAAACTGGGCACGGCGGAGGCGACGGATGAGTTCCTCGGTCTTGCCCGAGAACATCGAGCCGCAAACTACTTCTATTCTGCCTGGGCGATGAGCCTCGCCCGAAATATTTTCTGTCATCATGCGTGCAAAGGTAGTTATTTTATGGAACATGGAACATGGAACACTGAGTATTTTTTGCACTCGAGAAAGTTAAAATAAACTAATTGCCTAAATAATGCTCCATGTTCGATGTTCAATGTTCGATGATTTTCGTAATTTTGCATCCGAAATGGGAATATTATATATTGTACCCACGCCTGTGGGCAATATGGAGGACATGACACTTCGCGCCATCAGAGTACTGAAAGAGGCCGACTTGGTGCTGGCAGAGGATACCCGTACATCAGGCATCCTGCTGAAGCATTTCGGCATTGAGCAGCGCCTGATGTCTCACCATAAGTTCAACGAGCACGGCACTTCGGCTTCGGTGGTCGAGCGCCTGCGGGCTGGTCAGACCATTGCCTTGGTGAGCGATGCGGGGACCCCCGGCATCTCAGACCCGGGATTCTTTCTGGTGCGCGAGGCTGTCCGTGCCGGCATAGAAGTACAGACGCTGCCTGGCGCTACAGCCTTTGTGCCTGCACTGGTGTCGAGCGGCCTGCCCTGCGACCGTTTCTGTTTCGAAGGATTCCTGCCCCAGAAGAAGGGGCGCCAGACGAAGATACAAAATCTGGCCGACGAAAGCCGCACGATGGTATTCTACGAGTCGCCCTACCGTGTGCTGAAAACGCTGCAGCAGTTTAGCGAAGTCTTTGGCAAGGATCGCGAAGTCAGCGTTTGCCGCGAGATTTCAAAGGTGCACGAAGAGAGTGTCCGCGGCACACTGGAGGAGGCTATTGCCCACTTCACCGAGCACGAGCCAAGAGGCGAGTTCGTGATTGTCGTAGCGGGAAAGGGGGACTGAGTGGAGAGTTGACAGTTGAGAGTTGACAATTGACAGTTGAGAGTTGAGAGTAATTAAGAATTAAAAATAAAGTAAATGAAAAAGCTTTTTGTATTTGCAATGTGCATGACGGCTCTGACCGCCTGCAATCAGAAGAGCCAGCAGTCTACCGACTTGCTGGTGGCTCAGGAGCGTGACTCGCTGAACCGTATCATCGTGCAAAAGGACAACGAGATCAACGACATGATGGCCACCTTCAACGACATTGAGGAAGGCTTCCGTGCTATCAATGCCGCTGAGGACCGGGTGAGCGTGGCCCGTCAGGGCGAGGGTGCCAGCATGAAGGAGCGCATCAACGAGAACATGCAGTTCATTCAGCAGACCATGCAGCAGAACCGCGAGTTGATTAACAAGTTGCGCAACCAGCTGCGCCAGAGTTCAGTGAAGGGCGACCAGCTGCGCCGCACACTTGACAACCTGACCAAGCAGCTGGAGGAGAAGGACACGCAGATCAAGTCGCTGATGGCCGAGCTGGAGGCAAAGAACATCCAGATTACCGAGCTGTCGACACAGGTAACAGACCTGGAGACCAATGTGGCCACACTGGCGGAGGAGTCTACCCAGAAGTCGCAGACCATCTCGACCCAAGACAAGCAGCTGAACACAGCATGGTTTGTCTTCGGCACCAAGAAGGAACTCAAGGAACAGCGTATCATCGAGGACGGCGAGGTGCTCCGCTCTAACTTCAATCAGGACTACTTCACCAAGATTGACATCCGTGTTGACAAGGAGATCAAGCTCTACAGCCGTTCGGCCAAGTTGCTGACCTCGCACCCCGCAGGCAGCTACCGTCTGGAGCAGGATGCCAACAAGCAGTATGTGCTGCGCATCGAGAATCCGTCGCAGTTCTGGTCTACAAGCCGCTATCTGGTCATTCAGGTCAAGTAAAATCCCCCCTGCGGACGGAATATAAGAAAAGTGAAGTGGGCGCTCCCGAAGGAACGCCCACCCTTTTTAACCACATAAATCAGCTTATTCCTTAGGGAAGGCTGATTGCCTCTGACGGACAAACGTCAGCGCATGTGCCGCACTCTGTGCAAACATCGGGGTTGATAGAATACTTGTCGCCCTCAGAGATAGCGCCTGCGGGGCACTCATCGATACATGTTCCACATGCGATGCAGTCGTCACCAATTACGTATGCCATAATCTTATAAATTTAAGTTGTTAATACTGTTAATACTCACTTTTGATGACGCAAAGGTAAGCAATATTTTCGAATAATACCTAATTTTAGGTAGATTATTTCACTTTTAAGGCATAATTTATACAACATCGAAATAATAAAGCGCATACAGGAAGCGTTATAAAGATGTATATGAAAAGAACCATTTCCACTCTGCTGTTGGTCCTTGCAGCCGCACTGTCAGCGACGGCTCAGATGGACCGCCGCGTGCAGAACAAGCCCTATATAGACCTGCGCCAGTTGCACTTTGGCATACTGGTAGGCATGAACCTGCAAGACATCGAATTTGAGAATGTGGGTCCGCAAACCATTGTCAGCGAAGACGGCACCACCAGCGAGGAGCTGATATTATGCGATGCCGACAAGTGGAACCCGGGCTTCACGGTGGGCGTGCTGGGAGAGTGGCGCCTGTCGGACAACTTCTCGCTGCGCTTCACACCGCAGATGCACTTCGGAGCGAAGCATCTGAGCTTTCTGAATAGGAACCGCCGTGACGAGCAAGGCAACATGATTCGCCAGACACAGGACCTGAAGAGCACGTATGTGTCGCTTCCCATCGACCTGAAGTTTGCCGCCCCGCGATGGAACAACCACCGCGTCTACGTGATGGCGGGCATCAACCCCTGCATCAACCTGACGGGCAGCGAGTCGGACATCATCCGGCTGAAGCGTTATAACACGATGGTGGAGGTTGGTCTGGGCTGCGACTTCTATCTGCCTTTCTTCAAGCTGATACCCGAACTGAAGTTCTGCTTCGGCCTGGGCGATGTGCTCGACCAGAACCACAAAAAAGAACTGCGCGATGCCAACCTCAAGCCCTATGCGGGTTCAGTTAGCAGCGCGCAGTCGAAGATGATAGTGCTGACCTTCTACTTCGAATAAGCAGCTATTTGGACTTCAGGTCCACAACTATCCGGCCAACAAAGCCGGCACCCTTTCCATTCTGGTCGACGGCTACGGGATGTCCGTCCATATTCTTCACATACTCCAGCTTGTCGAAGTAGGTATGGGTGTGTCCGCCCAGCACGAGGTCGATATTGCGCGAACCTTTTATCATATAGAGGTCGTCCTCGCCGCGATTGCTCTTCCAGCCTAAGTGCGAGATGCAGACCACCATATCGCACTTCTTCTGCTTCTTCAGCATGGTGGCTGTCTCAAGCGCCACCCGCGCGGGGTCCAGATACTTGACCCCCACACAGTTCTTGTCGGAAACCAGCCCTTTCAACTTAGGACTCACCCCGAAGACACCTATCTTCACACCATTCCTATTTATAATAATGTAAGGTTTGACGAGTCCCTCAACGGGCGTACCCGTGAAATCGTAGTTGGCACAGACGATGGGGAACGAAGCCTTCCGGAACGCACGTGCCATCTCTTCCAGTCCGTTGTCGAACTCATGATTGCCGATGGTGGCGGCATCGATGCCCATCTGGTTCATCAGCCCCACCTCCACCTCGCCCCTGAAGAGGGTGAAGAATGCCGACCCTTGGAAGAAATCACCCGAGTCGAAGTATAGCAGGTCGGGATGCTTGGCACGCTCCTCCTTGAGCATAGCGATGCGGCGCAGGAATCCTCCTCGCCCGGCCTTCAGCGTATCGGGCAGCTGAGGATTGAACGGAAAAATCTGCGAGTGGGTATCGTTCGTATGCAGGATGACGAGCTGCTTATGCTGCTGGGCTTGTCCTGCAAGAGCCACCATGACGGCCAATATGGAAATAATATATCTCATAACGTTTCTATCTTTAACCTTTAACTATTCTACACGCACACTAATCCTCATCTTTCTTCTTTTCGTGCTTCACCACTATACGACCTTCGATTTCAGCATCGGCCTGAAGGCCCTGCTTGGTAAGATGACGGAAATAGTCCATGATGATAAACCGAGTATTGTTGCTCACCTCCTGGGGTGAGTTCACCTTGCGGCCCTTCTTGAATGCCGACATCTTGTCGGTGCCGCCCAGCAGATAGTCGATGGTGGCCAACCGATAGTCGCGCTTGGGGTCGACGGGCTGACCGTTGACAGTAGCACTGACGAGGTCGCCGTCATCCGAGATGACCAGCCGTACGGAATGGCTGACGCCCTCGCCGCCAACCTCGGCCATCTCGTCAAACAGTTCAAGCAGGTCTTCACCACTGAGCGTCGTAAAGGCTATCTTGTTCTCGAAAGGAGCAATGTCGAGCACGTCGCCATAGGTGATAGGACCCTTGGGCAAGTCGGCACGCACGCCACCCATGTTGTAAACGCCTAAGTCTACCGTCTCGCCATAGTTCTTAGAAGCCCACACCATGATGTCGGCCAGCAAGTTCGACAGCGTACCCTCCGGGCGTTCTGCCGTCATATACTTGGCCGATTGGCCTACCACAGGTCCCATGATGCTGTCTACCACATGCTTATAGGGTTTCAGGAAGGCAGCAGCCTCCCCGCTGGGATTCACATCATAGCGACTGTCAATCAGTATCGTGCTGCGCTGCACCGAACTCACCTCGTATTGCGTACGACACGACGAGCACAGAGCCAATACCACAGCACTGAAAGCTAAAGCGATTTTGTTCATACTATTCAGGATATACTACTTTGAGAACTTAGTTAGAAACTTCATTTTGCAGTGCAAAGATAATAGAAAATCTTGAAACAAGCAAAATAATCGGGAAAATATTTGGTTTTTCGCTCAGTTCTTCGTACCTTTGCAGCCGCTTTCCGCGTAATCGCTGGCAGGAAGTCACGAGAGGCCTGTTATGTTGCGCATGGAACGATACAGCAAAACAATAAAGTAACAAAGAAAAAAATGGATTTAATTAAAGTTGCTGAAGAAGCATTTGCAACCGGCAAGAAGTTCCCAGAGTTCAAGGCTGGTGACACGATTACTGTCGCTTACAAAATTATCGAGGGTTCAAAGGAGCGTATCCAGCTCTATCGTGGCGTAGTGATTAAGATCTGCGGTCATGGCGAGAAGAAGCGCTTCACTGTTCGCAAGATGTCGGGCACCGTGGGTGTAGAGCGTATCTTCCCCCTGGAGTCGCCGAACATCGACTCTATCGAGGTGAACAAGGTTGGTAAGGTTCGTCGCGCTAAGCTTTACTATCTGCGCAAGCTCACTGGTAAGGCTGCCCGCATCAAGGAGAAGCGCAGCGGTCTGGCTGGCAAGGAGTAATCCCGACAGCAGACAGGCACAACCTGCACGACATAAAAAGAGATGCTCACTCGGTGGGCATCTCTTTTTTGTCTTTAGTCTCCAGGCGAGCATGTTCAGTGTGCCCGCCATAGACGGCCTCGCCGGTCTCTCCGCTGAGCGCATCCTGAAACGACTCCCAGTCCTGAAAACCTGCCAAGAGCGACAGGCGGTCGAGCGTTTTGCGATTGGGCTTCTTCAGTATCTCGCGCTCCACTGCTTCTAATAGTTTGCGTAATGCATGTCTCTTTTTCTCCATAACGATGGCAAAGTTACAACTTTTTTTTGTACCTTTGCACACAAAACCAAGAAATTATCACAAAAGAATATGAAAGAGTTACAGCTGAAGTACGGATGCAATCCGAACCAGAAGCCCTCGCGCATCTATATGCAGGAGGGAGAGTTACCCATCGAAGTGATTAACGGCCGTCCCGGCTACATCAACTTTCTGGATGCGCTCAATGCGTGGCAGTTGGTGAAGGAGCTCAAGGCTGCCACCGGTCTGGCTGCCGCCGCCTCGTTCAAGCACGTCTCGCCTGCCGGTGCTGCTGTAGGACTGCCGCTGACGGACACGCTGAAGAAGATTTACTTCGTAGACGATGTGAAGGGGCTGGACGAGAGTTCTGTGGCCTGTGCCTATGCCCGTGCCCGCGGTGCCGACCGCATGTCGAGCTATGGCGACTTTGTAGCCCTCTCCGACACCTGCGATGCCACCACCGCCCTGCTGCTGAAACGCGAGGTGAGTGACGGCGTGATAGCTCCCGACTATACCCCTGAGGCCATCGAGATACTGAAGGACAAGCGCAAGGGCACGTATAATGTCATCAAGATTGACCCTGCCTACAAACCTGCTCCCGTAGAGACGAAGCAGTGCTTCGGCGTGACCTTCGAGCAGGGACGTAACGAAATCAAGCTGGACGACCCTGCCCTGTTTGAGAACATCCCCACCCAGAACAAGACTTTCACCCCCGAGGCTAAGCGCGACCTCATCATTGCGCTGATTACGCTGAAATACACCCAGTCGAACTCGGTATGCTACGTGAAGGACGGTCAGGCCATCGGCATCGGTGCCGGACAGCAGAGCCGCATCCACTGCACCCGACTGGCTGGCAACAAGGCCGACATCTGGTGGCTGCGCCAGCATCCGAAGGTGATGGCCCTGCCCTTCAAGGAGGGTATCCGCCGCGCCGACCGTGACAACACTATCGACGTGTATATCTCCGAGGACGAGCATGACGACGTGCTGCGCGACGGTGCCTGGCAGCAGTTCTTCACCCGTCAGCCCGAGGTGTTGACCTTAGAGGAGAAGAAAGCGTGGATAGCCCAGAATACGAAGGTAGCCCTCGGCTCTGATGCTTTCTTCCCCTTCGGCGACAACATCGAGCGTGCCCACAAGAGCGGCGTGGAGTATATCGCCCAGGCTGGCGGCTCCGTGCGCGACGACCATGTCATCATGACCTGCGACAAATACGGCATCGCTATGGCCTTCACGGGCGTGCGCCTGTTCCACCACTAATTAAGAGGCAAGAAGTGAGAGGTAAGAAGAAAGAGCGCTATGAGTAAGGAAAGCGATTTCGAGGACATTCTGGTCAACGGCATCTCGTTCGGACGGGGTGGCGGTCCCCGCAAGGAAGAGGACAAGGTCAAGACCAAGGCCAAGAAGAAAAAGTATATCACCGGTGCCCACGGTTCTGGCTCTGCCCGGCAGAAAGCCAAGTACCGTGAGCAGCGGGCCAACCGGCATAAGAAGAGTTGAGAGTTGACAGTTGAGAGTTGAGAGTTGAAAAATTAAGCATTATAAAAATGAAAAAGACACTATTCTTCATTGCGTGCTGCCTCTGCGGCATAGCAGCCTCAGCACAGAAATATGTGGGCGGCGACATCAGCTTAGTACCCGCCTACGAAGCCGCAGGGGATGTATGGCTCGATGCGGACGGCAAACCCATCAACACACAATACAGCGACGGCATGCTCACCTATCTGCACGACGAGGCAGGATGGAATGCCATCCGCGTACGCCTGCTGGTGGACCCTGGCAAGGACAACAGCGTAGCCACCTGTCAGGACTTGGAATACGTCAAGCGGCTGGGCCGGCGCATCAAGGACGCAGGCATGAGTTTCCTGCTCGACTTCTTCTACAGCGACACGTGGACTGATGTCAGCCAGCAATGGATTCCTGAAAGCTGGGGCTTCAACAGAAGCACAGCCACGGAGACCGTTGCAGCAAAGGTGAAGAGCTATACCACCGAGGCGCTGAATGCGCTGGTTGCCTACGGTGCCGCCCCCGACTGTATCCAGATCGGCAACGAGGTGAGCTACGGCATGCTCTGGGACAATACAAGCGGCAAGAACAAGAGCAACTGGTTTGTCTTCAGCAGCACCTACGATGCCCAGAAGGCCCAGATACAGCGCTTCGCCGCCCTGCTGAAAGCGGCTGCCGAAGGCGTAAGAGCCTCCGACTGCAAGGATGCCAAGATCATCCTGCATTGCGAGCGCACGGAGAACAGCGCCCACTGCACCAACTTCTACAAGTGGGTGGAGCAGGCTGGCTTCACCGACTACGACCTGATAGGCCTGAGCTACTACCCTCTGTGGCACGGCACGCTGTCAAACCTTGATGCCACCCTCGGCGCACTGCAAAGCGCATTCCCCACCAAGCAGATACATCTCGTAGAGGTGGGATACCACAACAACAGCAACTTTACCGTCAGGAGCGGCGAACACAACACCAGCGCCACATGGCCCTACTCTCCTGCCGGACAGACCCGCTTTCTGAAGGACCTGATAGCCACGATGAACAAGTACGCCAACGTGACGGGCCTCTACTACTGGCAGCCGGAAGAGTGCGGCAATGGTGCCGACTCGAACGGCAACAACCGCGTGATGAACGATTGGGACAACCGCGGTTTCTGGGAACTGACATGGAAAAGCGGCAGCCATCAGCTCATCAGCAACGATGCGCTCATGACCCTCAAGACATTCTCAGGCGAGAACACAGCCATCGAAGCCATCCGCAGCCCCCAGCAGCAGGACAACACCTGGTACACGCTGGACGGTCGCCGTCTGAGTGGCCAGCCTGCCACGCAGGGGCTCTACCTCCACAACGGCAAGAAATACCTGGTGAACAAGGGAACAGGATTTTAAGATCACGAAGACAAAACTCATTTTCTCACAACCCCTACCATGACAAGGCTCAAAGCCCGATGTACAAAGGGATTGAGCCCTGTGATAGTAGGGGTGGTAGGAGTTTTTGGAAGTTGAGAGTTGAGAGTTTGCATCTCAATCGTCCCGTTCAACGAGATTACGGCTCGTTGAGGACGAGATTACGGCTCGTTAAGAACGAGGTTACTCATGGTTGGCCTTGGCCTGACGGGCAAACTCGAAGAGCGACTCGGGCAGATGACAATAGCCAGTGGGATTCTTGTCGAGATAGTCCTGATGGTACTCCTCAGCGGTATAGAAACGCTCCAGTGGCCGCCGCTCCACTGCCAGCGGCTGGTCATAGTGCCGCTGTTCGTCGTCGTACACCGCGTTGATGACGGGCAGGTCGGCGACATCGCTGTAATAGATTCCCGTGCGATAGCGGGTGCCTTCGTCGTGGCCCTGCTTGTTCAGGCTCGTGGGGTCTATGGCCATGAAAAACATCCGCAGCAGAAACTCGAGGCTCACCACATCGGGCGCGTATCTCACATGCACCGTCTCGGCATATCCCGTCTCGTCGGTGTACACCTCTTTATAGGTGGGATTCTCCGTGTGGCCGTTGGCAAACCCCACCTCGGTATCCACCACACCCTCTATCTGTTTGAAGTAATGTTCTGTCCCCCAGAAGCAACCTCCTGCGAGGTAAATGTCTTTTGTTGTCATCGCTATATTTCTTGAAGTTTGTTTCTATTACGGTGCAAACGTAGTGATCCTTATTTCTCCTCGGCTATCAGCTCTGGGCCGCGAATTTTGTCCTTGGCCGTGAGGCCCTTCTTGATCTCGATGTTCACGCCGTCCGAGAGTCCGGTGACGACGGGCTGGCGATGGTAGGTTTTCTCCTCGCCCTCACCTTTTATGACATATACAAAGGTGGAGTCGCCCGAGAACTCGATGGCACTCTCGGGAATGGTGAGCGCCTTCTGCACCTCGGCCAGCACAATCTCGGCATTGGCGGAATAGCCCGAGCGCAGCTTGTCGTCCTTGGCCACATGGACGGCAGCCTTGATCTCGAACTGGTTGGCGCCGTTGCTCTCGACAGCCTTGGGCGAGATATACTCCAGGGCGGCATCAAACTTCAGGTCCTGCAGCGCACCGATGGTAATCTTCATCGGCATGCCGCTCACCAGCTGTCCCACCTCCGTCTCGTCGATATTCCCTCGGAAGATGAGGTCGTTCATGTTGGCAACAGAGGCAATGGTGGTACCGTCGTTGAAGGTGTTGCTGAGGATGACGGAGTTGCCCACCTTGACGGGGACATCGAGGATGACACCGCTGATGGTGCTGCGGACGAGCGTCGACGAGGCCGAGGCATTGCTTTTCGACACACCGTCGCGCACCACCTGGAGCGCATCCTGGGCGGCCGTCAGCTCCTCCTTGGCCTGATGCAGCTTCTGGCGAATCTTCTCAAACTCGTCGGCCGACACCAGCTGCTTGTCGTAGAGCGCCTGCTCGCGGTCGTAGTCGACCTGAGCCTGCTTCAGGTTGATGCCAGCCAGACGCACGCGGGCCTCAGCCGAGGAGAGCTGCCCCATGTCGGGAATGACCTTCACGCGGGCAATAACCTCGCCCTGCTGGACATACTGGCCGGGCTCCTTCATCAGTTCGGTGATGATACCCGATATCTGGGGTTTGATGTTCACCTCGTTCCTGGGCTCTATCTTGCCCGTGATGATGGTCGTCTTGCGCACATCGTTCACCGCCGGGGCGAACTCGTTGTACACCACCTCCTGCGGCTGACTCTTCCTCCACAGAAACACGAAGGTCCCGATGAACACCAGCGCTATCAGCGCTGCAATGATAAGCTTTCTGTACTTCTTCATATTATTTTTTTGTTTTCGTTATTTCGTTGTTTTTCTAGTTTTGACTAGTTGGTACTAGTTCTAACTAGGTTTATTGGGCTTGCCCCTTATTCATCGCGCATCGCGTCGACGGGCTTGATGCTCATCGCGCGGGCGGCAGGAGCCAGTCCTGCCAGCACACCCATCGCCGAGACGGCAAGGGCGGCAGACAGTGCTGTCCAGAAGCCTACCTGGAAGTGTGCCTGCAGGATGCCATCCTCCGTATTGGCCAACTCCAGCATCTGCAGGATGAGCACTCCGAAGAGTATTCCCGACATGCCCGCCACCAGCGTGAGTACGATGCTCTCAGAGATGATCTGCGAGAGAATCATGCGCGGCGTAGCACCAATGGCACGACGGATGCCTATCTCCGTAGTGCGCTCGCGCACGGTGACCATCATGATGTTGCTGACACCGATGGCTCCCGCCAGCAACGTGCCCAGTCCGACAAGCCAGATGAGGAAGTTGACACCTCGGAAGAGGCCGTCGAGCAGCTGGAACAACACCTCCGTATTGAACACCATCACGCCCTGCTCGTCGGTAGGGTCGATGAGGTGCTTGCGGGCTATCGTCTCGCGGATGCGGGGAGCCAGCCGGCTCATCACCACCCCCTGACGACCCGTAACGGCTATCATGTCGACCTCGTTGCCGCGATTATAGGTCTGCTGCACCAGCGTCAGCGGCAGGGTGATCTTCTCCTCGGCTCTCCCGTTGAAGTTCATGCCCCCGCTGGCATTGTAGTCCACGCCAATCACCTGATAGTAGGTAGAGTCGATGCGGATGCTCTTGCCGCAGGGGTCGCCACCATCCTTGAAGAGGTCTTTGTATATCTTCTTGCCCAACACGCACACCTTGCGGTGCTGCTGCAAATCCATATCGTTGATATAGCGGCCGTAATACATGCGCGGGGCAACGATGTCGGCATAGTCGGGTGTGACACCCTGGATGCGCGGCTGAGTCTTCTGGTCACCATAGTAGGCCGTATTCGATGTACCCCAAGCGCCAAACAAGACGGGGGCGACAGCGTTCAACTCAGGCACGCGCTGGCGCAGCCGCTCGATGTCCTTATAGTCCATCGCCCACCAGCGTCCCTTACGGAAGCCCTTATAGGCCTTGGTGGTCTGCTGCGCCCATACGAAGGCTGTGTTTTGGGCGAAACCTTCAAAGTTCTTGTTCAGCATCTCCTTCAGTCCCTGCCCGCCGCCGATAAGCGCCACCAGCATGAAGACTCCCCAGAAGACGCCAAAGCCCGTCAGGAAGGAGCGCGACTTGTTGCGAGTCAGCGTGTCCAGGATTTCGCGATATGAATCTATGTCTATTCTCATATTCTTTTCTAGTGTTACTAGTTTGACTAGTTTTAACTAGTTTATACTAGTCTGCTCTCAGCGCCTCGATGGGGCGTATCCTGCTTGCCTTGAAGGCGGGGATGAGCCCAGCCAGCGTACCAGCAATGACCATCACCATTGTCGCCTCGAAACAGATATCCAGTCCTACGGTGGGGTCGACGAACATGGTGGCCTGGAACAATCCCGTATCGATGGTATCGTGCCCCAGGGTGGCATCCATATACTCGTTGGCCATCACGCCCAGCACCATGCCGATATAGCCGAAGAAGGTGGTGATGATGACGCTCTCGGTGATAATCAGCCGGAGGATGCTCCAGGGCTTGGCTCCGATGGCCTTGCGGATGCCAAATTCGTGGGTGCGCTCCTTGACGGTGATGAGCATGATGTTCGACACGCCGACGATGCCCGACAGCAGGGTGAAGAGTCCCACTATCCACAGGGCGGTACGGATGATGCCTATGCCCTGCTCCATCTGCATGTTCTGCGTATAGCGGTTCCACAGCCAGATGCTGCTCTCGTCATCCGGATGAGCCTGATGGTTGGCATTCAGGCGTTGGCGATAGTCGTGCTCAAACTGCTCATTGGCCTGCTCGGTGGGCAGCCCGTGAAAGGTAAACTCGATGGAGCCCGCATTATCGGTGTTGGCTCCGAAGATGCCCTTGATGGCAGAATAGGAGGAATAGGCATCCGACTGCCCGTTTTCGTCGTCCTTATAGATGCCTACCACCTTGAAGGCGAAATTGCCCACCTTGACATAGTTGCCCAGCAGCGAGCGGCTGTCTTTCCGCTCCAGTTCCTTGGCCTGCTTATTGCTGAGCACCAGCACCTTGCGCTTCTCCTTCAAGTCAATGTTATTGATGAACCGCCCGTAGAGTATCTCCATCTTATCGACCTTGGTATGGTTGGGATAGACTCCCACCACCGTCGTGCTGATATACTCCTGCCCGTGGGTGATGGTGGTAGACACGTCGTAGGTGGCACCCACCTCGTCGATGACATGTCGGAATTCAGTATCGGTGGTCGTCACATCGCGCGTCTGCAGATTGATGCGACGGCCCTCCTTGAGTCCCTGATAGGCCTTTGAAGTGCGCCCTCCGAAGACCACCATCGAGTTAGACAGGAAACGCTCCGACTGGCGCAGTTGAGCGTTGATAAGCCCGTTGCCCGCACCCAACAGTACGATGAGCATGAAAATGCCCCACGCCACCGCAAAGCCCGTCAGGGCCGTACGGAGCTTATTGCGCTTTGCCGTTTGCGATATTTCCTTCAGCAGTTCCATCTCTTTTTAATGCTTAATTATGCATTAGAAATGAGTCCGTCCTTGATGCGGATGACACGGTTGGTCTGTTCGGCCACGCCTGGGTCGTGGGTGACGATGACCTGCGTGATACCCTCGTCGCGATTGAGCTGCTTCAGCAGCTGCATCACATCGACAGAGGTCTTGGAGTCGAGTGCTCCCGTAGGCTCGTCGGCCAGAATCATCTGGGGCTTGGTGATGAGCGCACGGGCGATGGCCACGCGCTGGCGCTGACCACCCGAGAGCTCGTTGGGATAGTGCTCGGCCCACTGTAGCAGTCCCAACCGCTCCAGATATTCCAGTGCGAGCTGGTGGCGCTTCTTGCGCGATACTCCCTGATAGAACAAGGGAAGCTCTACGTTCTCGACAGCCGTCTTGAACGAGATGAGGTTGAACGACTGGAAGATAAAGCCTATCATGTGATTGCGGTACTCGGCGGCCTTGCTCTCGCTGAGGTTCCAGATGGGCACCCCATTCAGTTCGTAGGTGCCGGAGTCGTAGTTGTCCAGGATACCTAATATATTTAATAAGGTACTCTTGCCCGACCCCGACGCCCCCATGATGGAGACAAATTCGCCCTGCTCGATGTCGAGGGTGATGCCCTTCAGCACGTGCAGCGGCTGAGCGCCCTGATAGGTCTTGTGTATGTCCTTTAAGTGAATCATGCGGTTGGGTTTTGTCTATTCGACGACAAAGGTAGTCAGAAAGTTGCAGACTACGGCATATTCTGACGATATTTTATCATTCTGCCTGCGAAATTACTGTTCCCACGCCTTGCAAACCTCCTCGATGCCGATGCCCAGCAGGCGCATCTGCCGGAAGAGCTCTGGCAGTCGGTTGTTCACGAAGTCGCGACGACGCTCCGTCAGTATCTGCTCTTTGGCACCTGGCGAGACAAAGTATCCCAGTCCGCGCTTATTATATATAATGTTCGCGCGAGCCAGCTCGTCGTAGGCCTTGACAGCCGTGTTGGTGTTCACCTGTAGCAGGACGGCATACTCGCGGACGCTTGGAATGCGGTCGTCCTCCTTGTACGTACCTGCCAGTATCTCGTCGCAGAGGCGGTCCGCCATCTGCAGGTAGATTGCTTTATCGTTTGTGAAAGTCATAGTTCAACCATTTATTAGTAATCAGTTGGAAATTCTTGAAGATGCGGAACGACGCCCAGTAGTTGAAGACAGCAAACAGGGGGAGCAGGACGGCGAGGATATAGGCCGGGATGCCAACCTCGCCAGACACGTAACGTTCATTCTCCCAAGTAGATGTAAACATAGAGAGTTCGAAATATTGCATCGTCTTTCCAAAAATCACCCAGAACACGATAAACACTATACAAGATATGACGAACGAATACTTGCGCAACAGCGTCCCGCCGATAATCAGGAGCGAATGTGTCCACACGGCAATGGCAGCAATCACGACGATATTCATCACCACATAGAACCAGTTGTAGGAAAAGGCATCCAACACATGAGGCGTCAGATTATCCACCAGCATGGGAATGGCCGACGACCACCAGTAATAGTATTCCACTGGATCGCCTATATACGAAACCTTCGCCTCTGTGTACGGCCCACTGATCCAGAACCACGCCATGCGAAGACTGTCGCCCAAGACGAAAGCCAGGAAGACGCCCAGCACACAGACGACGGAGGTGTAGGTCATCAGGGCGAGGAATTTTTCGAGATTGGAGGAGGGCAGCATGAGGAAAGCCTCGCGCTTGCGCTTCTCGTTCACACTCGACATGATGGTGCTGACCAGGATGAGCGACACCAATGCAAAGAGGGCAGCGCCTACCTGTCCGTACTGGTTCAACATGATGACAGGAGAGTAAAGATTAGACAGTCTAAGCAATATCATTTCGCCTACGAACACACCTACTATGGAGCCCACCACTGCGTAGAGCATTCGACGCTGATTGACTGACAGCACCCAACAGAGCGTCTTTCCAAACCTATTGAAACTAAACGTATTCATATCCTTACCAATTAATGAATTTACCAATGACCTGCTGACGGCAGAAGAGCCTGTACGAAAGCCAGAAGTTCAGGACTACCCAGCAGAGCGCCACGAGGTTGGTGATGAGTATATCTGTTGTCGTTGCTTCCGCAGGAGACACCTGAGTGTTAGGAACGATACTCAGCAGGATGATGACGAGGGTGGTCGGTACCCAGTTGAACTTACGGGTGCGGAAGAAGGTGGCTCCCAGGGCGTAGAGCGAATGGAACAAGACGGCCAGCAACAACAGGGAGTTCAGAAACGTATGGCGCAGATGGCTGTGTACTTCCAGTTTGGAACAAACGATTGAGGCTGTCCACCAACGTGGAGGTGACGAAGGTGACGTGCTCGTGACCCACCATCAGGTTGACGACATACTGCAACGCGTCGGATCCCAACAAAGCCACCAGATAAAGAGGCAACAGGAGCATCCACGTGGCATAGCGCATCAGGTATTTCTCCAGGTTCGAGGCAGGCAGCATCATCAGGTTCTGCATGTCGTGCTTGCCCTCCATACTATAGAACATAAAGGAAGAACCCAGCACGAAGGTGGTTCCAAACAGGATTATCACGGTGATGGAGCAGGTCTCATAGGCATTGATACTGCTACGCACTGACTCGCGGTTCATCACCCATGTGAAGAACAGAAAGAGGAACGTCAGGATGGCAAAGACCTGCAAGAAGCTCTTGATGAAGTACTTCTTGTCGTTGACCAGCGACCAGCGGGCCAGTTTTCCGAATCTTTGTATATTAAACTGAATCATAACAATTCGTATAATTAGTGTAATTCGTAGTCTTATATCTTGCCTTCGTTGACTGCATTGAACAGCAGTTCCAGGTTGACCTGGGTCTCAGCATCACCGGCCTTGCGGGGTGCAACGACAGCATTTCCCTGCAACGAGGGTTCGGCATAGAGTACATCATCCATCTCGGCGGGCGTGCGATACTCGAAGGTATATTTCTCCTGGATCTCGGCTACCGAAGCGTTAAGCAACAACTTCTGGGGCGAGAGGATAAGGATATGGTCCAACAGCTGCTCCACGTCATGTACCTGATGGGTGGAGATGATGAGTGTGCGCTCCTCCGTCATGTACTGGGCAATGACCTTGCGGAACTGTGTCTTCGAGGGGATGTCGAGCCCGTTGGTTGGCTCGTCCATCAGCAGGAGACGGGTATTGGTGGCCAGCGCGAAGGCCATGAAGACCTTCTTCTTCTGTCCCATCGACAGCGCGTTCAACCTCAGGTCGGTAGAGAGTTCGAAGTCCTTCAGACAGGACTCCAGCACCTCGCGACTGAAGCGCGGATAGAAGGGCTCGTTGATGCTGACATACTGTGAGAGCGACATAGCGGGCAGGTCGAACTCCTCAGGCACGAGGAACATCTCGCTCAGCACGCCGGGCGTCCTCTTGCACGTGGCGACGGAGTCGAACAAAACGGAACCTGCCTTCGGGCGCAGCAGACCTGCAATCAGGTAGAGCAGGGTCGACTTGCCCGTACCGTTCTTGCCCAGCAGACCATAGATGCGGTTTTGCTCCAGCCGAAGACTGAAGTCGTCGAAGACCAACTCCCGCTGGCCTGCATACTTGAAACTAATGTTTTTAACGTCTATCATAATCGTATCATTTAGGTTGAAAATTATCTTTCTCGGTGTACTACTTTAATAGTACACTGCAAAAGTACGACAAATATACGTTCCCTCCAAATTTTTCAGGCATTATTTTCCGCTTTAACACACTTTTAACATTTCCACCTTATTAAATATACGCACGCCCGGCACGAAGCAACTACCGTCTTGGCACGAGAGAAACATTTCCCAGACACGAATGGAAAAAGTATTTTGATAGCTATGAATTTTATGTTTCCAAGTTGGAAACATATGTACCCAACTTAGAAACACCTGTACCCAACTTGGAAACATAAGTACCTAAGTTGGGTACAGAACTTTCCTTACCAAGAAAAAAGAAATCTGCAGGCACGCAAAAAAATCAGTGTCGCTGGTCGGCACCCCACATCATCTTCTCGCGGAGGGTGTGGAAGTAGCGGGTGCCTGAGCGCTTGATGACCTGTACGCGATAAGGAGCCTTGCGCAGGGTGAGGCGCGTAGAGTCTGGCAGTTTCTCGCTACGCCCGTCCAGCGCCACGAGGAAATTATGCGAGCGCGTCTCTACCGTCAGGTCGACGACAGCGTCTTCTGAGAAGACGATAGGGCGCACGTTGAGCGAGTGGGGAGCCACCGCTGTCAGCGAGAACACATGAGTGCCGGGCACAATGATGGGGCCGCCTACGGACAGCGAATAGGCAGTGGAGCCTGTAGGCGTGGACATGATAAGTCCGTCAGCCTGATAGGTGGTCAGCGTCTCGCCATTGATGCAGGCATGGATGGTAATCATCGAGGCATTGTCGCGCTTCAGGATAGCCACGTCGTTCAGTGCGCAGGGATAGCCCTGCAGCGGCTCGCCATCCGTCTCGACCTGGATGACAGCGCGCGTCTCGACACTATAGTCCTCCTGATAAAGGGCGGCTATCGTATGCTCGATGTCGTTCACATTGATGTCAGCCAGAAAACCCAGACGACCCATATTGACACCCAGGATGGGTATCTCCTTGTGCCCCACCATGCTGGCCGTACGGAGGAAGGTGCCGTCGCCGCCCATTGAGATGGCAAAGTCGGCCTCGAACTCAGAATCGTCGAACACCTGCACCCCTGTGATGGGCAAATGCTGAACATCCACCAAGAACTCATAAAACGTCCGCTCCATCAGCACTTCTGCCTTCCGTTCAGAGAGACAAGACAAGATTTCCTGGATGAAAGCAGACTTCTTAGGCTGATAGGTATTGCCGAAGATGGAAAACCGAAGTTTTCGTGTCGTCATCATTTTTTATCCTTTTTTCGCGGTTATTTGCCAATTATTTACTAACTTTGCATCATTAACGGTGCAAAGTTACGAATAAAAACAGAAAATACAAATAAAAATGACGAAACTAAGCGTAAATATCAATAAGATTGCCACGCTGCGCAATGCACGGGGCGGCAACAATCCCAATGTGCTGAAGGTGGCTTAAAACTCCATAAACATACTGTTTTCTAATCACTTCTATAAATCATATATAAAATGTCAGAATTATGACTACAATGAAAAAATTGTTGCTAATGAACATCTTGGCTTGGCTAACGTTTCCGTTTGCATTGCCAATCAATGCGAAAGAGTTTACAGACGGATTTATATCATACACCATACTTTCCTTAGATGACAACACCGTCAGTGCCACATGGACGAAGCATTCTCCAGAAGATGTGATAATAATACCGGCAAAGGTGAATTATTCAGGACGGACATTTGACGTAACAGAGGTAAGGCTCATCAACGACATTCCCATTTACCAGCTGATCATCTCGAACGGAATCTCAAAAATTGTACAATACGACAAAACTGTTTTGCCCTATCTAAAACGGCTGGATTTGCCGGGCAGTTTGAAAACGATAGAGAATAACCTTTTCTGTTACTGTCCTGCACTGGAGGAGGTAAATCTTGGTGAGGGGATTGAAACACTGCAAAACTACTGTTTTATGAGTAGTCACATTCGTCGGCTTCATATTCCATCGAGCGTGAAAAATATCTGGGGAGGATTTTGTTGCATTGACAAGCTTGAAGAAATCACCGTCCATCCAGATAACGCATATTACCATAGTTATGGGAATACGCTTATGGAGAAGCAAGGAAGGAAAGTAATCCTAGGTAACAATACATTCACCATTCCAGACAATGCCAAAAGTATTGAAGGAAATGCATATTGTATGTTTTCCCTTGGAATGTATAACACTGGGCATGTCAACCAAAAGCCCATTGATATTATTATCCCTCAAAGCGTGTCACGAATAAATAATAATGCATTTTTTATTGATTCCATTGCCACGCTACGTATTCCCCAGTCAACAGGTTTATCTTCCAATAGTTTCTGGTTCAAAAGTGTTAAAGAAATTATCACAGAAGACGGGGAAAGTCCCTTAAATTCTTTTCCTGAAACGATAACCACCAGCCTTTTATACTTTGATGCTCCAACAGACGACAAAGTTGTTGACCACGTTTATTTAGGGCGTGATATTAAAAATGGAGATAAACTATTTGACGGCTATTCATACCAACGCTTTACGATTAAAAACTTAACCCTTGGACCAAACGTCACCAACTTCACTGAAGAAGGTCACAGATATAATATCGGTAGTATTTCGTCTCTGATTACGGAACCAGAAAAGGTTACTGTCAGAATGGACATAGACTACTACACCAATACTCCTCTTTATGTACCCGTAGGCACCAAAGAACGCTATATGTCAGCAGAAGGGTGGAAAAACTTCATCACCATAATAGAAAAGGAAAAACAGCCAACCGCTATCACCCATACAACCGAATCCGCCACAAATGAGCCAACATATTACACTATTGACGGAAAGCGTATGACAAAAGTCCCTAAGAAGGGTATTTATATCAAGAATCACAAGAAATACGCAGTGAAATAATTCATATGTTTCTAACTCCGCTGGTCGGCACCCCACATCATCTTCTCGCGGAGGGTATGGAAGTAGCGGGTGCCTGAGCGCTTGATGACCTGTACGCGATAAGGTGCCTTGCGCAGGGTGAGGCGTGTAGAGTCCGGCAGTTTCTCGCTACGCCCGTCCAGTGCCACGAGGAAATTATGCGAGCGCGTCTCTACCGTCAGGTCGACGACAGCGTCTTCTGAGAAGACGATAGGGCGCACGTTGAGCGAGTGGGGAGCTACTGCTGTCAGCGAGAACACATGAGTGCCGGGCACAATGATGGGGCCGCCTACGGACAGCGAATAGGCTGTGGAGCCTGTAGGCGTGGACATGATAAGTCCGTCAGCCTGATAGGTGGTCAGCGTCTCGCCATTGATGCAGGCATGGATGGTGATCATCGAGGCATTGTCGCGCTTGAGGATAGCCACATCGTTCAGTGCGCAGGGATAGCCCTGCAGCGGCTCGCCGTCCGTATCGACCTGTATGACAGCGCGCGTCTCGACACTATAGTCCTCCTGATAAAGGGCGGCTATCGTATGCTCGATGTCGTTCACATTGATGTCGGCCAGAAAGCCCAGGCGGCCCATATTGACACCCAGGATGGGTATCTCCTTCCGCCCCACCATGCTGGCAGTACGGAGGAAGGTGCCGTCGCCTCCCATTGAGATGGCAAAGTCGGCCTCGAACTCGGAATCGTCGAACACCTGCACCCCTGTGATGGGCAAATGCTGAACATCCACCAAGAACTCATAAAACGTCCGCTCCATCAGCACTTCAGCCTTCCGTTCGGAGAGACAAGACAAGATTTCCTGGATGAAAGCAGACTTCTTAGGCTGATAGGTATTGCCGAAGATGGCAAACCGAAGTTTTCGTGTCGTCATCATTTTTTATCCTTTTTTCGCGGTTATTTGCCAATTATTTACTAACTTTGCATCATTAACGGTGCAAAGTTACGAATAAAAACAGAAAATACAAATAAAAATGACGAAACTAAGCGTAAATATCAATAAGATTGCCACGCTGCGCAATGCGCGAGGCGGCAACAATCCCAATGTGCTGAAGGTGGCTTACGACGCAGAAACGTTTGGTGCACAAGGCATCACCGTACACCCCCGTCCTGACGAGCGCCACATCCGCTACCAGGATGTGCGCGACCTGCGTCCACAGATACAGACCGAGTTCAATATTGAGGGCAACCCCATTCCGTCGTTTGTCGAACTGGTGTTGGAAGTCAGGCCCAATCAGGTGACACTGGTGCCCGACGGCCACGACCAGATTACCAGCAATCACGGCTGGGACACGCTGGTCAACAAGGACTTCCTCACCGACACCTGCCGCACCTTCAAGGAGGCAGGCATCCGCACCAGCATCTTCGTCGATGCAGAGCCACGCATGGTGGAGGGAGCCAAAGCCTGCGGTGCCGACCGCGTAGAACTCTACACCGAGCCCTATGCCGCTGGCTATGCTGCCAACCGCGAGCAGGCCATTGCCCCCTTCGTGGCTGCCGCCGAGGAGGCCCGCCGCGCAGGATTAGGGCTGAATGCCGGCCACGACCTTTCGCTGGAGAATCTGGCTTACTTCCATCAGCAGATACCCTGGACCGACGAGGTGTCTATTGGTCATGCGCTCATCTGCGATGCCCTCTATCTGGGCCTCCAAGAGACGATACGCCAATACCTGAACTGTCTGAAATAAAAAAATAGTAAATAGTAAATCCGTAAACAGTAAATGAAAAAGGTATATGTATTCTTAGCTGACGGCTTCGAGGATGTCGAGGCCCTCATCCCCGTCGACGTATGGCGCCGCGGAGGTTTAGAAGTGGTTACGGTGAGCATCAGCGAGTTTCCGCTGGTGCAGTCGGCTCATGCCGTCAACATCGAGGCCGACATGATGATAGAGGAGTGCGACTTCTCGGATGCCGACCTGCTGTTCCTGCCCGGCGGCATGCCTGGAGCCACCAATCTGTATGACAACAAGGCAGTATGCAAGGCCGTTGTCGACCAAGCTGCCGCAGGCAAGAAGGTGGCGGCTATCTGTGCCTCGCCCGCAGTCGTACTGGCTCCCTTAGGCATCCTCGACGGCAAGCGCGCCACCTGCTATCCTGGCTTCGAACAGGCGTTGACAGAGGCCACCTATACCGCCGACCTCGTCACCGTAGACGGCAATGTCACCACGGGCGAAGGGCCGGCTGCCGCCTTCCCCTTTGCCTACGAACTGCTCGCCCAGCTGAAAGACAAGCAGACCGCTGACCAGATTGCCGAGGGTATGCGTTTCAAACACCTGATGGCCTGATGGACTATGTCGTCATCGTAGCGGGTGGCAAGGGACTCCGCATGGGGAGCGACATTCCCAAGCAGTTCCTGCCCATCGGAGGCAGGCCTGTGCTGATGCGCACCATCGAGCGCTTTCAGGCTTACTCCCCCACCCTGCAGATCATCCTCGTGCTGCCCAAGGCCCAGCAGGACTACTGGCGACAGCTATGTGGCCAGTATGACTTCCCTCTACCGCTACCCTCCCCCCTCCCTCAACAGGGAGGGGCTGGGGGTGGGTCTTACCTTCTGGCCGATGGTGGTGAGACGCGCTTCCACTCTGTTCAGAATGGCTTAGCCCTGATTCCAGATGATGCCGAGGGCATCGTAGGTGTACACGATGGCGTGCGCCCCTTTCCCAGCATCGAGGTTATCCGCAACTGCTACGAGACGGCACGCGAGAAGAAGGCCGTCATCCCCGTCATTCCTGTGGTAGAGACCCTGCGCCACCTTTCTCCCTCCACACTCCCTCCCTCCTCCCAAACCGTTCCCCGTGGCGACTACCGACTGGTGCAGACGCCCCAGACCTTCGACATCCAGCTGCTCAAGGCCGCCAACCGCCAGCCGTATAACGACGGCTTTACAGACGATGCCTCTGTAGTGGAAGCCTACGGACATCCCATCACCCTCGTCGAGGGCAACCGCGAGAACATCAAGATTACCACCCCCTACGACATCACCGTAGCAGAGGCCATCATCCGACACAAAACACCTAACCCCTAACACCCTTGACCGACATACTGCAACAAGACATCCAATACCTGCCGGGGGTGGGTCCCTCGCGCAAGAAGCTGCTCAACGAGGAGTTGGGCATCCACACCTATGGTGACTTGTTGGAGTACTACCCCTATAAGCATGTAGACCGCTCGCGGCTCTACAGCATCCGCGAGCTCAACGGCGACATGCCCTTCGTACAGGTGAAGGGCCACATCCTCTCGTTCGAGACCTTCAAGATGAGTGCCCGCAAGGAGCGCGTGGTGGCCCACTTCACCGATGGCTCGGGCAAGGTGATGGACCTGACGTGGTTCAATGGCGGCAAATATGCCATCCAGCAGTATAAGATAGGTACAGAGTATGTCGTCTTCGGACGGCCGAACGTCTTCAACGGGCGCATCAACGTGACCCATCCCGACATCGACGATGCCAGCAAGCTGGAGCTGTCGGCTATGGGCATGCAGCCCTACTACAACACCTCGGAGAAGATGAAGAAGGCGGGCCTCAACAGCCGCGCCATAGAACGGCTCACCAAGTCACTCCTCGATGTGCTCAAGGCTCCGCTGCCAGAGACGCTGCCCGACTTCATCACGCAGAAGCTCCACCTGATGTCGCGCGACGACGCCCTGCGCAAGATACACTATCCGCAGAATGCCAAGGAGCTGGAACAGGCCCGCGTCCGACTGAAGTTCGAGGAGCTGTTCTATGTGCAGCTGAATATATTAAGGTATGCCAGCGACCAGCGCCGCAAGTATCGCGGCTATGTATTCTCCAAGGTCGGCGACCTGTTCAACGGCTTCTATCACCACAACCTGCCATTCCCGCTGACGGAGGCCCAGAAGCGCGTCATCCGCGAGATACGCAAGGACATGGGCAGCGGACGGCAGATGAACCGCCTGCTGCAAGGCGATGTGGGCTCAGGCAAAACACTGGTGGCCCTCATGTCGATGCTCATTGCGCTGGACAACGGCTATCAGGCCTGCATCATGGCACCTACCGAAATACTGGCCGAACAGCACCTGCAGACCATCATGGACTTCCTGCACGACATGCCCATCCGCGTGGCCTTGCTCACAGGCATGGTCAAAGGCAAGAAGAGACAGGAGATTCTCGACGGACTGCTGGACGGCACGGTACACATCCTCGTGGGCACGCATGCCGTCATCGAGGATACGGTACAGTTTGCCCGACTGGGCATGGTGGTGGTCGACGAGCAACACCGCTTTGGGGTGGCCCAGCGTGCCAAGCTCTGGAACAAGAGCGCGAATCCGCCACATGTGCTGGTGATGACCGCCACACCCATTCCACGCACACTGGCCATGACCCTCTATGGCGACTTGGACGTGAGCATCATCGACGAACTGCCGCCAGGCCGCAAGCCCGTAGTCACCCAGCATGTCTTCGACCGCTCCATGCCAACACTCTACGACGGCATCCGCAAGCAGATTAACCAAGGACGGCAGGTATATATCGTGTTCCCTCTGATTGAAGAAAGCGAGAAGATAGACCTGAAGAATCTCGAGGACGGCTTCGAGGTGCTGACGCAGGTGTTCCCAGAGTTCCGCCTGAGCAAGGTTCACGGCAAGATGAAGCCTGCCGACAAGGAGGCAGAGATGCAGAAGTTCGTACAAGGCGAGACCCAGATTCTCGTAGCCACCACCGTCATCGAGGTGGGTGTCAATGTGCCTAATGCCTCCGTGATGGTCATCCTCGAAGCCCAGCGCTTCGGACTCTCCCAGTTGCACCAGCTTCGAGGGCGTGTAGGACGAGGAGCCGACCAATCGTATTGCATTCTGGTCACCAACATGAAGCTGGCCGATGACACCCGCAAGCGCATCGACATCATGTGCGAGACCAACGACGGCTTCCGCATTGCCGAAGCCGACCTGAAGCTGCGCGGCCCGGGCGACTTGGAAGGAACACAACAGAGCGGTATGGCTTTCGACCTGAAAATAGCCGACATTGCCCGCGACGGACAACTGGTGCAGATGGCCCGCGACGAGGCTCAGCTCATCATCGAGAACGATCCGGAATGCAATGCAGACCGCCATGCTCTCTTGTGGCGCAGACTGCGCGAACTGCGCAAAACAAATATCAACTGGGGAGTGATTTCATAATATCAAGTGTTAAAAGACACATAAAGAGTGTTAACACCCTTGCCTTTTGGAAAATATTTCGTACCTTTGCACCGTTCTGTTTGTAAAACGGAACCTAATTGATAACAGAAACCCTTATATATTGTAATGAAGATACTGAAGACAATTGCATTCCTGGCTATAGCTACTATGAGTTCTCTTCCCACGATGGGACAAGACCTGTTAGCGCGTCAGGCTCCTATTGACAGAAAGATGAAAGCAGTCGACAGCGTAGCATTGCACCGACTGATAGATATTGAAAGTTTCGATTCACCCTCCGCAGACCTTTATGAGGACTGGGATAACATGCATGCCCACAGCCGTGTGACCGAACTGCCCGACTCCTTCCGCATCTCGCTGAAGAATTTCTGCATGCCCACCACCAGCCGCGTACTGACCTCCAACTTCGGCCCTCGTTGGCATCGCCAGCACAAGGGACTCGACATCAAGGTATATATTGGCGACACCATCCGTGCAGCCTTCGACGGGAAAGTACGCGTAGTGCGCTACGAGGGTCGCGGCTACGGCAAGTATGTCGTCATCCGTCATGACAACGGACTGGAGACCTATTATGCCCACATGTCGAAGCAGTTGGTAACAGAAGACCAGGAGGTTCGCGCCGGCGATCCCATCGGACTCGGTGGCAACACGGGCCGAAGCACGGGTTCGCATCTGCACTTTGAAACCCGCCTCTGCGGTGTGGCCCTGAACCCCGCCCTGATGTTCGACTTCCGCAATCAGGATGTCGTAGACGACTACTACACGTTCCGCAAGGCTACCTACAAGAAGGAGTCTACCGTTGCCACCCGCCTACGTGGTGTCAACGGCATCAGCTTCGGTTCCAACGATGCCGACGAGGACGTAGAGATGGCTACCGCAGCCCCTGCCGCATCCTATGCTCAGGAGACCCGATTCCACAAGGTGAAGCGCGGCGAGACGCTCTACTCTATTGCCCGTCATCGCGGCACTACCGTAGATGCCATCATGAAACTGAACCACCTCTCGAAGCGCTCAAAGCTCCGTCCGGGTCAGATTCTGAAGTTCAACTAAGACAAACAATACACCTTATTATATATTGACGGCACCCTCAAGCAGAAGGTGCCGTCTTGTTTTTCTGACAAAAGCCACAAAAAAACTCTATCCATACTTAACATTCGTGCCTCACATGCGTATCACACTATAGAATGACCCACGAAGCGTTTGAACATATCGCCCAGAAGCTACGTCCCCGCCTGCTTGGCATAGGGCGGCGATTCTTCCATGAAGAAGAGACGGCAGAAGATATCGCACAAGAGACACTCATGCGACTCTGGCTGGTGCGCGAGCAGATAGACCCGCAGATGGGAATAGAGCCCCTTGCCCAGCGTATGGCAAAGAACCTCTGTGTGAGCGAATGGCGCAAAAGACAGGTACGCCACACCGCCCAACAGCATGCTGCGACTCTGTCGCAGCCAGACACCACCACCCAACAGCTGGAAGCCGAAGAAGCAATAGCCCGCCTGAGGGAAGCCATCAGCCTGCTCTCCCCCGCAGAGCAACGGCTGTTCCGCATGCGCCACGAAGCAGAGATGGACACCGCCCAGATTGCTGCCGTCACCGGCATCGACTCCCGCTCGGTGAGCGCGATGCTCAGCACCGCAAAACGAAAACTCAAGGATATACTCAATAAGAAAGGAGGCCTATTATGAAAGAAGACCTGATAGCAAAGCTGCTCAACGAGCAGACCACCCCTGAAGAGGAACACCAGATAGCCCAGCTGCTCCGTCCGTCGGACAACGAGATGGCACAATGGCTGGCGGAAGACGAGACCGCTGCCTACGACCAGATAGTCAGCAGCCGACATGCGAAGCGCCACGCGCTGCGCTGGGCGGCAGCAGCAGTGGTGACTATACTGCTGACAGCCGGAGCATTCGTCCTATGGACAAGAGGCACTGGCACAGATACCAGTCGAACCCACAGCACCACTTCCGTGCCGACTCCCGTCACGGCCCAAGCCGATAGTGCTGTCCATCGAGAGGATGCACCTATAGAAGCTAAGCCCCGCACCCTCGCGGCTACACCCCGTCCTATCAAGCGAGCTGTCCACCAACAGGCAGCCTCATCCTCAACCACTGCCGACAGTCTGCAAATCTACATCGAGCGGCTGGAACGGGAGCTGGCTCAGGTGACGGACAGCAGTTATACGACTAAGGCAGAACAGATTATCCGTGCCGATGCCCGCCTGCAACGGCTGGTGCAGCGCATCATGATGGGTGAGATCACACGCAACAGCCAGCCGATGGAAGCGATAAATAGCCATGAAGGAAAGGAGGACCTGCCATGAGACGACTGATGACATTCTGCCTCATGCTGCTTTCCCTGTGCATCAGTGCGCAGCAGACAGCATCCTTCCAGGAACTGCTGGCCAAGATGCAACACCTGAAAGAGAGATATACCGGCCAGAGCACAGACAACGACCGTGCCGTCACCGTCATCATGCGCAAGCTGAGTGACGACTACCAAGGACGGCTGTCGCTGACCCAGTACAGACAGCTGAATACAGACCTGCAACAGATGCGGGCACAGACCAGCGACCACTTCCAGCAGCAGCAACTGAGCGATGCACTCCAACTGCTGCACAGCAAGAGCGACACGCTGGACATCGAGCAGCGCATTCTGGACTACTATGCCCGCGTACCGCAGGAGCGCATCTATCTGCACACCGACAAGCCTTACTATGTGCCGGGAGATACCATCTGGTTCCGCGCCCATCTGGTGGATGCCGTCACCCATACCCCCATCAGTCGCTCACGCTATGTCTATGTGGAGCTGCTGGACAATGCTGCCGACACGCTCTGCCAGCGCATCATTGTCCGTTGCGACTCCGACGGTGTCTTTGCCAATGCCCTCACTCTGCCCCGCCATCTGCAAGGCGGAAGCTATACCTTGGTGGCCTATACACAGTGGATGCGCAACTTCTCGGCGGAGCGTTTCTGCTATCATCCCCTATGGGTGGCAGGCAGCGAGCCCAAGGCGGAGTATGAGTCCGCTCGGCTCGGACTACCAGTCCGCCCGGCTCGGACTGCCAGTCCGACTGGCTCGGACTCTCCGCTACAGGTAGGTCAGCGGAAAGGTCAGCTCCTTGTCCGCCTTGACCACCACACCACCGAACCGCTGGCTTGTGCACTCTACGGCAACGGCAACCTGCTGGTGACGGATTACACACCCGGCAAGGTGCTCCGCATCGACAGCCAGTCGCTGCGCCCCGGCAGCCTGAGCGTGGCCATTGTCAACCGTCAGACGGGCGACATCATCGCCGAGAGCCAGACCCGCATCGAAGCCCCCCAGCCGCAGGTTTCCATCCGCGGCGAGGCCCGCCAACACAACGAGCCGATGGAGCTGGCCATTGACATAGCAGAGGCCGACGGCACGCCCCTCTACGGAAACTTCTCGCTGAGCATCACCGACTACGACGTGGTGAAGCCCGACAGCGTGCTGCCCACCATCGGCGAGTGCCTGGCACAGCAGTCTGACGGATATATGCTGGCCGACATGCTCAGCGGCAAGTATCCCCGCATCGACTACGGCTTTCAGACCTCGCAGACCATCTCGGGTCAGATTCGCGGTACCATCTTCAAGCGCATCAAGCGCCCCAAACTGATGCTGGTACGCCCTGACACGGGTTTCCGCACCACCTTCGAGTTAGGCGACAGCTCGCGCTTCACCATCCGCGGCCTCGACTTCCCTGATGGCACCACCTACGTGCTGGAAGGCACACGCAAGACGGGCAGCACCAGCCTCGTACAGTTAGACATCGACCCGCAGACCTTCCCCACCCTGCACTCGCCACTCACCTCCCACCGCCCCCCCCTCTCCATCCCCGACGGCTTTGCCCGTCAGGCTCAGGAACAGGTGATGTACGGCAGCGTGGACCGAGTCATCGACCTGCCCGAGGTAGTCAAAGAGAAGAAGCGTCAGCATAAACCCACCAACCTGTTAGGTGTTACACCGTACCGGGCTTTCTATGACGACGACCCTGTCCTCAACAACTTCCACTCGATGGAGATTCTGCTCACCACCTTGGGCATCCCCGTCTATCGCGATGCCAATGGCGAGTTGCGCGTCAGATACCGCTCAGGCACAGTTTCAAAGCACGGTCCCGTCATCTTCATCGACGAGTTCCGCAGCAACGTGGTGGAACTGCTGATGCTCCAGCCAGAGACCATCGAGTCCATCGAGTGGTTCGACCACGTCGGTGCCGCCAACATGACCATCTACGGCTGGAACGTGTCCACCTCGGGACTGCTGCTCGTGCGGCAGAAGCCCGGACTGAAGGGCCGGACCTTCCGCCCGCTGTCTATGGCCACCGTCCGCCAGCAAGGGTGGAAGCCAAACGTGGAATTCTTCTCACCGCAATATCCCAACCCGGCACAGAAGACACGCCCCGACCACCGCACCACCCTCTACTGGAACCCCAAGGTCAAGACCGACGAGGAGGGCAGAGCCACTGTCCGCTTCTATGCCTCCGACATCAGCCGCCGCTACCTCGTCACCCTCGAAGGCGTGAGCGACGACGGAATGATTATACACAAACAGACTGTCATTGAATAATATTGATTAACTTTGCAGCAATGAAACGACTGTTATACATCATGGCACTCATAGGAGTACTGCTACCCGCCACAGCCCAGACTACTGTTCGCGACGCGAGTGACGGGCAGCCCGTGGTTCAGGCCTCCATCTACGACGAGCAGGGCAAGATCATCGGTGTCACCGATGCCGACGGACTGCTGCCACACGTGGGCGACAGCAAGACCATACGCCTGACACACGACAGTCACAACAAGTACCGTACCGTGGCGGCCCCCACAATGGTGAAGAACCAGCATCAGACGGTACACCGCATGGGAACATATGCCAAAGTGTCGCAAGGCGACCTGCTGGCCTACAGCGAGGTGCGCCAGCTGAAGGGCACCATGCGCCAGCGGGGACACGAGAAGTATGCCATGAACCTCTGGCTGTTCGACGAATACTTTCCCGTTGAAGCCGAGTTGATGACCAAGCAAGAGTACAAGGCAGAACAGAAGACGCACAAAGCCGCCCTGCACAGCATGTCGCCAGAGGCGATTGATCGCTACATAGACGAACAGCACATTCCCGAACTGAGCAGTGACATACAACTCAAACTTGAGATGACACGCAAGCGACAGCAGAAAAGCAAGCAGGCAGCAGCTGAAGGCAATGGGAAGAACGTGCTACAAGAGCGCATCTATCTGCAGACCGACAAGCCCTACTATGCCGCAGGCGACACGGTGTGGTTCCGAGCGCACTTGGTGGACGCAGCAACCCACATGCCTGTCAAGCGTTCGCGTTTTGTCTATGTAGAGCTGCACAACCAGCAGGCCGACACCCTGATGCAGCGGCTGATGATTCGCTGCAACGAGGACGGCGTGTTTGCCAATGCACTGCTGTTGCCTAAAGACCTTCCAGGCGGTGTCTACACCTTGGTGGCCTACACCCAGTGGATGCGCAACTTCCCGGCAGAGCACTTCTGCTACCAGCCCCTGACGGTGGCTGGAGGACAGCGTGTGCGAGGGCACCGCATTCCATTGCAGCACCTCTCGCAGCACGATGCCAAGGTCCGCATCAGCGGAGAGGCTGCCACCGAGAACAAGCCCATAACCCTCGACCTCAGCATCCAGGATAAGGGCGGACTACCGCTCAGCGGCACCTTTGCACTCTCCGTCACCGACTACGATGTGGTGAAGCCCGACAGCCTGTTTGGCGACATCCGCCAGAGCCTGCTTCGCCAGCAGCTCACCCACAGTGCGGATATGCCCTATACCATCACCTATCCGTTCCAGGAGCAGCAGTTCATCACTGGCCGCGTGAAAGGCTCGCTGGGCCAGCGCATCAAGAATCCGCACCTGCTCGTGGTAAACAACCGAACGGGCCACCGCGAAGAGTTCGAGCTCGGTGACAGCACGCGCTTCGCACTGGCTGTCGACAATCCCAACGGCACAACATTCACACTGGAGGGCACGCGCCGCAGCGGCAGCACCAAATTTGTAGAACTGCAAATCGACTCGCTGACCTTCCCCAAGCCGAAGCTGCCCCACTACCGGCTGACCACCGATGCCGCCGACCTCGCTGCCTTCACCACCCAGTCGCAGAGCCAGCAGATGTACAACCGTGCCAGCTACATCGAGCTGCCCGAGGTGGAGAAGGTGGGCAAGAAGCAGCTGCCCCAAAAGCGCAACATCATGAGCTTAGAGGCTCCTCGCGGATACACGGCAGGAGACGTGTGTATTGAAAATGCGCCCAACGTACAGCAGTTGCTGACCGCACTGGGCATGCGAGTCTATTACATCGATGGCGAAGCCGTCATTACGACTACAGATAATGCCGGGTTGAAAGTATATGTAGACAATTTCGAGGAAACAGACCACGACTACGTGCTAAACCTGGTACCGCAGAACATCAGTTCCATCGAATACTTCACGCCCAACAATGCCGTCAACGGCTTCTTCGGTGTCCGGCCAGGGCCTACGGGTAAAATACCTGGTGTACTGTTCGTCTTCCTGAAGGATGGTTCTGAGATAGTCTACTCCAAGGCTGGCCGCCCGCTGTCGATGGCTACCGTCCAGCAGTTAGGCTACGAACAGCCCGTAGAATTCTACTCACCGCAATATCCCAACCCGGCACAGAAGACGCGTCCCGACCAGCGCACCACCCTCTACTGGAATCCACAGGTCAAGACCGATGCTGAGGGCAGAGCTACCGTCCGCTTCTATGCCTCCGATGTCTCCAAGCGCTACCTCGTCACCCTCGAAGGCGTGAGCGACGACGGCACCATTGTACACCATCAGCGGGTAATCGAATGACAGCCGTTCACCGTACCACGTAGCCGTAGCTGGTCTTCTTGAAGGCCTCAAAGCGTATCATGTGGTCGGTATGGGAGAAGTATTTATTGGGATTTGTGACCTTGCCCTTGATGCGGGTCTCAAAGTGCAGGTGCTCAGTGGAAGCCCGACCGGTGCGCCCCACCCTGGCTATTGTCTGGCCTGCCTTCACACGCTCGCCTTTTCTGACCAGATTGGTGGAGTTATGGGCATAATAGGTTTCCAAGCCATTGGCATGCTGGATGCGCACCAGGTTACCATAGCCCGCACGCTGTCCTGCAAACACCACCTCGCCGTCGAAAGCTGCCCGTATCTTGTCGTTGGCCTTTGTCTTCAGGTCGACACCCGTATGCTTCCGTCCATCGCGTCGCCCATAGTCACTGATAACTTTAGCACCGGGCAGAGGATAGTGCCACCAGTTGAAATCCTCAGCCGTGAAGCGGTTGGAGGAACAGGATGTCAGCACCAGCAAAGCCGACAGCAGTAACGCAAGGAAAGAAGCAGAATATCTCATGGCATCGTCAAGGTTTTAAGTAGATGGCCGTATAGATTCTGCCTGAGTTGATGCCTAATCGGCGGGCAGAGAAGTAACGGTCATACTGTTGAAAGGTGTCGATGCCCGACATCTGGACATCCCGCACACCCATTGCCTCCAATTGCAGGCGGTTGCACAGGGGCAGGTCGATGTGCCATTTCGCGTACTTCCTGGCTATGGAGCCCATGTCGAAGCCAGCCTCACGAAACTGCTCATACACCTCGTCGCCCACCTCGAAACTCTCCAAGGCAATACCCGGACCAATGACGGCCTTGAGTTGTGAGGGCTGCGAGCCGTAAGCATCATGCATATTGCGGACAGCCTCCTGAACAATACGCTTCACCGTTCCTCGCCATCCGGCATGCACTGCACAGGCAGCATGACATACAGGGTCGTATAGAATAATAGGTATACAGTCGGCAGTAGACACTCCGATACAGAGTCCGCGCGCATCGGTCATCAGTGCATCGGTAGCCTCGATGACCTCCGCAGGCGGGGCATCTACCCGTTGGACACGGATGCCGTGAGTCTGGTGGGGCATGATGATATGCTGCTCAGGCAAACCGAGCAGCATACTGAGGGAACAAAGGTTCTGTGCAATATGGCTGGCATCGTCACCACAATAGCGGTTAATATTGAATGCAGCATAGTTGCCCGTGCTGCATCCTCCGTGTCGTGTACTGCTGAAAGCCACCACCTCTGCACCTAAGTCATAATAGGTCAGCTGTGGCTCATTCATCTTCTTCGTATTCAAAGTCTTCGTAATCCTCAATATCCTCTATCTCGTCCTCGTCAACATACTGGATATCCTCGTCTTCACCCTCGTCGGCCAGCTCCTCGGCAAAGCGCGTCATGTCCTTGTCACGATGCACCAAGGTATCTTCAGCCAGCACACTGGCCAGCTTGTTGCTCTCGGCATTCAGCTCGCGCCACAGCACATCCTTCAGTTCGTCGAGTCCTTTATTGGCCACAGCCGAGATAAAGACACAGGGCAGATCCTGAGGAAGCGTCTCGCGGAGCATCTCGATGAGTTCATCATCCAGCAGGTCACTCTTGGTAATGGCCAGCACGCGGTGCTTGTCGAGCATCTCGGGATTAAACTGGCGCAACTCGTTGAGCAGAATCTCATACTCGCGCTTGATGTCGTCCGTATCGCCCGGCACCATGAAGAGCAGCAGCGAATTACGCTCGATGTGCCGCAGGAAGCGAAGTCCCAGCCCGCGCCCCTCCGAGGCACCTTCGATGATGCCGGGGATGTCGGCCATCACAAACGACTTACCGTCGCGATAGCCCACGATGCCCAGTGAGGGTTCCATGGTGGTGAAGGGATAGTTGGCTATCTTCGGACGGGCATTGCTCAAGGCAGACAGCAAGGTCGACTTGCCTGCATTGGGGAAGCCCACCAGTCCGACATCTGCCAGCAGCTTCAGCTCGAGGATGACCATCATCTCCTGCATCGGCTCGCCGGGCTGTGCATAGCGCGGAGCCTGATTGGTAGCCGTGCGGAACTGGTAGTTGCCCAGTCCGCCGCGACCGCCCTTCAGCAACACAATCTCCTGACCGTCGTAGGTCACATCGCAGACATACTTACCCGTCTCGGCATCGTAGACCACCGTACCGCAGGGCACGTCGATATAGACATCCTTGCCGTCGGTACCGTGACACTTGTCCTTGCCGCCGTTGCCGCCATGTTCGGCAAAGATATGGCGCTCATATTTCAGGTGCAGCAAGGTCCAGTAGTTATGGTTGCCGCGCAGGATGATGCTCCCGCCCTTGCCACCGTCACCACCATCTGGGCCGCCGTTGGGGTTGTACTTCACATGACGGAGGTGCATCGACCCTCGTCCGCCCTTACCCGACCGGCACAGTATCTTGACATAGTCTACGAAATTGCTCTCTGGCATAAGTTAAAGCTGTTCCATTACTTTCTGAATATCGGCAAAGATACGCTCCAGCGTACCCAATCCGTTGATATGGTGGTGCAGGCCTTCCTGCTTGTACCATTCGATAAGGGGCTGCGTCTGTGAGTGATAGACTACCAGACGCTTCTTGATGGTTTCCTCGTTGTCGTCGGCACGACCGCTCTGCTGTCCACGCTTGATGAGTCGTGTCATCAGCTCGTCCTCAGGGACATCCAGCTCTATCATCGCTGCCACCTTGTCACCGCGCTCCTCCAGCATCTTCTTCAGTGCCTCGGCCTGCGGGATGGTACGGGGGAATCCGTCAAAGATGACTCCCTTATGTCCACGACCATACGAGTCGTACACCTGAGCCAGAATGCTGATCATCAACTCGTCGGGAATCAGATTGCCCTTGTCGATATAGCTCTGGGCGGTCTTACCTAATTCACTACCTTTCTTGATTTCACTGCGGAGCACATCACCAGTAGAGATATGTCCCAGTCCGTAGTGCTCAATCATCAAGTCGCTCTGTGTTCCCTTTCCTGAACCGGGAGCACCAAAAATCACAATGTTCTTCATTTTTATTCTTTGTTCTTGTTTATCCTGTTTGCTTTGTGTCTTTTCTTCTTTTTTATCCCACTTATACCATAGGTCGGTCAGGAGGTCGCCTTTACGCTCCTCGACATCACTCGGCAGATGGGGTAGTTTGATTTGTCTCATCCTTCAACGCTCAACCTTCAACTGTCAACTTTCAACTGTCAACTTTCAACTAAAGTATAAACCTCCGGCAGATTGCGTCCCTGCTGGTCGTAGTCCAGTCCATAGCCCACAATGAAGTCGTTGGGAATGGAGAAAGCCGAATACTCGATGTCGAGGTTCACCTTCAGTTTCTCTGGTTTCACGAAGAGGGTACAGATGTGTATCGATGCCGGATGGTGCTGGCTCAGTGTCTCCAACATCTGCTGCATGGTACACCCCGTGTCTATGATATCCTCCACAATAACGACGGTGCGTCCGCTGATGTCTGCGTTCAGCCCGATAAGTTTCTTCACCTTCCCGGTAGAGGCGACACCATCATACGATGCCAGCTTCACAAACGACACCTCGCAGGGGATGGTAATCGCCCGCAGCAGGTCGGCCGTAAACATGAAGGCTCCGTTCAACACACTCAGAAAGAGCGGATTCTTATCCGCCATGTCATGGCTGATGCGTACGCCCAGTTCCTTTACACGCTGTTTGATTTCTGTCTCAGCAATAGTCGTTCTAAATGTTTTATCCTTGACTTTTACGATGCTCATTGGATGATGAAAAATAAAATTTGCGGCAAAATTACTAAATTTTCGGCAAAGAATAGGTATTGATTAGCATATTTTTTGTATTTTTGCACGCAAATGAAGATATTTACGAGTGCTCAGATACATGAGCTGGACAAATACACCATCGAGAACGAGCCTATTTCAAGTCTCGACCTAATGGAGCGTGCGGCAAAGACGTTGGCACAGGCCGTCATGAAGTTGTACACCACCAGCACCCCTGTCGTTGTCTTTGCCGGTCCGGGCAACAACGGTGGCGATGCCCTGGCTCTAAGCCGTCTATTAGCAGAGAAAGGCTATGAGATCAGTGTCTATCTGTTCAATATCAGCGGCAAGCTGTCTCCCGACTGTGCTGCCAACAAGACCCGCCTGCAGGAGAACAAATATATCAAGAACTTCATCGAGGTGGTAGAGGAGTTCGATCCGCCTCGTCTGGAACAAGACATGCTGGTCATCGACGGACTCTTTGGCTCTGGCCTCAACAAAGCACTTGCCGGAGGCTTTGCCTCGCTGGTCAAGTACATCAATTCGTCACCGGCTCAGATTGTCAGCATCGATGTACCCTCGGGGCTGATGACCGAAGACAACGGATTCAATGTGCGTGCCAATATCATCCGGGCTACCACCACACTCACCCTGCAACAGCCCAAGCTGGCTTTCTTCTTTCCAGAGAACCAGTCGTTCATCGGACAGCTCCGGGTGCTCGACATCCGACTCAGTCAGGATGGTATCGACAAGATCGACACACCCTATAATGTGGTGGAGGAAGAACAGGTGCGCAAGCTGCTCTTAGAGCGCTCACCCTTTGCCCACAAGGGACAGATGGGCAATGCCCTGCTCATTGCCGGCAGCTATGGCATGGCAGGGGCTGCCGTGTTAGCCGCCCGCGCCTGTATGCGCAGCGGAGTCGGCAAGGTGACGGTCAACACACCCAAGCGTAATATCCCCATCCTACAGACTGCCGTACCCGAGGCTGTTGTACAGATAGGTAGCGAGGAGACCATTTTTGCCGAGGCCATCGACACCGAGGACTTCAATGCCTTAGGCGTCGGACCCGGCCTCGGACAAAGCGAGCAGACCGCCGTAGCACTGATAGCACAACTTCGTCGGGCACAGTGTCCGACAGTAGCCGATGCCGATGCCCTCAACATCCTCGGCAACCATCGCGCCTGGATGCAACAGCTGCCCCAAGGCATCATCCTGACACCCCATCCCAAAGAATTCGACCGGCTGGAAGGGCATTGTGCCGACAGTTACGAGCGACTCACCAAGGCCCGCAATCTTGCCATACGCATCAAGGGATACATCATCCTGAAAGGGCACTATACGGCCATCTGTCAGCCCGACGGGAATATTCTTTTCAATCCCACTGGCAATGCCGGCATGGCTACCGCTGGCAGTGGTGATGTGCTCACAGGCATACTTACCGGACTATTAGCCCGTGGCTATAAGCCTCAGGATGCCTGTGTATTAGGAGTATATCTCCACGGATTGGCAGGCGACCTGGCCTCTCAGGAGTTAGGCGAGGAAAGCCTTCTTGCAAGCGATATCATCCGCTATCTGCCCCAAGCATTCAAACGGCTCAAAGAATAGCAAGGCATGAAAGAACTGTGGTTAATACTCGTTTCCCTTATCTCTCTCCTACCACTCTCTGCGCAGACCTACTATCTGCCCAAGACTGCTGTGCGCTTCCATCTTCTCATCGAAAAACAGACTTACACGCCAGGCGACTTCGCACACTATGCAGAGCGCTATCTGCGTCTCGGCCATATCCAAGAGCAGGAACAGGTCAGCCACCGCGTCATCAGTTGCGACCTGACTTCCCTTGGCATGCGCGACACATGTAAGTGCTATACTCTCCGACTGAAAGGCAAGGGCGAGACTGCCGACATCCGGTTGAGCGACGATGGCATTCTGCTCGCTATCAATGCCGAGCCTATCCCTCTTAGCGTCCATCAGGCTCAAACCACCCACCATACACAAGCCACACCCCCCTCTCCTCGCAGTCTACTCTCTGCAGAAGTGGTCATGGCAGGTTCCACTGCCAAGATGGCTGAGCTGACTGCCCAGCAGATTTTTGAACTTCGCGAGCACCGCCAACAATTAGCTACCGGTGAAGCCGACGACATGCCGCAGGATGAGCAGCAGCTACAACTGATGTTACGGCGTATCGACCAACAGCACGATGCGTTGATGAGCCTTTTCACGGGCACTATTCACCGAGATACCACCACAGCCATTGTCACGCTTTGTCCCGAGCAGCCAACCAAACGCGAGGTTGTCTTCCGCCTCTCCCATCGTCGCGGACTGGTCGACAAGGACGACCTCTCGGGCATTCCGTTCTATATGACTCTCCAGAACCTTTATCCCACCGAGCAGACTGATGTAGGAAACAAAAAGGACGAGGGCATCTATACCAATGTTCCAGGCATGGCCCGTCTGACTCTTCAGCAGGAGGATCTGCCTCTGGCAACCTTCGACATTCCTCTTGCCCAGTTTGGGCATGTAGAGTTCCGCGACGGCAGTGCATTCAAACGCAACCAGTGTCACCTACAGCTACACCCCGCTACAGGTGCCGTTGTATCATTTCATCTTACTGAGTAATCATGAAGAATATCTCTATTCTCCTTTTGTGCCTGATAGCTGTTGTGATAGCATCAGCACAAACAAAGATAGTCGTACTCTCCGACACCCATGTCATGTCACCCGACCTGCTCGTCGGTGACGGACCTGCATGGCAGCACCACTTGGAGCACGACCGAAAGATGCTCGACAAAAGCCGCGAACTGTTCGATGCAATGATTGAGCGCCTCAAAACCGAACTCAAGCCCCAACTGTTACTTATCACGGGTGACCTTACCAAAGACGGAGAGCTGTCCAGCCACGAGTATGTGGCACGTCGGCTCGACGAGCTACAGGCCGCAGGCATCCACACATTAGTCATCCCGGGCAATCACGACCTCGGCACGCGCAATGCCGTCAGCTACGATGGCGAGGCTACCCACAAGGTGGGAACACCGACCAAGGAGATGTTTGCCAAGCTATACGAACATCATGGCTACGGCAACAACTCCAACCGCGAACAGTCCACCTTCACCTATGCTATCGAACCCGTTCCTGGATTAGTAGTCATCGGCATTGACTCTGGCGAGAAAGGCTGGTTGTCAACCACGACACTCAACTGGGTATGCAACAAGGCCCAGTCTGCCCGCACTGCCGGCAAGCAGGTGATAGCCATGATGCACCATCCGCTGTTTCCCCACTTTCATGGTGTAGACAAGTTTGTCGAGACGGCAGTCATCAGCAACTACGAGCAGGTGCGCAACCGGCTGGCCGATGCCGGCATCGGCCTCATCTTCACCGGACACTTCCATACCTCCGACATTGCCAAGAGCTTCAATGCCGACCTCACCAAGACCATCTACGACGTCAACACCGGCTCACTCATCTCCTATCCCTGCGACTATCGCGAAGTGCTGGCATCCCCCGACCTTCACACCTTTTCCATCACCACTGGTCATATCTCAGCCTTACCCGACGATGCCCAATTTAGCAACACCAGTAAGACACGCCTTGCCACCAGCATCAAACGTTTGATAGAGAACATGGATGGTCCGCTGAGTTTGTTAGCCGACGATGCTGCCAACTGCTTCCTTGTCCATGCCGAGGGCAACGAACACCAATCGCCCAAGGGCCGACAACTACTCAGCAAACTGGAAGGCATGCTAAAGGAGGCCAACGAGCTGGTCAATATGATGCCCCAGCTAAAAAGCAAAATCGCCGATGCCGAGAAGATGGCACACAGCATCCTCAAGGACATCAGCGAATACGGCATTCCCGAGCGTGAGAATCAGACCGACGACCTCACCCTCACCATCGAGCTTCCTTAACTGATATTAGCTGAATTACTACATTGTTGAACGAAAAAGGGAGGCGGTGGGCCTCCCTATGGATTGAGCTGATGTAAGCTCGGCGGTTTGCCGTTGCTTACTGGGCCAGCTTGCCGTCAGAACCAAGTACTTCCTTAATCTTGTGGATGTACATCTTCTTCATGTTCTCACGAGCAGGCTTCAGATACTGACGAGGATCGAAGTGATCAGGATGCTCAGCCAGATACTGGCGGATAGCAGCAGTCATAGCCAGACGAGAGTCTGAGTCGATGTTAATCTTACATACAGCACTCTTAGCAGCCTTGCGGAGCTGCTCCTCGGGGATACCTACTGCATCGGGCAGATTGCCACCGAACTTATTGATGGTGTCAACCTCTTCCTGAGGAACAGAAGAAGAACCATGCAGCACGATGGGGAATCCGGGAAGCTTCTTCTCAATCTCAGCCAGCACGTCGAATGCCAATGGAGGAGGAACCAGCCTACCGGTCTTAGGATCGCGTGTGCACTGCTCGGGCTTGAACTTGTAAGCACCGTGAGAGGTACCGATAGAGATAGCCAGCGAGTCGCAGCCGGTACGAGTAGCGAAGTCGATTACCTCCTCGGGCTTGGTGTAGTGGCTAACCTCAGAGGCTACCTCGTCCTCAACACCAGCGAGCACGCCGAGCTCACACTCTACGGTGACATCGTACTGGTGGGCATACTCAACCACCTGGCGGGAAATTTTGATATTCTCCTCGTAGGGCAGTGCGCTGCCATCGTACATCACAGAAGAGAAGCCCATATCGATACAGTCCTTGCAAAGCTCGAAGCTGTCGCCGTGGTCGAGGTGAAGCACAATCTCGGGATGAGCGCATCCCAGCTCCTTAGCGTATGCCACAGCACCCTCTGCCATATAGCGCAGGATGGTAGCGTTGGCATAGTTGCGTGCACCCTTAGACACCTGCATGATGACGGGCGACTTTGTCTCGACTGCTGCCTGTACGATGGCCTGCATCTGCTCCATCGTGTTGAAGTTGAAGGCGGGAATAGCATAGCCGCCGGCGACTGCTCTCTTAAACATCTCGCGCGTGTTCACGAGACCCAAATCCTTGTAATTAACCATAATGTTTTCTTTTTTAAAAGTTAGTGTATAATCAAATCTGAGCGCAAAGATAGCAAAATCTTTCGGAAAACAAAAAATAAAAAGGCACGGATTGCGCAGATTTCACGGTTTTTAATCATTTCCGTACCATCAGCGCAATCCGAGTACCGCAAAATGCAAACTACATTTTGCAAAAAAGATTATTTCTCGGCGGGTTCAATCATCTTCCAGATGCAAGCAGCCAAGGCACCGCCCACGAAGGGGCCTACGATGAAGATCCAGAGGTTGGCCAGAGCCGTTCCGCCCTGGAAGATGGCCGGAGCCAGCGAGCGTGCGGGATTGACCGAAGTGCCGGTATAGCGGATGCATACCAGATGAACAAGTACGAGGCTCAGGCCGATGGCCAGTCCTGCGAAATTGTTGGTAGCTCCATTGGTCTTGGCGGTAGCCCCCAGCACCACGAGTACGAAGACACAGGTGAAGATGATCTCAGCCAGCAGTCCGCCCAGTACAGAGACATTGGCCTGGAGGTCGTTGGCACCCGTTCCCTCCATGCCGGGCACATTAGCCACGAGGATGGCAAGCAGGGCAGAGCCGATGAAGGCACCGATGCACTGGAACAGCATATACATGCATCCCTCCTTGGCGTCCATGCGTCCGGCAATGATGCATCCGAGCGTGATGGCCGGATTGATATGGCATCCCGAGATGCCGCCGATGGTATAAGCCATAGCCACTACTGCCAGTCCGAAGGCAAAAGCCGTGCCCACCACCGCAGGGATATTGTTTACGGGATCACAACCGAGGCTGACAGCCACGCCGCAGCCCATCAGTACGAGCACCATCGTGCCCACCATTTCAGCTAAATACTTTTTCATACGCTTATTGTTTAAAGTGATTAATATTACATAAGTAACGGCAAAGGTAGGCATTTTATTTTACTTTTGCAAAAAAATTTGGCCATTTGCCATATTTTCCGTACTTTTGCCGACAGTTATGATGACAGACAATCCCTATATAAAAGCATTTCCCGACCTGATGGCCGGCAAGACCATCGTCTACTGTCACGGCTTTGCCAGCAGCGGACAGTCGGGAACGGTGAAGCGCATGCGCGAAGTGATGCCCCAGGCACGGGTGATAGCCCCCGACCTGCCCATCCATCCGAAGGAGGCTATGGACCTGTTGGTACAGCTGTGCCGGCAGGAGCAGCCCGACCTGCTCATCGGAACCTCGATGGGCGGCATGTACTGCGAGCAGCTGCGCGGCTACGACCGCATCTGTGTGAACCCCGCCTTGGAAATGGGCGAGACCATGAAAGCGCACGGCATGACCGGCACGCAGCAGTTTCAGAACCCACGCCAGGACGGCGTGCAGGAGTTCTATGTGGACAAGGCGCTTATCAAGGAATACCGCGAAGCATCGGAGCAGCGGTTTGAAGGACTCGACGAGGAGGACCGCCAGCGTGTCTACGGGCTCTTTGGCGACGAGGACACCACGGTGGACACCTACGATCTGTTTCACCAGCAATACCCCTATGCCCTCCACTTCCACGGCGAGCACCGGATGAACGACCAGTCGTTCATGCATGCGGTGGTGCCCGTCATCCGCTGGATAGACGACAAGCAGAAAGGCAGCGAGCGCCCTATAATATATATAGGTATAGAGACGCTGAAGGATGCCTACGGAAAACCAGCCTCGTCGGTGGTGAAAGCCATACGGCTGCTCATAGAGCACTATCAGGTCTACTTCGTGGCTCCCAGCACCGACCATGCCGCTACGGAGTCGTGGCTGGAGGAATATGTCAATGTGCCGGCCTGGCACCATACCATCTATACCTACCGCCGCGACCTGCTCTACGGCGACTACCTGCTGTCGAAAGAAAAAGAGGGCGACACGATGGCCACCCTCCTGGAATACGGTTCCGACACGTTCAAGTCGTGGGACGATGTGATAGACTATTTCTCACACCTCGGAGGGCAGTAAGACCACTCCATGCTGCTTCTTGCCGTCCATCATAATCTTGAGCGGACGGTCGAAGCGCACATGCCGCACGAAATCGGTCTCCTCGACGGCAGGCATGCTGTCGAGGAGTTCTTTCTGCATCACCCCATCACCCGTATAGGTGTTGATGGTGAAATAGCCCACCCCGAACGAAGTCAGATTCTGGAAGAAGTGGGTGCCCTGCGAGGGGTCGACATGATAGTTTTTCAGTCCCGCCTCGACAATGACGCGGGCTGCCGAGATATGGGGCCACTTGACAGGGATGCCCAGCCAGGGGTCGCTGCTTCCCCACCGTCCCGGACCAATCAGCACATAGTTCTTGTCATCGGCCAGAAAGCGGCGGTTGATCTGCTCTATCTCGTCGGCTATGCGCGGATTATTAGCTGCCGTGAACTCATCATCGGTCTTGACATAGACCACATCGACCACGTCTTCGGAGATGCCATGACCGAGCGAATTGTAAGAGCGCAACAGGCACTGGCTGTCGGGGATGGCAGCCAAATCCTCGTCGAGCACCTGCTTGGAGTCGACAATAGGACGAATCTGGAGCAGATAGAAATCGCCCGACATCCCGCTGCCCGAACCGTTCAGATTGCAGGCGAACTCGATCTCCACCGGCCGGCGCATCTCCTCGGAGCCATACTTCTGCGAAAGCTGCAGAATCTCGGGCAGAGGGAAGATGCCCTGCTGGAGGACACCACAGAAGGAGATGACCTTGCGGCCTCCCTCATAGATGCCGTCGCGGATGACCTGATCGACAGGGTCGTAGGTGGAGGCGATGCCATTGAGCGACTGGTCCTTGTCGGCCTCCTTGACCCGCAGGTTGAGGATGTTGAAGCCGTCATCGACCTTGAAGTCGCCCCCCACATGGCTCATGTCGAGCGCATAGAAGCGGGTCTGTGTCTCGCGCAGGGCCGTCTCCATCTCGGAGGTCTGGAGCACCTGACGCGGATGATAGGGCGACACGCGGAGTGTCTGGCCGCCATCCACGATATACTTACCCAAGCCAAGTGCCAGGGAGGCAATGCCCTCCTCGGCCAGCTCGTCACCGATGGGATAGTAGTTGAGCGAGCGCAGCACGCCCGAGAAGGTGGGATAGAAGCGGGTGCCATGCGTCTGGCCCACCACTTCCTGCAGGATGACCGCCATCTTCTCCTGGTCGATGACATTGGAGGTGGCCGTCATATAAGCCTTGGAGTCGCGATAGTAGACGGAGGCATAGACTCCCTTGATGGCACATGCCAGCATGCGAAGCATCTCGTACTTGTCGTCGAGATAGGGAATCATATAGGTGGAGTAGATACCTGCAAAGGGCTGATAGTGAGAGTCTTCGAGCAAAGAGCTGGAGCGCACGGCAATGGGCGATTTGACCGCATCGAAGAAGGTGAAGAAGTCGGCAATAAGGGAATCGGGCAGCTGAGCATGGAGGAAGTGCTGCAGAATCTCCTCGTCGGAAGCATCGCTCAGGGCGACAGACCAGAGATTGTTGCTGTCCATGAACTCGTCGAAGAAGTCGGTGCAGAGCACCACCGTCTTGGGAATCTGTACGGTGGCATTGTCGAACTGGTTGAGTTCGGGATGCCGCTTGATGATATTGTCGAGGAATGCCAGGCCGCGGCCCTTACCGCCTAAGGAGCCGTCGCCGATACGGGCGAAGTGGGCATAGCGGTCGAACTTCAGACGGTCGAAGACGGCCACCACACCGATATTTTTCATACGGCGGTACTGCACGATGGCATCGAAGATAATCTGCCGGTGGGCATCGACATCCTGCAGCTTATGCCAGGTGACATGCTTAAGGAACTGGCTGACGGGGAAGATGGCACGGGCACAAAGCCAGCGGCTCATATGGTTGCGCGAAATATGATAGAGCATGGAGTCGTTGGGCACCTTGAAGATATTGTCCTGCAACTCCTTGAGCGATGACACGCGCAACACCTCTTCCTTGGTCTTGGGATCGCGGAAGACGAAATCGCCGAATCCCATATGCTCCTCGATAAGCTTGCGCAGGTCGACATTCATCTTCTTGGAGTTCTTGTCTACGAAGCGGAAGCCTTCAGCCTCGGCCTTGGCCTTGTTGACAATCTCGGAACTCTGCAGGATAAGGGGCACATACTCGTCGCGGCGGCGAATCTCGCGCAACAGCTTCAGACCCGCCTCGGGATCACCCTCCTCGACATGTGCCAGCCGGCCGCTCACTCCCTGCATGGGGAAACGGGTGTCGGAGATGACTCCTAACACATTGTCGTGATAGAGATTATACCAATGCATAGCTTCCTCGTAGGTCGTGGCAAGCACCACCTTGGGACGGCCGCGCTTACGCTGGGCGGCAGCATGGGGATTGAGGGCCTCGGTAGAGAAATTCTTCGACTGTGCCAGAATATAGTTATAGAGGTTGGGCAGCACGGAGGAGTAGAAGCGGATGTTGTCCTCGACAAGTAGAATCATCTGCACACCGGCCTCCTTGATATCGTGCTCGATGTTCATCCGGTCCTCGATGAGCTTGATGATGGAGAGAATGAGGTTGGTGTTGCCCAGCCAGCAGAACACATAGTCGAAGATGGTCATATCCTCGTGCTCGATGCGCTTGGTGATGCCATGCGAGAAAGGCGTGAGCACCACGCAGGGAATATGGGGAGCCATCAGCTTGACATCACGAGCTACGGCAAAGGCATCGTTGTCGGCATTACCGGGCATACAGATGACCAGGTCGATATCGGTGTTCTCGAGCACATGATTAGCCTCCTCGGTGGTAGACACCTGTGTGAACGTGGGTGGATAACGCAGACCGAGCTCCATATACTCGTCGAATAGTTTTTCATCGATACGGCCATCATCCTCGAGCATAAAGGCATCGTAGGGATTGGCCACTATCAGGATGTTGAAGATGCGCTTGGTCATCAAGTTGACAAACGAGACATCCTTCAGAAAGAAGTTGTTGAACTCCTGGGGGATGCTCGTGGCATTTTCTCCGTGAGGTGACAGAATGTCAGTAGATGTAGTACTCATTGTTTTGCCATATTGAGATTGCAAAGGTACAAAGAAAAAGGAAAAATGAAGAATGAAGCGGGAAGATTTTGCTCATAGAAGACAAGATTTCTCACACATCATTCGTCATTCTTCACTAAAATGACTATCTTTGCATTCGCAAATTATAAACCTATTTAGAAAAGAGATGTTTCATATTTACAAAGGCTATGAGCTTGTAGAAGCTTACCACCAGATGCGCATTCACCGCCGCTTTCATCCCAGCGGGGGATTCAAGAAGACGGCAGAGGCCATCGTTGTCGCGATTGTTACACTGCTATTGTGGAATGCACCCGCTGAGATGTTCGGCATTGACGGACTGACGGTGGTGCAGCAGCGAATCATTGCCATCTTCGCTTTTGCCACACTGATGTGGATCATGGAGGTGGTGTCGTCGTGGGCCACCAGTGTGGCCATCATCGGCATGATGCTGCTATTCTGTTCGGACTCGGGTGTGAAATGGATGTGCAATCCCGACGAGGTGGGAGCACTGCTGAGCTATAAGAGCGTAATGGCGACATTTGCCGACCCGGTCATCATGCTGTTCATCGGCGGTTTCATCTTAGCTATCGCCGCTACCAAGACCGGACTGGATGCACAGCTGGCAAGGGTGCTGCTGAAGCCCTTCGGACAGAAGAGCGAGAACGTGCTGTTGGGCTTTATTCTTATCACCGGACTCTTCTCGATGTTCGTATCGAACACGGCAACGGCAGCTATGATGCTGACCTTCCTGACTCCAGTGTTCCGACAGCTACCACCAGAGGGGAAAGGACGCATCGCGATGGCACTGAGCATTCCCTTGGCTGCCAACCTGGGCGGTATGGGTACACCTATCGGTACACCGCCAAACACCATTGCACTGAAATACCTGAACGACCCCGAGGGGCTGAACATGCAGTTAGGCTTCGGCGAGTGGATGATGTTCATGACTCCGCTGGTGATTATACTGCTGCTGCTGGGATGGTGGCTGCTGAAGACCATCTTCCCCTTCTCGCAGAAGACGGTGGAACTGGAGATTGAGGGCGAGATGAAGAAAAACGCCCATACGTATATTGTCATTGTGACTTTCTTCCTGACGGTGGCCCTCTGGCTGCTCGACACCGTGACGGGCATCAACTCGTACACGGTGGCACTGGTGCCCTTCGTTATCTTTGCCCTGACGGGAGTTATCACCAAGCGCGACCTGGAGCAGATTAACTGGAGTGTCATCTGGATGGTGGCCGGAGGTTTTGCATTAGGCTACGGACTGAATGCCTCGGGACTGGCTGCCAATGCAGTGAAGAGCATCCCATTTGGCGATTTCTCACCACTGCTCATCCTGCTGCTGTCGGGTGTCATCTGCTATCTGCTGTCGAACTTCATCAGCAATTCTGCCACGGCGGCACTGCTGATGCCGATACTGGCAGTGGTCTGCACGGCTATGGGCGACAAGCTGGATGCCATCGGCGGCACTTCGACCGTACTGATTGGTGTGGCTATTGCAGCCTCTTCGGCAATGGTACTCCCCATCTCTACCCCACCCAATGCGTTGGCATACGCCACCAATCTGGTGCAACAGAAGGATATGTCGAAGATGGGACTGATGATGGGCCTGCTAAGCATGGCACTCGGTTATATCCTACTTTATATTTTAGGCACGATGAAAGCACTGTAAGAGTTTCAGGGCATAGTGCAGGATATAGGGCTAAAAGTCGAGGTTTTTTAACAAAACGTAACCTTTGGCAGAAAATATTCGGGAATTTCCTTTGTCATTTAAAGGAAATTCCCTATATTTGCGTTGTCAAACTAACAAAATGACAACAACAATACTTATATAACTAAAAATAAACTATACTATGAACGTAGAGAAAATCATGCAGAGCCTGGAACAGAAGCACCCGGGCGAAGTGGAGTACCTGCAGGCGGTACGCGAAGTGCTGGAGTCGATTAAGGATGTCTACAACCAGCATCCAGAGTTTGAAAAGGCCAAGATAGTGGAACGTATCGTAGAACCGGAACGCATCATCACCTTCCGCGTGCCCTGGGTGGACGACAAAGGCGAGGTGCAGGTGAATCTGGGCTACCGCGTACAGTTCAACAGTGCTATCGGCCCGTATAAGGGCGGACTGCGTTTCCACTCATCGGTGAACCTGAGCATCCTGAAGTTCCTCGGATTCGAACAGACCTTCAAGAATGCACTGACCACACTGCCTATGGGCGGCGGCAAGGGAGGCAGCGACTTCTCGCCACGCGGCAAGAGCGAGGCCGAGATTATGCGTTTCTGCCAGGCCTTCATGTGGGAACTGTATAAGGTGATAGGCCCAGATATGGATGTACCGGCAGGTGACATCGGTGTAGGCGGCCGCGAAATCGGTTATCTCTTCGGCATGTATAAAAAACTGACCTCTGAGTTCCACGGTGCCACCCTGACGGGTAAAGGCATCGAATGGGGAGGCAGCATCCTGCGACCGGAGGCTACTGGATATGGTGCCCTGTATTTCGTACACCAGATGATGGAGGAGCACGGACTGGACATCAAGGGCAAGACGGTTGCACTGAGCGGCTTTGGCAATGTGGCCTGGGGCGCAGCCAAGAAGGCTACCGAGCTGGGCGCGAAGGTCATCACCATCAGCGGTCCCGACGGCTATATCTATGACCCTGCCGGGCTGGATGATGAGAAGATTGACTATCTGTTGGAGCTGCGTGCCTCGGGCAATGACATCTGCCAGCCCTATGCTGACGAGTTCCCCGGCTCTACCTTCTATGCCGGCAAGAAACCCTGGGAGCAGAAGGCCGATATCTATCTGCCCTGTGCCACCCAGAACGAACTGAACGGCGAGGATGCAGACAAGATACTGGCACAGAAGCCGCTCTGTGTGGCTGAGGTGTCGAACATGGGTTGCACGGCGGATGCCGTCAACAAGTTTATTGCCGCCCGCCAGCTGTTTGCCCCGGGCAAGGCAGTGAATGCCGGCGGTGTGGCTACCTCGGGACTGGAGATGACCCAGAACTCGATGCGACTGTCGTGGCGAGGCGAGGAGGTGGACGAGCACCTGCACCACATCATGTCGGGCATCCACGCGCAATGCTTGAAGTATGGCAAGGAAGGCGACTATGTGAACTATGTCAAAGGTGCCAATGTTGCCGGCTTCATGAAGGTCGCAAAAGCGATGCTTGCTCAGGGCATCGTATAGAGCCCTTGCAACGACGGCATTGTATAAAATGAATGATTGTAAAAAATAGAATAGCTCTTGTAGCAACATTACTGACACTTGGTTTTACCCCGCTGCAGTCGCAAGACCTGGAGCAGGGTAAAGCCTCGTTCTATGCAAAAAGGCTTGCAGGGCGCAAGACTGCCAGTGGCGAGAGGCTACACAACGATTCACTGACCTGCGCTCACCGCAGCTACCCGTTCGGTACGCTGCTCAAAGTGATGAACCCGGCCAACGGGCGAAGCGTCATTGTGCGCGTCACCGACCGGGGGCCATTTGTGCGCGGGCGCATCATCGACCTCTCCTGGCGGGCTGCCAAGGAACTGGACATCATCTCGAAGGGCGTGGCGATGGTCATTGTGCAGAAAGCCAGCAGCATCATCGTGCCCTATCTGCCCACTGACGAGATAGACCTGCCCGAGCTGGAGCTGGAGACCAATGACGGCTCGACGGATATCACGCCCTATTGGCAGGACATGAAAAAAGACTTGCAGGAAACCCGGCAAGTCCAAAATACATCTAAGCAACAATGACCTAAGCGGCTGTCACCGGCGCGATGTGCGCACGGTGAACTCCTGCATCTGCGAGGTGATCTCACGATTACCCTGCGCAACTCCCACACGGATGACTATCGAGCCGTCCTTCAGCTTCTTTCCCGCCAGCACGGTGGCAGTATAGCGAATGCCACTGTTCGGGGCAATGCTCTCGACATGCAGATTGGGCGAGATATGGACATGCTTGTTGCCTGTCACTTCAAGAACCGTAGGCTGGACATCGTAGAGCGTACTCGAAGAATTGTTCATCACCTCAAAGATCACCTTGCACTCTTCACCGCCACGCAGCACTCCGTCATGGTCGGCATCCACAAAGCGGGCATTACGGATTTCGATCAGCGCATTATACTTCACGGTGTAACCCGGCGTGCCACCAGCCTTCGGGGTATAGACATGAGGCTTGGCTGCAGAATAGCTGCCTTGACCATTACGCGGGCCGGGAGCATCGAAGTCGATACGATCGTCACCGCGCCCGGCGGCATCGAAGCCCGAATCATCAGAACCGGAATAATTGACGCGGTCCGACTCGTATTCGCGACGGGCGCGCTCACGGTTATACTCAGCACGCTCGCGACGGTACTCGGCACGCTCCTCAGCCACCTGACGGTCGGCAACAGAGCCCATTGCAGCACCTACGGCTGCACCACCGGCCACACCTATCAGCGTGCCTAAGTCACTACCCCGGCGGCCACCGGATATACCACCGATGGCTGAACCTAAGATGGCTCCAAACGAACCGCCCACAGCAGCACCCTGACCAGTATAGGTACCACAGCCTGTCAGCAGCATCAGCGGGCACAAAAGCAAAATAATCGTCTTCTTCATAACCTTCTGTTATATTGTTTCACGCTGCAAAATTAAGCATTTCCTACAAAATGACAAGGGGATAATCCCGAAAAAAGATTAGGGAATTCCCTATTGGCCAAAAATCGTGAGTTAACTCAAACCATCAATCGAGTTAACTCAAACGATGATTTGAGTTAACTCAGCAGAAAAAGCGTGTCGGATCAATAAAAAGAAATCGCCCGCAGAACAATATCTGCGGGCGACAACTATTGCATGTTACTTATTAGCCAACTTTTATTCAGCCTTTGCCTCCTCAGCAGCAGCTTCAGCGGCGGGAGCCTCCTGAACGGGAGCCTCAGCCTTTACCTCCTCGGCAGCGGGAGCCTCGGCCTTGGGAGCAGACTTGCGCGAACGACGAGTCTTCTTCTCAGCCTTAGGAGCCTTGAGCATGTTCTCATCGAAGTCTACGAGCTCGATGAAAGCCTTCTCAGCAGCATCACCCTGGCGGAAGCCGAGCTTGATGATGCGGGTGTAGCCACCGGGACGGTCGCCTACCTTCTGTGCTACAGCTCCGAAGAGCTCCTTCAGAGCCTCCTTGTTCTGCAGGTAGCTGAATACTACACGACGGCTGTTAGTGCTGTCGTCCTTAGAGCGCGTAATCAGCGGCTCTACATATTTCTTAAGTGCCTTTGCCTTGGCGAGGGTCGTAGTGATTCTTTTGTGCATGATCAGAGAGATGGCCATGTTGGCAAGCATGGCGTGGCGGTGATCAGCAGTACGGCCCAGATGATTGAATTTTCTTCCGTGTCTCATTTTTCGTTTTTTTCTTTAAGCGGACAAATGTTCAATGTTCAATGAAATATCACTCTTTGTCCAGTTTGTACTTTGCAATATCGGTTCCAAACGACAGATTCAGACTCTCGAGCAAATCATCAAGCTCAGTGAGCGATTTCTTACCGAAGTTGCGGAACTTGAGGAGATCAGTCTTGTTATACTGTACCAGATCGCCAAGGGTCTCCACATCGGCAGCCTTCAGACAGTTGAGGGCACGAACAGAGAGGTTCATGTCGGTCAACTTAGTCTTAAGCAGCTGGCGCATATGCAGAACCTCCTCGTCGAACTCCTGGTTGCCCTCAGCCTCAGTATTCTCCAGCGTAATCTTCTCGTCGGAGAAGAGCATGAAGTGATAGATGAGGATCTTGGCAGCCTCCTTCAAGGCATCCTTCGGGTGAATGGAACCGTCCGTCGTCACCTCAAGCACCAGCTTGTCGTAGTCGGTCTTCTGCTCAACACGATACGGCTCAACGGAATACTTGACGTTACGAATCGGGGTGTAGATTGAGTCGATTGCTATTACATTCACATCGGTGCAGAACTCGCGATTCTCATCAGCGGGTACATAGCCGCGACCTTTGTTAATAGTAAGATCAATCTGCATCGAAGCTTTG
>DDPY01000019.1:0-8227 GCA_002342415.1 Prevotella sp. UBA2456 | reverse complement strand
TCAAGCGATGAAAGAAGAATGCGGCGCAGGGCATTACCAATGGTAACGCCGAAACCCGGCTCTAACGGACGAAATTCGAACTTGCCGAACTTGTTCGTAGCCTCCAACATTACGACTTTATCAGGTTTTTGAAATGCTAATATCGCCATTGATTTAAATGATTTTAGTTCTTAGAGTACAACTCAACGATTGACTGTTCCTTAATGTTCTCGGGGATATCGGCACGGTCAGGCATGTGCAGGAACTTGCCGCTCTTGCTCTGCTCGTCCCACTCAATCCAAGGATACTTGCTGTGATTGAAACCAGCAAGAGCAGCCTCGATGACTTCGAGTGACTTAGCCTTCTCGCGAACACCGACAATCTGACCAGGCTTTACCTGGAAAGAGGGGATGTTGACCACCTTGCCATCTACCACAATATGTCTGTGGCTGACCATCTGACGGGCAGCAGCACGCGTGGGAGCAATACCGAGACGGAACACTACATTGTCGAGGCGACTCTCCAGCAACTGCAGGAGCACCTCACCGGTGATACCCTCGGCCTTGGCAGCCTTCTCAAACAAATTACGGAACTGGCGCTCGAGCACACCATAGGTGTACTTGGCCTTCTGCTTCTCTGCCAGCATGACTGCATACTCCGACTGCTTACGGCGGCGGTTATTGCCATGCTGTCCCGGGGGGAAGTTCCTACGGGACAAAACTTTGTCCGGGCCGAAGATGGCTTCTCCAAATCGGCGGGCAATTTTTGATTTCGGTCCAATATATCTTGCCATAATCTTAATATATAATTCTTGTTGTTTTTAATATTCTAGTCGAACTAGTCACACTAGTTAAACTAGTTATAACTAGTCATACCAGCCCAACTATACTTTCCTTATTATACACGACGACGCTTCGGGGGACGGCAGCCATTGTGTGGCAGCGGCGTAACATCGACAATCTCGACAACCTCGATACCGGCACCATGCACGGCACGGATGGCAGACTCACGTCCGTTGCCCGGACCCTTCACATAGGCCTTAACCTTACGCAGACCCAGGTCGAAAGCAACCTTGGCGCAATCCTCAGCAGCCATCTGGGCAGCATACGGAGTGTTCTTCTTAGAACCACGGAAGCCCATCTTACCGGCTGAAGACCAGGAGATAATCTGACCTTCGTCGTTGGCGAGAGATACTATAATATTATTAAAAGAGCTGTGAACATGAAGCTGACCAATTGCAGTAACCTTCACGTTTCTTTTCTTGGAAGTGACTGTTTTCTTTGCCATAATCTTTAAACTCTAAACTTTAAACGTTAAACTTAAAAATTACTTCGTGGCCTTCTTCTTGTTTGCAACAGTCTTCTTCTTACCCTTACGAGTACGAGCATTGTTCTTAGTGCTCTGTCCACGTACGGGAAGACCGTTACGATGACGGACTCCACGGTAGCAACCAATATCCATCAGTCGCTTGATGTTCAACTGGATCTCACTGCGGAGATCACCTTCTACTTTGAATTCAGCGCCGATGATTTCACGGATCTTAGCTGCCTGGTCGTCACTCCACTCGTTGACTTTCAGGTCACGGCTCACGCCGGCCTTGTCCAAAATCTTTGCTGAACTACTTCGACCAATACCATAGATATAGGTCAATGCGATTTCGCCACGCTTCTCCTGGGGCAAATCTACTCCAACAATTCTTATTGCCATTTGTTAAACTAAATAATAATGTAATAAAATTCGAATTTCCGCTAAAAAGCATGCAAAGGTACACAGAATTTTTGATATTCCGGCACCTTATTATGCTTATTTAACATAAATCATTAACCCTGACGCATTTTATACTTGGGGTTCTTCTTGTTAATTACGAATAGACGACCCTTGCGACGAACGATCTTGCAGTCGGGGGTACGCTTCTTCAATGATGCTCTTGTCTTCATTTTATATGTCTCCTAAATTATTTGTATCTGAATACAATTCTTCCTTTAGTCAGGTCGTAGGGACTCATCTCTACCCTCACCTTGTCGCCGGGCAGAATCTTGATGTAGTGCATACGCATCTTACCAGAGATGTGTGCGATGATAGGCACACCGTTTTCCAACTCTACTCGGAACATGGCATTCGATAATGCCTCTACGATGGTTCCGTCTTGTTCAATAGCACCTTGTTTTGCCATCCTAATATAATTTACCTTCTATGTTTTGAACTTCTTCGAACGAAGACAATATCTCAGCCTGACCTTTTCTGATGGCAATGGTATGCTCGAAATGAGCAGCCGGCTTGCCGTCGCGGGTGCGAATGGTCCAGCGGTCCTGGTCGAGCCAGATATCGCGTTTGCCCATTGTTACCATCGGTTCGATGGCGATACACATCGATGCCTTCAGCATGACTCCGTTGCCACGTCGTCCGTAGTTGGGCACCTGAGGATCTTCGTGCATCTCGTGTCCGATGCCATGACCAGTGAGTTCACGCACTATTCCATAGCCATGAGCCTCACAATGCTCCTGAACAGCACTGCTGATGTCGCCAAGGTGATGACCGGCTACAGCCTGATCGATACCCTTATACAGCGACTCTTTGGTTGTACGAAGCAACTCCTTGACTTCGTCGCTGACTTCGCCTACACAGAAAGTGTAGCAGGAGTCACCACAGAAACCATTCAGCAGCGTGCCGCAGTCGATAGAGATGATATCCCCGTCCTTGAGCACTGTCTGATCGTTTGGCACACCATGCACCACGACATCATTGACCGAGGTGCAGATGCTGGCAGGGAACGGCCCTCCATATGGATTGGGGAACCCCTTGAATGTCGGGACTGCTCCATTGTCGCGAATAAATTCGTCGGCAATACGGTCCAACTGGAGGGTCGTTACGCCAGGCTTGATATGCTTTGCCAATTCGCCAAGGGTCCTACCAACAAGCTGGTTGGCCTGACGCATCAGCTCGATTTCGTCTTCTGTCTTCAGAAAGATCTTCATACCGGTTTAGTATGCACTCATACCACGTCCATGAATACGGCCCGAGTTAAGCAGACCGTCGTAGTGACGCATGAGCAGGTGGCTCTCAATCTGCTGCAGTGTGTCGAGAACGACACCCACGAGAATCAGCAGGGAGGTACCACCGAAGAACTGAGAGAAGGCATCCTGCACATTCAACAGACTTGCAAAGGCAGGCATGATAGCGATAAACGCGATAAACAGCGAACCGGGGAGAGTGATGCGTGACATCACCTCGTCGATGAAGTCGGCTGTCGGCTTACCGGGCTTGATACCAGGGATAAAGCCATTGTTTCGCTTCATGTCCTCAGCCATCTGCGTCGGGTTGAGCGTAATTGCAGTGTAGAAGTAGGTGAAGGCAATAATCAGGAATGCAAAGATGAGATTGTACATCCAGCTGTGATGATCGAGCATGGAACGTACGAACCAGTTAGCATTCTCAGGTGCTGCATACTGAACGAAAGCCAAGGGAATGAACATCAATGCCTGAGCAAAGATGATAGGCATCACATTGGCTGCGAACAGCTTCAGAGGGATATACTGACGAGCACCACCTACCTGCTGGCCTCCGACAAGACGCTTAGCATACTGTACGGGTATCTTGCGAACACCCTGTACCAGAACGATAGCTGCACATACAACTGCATAGAGAATGATAATCTCCACGAGGAACATCACCAGACCGCCACCAGTGATGGCAGTAAAGCGAGAAGTCACCTCCTGAATGAATGCCTGCGGGAGGCGGGCAATAATACCAATCATAATGATCAGTGAGATACCATTTCCTATACCCTTATCGGTAATGCGCTCACCGAGCCAGAGGATGAACATACTGCCTGCGGCAAGGATAATCGTGGCAGGAATGATAAACACATTCCAGCTAATACCCGATGCCAAGGCAGCACCGGCCTGCATACGCAGATTGATGAGATAACTCGGAGCCTGGAAGATCAGGATAGCGACCGTCAGGTAGCGAGTATAAGTCATAATCTTTTTGCGACCGCTCTCACCCTCACGCTGCATCTTCTGGAAATAAGGTACAGCAACAGCGAGGAGCTGCATAACGATAGAAGCAGAGATGTAAGGCATGATTCCAAGCGCAAAGATAGATGCGTTGGAGAATGCACCTCCTGAGAACATGTCCAGCAGTGACATCAAGCCACCGGCAGTCTGCGACTGCAGTTTGTCCAGCATAGCCGGATTGATACCAGGCAGCACGACGAACGAGCCGAAACGGTAGATTGCTACAAACAGCATTGTGATGAGGATGCGCTGGCGCAAGTCCTCAATCTTCCAAATGTTCTTCAGTGTCTCTATTAACTTCTTCATTGTCTTGTCTAGATAATTGTTGCGTTACCACCTACTGCCTTGATAGCTTCCTCGGCAGTCTTTGAGAAGGCGTTGGCCTCTACATCAATCTTTGCCTTCAGCTCACCATTGCCAAGAATCTTGATCAGCTCCTTGCCATTGGTCAGACGAGCTGCTACCAGCTCGGCAACACCAATCTTGGTGAGGTTCTTCTCCTCTGCCAGCTTCTGCAGAGTAGAAAGATTGACAGCGAAATACTCTTTGTGGTTGATGTTCTTGAAGCCAGACTTCGGAACACGACGCTGCAGAGGCATCTGACCACCTTCGAAACCAATCTTCTTCTTATAACCTGAACGAGCCTTGGCACCCTTGTGACCACGAGTAGAAGTACCGCCCAGACCTGAACCAGGTCCGCGACCGATTCTACGACGTGAATGGGTAGAGCCCTCAGCTGGTTTTAAAGTATGTAGTTTCATAATCGTATCTGTTTTATTAAATTGTGATTAAATTAACCGATAACCTCCACGAGGTGGTGAACCTTGCGGATCATACCGCGGATGACAGGAGTATCTTCCTTCTCTACGACCTGAGAAATCTTGTGAAGACCCAGCGCCTGGAGTGTACGCTTCTGGTCAACAGGATAACCGATCTTGCTCTTAATCTGCTTAATCTTAATAGTTGCCATAGTTCTGTCTCCTTTTATCCGTTAAACACTTTATTCATACTGATACCGCGAGTGCCTGCAACAGTGTAGGCATCACGCATCTGGCTCAGTGCCTCGATAGTAGCCTTTACCAAGTTGTGGGGGTTAGAAGAACCCTTCGACTTAGCCAGCACGTCCTTCACGCCTACGCTCTCCAATACGGCACGCATAGCACCACCGGCCACCAGACCAGTACCGGCAGCAGCGGGACGAAGGAATACCTGAGCACCACCGAAGCGGGCCTCCATCTCGTGAGGAATAGTACCCTTCAGAACGGGAACTTTCACCAGATTCTTCTTGGCTGCCTCTACACCTTTGGCGATGGCGGCGGTAACTTCGCCAGCCTTACCCAAGCCCCAGCCGATGATGCCGTTGCCGTCACCGACAACAACAATAGCTGCGAAAGTAAAGGTGCGACCACCCTTCGTTACCTTGGTAACACGGTTGATGGCAACCAGTCTGTCTTTCAACTCTACGTCGCTATTAATCTTAACTTTGTTCATTGCCATAATCGTTTAAAATTTAAGTCCACCTTTACGAGCTGCATCAGCCAGAGACTTTACACGGCCATGATAGAGATAGCCATTACGGTCGAAGACAACAGCAGAGATGCCTGCCTCCTGAGCCTTCTTGGCCACCAGCTCACCAACCTTCTCAGCCTGCTCAATCTTCGGCATAGCCTCCATGCCGATAGACGATGCTGATGCAAGTGTTTTACCTTCCAAATCATTGATCACCTGAACGTAGATCTGCTTGTTAGAGCGGAACACGCTCATACGGGGACGCTCGGCAGTACCGAATACGTTCTTGCGAATTCTATATTTAATCTTAATTCGTCTTTCTACTTTCTTTGTTGTCATAATCTTCAATTCTTTAATTTTTCAATCTTTCAATGTTTGAGATTACTTAGCGGAGGCTGACTTACCCGACTTGCGGCGGATAACCTCGCCCTTGAACAAGATACCCTTACCCTTGTAAGGCTCCGGCATACGGAAAGAACGAATTTTTGCACAAATCATTCCGAGCAACTGCTTGTCGCAAGACTCCAGAATAATCTGGGGGTTCTGGTTACGCTCCATCTTGGTTTCCACCTTGACCTCCTTCGGAAGCTGGATGAAGATGGGGTGTGTATAGCCAAGTGCAAACTCGATGATGTTGCCCTGGTTAGAAACACGATAACCTACGCCAACAAGCTCCATCTCCTTCTTGTAACCCTCGCTTACACCAACAACCATATTGTTGACAAGAGCACGATAGAGGCCATGGAAAGCCTGCTTCTGCTTAATATTCACAGGGCTGTTCTCATCAATCTCGAATGTAACGTGTCCATCCTCGATTTTCACTTTGATGGAAGCGTCGACCTTCTGAGAGAGCTCACCCTTGGGACCTTTCACTGTAATAACACCGTCCTGACCCTGGGCAACCGTAACGCCGGCAGGGATACTAATTGGCAATTTTCCTATTCTTGACATATTCAGGTCCTCCAATTAATAAACGTAGCAAAGCACCTCACCGCCAATCTTCAGCTGTGAAGCCTCCTTGTCTGTCATTACACCTTGGGATGTAGATAAGATGGCAATACCTAATCCGTTAATAACTCTCGGCATGTCCTTATAACCAGTGTACTTACGAAGACCTGGTGTTGACACGCGCTTCAGGCACTTGATGGCATTAGCCTTCGTGGCCGGGTCGTACTTCAAGGCAACCTTGATAGTACCCTGAGGGCCATCCTCAATGAACTTGTAGTTCAGGATGTAACCCTTCTCGAAGAGGATTTTAGTGATTTCCTTCTTCAAGTTAGACGCAGGAACCTCAACAACACGGTGATTAGCCATGATGGCGTTTCTGAGTCTGGTCAGATAATCTGCTATTGGATCTGTCATAAAATAAATTGTTTAATTAATCGGGACTACCCCGACAATATTAAAAACTAACTCTCTTTTTTCTTTCGGGTGCGGAGATTACCAACTTGCCTTCTTCACGCCGGGAATCAGACCGTTTGATGCCATCTCACGGAACTGGATACGGCTGAGACCGAACTGGCGCATATATCCCTTGGGACGGCCAGTGATCTTACAGCGGTTGTGCAGACGGATAGGATTGGCATTCTTGGGAATGCTCTGCAGCTTGCGAGCTGCCTCGTATGCCTCTGCGGGATCCTCAGACGTTGCGATAATCTTCTTCAAGGCTGCACGCTTCTCGGCGTAACGGGCAACGAGCTTAGCGCGCTTTACCTCACGAGCCTTCATTGATTCTTTTGCCATATCTCTTAATCGTTTTTAGCGTTCTTAAACGGCAGACCGAAAGCCTTCAGCAGTGCGTAACCCTCCTCGTCGGTCTTGGCAGACGTAACGAAAGTGATGTTCATACCCTGAATGCGGTCTACAGTGTCGATATTGATCTCAGGGAAGATAATCTGCTCCTGAATACCGAGGGTGTAGTTACCACGGCCATCAAACTTGCTCTCAATACCCTTGAAGTCGCGGATACGGGGCAGAGCCACGCGAACCAGCTTCTCCAGGAACTCGTACATGCGCTCACGGCGCAGTGTTACCATCACGCCGATAGGCATCTTCTTACGGAGCTTGAAGTTGGCAATATCCTTCTTGGAATAGGTTGCCACAGCCTTCTGACCGCAAATGGTGGTAATCTCGTTGATAGCCACATCAATAATCTTCTTGTCCTGTGTAGCATCGCCCAGGCCCTGATTGACAACAATCTTCTTCAGGACGGGCACCTGCATCTTGGAACTGTAGTTGAACTGCTTCTCAAGTGCCGGAGCAATCTGCTCGTTATACACTTTCTTCAATTGTGCTGTATTTGCCATTACTTAATCTCCTCCCCTGACTTTTTAGCAACACGAATCACGTTCTTACCCTCGTGCTTGACAGACACACGGGTAGGCTTGCCGCTCTTCGGATCGATGAGACTTAAATTAGAGATGTGAATAGGAGCCTCCTGCTTCACAATACCTCCCTGCGGGTTCTTGGCGCTGGGCTTAGCACTCTTGGAGACCATGTTTACGCCCTCCACCAGAGCACGCTGCTTCTCAACGAGAACCTTCAGCACCTTACCAGTCTTGCCCTTGTCCTCACCGGCCAGAACGATGACTGTATCGTTTTTCTTAATATTGAACTTTGCCATTTCTTATTATCATTTAATAATTAAAGTACCTCAGGTGCCAAAGAAACGACCTTCATATTCACGGCGCGGAGCTCACGTGCCACAGGGCCGAAGATACGGC
>DDPY01000037.1 GCA_002342415.1 Prevotella sp. UBA2456 | reverse complement strand
TCATCGGCGTGGGCATCATGTATCTGCAGAGCTATCTCATCTTCCACACCGACTATGGCTTCGACAAGGACGAGGTGATGGTGGTGCCGACAGCTCCCGACACGCGCAACCATGCCGACGCCATCGATGCCGACCTGCGCAAGATTCCCGGCATCGAGGGAGCCTGCCTGGCCCAGAGCGTCTTGGGCAGCAACGACCGCTATCAGACGTGGGGCAGGGGCGATGGCGACAAGCACATGACGTTTACCTGCGTCTTCGTCGACTGGCGTTTTCTCAGTGTGATGGGCATCGACATCGTGGAGGGCCGCAACTTCCGCCAGACCGATGGCGACGTGTATATCTTCAGTGAGTCGGCCAAGAAGAAATACCCTTGGCTTGCCGTCGATAAGCCCATCAACGACGAAGACATGCCCGTTGTTGGCTTCTGCGAGGACATCAAGTATAGCACCTTGCGTGTAGACGACAGCCAGCAGCCCATCGCCTTCCTGCTGCCCAGCCGTGAGAGCTACTACTGGTTCGACGGTTCCTGGCGCAACCACCTCTTAGTGCGTGTGGCGAAGGGCATGGACAAGCGGGAGGCCAAAGAGAAAGTGCTGGACGTGGTGCTGAAATACGAACACGAAAGCAAGCCCGACATCAGCGACCTGCGCTACGTGGACGATGTGCTGGAGGAATCGTACCGTCAGGAAAGGCTCTTCACCCAGCAGATTCTGCTGTTTTCGCTGCTGGCCATCCTCATCAGCATCATTGGCGTGTTTGGAATGACGATGTTCGAGAGCGAGTACCGCCGCAAGGAGATAGGCATCCGCAAGGTGTTCGGCAGTTCTACGAAGGAGATCCTGATGATGTTCTGGCGGCGATACCTCTACATCCTGCTGGGCTGCTTCGTGGTGGCGGCTCCCATCGGCTACTTGGTGGGCCAGCACTGGCTCGAAGGCTTCGCCGTCCGCACCGCCATCTCGCCCCTGCTGTTCGTAGTGTCCTTCCTGCTCATCACGCTGATCACCATGCTGACCGTGACCTACCAGAGTTGGAAGAACGCCAACGAGAACCCCGTCAACAGCATCAAGACGGAGTGAGTTGAGAGTTCTTTGACCTGAAGGTACAAAGCGGCCGGAGGCCGATGAGACAGTTGAGAGTTGAAGTCGCTGCAAATATACGATTTGCTACGTGAAAAAGCGAAAATAGTTCATAATTCAAGGAAATTTAGTATCTTTGTCCCCAGAATGATAATTGACAGCAATTATGACTGAGATTCACAAACGATACAGGCTGACCTCCACGGAAGAGCCGACAGACGAGATGCTGCAGGCACTGATGGAGGACGTGGCAGCAGAAGCTCGCAAGTCAATGGCTAACGCTGAGGCAGAGCATCGCCGCAGGCTACAGGCCGTTGCTGATGAAATTTTGGCATGGAGGGCTGCGCAGTGAGCGATAAGAAACCAACCCTTTGCATCGTCGCAGGGCCTAACATAGGAATCTTGTAATAAAGCAGTGCCGGCCGTGAGGCCGGCACTGCTTCTGGCGAGAGAGTGTATTTTTAGAAACTGTATTATTCTGCAGATAGTTCGTCAATCTCGCGGATGGAGTGATTCACGCGGCGCATCTCCCATAAATAGATGCCGAAGGCGATGAGAAGACCGATACTACCGCCTATGGCTATACTGGCACCGAAGACAGCACCGTTCGCCGTAGGATTATCAGAGAAGGCTCCTAACTGCCAACATAAGGCGAACACCCAGAGAATTATTAACGGTATGGAAATGAGCATCTGCAGACGCTCGTTCCGCTTGAACTTGATTAGTCCGCGGCGAACGGTCAGCATATCGTTGTCAGTCGTGAAGAGTTGATTTAGTTTGCGGTGGGCAACGATGTTGTAGGCCAGTTCTGCAATAATCGCTATGACGATGACAATGCCCATATACCACGAGGCCCCAGCCATGTGGAGTGCCAATATGATGAGAGGCATCATGAGTAATCCGAAGATATCGGCTACGACGCTCCCCTTGGTGAAGATGCTGATGCGGGCGTTCATCGAGCGGCGCATGAGTCGGTCGTTGATGATTTCCTGCTGGTTCAGTCGGTGCTTGAACAGGGCGAGTTGCTCGCGGAGTTCGTCTACTTCGTTCTGGGGGATGTTGCTATTGTTTGTCTGAGTTTCCATAATTGTATGCTTTTTATTATTTATAATAGGTGTAGTTCCGGAGCCTACGTTTCTTGAGTCTATTTCATTCTTTTCAGTTGTTCCCTGATGCGCACCAGGCGCACGCTGACGTTCTTGGCCGAGATGCCCACGATGGCACCAATCTCGTCGTAGCTCATGTTCTCCAGCCACAGCAGTACAATGGCGCGGTCGATAGGCGGCAACTGGTTGATGCGCTGGCGCAGTATCTCCATCTGGCGCGAGTTCTGGTTATCCTCCTCGTAGGGGTTGATGTCCATCGTCAGCGGGATGGTCTTGTGGCGCCGCTTCTTACGCTCCAGGCTGACGCAGACGTTCAGGCAGATGCGGTATATCCATGTCCGCACGTCGCTGCGATGCTCGAAGTTCGGCCAGCTTCGCCACAGGTTGATGAGGCACTCCTGATAGAGGTCGGCCACCTCGTCCTGGTCCTTGCTGAACATATAGCAGACGGTGTAGATGGTTGCCTTGTGCGCCCGCACCTGCTGTTCAAAATCTTCTTCGTTCTGGTTCATTGTCTCGATGTTTTTGTTCGACATTTGTCCTTTAGTCGCTGCAAAGGTACGATTTGCTACACGAAAAAGCGAAAAAAGTTCATCATTCAATGCATTATTTCTTACCAAAAAAGATAAAAAGGAGGGGCAAAGATGAATCTCTTTCGGATAATTTTCGTAATTTTGCAGCCAAAATCACGTGTTAGTATATGGACATCGCTTTTCTGTTAGACAAATATTTCAAGGGAACAAACAACGTCTCAATTGACGTGTTTGACGCACAGACACTAAATGCTGTGTATAGGAATGTCGTCAGTGCCATGACTTCTCATTTCGAGATAGAGGTCAGCGTACTGCAGGCATTAAGCTATTGTCTGTATGAGATGATGGATAATGTCCTTATACATTCAGGAAGACCTCTGGGTACTGCCATCACATATTTCGACAAATCCAGTAAAATCTTGCGCATCCTCATTGCCGACGACGGAATGGGTATCAAGGCATCACTGGCTGAGAACAAAAAATACAGTGACATTACAGAGGCTGAGGCTCTCAGGCTATGCCTGCAAGACTCAATAACCGACGGCAGGGGTATGGGATTTGGCCTGTACACTACGGCCAAACTTATCGAAAAGATCGGGAAAATGTTTATCCTGCATTCAGGAAGTCACAAGCTGATGATGAAAGACGGAGAGACCACCTGTGTGGAGAATGGCTTCTGGCAAGGAACACTCATCTATATGGAGATTGGTACGGCCAAGGAAATAGACCCTAACCAAGTGGTTGACCACAGAGTGGACGCGGCAGAAGAATATAACGAGGCATTTGTAGAAACAGAAGAATTGGAATCGCTATGGTAGAGTTTAAGTTTATAGAATACGGAACAGACTTCGGCACCCGCGACATGGGCATGAAACTCCGCGAGAAGCTGTTGCCACTCATCAAGGAGAATGACAAGGTTGTTCTTGATTTCACTGGTGTGAATGTTGTTTCCAACAGTTTTGCTGATGAGTGCATTGCCAAACTGCTACTGGAAATGCCGTTAGACGAACTCAAGCAGCACACGACTTTCCGTGGACTCAACCCTATGGCAGAACGTAGCGTGCTCGTAGCCCTCCAGCGAAGATACAAGGTGCTGAAAACAAGCTGATTGCTTAGTTTATTTGTCTAAAAATAGTTAAGAATTGTGTAAGTTGTTGATAATCAATTGGGAGACAAGTTTTCGGCGAGGATGAGTATTAAAGCCTACGCTAAGGCTTAAATCATTGGATACCACCGGAATGAAAAGAAATTTTTCAAGATTTCCCCCAAAAGCCTACATGCCTACATAAAAACGAAAGAATCAGTTATCTATCAACACCTTACGCATTTACAAGCCTACATAAAGCCTACAT
>DDPY01000040.1:13821-23844 GCA_002342415.1 Prevotella sp. UBA2456 | reverse complement strand
CAACTTTCTGGGTTCACTTCATATCTGTCCCCCTGTGAGCATTATTTAATGACTGCCGCCTTCTTTACGGCTTTGACGCTCTTCACCTTCTTCGTGCCCCCATAGGTGATGGTTACCACATCTCCAGGTTGCGGATTGGTGGGACTGATAGTCCAGTTGCCGGAATCCTCAGTGCCGTCGGCCAGCTTCAGGTCATACTTCGTGGTTGCGCCGGCGATGACAACCAGCAGGGGGGAAGATGGTTCCTCCGCCGTAGGAACAAGCAGATAAGGCTTGCCGGCGGGAACATTGCCGCTAGTCGTCTTCTCAAATTGGGCTTTATTTGTGTCGTTCAATCCGAGTACGTAGATTCCTCCAACTGCAGCGTGGGCATCAAAAGCGGTTGCAGTAGTGGCTGACCCTTGCAGCTCGCCCTTGTCAGTCGTCGAGCTGGCAATTATAGGAATATTGTATGTCTTTGCATCACCCTTCAGCACTACGCCGGTGTTGGCGGGTACGTTGTCCACCGGGGTCAGCGTCACGGTCGATCCGTCCCGCTTTGCGGTGTAGGCTGTCAGACCTTTTATCCCCGAGAAGGCAAGTGCCTTGTCGGTGTAGAACGTTGCCCAGCCGTCATCGGTAATAGTGACGCTCGCACAATCAGGGGTGTCAATGTTGATATCGGGGTAATTGTCGGTAGCATAATACAGCTGGATGCCGTCGGCGACGAACCAGGTGTTGTCAACATGCCAGCGATGTGCGAAGCCGAGTGTACCGAAGTCGCCCTCATCCTGCCATACCCAGAACTGAACCACAGCAGCGTGGCCTTGGCCGGCCATGGCTATCTTGGCATCCTCCCAAGCGCGATACTGAGCCATGCTGTTGGGAGTGTAGTAGGTGACGCCGTCCACCTCGCAGGTAGAGATGTTGCCTGCGCCTTCAGTGATGTCCGCAGTCAGGGCCATGTTTTTAGCCTTGAATGCATCCACCATTGTGGAGTCGCTGCCGTCGATGTCCAAATGGGAAAAGAGATAGGTCCTATGATCGTAGTTCCAAGCCTCGTCGTTGGCCAATACGTCGGCCCATGAGCCGCGACGGTCCATGCCGTAGCCTACGAGCGTGTAGTAGCCTGGGGGCAAGTGAACCTGCTGGTAGGTGATGAACGGTTTCCCAGACTGCTCAGCTGCGCTGTTGCCAAAAGCAGTCCAGTCGGTGCCCCACCACTGTTCACCAGCGTTCTCTAAGTTAGGATTCCTCAGCTGGCAGGTGAGATTCTCAGGGGATTCTGCCGTGCCAGTGCCATCAACCTCCAGGTAGATAGAGCCGAGTTCTTTGGTATTCTGACTGAAAAATGCGTTGAACTGACCGTAGGTGGAGATGTATTCGTGGTTTTCAGCTGCATTAGCGACAGACTCAATGTTCCCGCTCGTTACGTCGTCGGGCACATAGCCGTATACATAATCGTCATAATTCTTCTGTTCATCCAGGTCTTCGTCGTCGAGGGCAATCATGTCGTAATCGGAGAGGGCCTTGTAGGCATTGTACACGTTTTGGGCGAATGTTTTGTATCCCTGTTTATTCTCCGTGTCGGCATTGAAGTTATCAATCAGGTCTTTCAGTTTGGCCATGTTGACGGTGAACTCCCCATAGGCAGCAAGATATTTGTTCACGCGAGTGATGAACCAATCCAGTTCATCGTAAGCATCCTCGTAGTTCTGGTAACTTTGTATGGGAGAAGCATCGTAGAGATTGGTGTAATTCGTTACTCTCTCATTTACGTTGTTTTTCAGCGTCTCGTTGAGGCCCTTCACGCCGTCGGGAACCAGTGCCTTCAGTTCGTCGAGCTTACCCTTCATGAGCTCACGCATAGCGCTGGCATCGTTCTGTGCTACAGCCCTGGTGCTCAGCATGGTGAGCAGCACGACCGCCAAAAATAACAGTTTTGTCTTCATCTTGATAGAATTTAATGTTAAGGACTTAGAATAATTTTGTAAATAATTGAAGCAAATATGCACACGCAGCAGCGGCTACGGAGGCTCACGGAAGTCCGCAGTAGGCGACAAACGGTAGATGCGTGTCAGGTCGAGCGGATTCATCGGGTTCAGATGCTGAATTGCTGGCGTTCCAAACGAATCTGTCTGATTTCTTCCTCTGCCCTCTCCTGCCACTCGCGCTTCTTGCGGATGGACTCGCGGAAGGCGGCGATAATCTCGTCGCGCGTGCGGTTCTTGAATGCTACTGATACCATAATAAATACGTAGTTTATGTGAAATTTCACTGCAAAGATACAACTTTTTTCTGAATTCGTTTCAGCTTCCTACAAATTATTACATCAAAAAAGCGAAGAGGATGCGCCGCCGGCAACGGGGATGCGCGAAAGGATTATCTCTTCTTCCCTTTGCCAAAGATGTCGGAATGTGTTCCCGTCCGGTAAAGGGATATGATGCGGATTTCGGTATCTTTCTCGTAGAGCAGCAGCCAGTCGGGATTGATATGGCACTCCCAGTAGCCTTTGTAGTCGCCATGCAACAGATGGTTGTGGTACTTTGGAGGCAGAGTCTCACCTTTGCGTAGCATGTCAACGACCATGAGCAGTTGCTCCATGTCGAGCCCTCGGCGCACGGCCTGTTTCACGTCGCGGTCGTACTGCTTGTAAGTCTTGATTTCGTAGTACTGCGTCATAGCGCCAGCATCGCTTTTTTGAACTCTTCGAACGATTCGTAGGTCGTTCCTTTGTCCTTGCCGCTACGCACGTCCTCAATGGCCTTCATCGTCTTGTCGTTTAGGTACTCGCCCGTTTCGGGGTCGTACAGGCGAGGCTTTTGTGCAGCGGACTTAGCAGGTTTGATGGCCGTCACGCCACGCAGCATGCGGATAGCCCGTGTCACATTGGCTATGTTCGTGTTGTCGTCAACAGTGACGAGCAACTGTCTGGGAAAAGTCATTGTTGCCATAATTATGCGCATTAAAGTGTTATAACGGCTGCAAAGATACAAAAAGTTTTCCATATTTCCACACTTTTTCCGTAAATAGATTTTTATTCTAAAACAGGCAGGCCATCTGAGGCAAAACAGAACGAACGGCAGACAATACGCCTTCCGCACAGCAATGTTTTCTGATTTTCGCGCATTATTTGGTGTATCACGCCAGACTCCGTACCTTTGCAGCAGGATTTATCACTGAAACAAACTAAACGAAGATGAGACACTTTATCTTAGCAGACAATCAGGAACTGACGCGGCAAGGGCTCGAGGCTCTGGTGCAGAGGAATGGGCAGAGCACTGTCTACAGGACGACGGACAAGACCGGGCTGATGCAGTTGCTCAAGGAACATGAGGGCGCCGTCGTGATTCTCGACTATATGTTGTTCGACTTTGTGGACGTAGAGCAACTGCTGATTATCAGCGAGCGCTACGAACTGGCTCGCTGGGTGCTCATCAGCAATGAGTACACCCCGGCCTTCCTACAGAAAGTCATCTACACGTCGCATCTGTTCAGCATCGTCTATAAGGACAGTCCGTTGAGGGATATCCGCGAAGCCGTCGAAGCCGCCGTGCGCCATCAGCGCTTCATCAGCCAGCGGGCATTAGAGGAGATCATCACCTCACAGCAGCATGCCGAGCCGCTGAGCCCGCTGACCTCGACGGAGCGCGAGATTGTGATAGCCATCGCAAAGGGCAAGTCGACGAAGGAGATTGCCGCCGAGCGTTTCTCCAGCATTCACACCATCACCACCCACCGCAAGAACATCTTCCGGAAGTTAGGCGTCAACACCGCCCACGAGGTCACCAAATATGCCCTGCGCTGCGGATTGGTTGACTCGTCGGAATTCTATATTTAATCAGACTACGAATTATACGCTCTGCTTGATGTCCTCCAGCAAATCTTCGCCAGCCTCGAGGCCGATGCTGAGGCGGACGGTGGTGTCGGGAACAGACATCTCCCGGCACTGCTCCGGGGTGAAGAGTCCGAAAATGGTCGAGGCGGGATGGATGGCGAGCGACTTGCGGTCGAAGAGATTGGTGGCGCGGCGGATTACCTGCAGCCGGTCGAGGAATGCCCACGCGGCATCCTTCGATTCGAGGTCGATGGTAAAGACGGCCCCCGGCAACGGGCCGAACTGGGCCGTAGACAGCTCGTAGAAAGGATTATCCTCAAGGCCCGTATAGTTCACGCGCTTGATTTCAGGCAACTGCCGGCACTGTCTGGCGAGCCACAGCGCGGTCTCTGCCTGGCGGCGGAACCGGATGTCGAGCGTGTCGAGGCCGAGGGTCTCCATATAGGCCGCCTGCGGTGTCATCAGTCCGCCGAGGTTGGTGACGAGTTCTGTCTTCACACGAGCAGTAAAAGCCAGTTTCTTGCCAACCCTTTTTACGCGCGACAGGATGGCGGGCGACGGCGAGCGGCTCCAGTCGAAGCGGCCGTAGTCGATGAGCAGTCCGCCGAGGCCCGTGCCACCGCCGGAGATATACTTCGTGCTTGAGACGACCTCGATATCCACGCCGAAGTCGACGGCGCGGAACGTGGAGAAGGGCACGATGGTGGTGTCGGCAATCAGCGGCACTCCTGCCCTGTGGGCGATGTCGGCGAGCCGTCGGATGTCGGCCACGAAGAGTTGCGGATTGGTGATGATTTCGAAGAACAGGGCGCAGGTCTTGTCGTCAATCAGCGCCTCCACCTCCTCGGGCTTCGTGAAGTCGGCAAAGCGCAGCTCTACCCCGAACGTGCCTAATGTATCGCGGATGAGCGAGACCGAGTTGCCGAAGAGATGCTTCGAGGCCACGATGTTCAGTCCTGCCGCACTGACAGCCGTCAGGGCGTAATGGATGGCGGTCATGCCGGTGTTGAGTGCCGTCACGCTGGCGGCGCCCGTCAGCTGGCGCACGCGCTCCTCCAGATAGGTGACAGTGGGGTTGGCGATGCGGGCGTACGACGGCGCCATGGAGCGACCGCAAAATGCGTCGCCCATGGCCTTGGCAGACTCAAACTCAAACGCCGCCGTATAGTAGACGGGCATCGACAATGCCCCGTAAGCGTCTGGCTTCTGATACTTCGTCGTCAGTATTTTCGTTTCGTACTGCATTATCTTCCTATAATCTTCTTAACTGCAATGACCAACTTATCCACGTCCTCGCGGGTGTTGTAGAGGGCGAAGGTGGGGCGCACCGACATCTCGTAGCCCAGGGCGCGCAGGGCGGGCTGGGCGCAGTGGTGGCCAGCGCGGACGGCAATGCCCTCTTTATCGAGTAGTGTGCCGACCTCAGGCACTGGGATGCCATCGAGCACGAAGCTCACGACAGACACGCGGTTCTTGGGATTGCCGATAAGCGTCAGACCAGGAATCTGGCCAAGCTGTTCTCGTGCATATTCCGTCAGCTGATGCTCGTGATGCTCAATATTACGAATACCCAGATGACTCACGTAGTCGAGTGCAGCGCCCAGTCCGATGGCATCGGCCACATTGGGCGTGCCGGCCTCGAAGCGTGCGGGCGGCACGTTGTACTCGGTGCGCTCGATGGTGACGTCCTTGATCATGTTGCCGCCACCCTGCCAGGGCTGCATCTTGTCCAAGAGTTCTTTGCGGCCGTAGACCACGCCGATGCCGTTGGGCCCGTAGATCTTGTGGCCGGAGAAGACGAAGAAGTCGGCTCCGAGCTGCTGCACGTCGACGGGCGTGTGGGCTATCGACTGTGCGCCGTCGATGAGCACGGGGATGTGGTGCTGGTGGGCGATGTCGATGATGCGTTGCACGTCGTTGATGGTGCCGAAGGTGTTGTTGACGTGGCCGACGGAGACGAAGCGTGTGCGGGGTGTGATGAGCCGCTCGAGCTCGGAGAGGATGAGGTCGCCGTTCTGGTCGGTGGGGATGGCTCGTAGCTCCGCGCCGCGCTCCTGGCAGACGCGCTGCCAGGGCACGATGTTGGCGTGATGGTCGAGTTCGGAGACGATGACGTTGTCGCCGGGTGTCAGATACTGCCGTCCGTAGGTCTGTGCCACGAGGTTGATGCCCTCGGTGGTGCCGCGCACGAAGATGATTTCCTCGCTCGTAGCGGCATTGATGAAACGCTGCACTTTCTCGCGGGCTTCTTCGTAGGCATCGGTGGCGCGGGCGGCGAGGGTGTGGGCGCCGCGGTGAATGTTCGAATTGTAGTTGCGGTAGTAGTCCGAAATCTTGTCGATGACCTGATTCGGCTTCTGTGTCGTCGCGCCGTTATCCAGCCACACGAGGTCGTGGCCGTTCACCTTCTGGTTCAGTACGGGGAAATCCTTCTTGATCTGCTCGGAGTTCAGCGTGTCTGCCTCCTCGTAGTGGAGGTTGCGCAGCTTCTGTGTCTCGGGGATGCCGATGCCGAAGCCGTCCTCATGAGGAATGGTCTTCGTCTGCGCATCTGTATCTCCGAGGTAAGGAAGTTCGCCGTAGCCACTGCCTCCAGCCAGAAGCTGTCTGAATCCAGCTTCCAGCTCGCTGAGGTTCAGTTGCTCGTCGGGCAGTATCGCCTTCCGCTCAGCCTGTAGTTCCTCGGGGCAGTATTTTTGTGCGATTTCCTTCAGCATAGCCAGCGATCCGCCGTCCTGTGCAGGGAAACTATTTAGTTCTGATATATTGACCATTTATTTCTCAACTTTGTTTCTATGCTGGTAGTCGTGATAGTAGCCCACCTCTACGTTCTCGAGCACGGCGATGGCATCGTCGGTGAGGGCGGCTAATGAGAAGTACTTGGTGAGCAGGTAGGAGGCCACGCCGAACTTGTCGAGGCCCATCAGCCGGGCAGAGAGCGAGGGGGCTATCTCGCCGGGGATGCCGCTCTGGTGTAGTCCGACGACGCCCTGGCTCTTCTCGCCGACGCGCACGAGGATGATCTTCGTGGTGCCTACGCCGCGGCCGGTCAGGTACTGGCCTTCTACCTCCACCTTGTCGCTGGGAATCAGGGGCACGCCGCGCCAGAGGATGACCTTGGTGCCGAAAAGGTCGGTGGTGACGGGGGGTACGCCGCGCCAGGTGCACTCGCGCTCGAAGGCGGCGATGGCTCGCGGATGGGCGATGAAAAATGCGGGCTCCTTCCATACGAGCGACAGCAGCTCGTCGAGGTCGTCGGGCGTCGGTGCGCCGTAGCGCGTGGTGATGCGGTAGGCGGGGTTGGCGGCGGCCAGGAGACCGAACTTCTTGTTGTTGATGAGCTCCCACTCCTGTCGCTCCTTGATGCTCTCGATGCTGAGGCGCAGCTGCTCTTCGAGCTGGTTGTAGGGATTGTTGTAGAGGTCGCTGACGCGGGTGTGTACGCGGACGACGGTCTGCAGCGTGTTGAGCGAGTACTCGGTGGGGTTCTCCTCGTAGTCGATGTAGGTCTCGGGGATGATGTTGTCCTCCTCGTGTCCGGAGACGAGGTCGATGTGCTTCTCGCCGTTGTCGTTGACCGATGCCTTGAGTCGCAGCTGCTTGTCGACGGCCTTGTTGAACGTCTCGCGGAAGTCGGGCACCTCCTTGATAAACTTAATCAGCTCCTGCAGTTTCAGGCCGAGGAAGACCGTCGGGGTGATGGCGCGGACGGAGACCGTCGACTCCTGCTCGTCCAGCAGGTCGGCCTCGCCGAAGTATTCGCCGTCGCCCAGCAGGGCTATCCGCAGGTTCTCGCCGTGGGGACCCTTGCTGATGACCTCGGCCTGACCGCTGGCCACGATGAAGAAGCGCTGCTTGTCCTTGCCTTCCTCGACGAAGAGGCGGTCGACGTCGACCTCCTTGGCCTCGAACGAGCTCACCAATCGGTTCAGGATTTCGTCGTCGAACTCGGAGAAGAGGGGTATCGCCTTCAGGTCGCGGGCCGTGAACGAGGGCACACCGTTGACATACTGGATGGGCAGTCGGTCGTTCTTTCGTAGCTCGACCTTGGTGCGGTTTACTCGGAATGTGCCGCCCGACACCTGCACCCAGGGCAGGAGCTTGAGGAGCAAACGCGGGGTGATGGAGCCCATCTGCGGGGCGGTCTTGGTGGTGGTGGCCAGCCGTCTGGCCGTGGCAGTGGTTACACTGCGCTGAAGATTTGAATCTGCCATAGTTGTTTGAGTTTTAATTTTTGTGGTTATACATTATTTCTTGATTGTTACCTTGTGCGTGGTGCCTTCGACGTGCTCTACGGCGAGGACTTGGTAGCCCTGCTCCCGCGCGTTGCGAGGCACGTTGTCGAGGGGTTCGCCCTCGGTGAGCAGTACTTCGAGCGTGTCGCCCGGCTGGAGCCGCGAGAGCTCGATCTTGGTCTTGACGAAGGTCATCGGGCAGTGCTCCCGGGTGATGTCTAATGTCTTTGTTGCCATAATTCTTAATTCTCAATTAAATAAATAATGTTTGGCCTCCCTCGCTGAGCTTCAGGAACGAGGCGACGCCGAGCACGTCCTTCACCTCGGGGATGAAGTCCTCCTTCTTCAGGCCGAGCACGTGCATCGCCATCTCGCAGGCGTAGAGGTTGATGCCGAGAGCCTTGGCTGCCTCAACGAGTTCTTCGAGTGTCGCCACATTGTTCTTACGCATCAGGTAGCGGAAGATCCTGGGGCCTGCACCGAGGAAGTTAAAGCGGCTCGTGGGCGTCACCTTCAGTCCGCCCATCATGAAGCCGAAGAGCCGCGTCAGCCAGTTGCTGCCGATGAAGGCTCGCCCCTGCCGCTGCTTGATGGCGTCGAGGCCCCAGAAGGTGAAGAAGATGTTCACCTCGTAGCCCACCGCCGCCGCGCCCGTACCTAATGTAAATACCGCCGTCAGCTTGTCGAAATCGCCCGAGAAGGCGATGATGCTTAGTTTCTTTGTTTCTTGCATAATTTTTTTGCGTTTGAGTCTGGGTGCAAAGGTACGGCGAAATTCCCGCCCTCACAATCGCCTGTTCGCGGCATTTCGCATACCCTTGATGTGGTATGCGGATTACCGCCGATGTGGGATTGCGGCAACGCTGAAATCGCCGTACCTTTGCACCGTGATTTCAAACTCAAATGATTATGGCAAAGATTTATGTAAATGGAGACGCGCAGCAGGTAAGCCTGCCGCTCAATGTGACAGCACTGATCAAGCAGTTGCTAATAGAGAGTCCCGAGATGGTCTCGGTGCAGGTGAACGAGGAGTTTGCCGAGCGCGAGGACTGGGACAGTATTCAACTGAAGGAAGGCGACAAGGTCGATTTCCTCTACTTCATGGGAGGCGGTGCAATTTTAGTTGAGAGTTCTCGCTTTGCGAGTGTGGCTAACGCAATGAAAGTTGAGAGTTATGATTGATTTCACTGAAGAACAGATACAACGCTACTCGCGCCACATATTATTAAAGGATGTAGGCGTGGAGGGACAGGAGAAGATTATGAACGCGCGGGTGTTGGTGGTCGGAGCCGGCGGCTTGGGTGCCCCCGTCTCGCTCTACCTCGCCGCTGCGGGCATCGGGCGCATTGGCATCATCGATGCCGACGTGGTAGACCTCTCCAACCTCCAGCGCCAGGTCATCCACTTCACCCGTGACGTAGGCCGCCCGAAGGTGGAGAGCGCCCGCGAGAAGATACAGGCCATCAACCCCGATGTCGAAGTAGACACCTACCATGAGTTCCTCTATTCGGGCAATGCGCTCGACATCATCAGTCAGTACGACTTCATCGTCGACGGCACCGACAACTTCCCCGTCAAGTTCCTCATCAACGATGCCTGCGTGATGGCCGGCAAGCCCTTCTCGCACGGCGGCATCCTGCGATTCCAGGGCCAGACCTTCACCCATCTGCCCGGCACGGCCTGCTACCGCTGCTTCTTCAAGGAGCCGCCGCCCGCCGGAGCCGTGCCCACCTGCTCGCAGGCCGGCGTGCTCGGAGCAATAGCCGGCATGCTGGGCACCATCCAGGCCGCCGAGACGCTCAAATACTTCACCGGCGTAGGCGACCTGCTCACCAACCGCCTGCTCAGCTTCGACGCCAAGACGATGCAGTTCCGCACCATCCCCGTGCGCCAGCGACCGTCGTGCCCCGTCTGCGGCTCTCAACCAACCATCACGGAACTGATAGACTACGAACAGGCCGCCTGCGACCT
>DDPY01000040.1:0-13775 GCA_002342415.1 Prevotella sp. UBA2456 | reverse complement strand
CATTGAACATTGAGCATTGAAACGATGATTATACCTCAGAACATTATCGACGAACTGATAGCCCAGGCCGAGAAGGATGCCCCCGACGAGACCTGCGGCTACCTGCTGGGCATTATCCCCCCCTCTACAGGAGGGGAGCGGGGGGAGGCCCTTGTCACCGAGAACTATTGGATGGAGAACATCGACCACTCGCCGGAGCATTTCTCCTTCGCCCCGCGAGATCAGTTTGCGGCTCTGCGATACGCCCGAAGCAAAGGCCTGAAGATTCTCGCCAACTGGCACTCGCATCCCGCCTCGCCCTCGCGGCCCTCTGAGGAGGACCTGCGACTGGCCAACGACCCCACCATCCGCTACGCCATCCTCTCGCTGCTCGGCGGAGAACCGCGGCTGAACTCCTTCAGGATACTGAATGGCGAGGTGGTGGACAAGGAGATACATCTGTAATACCAAACACAGGGTATGCAGAATGACGCGCCGAGGGTATTGCGGGAGCCAGGATTTCGCCGTACCTTTGCACCGTCGAAAGATAACAATTAAATATGAACAAATAAAAAAAGGAACAAAGAGTTATGAAAACAATGATGATGACAAACCGAATGTCGATGCGAATGTGTTGCTGTTGTTGTGGCAACATGCAGATGATGCGCAATAAGCAGAACGAGAGTAACCAACACAAGTATATAATAAGTAAAGAACGAAAGAAATATGAAAAAGCAAGTATTCCAGATAGCATTGTTTTTAGGGCTGCAGCTTAGTCTGACGGCCAGTGCACAGACAACGACTGCATCGCAACAGCCTCAACGAGAGAAGGTCTCTCTGCGCGTACCCAATTTCGCCCGCGGGTTGGTGGAGAAGTGGGTCGCCGAATATCAGAAAACCAACCCGGACGTCGATTTCCAATTCGTTACAGGGAAATCACAAACCACAGACAATAGTATCTTACTGACAACCGACGCGGATGCCGTACTGGTGGCTCGCTATGCCGTACTGCCCGTCACGGCAAAGGGCTCTGAGGCCGAGCAGCTCGTAGGCTCGCACTCGCTGAACGGCAAGAAGCTGAAACAGCTCTTCTTCGTCAAGGACGAGCTGGACGACGACCGAAAGGAGTCGAAGCTGGAGCAGCAGCTGCACATCATCACCGGCAACAGCCAGTTGTCGGCCTCGCGCCTCTACGCTGCCCACTTCCATCAGGAGACCGCCGATTATAAAGGCAAAAAGATTCAGGGCGACGACTCATTCCTAAACCTTGCCATCAGCCGCGACCCGCTGGGCGTGACGGTCAATTCGCTGTCGAACATCTTCGACCTGCAGAACCGTCAGCTCCGCCCGTCGCTGGCACTGCTTCCCCTCGACATCGACAAGCATGGACGCCAGGTGCTGAGCGAGGGCCGGCTGGACGACATCATCCAGCTGCTGGAACAGGAAGAATACACCGAGATTCCCGTTGGCAGCGTAGGCTTTTCCTATAGTCATGCCAACCCCGTGCTCAACGACTTTGCCGCGTGGGTGCTCCGCAACGGAGTGCAGTATGTCCACCAGTACGGCCTGCTCTCGCTGTCGGCGAAAGAGCTGACTGCCCAGCAGCACCGCGTGGCACAGAAGGACCTGGCACAAAAATAAAAACACCCAGACTTTAGCCATTGTAATAAGTAGTTTGTTTAATGCAAGGGAACGGGATCTGACCGAGATGCAGATCCCGCTCCCCAAAGAGAAAACTGTGTCTATGAAAAAAAGATTGTTTACCTTTTTGGTCGTGCTGTCATCTGCCCTGTCAGCTTTGGCGCAGACCACGATAACGGGCCGCATCGTCGATGCCCGCACAGGAGAACCGCTCATCGGCGCCTCGCTGGTGCCCAAGTCGAGCAAGGAGTTAGGAGCCGTGACCGATATTGACGGCCGCTTCACCTTAGTAACGAAAGTAGAGTTGCCGCTGACGCTGAGCGTACAATTCATCGGCTACCGCTCGCAGGAGGTGGATGTCTACGATGCCGCCGAACCGCTGGAGATTCAGCTCAGCGACTCGGGCAACCGCCTGAACGAGGTCGTCGTGGTGGGCTACGGCGAGCAGAAGCGTCTGGAGCTGACCAGCTCGATATCGAGCGTCGGCGGAGAACTGCTTCGCCAGCAAAACACCTCCGTCGAGAGTGCGCTGCAGGGAGCCGTAGCCGGACTGAACGTCACCACCACCAGCGGACAGCCGGGTGCCGCCAGCATCATCCGTATCCGTGGAGGCAACTCCATCACGGGTGGCAACGAACCGCTGTACGTCATCGACGGATTCATCGTCTACAACGATCCCGCCTCCACCCGTACGGGAGCCCGGGGCAGCGATGCCTCGCTCGACCCGCTGGCATTCCTGAATCCCTCAGACATTGAGTCGATAGAGGTGCTGAAGGACGTCTCGGCCACCGCCATCTATGGTACGCGGGGTGCCAACGGCGTGATTATCATCACCACCAAGAAAGGCTCTCACGGGCGAAACAACATCAGCTACAATGCCTCGTTCGGCTGGAGCACCATCGCCCGCAAGCTCAACTTCCTCGATGCCTGGCAGTGGGCCGACCTCTGGAACGAGATGTACGACAATGGCGAAGTGGGCTACCGCCTGGACTCCCCTACCGCATCGTACGACTGGCAGGATGCTGCCCTGCAGACGGCCTTCACGCAGGATCACCAACTGTCGGCAGTAGGCGGCGACGAAATCTCGCGCTACAGCATCAGCGGCGGTTATCGCAACCAGCAAGGCATTCTGCTGAACACGGGACTGAAGCGCTACGCTGGCCATGCCAACTACGAGCGCAACATCTTCCCCTCCCTCCTCGTGGGCATCAATGCCAACGGCGCCTACAACAAGATGACGGGCATGTCGGACCGCAGCTCGATGTTTGCTGCCAACTCCTGGTACGGAGCCATCTCGCATACGCCCTATACCTCTATATATAATGAAGACGGAACTTTCAACTACGAGCCCACGCCGACGAGCGTAGACATCTACAACGGCAAGGTGGGCAACCCCATCAGCGACCTGCTGAACTACAAGTCGGAGACGGAGAACACCCGATTCATTGCCACAGGCTTTGCAGAATGGAATCCAATAAAACATCTGAAGCTGAAGGCCAGCATAGGTGCCGACATCTCCAACACCCGACAGAGCTACTACGCTCCCTCCTACACCAGCGACGGACTGCCCTACAACGGCTATGCCTCCGTGGGCCAGACCAAGACCCATATCTGGCAGACGGAGTACACGGCGACATACAGCAACACGTTCAAGAACCTGCACTCGCTGACGGCGCTCTTCGGCTATACCGCCCAGCGCACCGACCGCAGCAATGTGGCGACTACGGCCTACGGATTCAGCAACGACGCCACGGGCTACGACAACTTAGGAGCGGCGAGCGTGACGCAACCCTCGGCCAGTGGTCACTATGTATCGACACTGCAGTCGTGGATAGGACGCGTGAACTACTCCTACGCCTCGCGCTACAATGCCTCGCTGACACTGCGCGCCGACGGCAGCAGCCGCTTCGCTAAGAATCATCGCTGGGGATGGTTCCCCTCGCTGGGCCTGTCATGGAACATCGACCGCGAGAAATGGCTGCGGCTGGGCAAGCAGGTAGACTTCATCCAGCTGCGCGCCTCTGTCGGCGTGGTGGGCAATCAGGAGATTGGCGACTATCAGTTTGCCGCCAACGTAGTGCCGCGCACCGTCATTATCGGCGGCGAACGAGCCACGAGCTATATCATCTCGAACAAGTCGAACCCCGACCTGAAGTGGGAGACCACGACCTCTTATAACATTGGCCTGAGCACCGGTTTCTTCAACAGCCGGCTGACGGTGACCCTCGATGCCTACTACAAGAAGACCTCCGACCTGCTGCTCAATGTGCCCGTAGAACAGGTAACGGGTTTTGACACCGTATTGCGCAATGTGGGAGCTGTAACCAACAAGGGTATCGAGCTGGAAGTGGGCGCAACGCTCATTGACCACAAGAACTGGAAGTGGAACGTGAATGCCAACATCGCCCACAACAAGAACAAGATTACCAGTCTGGGCAATGCCGAATACTTCATCCCCTCACACGGCTATACCAATCCGCTCATTGTCAAGGTGGGCGAGCCGCTCGGATCGTTCTATGGCTACCGCTTCTTAGGCATCATACAAAGCGACGAAGACCTGAGCAAGCTGCCCTCGCAGACCATCTCGACGGTAGAGCCCGGCAATCCGAAGTTCGAGGATGTCAACGGTGACGGCGTAGTGAACGAGCAAGACCGCGTGGTGCTGGGCAACATCCAGCCGAAGTTCACCTACGGTTTCAATACCAAGCTGGCCTATAAGAACTGGGACCTCTTCGTCAGCGCCAGCGGCAGCTATGGCAACAAAATCTTCAACGAGCTGGCCTGCCGACTGGATCGTGGCAACGGCTACTATTACAACCCGCTGGCCGAGGTGGCTAACCGCTGGACACCCGCCAACCCCAGCAACACCATCCAGAAGGCCAGCAACGCCACCTCTATCTATACCGACGACCGCTTCGTAGAAAGCGCATCCTATCTGAAGATACGCAACATCCAGCTGGGCTACACCCTGCCTGTTCCGCAAATCACGCGCGATGCCAAGCTGCGCCTGTATGTCTCGCTGCAGAACTTCTTCACCATCACGCCCTACAGCGGCTACGACCCCGAAGCCAACCGTAGCGGAAGCGACGAAACCAGCGCACTCTATCAGGGTATTGACAACGGTACCTATCCCTCGAGCAAGACTATATTATTTGGATTCAACATTACGCTGTAAAGAACTAAAGAATTGAAGAATTATGATTCGCAAGATAAATAATAAGGTAGCGGCAAGAGCAATCTCTTACCTCTTACTCCTCACCTCTCACCTCTTCGCTGGTTGCGCCGACCTGGACCAGACCTCTATCAGTTCTATCGACAGAGACGACTTCTACAAGAGCAAGCAGGACGTGGAGACATCCATCAACGGTATCTATCAGGAGTTTACGGTGGACGGCTTCTATGGCATGTTCAACAACCAGAGCATCTACATCAACGACCTGCAGACCGACTATGTGAAGGCCGGCGCTCAGACCAACTCGGCCCATATCCGCGAGCTTAGCAACTTTGCCATCCAGCCCACCAACCTCTTCGTAGGCTATGCCTGGGAGGAGCACTACACCGCCATCAACCGTGCCAATGTGGTGATAGACAAACTGGCGGAAGCCGCCTGGCTCGACGAGCAGTCGCGACAGAACTACACCAACGAGGCCCGATTCCTGCGCGCCCTGATGTATTTCAACCTGGTGCGCTACTTCGGCGGTGTGCCCATCGTAGTCCACGACGGCGAGGGCGAAGGAGCGCCACGCAACAGCATCGACGAGGTGTACGAGCAGATTGTCAGCGACTTCACGGCAGCCGAATCCCTTCCTGCCAACTATACCACGCTCGACAGTCGCGCCTCCAGTCTGGCGGCATCGGCACTGCTCTCGAAGGTCTATCTGGTCTGGGCACAGACGCTGACGGAGAAAGGACGCGCCAACCAGCGCGAATACTATCAGAAAGCCATCCAGTATGCCCAGAAGGTGATTGACTCTGGGAAGTACCGCCTGCTGGACAAGTTCATCGACAACTGGTCGGTGGACAAGAAGAACGGTGCGGAACATATCTTCAGCATCGAGCACGACCGCACCATCAATGCCAACATCACCGGCCATTGCACTTTCGCCACCAACTGGAGCAACTCCGAACCCGTGCTGCTGGCCACCAGCGACAAGTACTATCTGCAGACCGACCCTCGCGACCAACGGCGCGACGGCTCATGGGCCAAGCGGCTCTACGATCCCAACACAGGAAGCGATTTCGAGTTCACCATCCCACGCTTCCGCAAGTACATCGACTCGCTGAACTATGCCAACCCCGCCTCAAGCGGTAATGCGGCAGGACAGTCGACCAACACCACCATCATCCGCTATGCCGAGGTGTTGCTCATCAAGGCTGAAGCCGAGAACGAGCTGAACGGTCCTACCCAGGCAGCCTACGATGCCATCAATCAGGTGCGCCGCCGCGCCTACTGGAGTCCTTATAATAATATACAATATACGCCCTCTGACGGTTCGACCCTTGAACTCAGCGGACTGTCGCAGAGCGAGTTCCGGGAGCGGCTGCGCGAGGAGCGCCGACTGGAGTTCGTATTGGAGGGACAGCGATGGTTCGACCTCTGCCGCTGGCATATCCTGGTAAAATACGTCAAGGCCCACACGCCCACAGACGCAGAGACATTAGGCACCAAGACCACCAAGGTGCAGAACATCTCGAAGAAGAACTATCTGCTGCCACTTCCGCAGGATCAGATTATACTGAATCCCAACCTCGAACAGAACTGGGGCTACAGCGGAGAGACAGGCGACGGCCCCTATGGAGCGGAATATGAATAAAGAAACATCATATCCCGAAACATCGAAATATCGAAAATAGCAAAATATCAAAATTAAAGAAGACTATGAAACAGATTGTAAAAGCAACATTGGCCATCGTAGCACTGGCCACCAGTTTTCAGACCGTCGCTGCCCAGGAGCAGCAAGTAGCCAACAACCGTCGTGAACGCATCCTGCAGGTGCTCGACCAGAGCCGGCCCAACGCCTACGTGCCTGCTGCCTTCTTCCTGCACTTCGAGAATAAGCTCGGACGCAAGGCCGTAGACGACCACAAGGCATTCTACCGCGCCACCAATATGGACTTCGTCAAGGTGTTCTACGAGATTGCCGTCCCCGTGGTAGACATCCAGAAGGGCAAGGACTGGGAGAAGGTTCCCGTCTATGGTGAGGAGTTCTTTGCTCCACAGGTGGCCGTCATCGAAGACCTCGCCCGCGAGTTCGGACAGGAAGCGTTCGTCCTGCCTACCGTCTATTCGCCTTTGGCTTTGGCTGGACAGACCTTGGGACGCGAGAATCGCAAGAACTTCAAGAAGCTCATCGAGGAAGATCCTGTGGCCTTTGGCAAGGCTATCAAGAACCTGTCGCTCTCTATCGAGAACTATCTGCGCGCTGCCCGCAAGCATGGTGCTGACGGATTCTATGTCTCCAGCCAGGGTGGCGACGGCAAGCTGCTGTCAGAGAAGGTTTGGAAGGAGCAGGTACGCCCCTGGGACAAACACGTTTCCGAGGTGGCAGCAGAGATAGGCCTCATCAACATCCTGCACATCTGCGACTACGGCACGCCTTATAAGAATGCTGAAACACTGTATGCCTTTGCCGACTATCCTGCCAGCATCATCAACGTGCCGTTGAAATTTGCCGACGGCTCTACCCTGAACCTGAAGGAGGCACAGCAGCGTTTCGGTCGTCCCATCTTTGGCGGACTGGAGCGTCTGGGAGTCATCGCCAACGGCAGTATAGAAGATGCTAAGAAAGCTGTTGATGAGGTGTTGGAACAGGCAGCACCCAACTTCATCCTTGGTGCCGACTGCACCGTGCCGGGAACCACCGACTGGGAGAAGCTGCGCGCCGTCATCGACTATACCCATACCTGGCGACAGACGCACAATAAGTAAGGACGCTTTGACGTTATAATAAGCAGCATGAGACAAACACTGATTTGGATTGGCGCCCTCATTGCGGGCGCCATCCTTGGATTATTACAGGCCGACTGGCTGAACCAGTTGACAGATTTTGTTGCCGTTGTCTATACACGGCTGTTCCAGTTGCTGGCCGTACCCACCATCGTGCTGGCGGTCACCACCACGCTGGCCTCGTTAGGGAAAGGGCAGGGTACGGGGCGCATCTTCCGACATACCATCAGCTACACGCTGCTGACAACCACCGTGGCGGCTGCGGTGGGGCTGCTGCTGTATGTGCTGATTGCTCCGGGCAGCCTGCCCGTCGAGACGGTCAATGTAGGACAGGAGGCGGTGGAGGAAGCACCCCAGCTGTCGTATCGCAGTCATATCATCGGACTGATACCCAACAATGTGGTCAAGCCCTTTCTCGAGGGCAATGTGCTGTCGCTGCTGTTGCTGGCTGCCGCTTGGGGCTTCGGGCTGTCGCGGATGCCCGAATCGGACAACAAAGCGACGGTGCTCCGTTTGCTATTGGGACTGCAGGAACTGCTGTTCATGCTCATTCGCGGACTCATCTGGACACTGCCCGTCGGTATTGTGGCTTTTGCCGCCCAACTGTCGGCTCAGCTGTCGGCAGGTGTCGTAGCCGACTCGCTGGGCAAGTATGTTGCCGTAGTGCTCGGCGGCAACCTCGTGCAGTTCTTCATCGTACTGCCGCTCTTCCTGCTCCTGCGCGGACTGAATCCCATCCGCGTGTTCAGCAAGATGTATCCCGCCACGCTGATGGCATTGTTCTCGAAAAGCAGTGCCGCCACGCTGCCTGTCACCATGCAGTGTGCCGAGCAGCGCTTGCAGGTGGACCAAAGCATCTCGCGCTTCGTGCTGCCCATCTGTACCACCATCAATATGAACGGCTGTGCAGCCTTCATCCTCGTCACCTCGCTCTTCGTCATGCAGCAGGGAGGCATGCCGCTCACCTGGACCACCATGCTCTCGTGGCTGCTCATCAGCGTGGTGTCGGCAGTAGGCAATGCCGGCGTTCCGATGGGATGCTATTTCCTCACGCTCTCACTCATGTCGGGCATCGGTGCCCCCATCGCCGTCCTGGGTATCATCCTGCCCATCTACACCATCATCGACATGGTGGAGACGGCGGTCAACGTATGGTCCGACTCCTGTGTCGCAGCCATGGTCCACCACGACCTCAACGGGAGACATATATACCCCACAAAAACATAATTACGCCAGCCGTACAACTGAATACGATGAATACGGAGCTATGGCAGAGCATTCAAGCTGAACACACTCTATACAAACAACTCACCAGTGGCCGCAGAAAGCGAGACCTTGCATCTTTCACAGATGTCTGTAGTCGTAGCACCATTGGCGGAAAGTCCGTAGAAGTTGTCTTCACTGATTAGCACGTACTCCCACTCCCTGTCCATACGTTCTTCCGGCTTTAGCTCGTTTATTTTACGGCACCACTCTACAGCCGCTGTCTGCTTCTGGCGCACGTTCTTGTCGAACACCTTATCGTTGCCCTTGGTTTCTATCAGATATATCTTGTCTGAAGTGCCGACGATGAAGTCGGGATGATACGTGGCCATCAGTCCGTCCTTCCGCATATAGTAGACGACAGCAAACGCATGCTGGCTTTCGTTGATTTTCAGGAATCGCTCCACCTCGCCGTCCATGTCGAGAAACTCTATGAACCTCTGCTCAAAGCCGCCCCGGCTCGAAGGATAGCCCTGCCGTTCGTAGATGGTTTTATGCGTCTCTACAGAGAACGACTCGCGCATCTTGATCTCTGTGACTGACGAAAACGCTGTGTGCAGCACCTGTGCATCTGTGGTCATGATGTTGTTCTGGATATTAAAGATGGCCCGGGCCATCTCCTCTATGATATGTTTGGTGACGACGGCATCCCTCGAAAGCAGTATCTTCCAGTCGCTGCCATTGAATGGATTGAAGGGCTGGCCGAACAGTCGGGTACGGATATATCGGTCAACGACAGCTACCATACGAGCCTCGTTGATCTGCAAATTGGGCACAGGCATCTCCTTATGCGACGATATCCTGTCGAACCTCAGCGTGATGGTGCGCAGCAGCTTCTGCAGATATTCGTTATAACTGGTGGCTGTAAACAGGTTTGCCGTCACCTTATACCTGCCAAACTGTGTTTTCGAGATGGCCTCCTGCGAGATGAACGTCTCTCCATCCTGAGCTAAGAACTTGCGCAGCATCTCCAACGTGAATGCCGTGAAGGGCTGCAGTGTGCTGATGTCTATCTCCACATCTTCCAGCTCCTCTTCTGCCTCACGAACAATCATGGGCCACATGAAGTCGAACTGTTCATATCCTTCGCGCAAACCCACTCTGATCAGGTCGCCTGTAGAGCCTCCGGCACCTGTCTCGCCCGTATCCTCGATGGCCAGTCCTTCGGCGAACAGCTCTTCATAGAACTGTATGAATGCCGGGTGCTCTATGATGCTCAGCATGTCAATGTAAGTCTTGGGCTGGGTGTGCTGACGGAGCACACGCTGACGGTCGTCAGCCTTGATGCTCTGGTATTCCGGTTCACGCCACATCAGACGTAGTCCGCGCCCTATAATCTGCTCCAGCAGGATAGGTGCTTCCGAAGAGCGAAGCGGCACAATGACACATATATTGTTCACATCGAAACCCTCGCGCAGCATCAGCACCGAGATGATGACTTTCGGTTTCTGATACCTGTCTATATCGAAGAGCCTCTTCTTGGTCTCCTTCCACTCCTCTTCCGTCACCTCGCCCTTGGCATTGCTGTCGATGGTGACCACGTCTTCCTGTGCCAGACCTTCCTCGCGCATCAGGTTGACTACGAAGGGAGCCACGGAGGTGTCCTCGCAGATGACGAGCATCTTCGGGTTCTTCTTCTCATCGACAGCGATAAATTCACTTTCCAGCTTCTTCAGTTTGGCCAAGCCAGCCCGGAGCATCAGCCTCTGTCCGTCGCTGAGGTCGCAGACCTTACCCCGCTCGTCACGCACAGCCTTATAATCCAAGTCCTTCAGTTCCGTCAGCTCCTGTCTGCGGTCTAACAGCAGCGTCTTCACCAGACCTTTCCGCATGGCTGTTGCCAAGTCGAAATCTACAACGATATGGGGGAAGTAGCATTTCTGTACCTTCTTGCCTGAGCCTCGTTGGTCGAAGGGGGTGGCTGAGAAATCTATCTGGAAAAACCGTTCGCCTTTCTTTTCCGCTATTGCATTCAGGCCCTTCTGCCATTCCACTTCCTCTATCTCTCCGTTGCGCTTCAGTTCGTGGATGTGGTGGGCCTCGTCATTGATGACCATGATGTCCTCCAGTTCTGCCAAGTATTCCAGTTCCGAGCCTCGCAGATAGCGGCGGTCCAGCATGCCCAGGTCGTTGCCTGCAGCCTTACCCGGACGGATGGGCAGCAACTCGTTGATGATGCCTGGCACATCCATTGGCTCTGCCTGGGCTTCTTCGCTCATCTGATTCTCAAACAGGTGCCAGTTCGTCAGGGCTATCAGTCCGTCGCCCGTTGTCTTGCGGCCTATGCCTTCCTCCTTTGTCACCACATTGTTCTGGATAAACGAGAATACCTCCTGACGGTAATGCACAGGAATAAACACCTCCTGATTCAGATAGAAGTCATTGGTCTCGATATTCCGTTCTTCCCTGCCGCGTTCCATCCTGCCACAGAAAGCGTCCAACAGGCGGTCGTAGACAATCAACCCTGGTGCTACAATCAGGAAGTTCTTCGTAAATCGACCCGTCTTTACATCCTCGTGTCGCGCGTTCAGCATCTGCCACAGCAGCAGCGCGTGCATGACCCACGTCTTACCCGTACCCGTAGCCATCTTCACGGCATACTTAGGCATCTGGTATTTCTTCTGGCTCAATGCGCCTAAGTCTACCTGCGGCATCAGGTCGGGTGTCAACTGTTCGTAATACGCTAATACATTCTTCACGCCCATCACCTCGTGCAGATACACGATGTTCAGGATAGCCTGCCGCTGCCCGGCGTGGAAGTTGCGGTTTCTCAGCGAGCAGTATTCCTCCGAGAACCAGAACTTCAGCAGTTCCTGTGTCGTGGGCGTCACCTGCTCCATCAACTCGCCGCTCTCCCATGCGGCATTCACCATCTCGCTCAGCCGCTTGGCCAGTTCCAGCGAGACATTCATTCCATTAATTGTCATAATTCGTAAAATTCGTGTAATTCGTAGTCGTCATACGCTCTCCACTACCTGACTTTCAAAACCAAACACATCCACAGCCTTGATGCACACCTGCCTTCGTTCCTTATGTGGAACACGCAGACGCGTCTTATAGACACAGTGCAGCGGGTCGTTGTCGTTATCCACATTCTCACGATAGTCCTGCCAAGTAGAGCGGAACGTCACGCCGTCGTAATCGGGGTCGATGCTCCAGTATTCTATCAGCGAGAGCGGGTCGCGCTCCAACACCTGTTGCAGCTTCTCCTTGTCCTTATCGTCCAACGGAATGTTGTCGGGCGACAGCAACACGTAGTTCTCCAGCTCCACGTCTATCTCGTCCTGCTCGCCATTCTGCTTCACTACCAATGGCTTCGCCACCAAGTATTGCAGCGACGAGAAGCGAACAGAGCGGTCGTCTATCAGCTTCTTATAGCCCTTCTTCGCCAGTTTGTCTAAGAGGTCGGGCGGAATCACCAGCACCTCCACGTTCGAGTCCTGATACTTCTGGATGGCTGACGATATATCGAAGGCGAAGTTCCAGCCAAGCACCACAACCTTTTCCCAGTCACCACCCAACAGACTGGCCTTAGCCTCCACTGCCCTACGGATGGTGGCTGCCGTTGTCAGTCGGTTGGGCGAGTCCACCATCACTAACGTGCGCGTTCCTTTTATATATCCGAAGTTACGGTCGTTGGTCTGCTCTGGCGTGAAGGGCAGCGCACCATACAGCCCCAGCACCACTTGGCTCAAGTCGCCCACATGCTTATAGCGCTTGTTGTTGCGGAAGGCCTCCTTCTGATAGTCGCCGATGCTCTGATAGAGGAAGGGCTTCACTTCTTGGTCGATAAACCGCTTACGCATCACCAACGAGGCAGGCTTGCCGATGTCGCAGGTTATCCAGCGTCTGCCTAAACGCTCAGCAACTGCTGCTGTTGTACCACTTCCGCCAAAGAAGTCACAGACAAGGTCGCCTTCGTTGGACGAGGCTTTGATAATACGTTCAAGAAGTTTCTCTGGCTTTTGAGTGGCATAAGATGTATTTTCTAAAGAGTTTCCTTGCAAAGGAGGTATATCAATCCAAACGTCACCAGGATTCTTTCCTCTATCTTCTAACTCTTCGGCTGTAACATTATAACGAGCCTCTCCTCTTTGAGCTCGTGCCAATGTCTCAGGACTATATGGTATTCCTATTGCATCACGATTAAAAGTTTTTAAATCAGATTTTGAATAGAACAATATAGTATTATGCTTTCTACCAAATCTATCATTTCCACTTGCGCCTTTAATATAATGCCATATAATTTCGTTCTGGAAGTTTTCTTTTCCAAATATTTCATCTAAGATTATTTTTAAATAAGGTCCAATATGCCAATCTATATGTATATATATACTACCCTTATCAGATAATAATTCACGAATTAATTGTAATCTTGGATATATCATCTTCAAATAAGATATTGTTCCTTGTTCCCATGTATCCGCATACGCAAACTGCTCAATAACCGTCGGTTTCTGCTGAATATCCGTTCCGGGCAAGGAAATCTTCGTCCGATAATCTGCTTTCGAATCAAATGGCGGGTCAATGTATATCAAATCGACTTTTCCGCGGAGCGAGGGCAAGCCCGTCTGAGCATCGCCAGCCAGCAGGGCCTGCATAGCCAAAAGATTATCGCCATAGATGAGGCGGTTCATCCAACCGTCACCATTGCCTCCCGCCATGTTGAAGGCATTGGGAATCTGAGGCGAACTGCCTTTGAACAGTCCGCTCACGTCCTTACTCGGCAGCACCAGTTCGTTGGTCTGCAGACCAATCTGCGTACCACTACTCAGCCGCTCCAGTATTTGGGCAGCCTCACGCCTGCCCTCGCTCACGATGCGGGGCAGCTCTTCAATCAATGATTTAGCCATGTAGCATTATAGTCTTATAATGCGCCGAGCCACCAAACAAAACCAGTTCCCTACAAGCACCCTTCCTGTCGTTCAGCCGAATTTGCAATTCG
>DDPY01000010.1:6123-6405 GCA_002342415.1 Prevotella sp. UBA2456 | reverse complement strand
CTTTCTGGGTTCACTTCAGTACTGTCCCCACGGTTTTGTCACGATGTTACGGCTGATATAACAGAACATTATTAGTGTGAAGATATTGTTCGCCATCATTCTGATAGTTTGTACCATCCCAATATACCTTGTTGCCGATGATCACCGTGCCGCAAGTGCCATTAAGGCCTGGGCCGACGTTGTTAGCATTGGCCCCCTGCGAAGCCTCCACGTATTTTACGGTGTTCGCAATAGTGACGCTTGTACAATGACCTTTATAGCCACTGCCGATGCCGGCACCAT
>DDPY01000010.1:2222-6049 GCA_002342415.1 Prevotella sp. UBA2456 | reverse complement strand
CCATTAGCGCCACCCGTAGCATTGATGGTGCCACCCTGAATCTCAATATTACCGCAAGTTATGCCACCGCCACCACCTATACCAGCACCGGTGCCGTTACTGGTGGCTGCGAGCGAGCCGGTGCCACTGGTTTCGCCCTTAATGATGAGCGTATTGCCCGAGGGCACATAGATGCCAGGATAATTCTGATAGAATCCCTTTACGTTGTTTGTCGTGCCGTCGGCCAGGGTGATGGTGGCGTCGCCCTCGCAGGTGAGGCCTGCCCAGGGGTAGTTGACGTCGTTCGTGCCATTGATGTTGGCATTGAATAACGTCACGGTGGCGCCGTCGGCAATCGAAATTTTCACGTTTGCCCCCAGCGTGCCCGTCAGCACATCGCCGTCCATGGCGGTAACACTAGTCGACACCGTCGAGAGGTCGATGGTATTATGCCTTATCATCTTGATAGTCGACTGATAGTACTTGCCTGCCGTGAAGGTGACTTCGCCCCTTCCCATATAATAGTAATGGTCATCGCTGCCCTTGGCTACGAAACTTATAGCCTCTCCTGTAAGGGGTGGCAGGGCTGCGAAGAATTCGCTGGTTGCCGCAGCAGGGGTGATGACAAAGTCCTGCGTTCCGGTGGTGATGGTCAGCGGCTTCACGTTGATATCGGCCGAGCCTTCGGCGTTCTTGGTGGTGAACTTGAAGATGGCAAACTGCGCTTCGGGCTGCGTGGTGACTGTCAGACCGGGGTTGGTGGTATGAATAGTACCTGCGCCCATGCGGACGTCGAGGTTGGCATTCAGCGTGCCGTCCTGAGTGCCTAAGAGCGTGCCGACATCCTTCAAACCGCTGTGTTCATCGTTGGCTGCGGAGAGCGGATAGATCAGCGTGCAGGGAGTATTGTCTGCAGTGCTTCCGTTCACGATGAACTCGATGGTAGCTGCGCCCGTGGTTCCGTCCACGGCAGTAATCCTTGCATCGGCTGCGTACTTGGTGCCGCTCACCTCGTAGAGGATGGCGATATGCTCATCTACGGCCCATTTAGCCTCGATGTAGGAAGATTTGTCGACCAAGGCGCGGGTGGCAGCATTGCCACTCTTGGGTGCCAACTGCGCGGTGATGGTGATGCCCTCACCCGTTTTGGGTTGCTGGGCGAAGTTATTTTCATCGTTGCTGCTGCATGCGACAGTCATCAGAGCCAGTGCAGCCATAAAGAAAGATTTCATTGTAATTTTCATTGTCTTTACGTTTTTTCTTGTTCTACACTGTGATGAGTTAAGGTGCAGAATTGAATGGATCGCCGCCGTTGGTGTAGTCCGTCGGATCATCTAATCCGCTCGTCATGAGCATTCCCGTTTGTTTTAAATGGACGACCAGCATCATCGGCTTCTCGTACTCTTTTCTTTTCATCTTCTTAATTGTATTCTTGTGTTGTTTTTTAATAACATGTAACAGAGGGACTTTGAGCCCTCTGTTACACTTATCAGATATTTTTCATCGGTTTTAATTCTTGCCAATCACTCTCTTATACATGAATGGCACATGACTCTTGTTCACGGCTTCATCGTTGGTGAACCACTTGATGGTGTACTTCTCGATGCCCAGCTCTTTCGCTCTGTATTCTATCATGTCGCGCAAACCGCTTTTTTTCTCCAGTATGCTCGTGGCTATACCCACGTTATACTTGATGACCTTGACATCGTCGTCCTCTTCCTCTGCCAGATAGAATTTATTGCTGAACATGGAGGGGTTGACAACCTCTCTCAGGTAGGCGAGGAATTTCTCCGTCGCATCATCTTTCAGGTTTTGGCCCGAGACACGGAGATCGCAGTACCATTCCTTCCTGAAGCGGCGTGGGGGTGTCAAATTGTGTGTTTCAGAATAATTACTGCCCACCGAAATCCAAGTTGCTGTATTTTCACTCGCTTTTCTAAATATTGCCCTTGTCCAGTTATTCCTATACCAATTCAATGAGTATTCACCGGAAGGATTCTTTACTGACCAGCAAACCTTGTTGGTGATGTCGATGTCGTTGGTCAGGATAGGCGCAGCCATTTCATGCCAGGACTTCTCCCAAATGACATCAGGATCATGGCCTGCTTTGTAAGTCCATGTCACCTTAGCACCGTCGGTGTTCCTATAGATGGCCAGGTCTTTGCTGACAGACGACGTACTCATGGTGAAGGACGTATTATGTACGGTGGTAGTGGTATTCGTATAGCTGAGATTGAAACCGAGATTACCTCCGCCTCCCCAATTGCCATTACTCTTACCAGCATTGAAACCAAGGTTACCACCAATACTCCAACCTGATGTATGAGAGGTGCCGTCCATGGTGCCGATGGCGATGGTCTCGGTAGTTTGGTTGTTGTCGGTGCTGGGCAGGCTCTTCTCTACCTTAATATCGCCGGCGCCAGAAAGGCTCATCGTATGATCGGATTCGCGGAGCCAACTACCGTAATAGAAGGCATAGTCTGAGCCATTGCTTTCATGGCCTTCAATAGGAAATGTGTTATAATGTTTAGTTACTGCCCACATCGCCCCGGGAGTGCCTCCTATACTGTACATCCATTTCTCCTTGTCATAGGGTCCCCAATAGAGTGTTTTGCTCTTGTCCGAATTTTCACCGCCCATACGGATATGGTGGCTTTCCTCTACATAGTAGAAATCGCGGTTGCTGCCAAAGTCATGGATGCTCCACGAACGGATGGTGGTGTTGGTCACGTCTTTACGACTGTAATACTTGCCTTGATCATCATGAGCCCACAATGAACCGGTAATGGTAAACTCGTCGGTGCATGACAACATCGAGTTAATCACCTCAGTGGCTTCGGCTCTGCGGCGAGCATTTGCTGCGTCAGGCTGCTGGGCGTCTGCCTTCTCCTGCTCCTTGGTGTTCAGCCACGTGGCAACGCCGTCGGCCAATTGACCGCAGTGATAGGGATTCAGCAAATGCTTCACCTTCTGCTCAACGGTCGTCTCTTGCCCCTGCTCGTCTTCCGACTTGCTGGCGACAGTCATCTCCTCGCTGTAGGGGGGAATCAGATAGTTGGCATTGGTTGAGAAGACTACGAGTTCATATATCACGGTGTTTGCGTCTATCTCCTCGCCGCTTCTGTGCAGTGCACGGATATTGTTGACCTTGCGCACCATGTCGCCGTCATTGCGGCTGCTGCTGGCTGCTGGTTCGTCGTCAGCCCCCTCGACACCGTTCTCCTTCAGAATGGCATTCTGAACTTTCTCGAACTGATCGTCCAAAGACACGGCAAAGAAAAGTGCATTTTCGAACTTGGGGCGATGAAGGGCGACGTATCCGCCATTAAAGATGACACGGGCAATCGCGAAATAATCGTCCTCCGTCAACGACTTTATCTGACTGTCGTCCAACAAGACGAGCTTCGTGTCGTCGTTGATGGCAGTGGTGGTCTGCGGGAGACGCTTGATCAGGGCTGCAGCCACCGTGCTCTCGTCGAACTGAGCCAGTACGGCGGTAGGCATGTCGGCGGTTACCTTCACCTCCAGCTGGTCGTCGGTGGGCTCTACAAAGGGAACAGACGCCTCACCTTCTACCCCAGGCTGGCTGGGTGTCGGGTTATCTGGATTGTCACTACAGGAGGTTAATACAGTTGCGCCACAGATCAGGATGGCGGCGAAGGCTGCGATTGAGCGAGCACATAACGAGCTTGCTCGTTTTGTCGAGCGTGAGCAGGCTCGACAGGATGTCAACATCCAATGATTCATTATTTTCATGTCGTCAGTTTATATAGTTTTAGAATGATATGAAAATGCCGCCGAAGAGTTGACGCCTTCGGCGGCAAGTAGCGTCGGCAAGGAGTTCGATT
>DDPY01000010.1:0-2209 GCA_002342415.1 Prevotella sp. UBA2456 | reverse complement strand
GGGTGATTTTTCCGTCCTCGGCCCCAATTAGAGTCCGAACTTGTAACCTACAGTGAACTGAATCAGGTCGCTACGTAACTTGTTACCGTCGTCCGCCTTGTTCATGTTCTTAAGACCTATATTGTAGCGGAAGTCAAGTACGAAGTCACTAATCTCGTAAGAAATTCCAACGGGGATGGAGAAATTCAACTTCTTGCAACTATTCTTGATATCAGCATCTTCCACCTTGGCACTCAGCAGGAAACCGAACTGTACACCGGTCTTCAGAGCAAGACCCTTTGCGACATAGAAATCGGCGGTCAAGGGAATGTTCAGGAAGTCGAATTTATAGGTTTCATTCACACCATTTCCTTTCATTTTCCAACCTTGCTGAGAGTAGTTCAGACCTGCGGCAATACCCAGCCACTCGTTGGCATAGTATTCACCCTCAACACCGGCTACAAGTCCTACGCGAACCTTATCGCTCGCACCTGAACGCGTAGTATAATTGCCCGACAAAGAACCGATACCGATACCCAATTTAGGCTGGAGTGTAAATGTACCATTCTCACGCATAGTATTCTGTGAACTGGCTGTCAAGGCAACTGTTGCCATGAGCAGCATCATCATAATCTTTTTCATCATGGTTGTTTCTTAAATGGATAATATTGTAAGTCTCGCTAGTTCCAATTACTCTGCAGACTTCATCGTAAATGTCCTGATGGTGGTGAAGTTGGTGGCGTCAGTTGACTTCTGTAACTTAAGATTACCTTTGATATACTGGTTGTTGTAGCTATTGACAACTGCCTGTATGCGGTCAATCAGTTCGTTCTCTTTAACATAAGTGTAATTAACAGACTCCATCACTTCAGTCAGGTCGTTGTTGAAAGCCAATGCCACATCCTCGTGCCCCTTAACATACTGCAAGTCATCTCCGTCAAGTTTGTAAAAGACTTGTTCTGTTTTGATTTCAGTTTTTTCCTCGCTTTTACAAGAGGTGAATACGATACTTGTCATTGTCATGCAGATTAAGGCAACTGCGGCCATCATAGTTTTTTTCATTTTTCTAATTTTTATAATAATAATGTGAAATTAATTATTTGCTCTTGATGTCATGAAAGTCCTGTCCGGTCGATAACCGGTCGTCTTTTTTGCCACAAAGGTACTCAAATAAACCCAAGCTTGCAAGATAAAAACCGCCGCGAGCGAAGATTTTGCATTAGCCGTAACTTTTTTGCTTTAGATGTAAGTCGACCCGCCTCACGATCCGCAAATTCACGCATTTTAAACATCGCCAACCGCCGATGAAATGGCAAAAAAAACAAATTTTTTTTTGATAACTCGCTACGATTTCACTGAAAAAGTAGTAATTTTGCACGCAAAATGCTGCAATAATAAAAAACGATATGCCTGAACAGATAACTCCATTGTCGATACTGTATTTTCTGCTCCACGGTGCAGGAACTGCCGTATCCGTTGTGCTGTGCCTCTACCTGCTGCTGTGTCGGGGCAAGGCTATCGCACCCGACATCACGCCGCCCGCCAGACTGCGCCGCTGGGCAGCGGCACTATTCGGCGTCATGGCCATGGTCCACGTCTGGTGGATGCTGTTCTACACGTACTCGGACGATACCAGCTCGGTGATCTATGGGTTGCTCGTAGCCCTCGACTGCATGGTGCTGCCGCCCATCTTCGTCGGCACGCTGCTGACCATGCTGCAGGACCGCCGCCGACCGCTGTGGCCCATTTTTGTCGTCATGACGCCCTGCGCGGTGATCGCTGTGCTGCAGACCGCCATGCCATCCATCGACCTCACGACCCCGAACAAGATTTATGGACTGGTCATCATCGTGACCTTTATTATATATATGGTGGTGGCTGTTAGGCAATATGGGCGGTGGCTGCGCGACAACTACGCCGACCTGGAGCACAAGGAGGTGTGGCTCAGCCTGACGCTGCTCATCGCCCTCATGCTACTGATCATGAGCTATGAATACACTGACAACTACGTGATGAACACCATCGTCCACCTCATCGGATTCCCGCTGGCGGGCCTCCTGCTCTGGCGTGTGGAGACATTGAAAGATCTGAGCACCGACAGCCTCGCCCCGCACCCGGACCAAACGGACGTTTGCCTAAGCGAGAACCCTTCTACCAAGGGCAAGGCTACTCATATCGGCCAACTGCTGGCGAAGCACTGCGAGGACACGCAGCTCTACCTGCAGACAGA
>DDPY01000029.1 GCA_002342415.1 Prevotella sp. UBA2456 | reverse complement strand
TCACTATCACGTTGATGGCAAGACGGTCGTACTTATACAGTTTCCCTTGCTCCGGCAGCAAATAGAACTCGTCTATTCGACTAGCAGTCTTGCCGATGCACCAGCAAAGCAGCATGTTGAACTTTATACCGCGCCTATGGCTCACTCTACAGAGCCTTGTCACATCGAAGGTCTTCGTGAGCGTCACCATCGGCATAGGAGATTTCATCCACAGTTCGAATGCCTGCGCTCGAATGGTGTCTTTGGGATCGATTTCATGTTTCATCACTTAATCAATTGTTTCAAATTGTTCCTTGCATCTTCGTTATTACCAATCTCAGCAGAAAGTTTTGTACATGAATCTATTTCGGCGCACTCAGCACAAGATCCATACCCCTTACTGGTAACACATGGTTTGATTTCACATAGTTCATTACAGAAAAAGTATTTCACGCCATCGCCCCGGCATCCCGTACAGTTGATTCTATCTGGCGTAATGATGTCAGTATGAAACAACTCACACCATTTACGAGATACCTCTTCACGCATTTTATCATCATCCTTAATCGTGGCAATGCGAGCTTCACATTTCTCACAGTTAATGCCACAGCATGCAATCATTTTATTTATCATATACAATATTACTTATTATGGTAATCCTTTTTTCAATGTCTAATAATTTTTATGTTTTGACGCAAAAGTTCTCATGGTTCCCGGCCAGTAGCTCCATGCAATGATGGCGGGAACGAGGGATGAGATAAATTGCAGCCATCTGAAATCATAGATACAGCTAATGCCTCCAGCCAGCGCACGAAGGCTATCGCTTATTGGCTCTTGCGCCCAGCACGACGTCACAACCAATGCACAAACTTATGTAACTATCTTTCTCATATTATTTCTTGTTCGTATGAAATAGTTCTCATGAATTGCGGCAAACGTGGCGACGGAGGCGACGATGGCGAGGGGGATAGCGGTGTAAAATGTCATGGGGACTGCAATGAAGAGCAGAAACCCCGCCCACTTGTTCGCTGTGGTGTGAGGAAAACAACAGCGCCCGTACATCACAAGTGCCGAAAGCTGATTCACGGCTTTAATCGCGACAATTACCCCTGCCCATAGCCAGAGCCATTGTGGCAGTTCGAGTATCGGCAGGAGTTTCCAAACACAACAAGCTACGAAACAGATGTCTGCCACGCTATCCAACAATGCTCCCCTCTTGGTAACGCACTTTAGTTTCCGAGCCAGCCCCCCGTCGGCTATATCGCTGATGCCGCAGAGCGCATAAAACGCCCAAAAAGTTGTTCCTACAACATCACACAGCAACAGAGCAACAGTTCCCGCAATTCGGAGCGACGACAGGATATTCGGCAGATGTTTCATTGGTACTCAGCAAGTGTCTTGACCTCACAGCCTTTGCTTTCGTAATCATTTACTCAATCACGAAACTACGAGGATAGAAATCACTGTAGAAGCGACCGTCGGTGGCGGTGAACTTCAACACACAGTAGTTGGGATCGGTGACGCCGCCAGGATAGTACTCTGTGTCGCCATCGTGCCAGATCATTTCTTTCGAGGCGGCGTCCGTCAGCACCTCCATCGTACCTCTGAGCATCATGCCCTTGAAGCCTTTGGCATCGCAGAAATAGATGCTGGCCTTGGGGTTGGCTTTGTATTGAGCCACACGTATTGAGAATGTGTTGGTGGTGAAGTAGAAGGTTTTGATACCCTCACGCTTGCGTGGCTTCAACATGGCTTTGGTCCAAGGAAATCCTTCTTGGTCTACTGATGAGATGTAAGCGATGGGCTGTTTGTCGGTCATCTGTGCAATGAGTTCTTTAACGCCTGCTAAAGCGGGATTAGTATTCATCGCTTCATCGTTATTCACATCCAGCGTTTGGCGCCAACGCTTCAACTGAGGGAAGTACGTCTTCATCATCCCAATGTACTCCTCCTTGGTAATCGGCTTTTCCAAGCCCTCGTTTACTGCACCAACAAACTGAGCGCAATGCTCAATCATCTCCTCCATGGTAAAGTTTTGCAGAAACTGACCATCCCTGTAGCAGTACATGCAGTAATCTTCGTTCTTACTGCCGTCGGCATTCGTGCCGAGGACATCTTCTGTTAGCGGCATGCCGCAACTCTGACAAAATCTCTGATCTTTATCCATATTTTAATACTGTTGTTTATTTGATATTAAAGTACTTCCTTTACGCCAGGAATCATCCTCAGCAGCCAGGTGAGCACGAAGGATGCTATGGTGATGGCGACACCAATAAACATGAACTTACCGAAGGCTCCCATCCATATGCCGTCAACCGCATTCTGCAAAGCAATCATCAGCAATAGATGGAAGATGTAGGCTCCGTAAGCTTGGGCGGCACACCACTGCCAGAACTTGCTGTTCCAATTGCCGTACTCACGAAACAGCCAGAGCAGTCCGAAGCAGATGAACACGCAAAGTAAAGACTCGTAGATGCCGAACCACTGAGCGACAAAGTCGTTCCACTCACCGCCACCGCGCAGATAGATGCCTAATGCTAAAGTACATCCTATCAAAAGCGACAGGGCGCCTGTGACTTTGGACATTCTCTCAAGCCAATGAAAGCGACTGGCCAGAATGCCGACGACGAACATCATCACGTATTGCAGATAATGAGCTGGTTCCATCGGCAGAGGGATGATGCCAAAGGGCCAAATCCAATGATCCTGCGGAGAAACCTGACGGATGAAATAACTGCCAATACCCATGATGCCACCGAATATCAACAGCCCGATGATGGTAGGCTTCGACGAACACTTACCATCGATGGGTTTGCATATCAATCGTATCAGGGCATAGATCAAACAAAACACAAGCAGACTTTCAATATACCACATGTGGCCAATCTCTAATTTACCTGACAGCACACTCAGCAATCCACCCATTACCAACAGGGGTATGCCCAGGCGTATCAGTTTCTTTTGGACAAATACCGAGGTTCCCTGTTTATCGTAACTCGCAGGAACGAAATAGCCGGAGATGAGAAAGAACAGTCCCATGAAGAAGGCTGCATTCACTGAGAAGAAATGCCATATCCAAGGCATTACCTCGGCAGGATTACTGGGCGTATAGGCCCAGCCACCCCCATCGCCGTATGCCTGACCTGCATGGTGGAATATCACCAGCACCGTCAGGCATACTTTCAGATTGTCCAGATATAAAAGTCGTTTCATTAGTTTGTCCGTGATAATGTAAATTGTAGCGGCTTGTCAAAATGACGGCGTGAATAGTAGGTGACAGAAGGATGCTTCAGATTCATCACCATCGTCCAGGCTGTGCCAAGGAAACCTTCTCTTTGTGGTTGGGATACAGCCTCGATGGCTTCAGTCAGTTGCTTTTCGCTCATCACGCCACCCGTCTGACCATATCGTTGGCATAGACGCTCATAACGGTCGTCACCTTCTATTAATCCGACATTACGCTTTTGCTCACAGAGGTAATGGTTAGCTACGGCAGGTGATTCTGTTACCACCATTTTATTATCTACATATTCTACGACCACACTCCTGCCTGAAGCATCGGCTATGGCATAATGACGGGCATATCCCATTTCCGAGTGCATATCAATGCCATTCAGCAGCTTCAAAGCTTCGTCAACATTAGCTGCATGATTAAGCAAATAGCGGATAGCAGTAGAGGTCAGCAGATCGGGCTTGCTGGTGTGCTGGTGTGTCTGGATGGAGTCGCCTGCCGTCAGGTCGGCTATGGCCAGCCCTTTCTCGTTGATGCCGTCAAGGGCACAGAACAATCCTGCCAATGCCATATACTGGTTCTTGAATCCCTCGGGCTTGTAGCCCTCGCCGAAATTGTAGAACTCCACGTTGAAAGTGGCGATTGACTCATAGCCGTGAGTGGGGATGGTATGCATAATGACACCAATGGCCGATGGGTAATCGAAATTGCGTCCCATTAAGATGTCACCGTCGGGAGTGGTGGCAGTTAGTGCCGAACAGCCGAAATCTGCTTTCTTGGTGGTTATCTCCCCATTGTAATGCCCCCTTGACAAGAAGTCCATTACATAGTTTGCCAATTGATCTGTTGTTTCGCAGCCGCCACGATTCATCAGTTCGTCAAAACCGTCATCGCCTTTATATTCCATGTAATAGAGTCCGTCGTCAAGCTTTTCGCACGACATGGCACCCTTAACCAACGGGCCAAACTCCATCCATACCAATATGCCAGCTATGACAACTAGTCCCAGAATGCTGAACAGCGTGATTCTTAATGCTTTCTTCATTGTTTGTCTTATATGTTTCGTTTCTTGTTTGACGTTGCAAAAGTACAAATAGTTGCGGAATGAGCCAAATTTTAGGGATGGATTGCAACGCCGAAGGGACATATTACATTCTTGCCTTTTGCTTCTCTCCGGCACCAGAGCCACGATACTTCGAGCGAGCCTCGTTGAACTTCCACGTGAGGTCGAGCATGAAGGTGCGGCGGGCAGGGTTGTGGACGGTGAGTTCGCGATAGCCAAAGATGACGGCATCGGTCTTGTTGGTATTGAAGGGGTCGATGCAGCGCAGGTCGGCAGTGAGTGAGCCGAGACGACGCAGGTTGAAGTCCTTCTGCACGCCGAGGCTGCCTGTGATGCGCGGCTCGGTGATGCGGAAGTTGTTGTACTCACCTTTCGTGGCCCACTCCAGGTCGACACTCAGCCGGCAGTCGTGGGGCAGTTCGATGGTGTTGCGCCATGAGCCGTTGAACCAGGGTCGGCTGAGTGTGACCACCTCGCCTGTGGCAGAGGGCGATTTGTAGTTCTGGAACATGGCCACGACAGCCCATGTAGGATGCCAGCAACCGATGGTTGGCCGTGCAGAGGCGATGACAGTGAGGCGGTCGTAATCCTCCTTACTGTTGATGGGGTGTACGAGACTCAAGAGCGGGTCGGCAGAACCCGGATAGGGCTCGGTGGACATCGTGACAGCATCTTTGATACGCCCATAGTTCAGCGTCAGGTTCATCCACATGTAGGCACTGTTCAGTACGAGGCTGTGGGTATAGGTGGGCAGCAGATAGGGATTGCCGCTCTGATAGGTGTAGCGGTTGACGTAGATGGTCGAACTGGTCAGGTTGGCGTATGGCGGACGCTCAATGTCGCGACGGTAGGACAGCGAGAACTGTACCTTGCCGACAGGAGCGGAAATGACTGCCGTAGGGAACCAGTCGCCATAGTCGCGGCAGACCTCATCCTCCTTTACACCGAAGTTGAAGTAATCGTTCGTCAGGTGCTCGTAGCGCAGGCCTATTTGGGCGAAGACCTTACCGAACTGACGGCCATACTCTGCGAAGACGGCAGATGACTTTTCGTTGATTTCGGTGTCGGTAGCCTTCACGGGTACGGCATCGGTGGCATTGAAGTCGTAGGCATCCGTGCGGTGGTTGTAGCTGTATTCGCCGCCTACTGACAGGTTGCCCCTCCAGACAGGATAGCCGAGGATGAGTTTCGAGGCCCAGAAGTTGTTGCTGCTGAGGGTGTTACTGTTGATGGCACGGACAGTACCGTATGACACACCTTCGGTTCCTGGCTCAGGGGCCGGATTGGTGATTTCCGTTGTACTGCCGGGAGCCTCCGTGTCATCGAACAGACCGTCGATATTCAGGTCGATGCTCAACTGGCCCACCTTGCCATTATAATACGCATTGAAGATATGCTTCTTGAACTCGTCCTTTTGGGTGATGTCGCTCTCAGAACGCTCCACATAGTCTCCGTTCTTGAAGTTGTTGGTATAGTACATGCCGCTGTATTTACCGTTTGGGTGGCGGTCGTACTTGTAGAAGGCACCGAAGCTGTGGTTATTGTTCACCATATAGTTCACCTGCAACTGCGGTGACCAGCCCTTCCAGATATTCTTTGACTCTTGCGAGCTGACAGCCTCAATCTTGTCTGGCCCGGCATAGTAGGTCAGCGTGTTGTCCTGCAGCGACTTGCTATGACCATAGCGACCTGCCCACAGCGAGGCTGTGATATCGAGTCCGCCCGTGCGGTAGTTCACGTCGAGGTTGTTGGTCAGCGTATGGCCGTACTGATACATCGCACCAGCGTTGTCCTGGATACTGATGCCCTCACCCTGCGCTTTCTTCAGCGTGATGCGCACGACGGCCTTCACCGCCGCCTTATAACGGGCACCGGGATTCTGCACCACGTCCACATGCTGAATCTGGTCGGAACGAAGTCGAGAGAGTTCCTTCATGTCCT
>DDPY01000011.1 GCA_002342415.1 Prevotella sp. UBA2456 | reverse complement strand
TGCGCATAGTGGGAGAGTCATATTTTCAGGTGTTGGTTTACAAGATTTTATCGACATCGACGGTTTTGCTTGTGGTGTATGTCACCTTATACGTTGGCATTCGGACAGGCTTTGGGCAGGGAATAATGTTCAATGGTCAATGTTCAATGTTCAATGAAGATTTATCAGGTGGTTATTGCGGCGGGGTCCCACCTCTTCCCATTCCGAACAGAGAAGTTAAGCCCGCCTGCGCCGATGGTACTGCAATGCAATGCGGGAGAGTAGGAGACCGCCACTTTTCAGAGAGAAGCCCTTTCATCAGCATCGGTGAGAGGGTTTCTTCGTTTTTGGAGTTAAATAACTTCGATGAGAGGGCTTTCTTTCTTCGTGTGGTGATAAGTTCCAATAGCATAACGCCATTGGAACTTATCACCATACGGAATTTTCTTTCTGTTATTCTGTAAAGGTTCTCGGGTGATACAATATCCTTGGGATTTTTTAGTACAGAACAAAAAAAGCAGCCTGAAAAGGCTGCTGTAGTTGCGGAGGCAGGATTCGAACATGCGACCTCCAGGTTNNAACTGCTCCACTCCGCGATGTATTTCTTTTTTGCGGGTGCAAAGGTACGACTTTTTTTTGTAATAACCAAATATTTCTGTGGTTTTTATACAAATATATTTTTTTTGTCAAATTTTTCATTTTAAATTTGCCAGTTTCAACATAATTATTTAATTTTGCACATTGTATTCGCTATGTGCAAAAAATAAATAGAGGAGGATAGAAAGTATGTCGATATCAAAAACGAGACAGTTATTAGTGGACGTTGCCCGTCAGCTTTTCGCTAAGAATGGATTAGAGAATACAACGATGAATGATATCGCTCAGTATTCTAAGAAAGGTCGTCGAACGCTTTATACTTACTTCAAGTCGAAGGAGGATATATACTATGCGGTGATTGAAAGTGAACTGGAGCGTTTGTCTGATCAGCTGGATGAGGTAGCTGCAAAGCGTATACCTCCACAGGAGAAGATTATCGAATTGATTTACATGCATCTCAATATGATACGTGAAACCGTTGTCCGCAACGGAAATCTGCGTGCAGAGTTTTTCCGGAACATCTGGATGGTAGAGAAGGTGCGTAAGAATTTTGATGATGCGGAGATAGAGTTGTTCAGGAAGGTATTCCGTGAAGGGAAGGAGGATGGTGAGTTTGATATTGACAATGTCGATTTAGTTGCCGATATTACTCACTACTGCATAAAGGGCTTGGAGGTTCCTTATATCTATGGCCGTATTGCTCATGGCATGAAAGAGGAAGATACGAAGCCTCAGGTTGCCAAGATAGTATATAGTGCTTTAGGCAAGAGAAGGTATTGAACAGTCAATGAGAGTTTCAAAAAATATAAATTAGTAGAATTATGGGATTATTAGAAGGAAAGACAGCCCTTATTACAGGTGCTGCACGTGGTATTGGAAAAGCAATTGCTCTGAAGTTTGCCGAGGAGGGTGCTAACATTGCATTTACTGATCTCGAGGTGAACGAAGAGACAGAGAAGGAAATTGCTGCTAAAGGTGTGAAGGCTAAGAGTTATGCCTCCAATGCAGCCGATTTTGCTCAGACAGAGGAGGTAGTGAAGGCTGTCAAGGAGGAGTTCGGTTCCATTGACATCCTTGTCAACAATGCCGGTATCACCAAGGACGGATTGATGCTTCGTATGACAGAACAGCAGTGGGATGCTGTGATTGCTGTTAATTTGAAGTCGGCTTTCAACTTTATCCATGCCTGTGTGCCTGTGATGATGCGTCAGCGTGGTGGCAGTATCATCAATATGGCCTCTGTTGTAGGCGTTCATGGTAATGCAGGACAGGCAAACTATGCCGCTTCAAAGGCCGGCTTGATAGCTTTGGCTAAGTCGATTGGTCAGGAGATGGGTCCGAAGGGTATCCGTGCTAATGCCATCGCTCCGGGCTTCATTGATACTGCCATGACGCAGGCTTTGCCAGACGAGATTCGTAAGGAATGGATTAACAAGATTCCTCTCCGTCGTGGCGGACAAGTTGAGGATATTGCCAATGTGGCCACTTTTCTTGCCAGTGACTTGTCGAGTTATGTCAGCGGTCAGGTCATTCAGGTTGATGGCGGCATGAATATGTAATCTTATCGTAAGGAATGTCAAAATTCTTTATGTTGTGAACTGCCAGTGAGAAAAGTGGGTGAAAACCGTGAGTTAACTCAAACGATCAATCGAGTTAACTCATTCGATGATTTGAGTTGACTCAAGTAATCAATCGAGTTGTCGGTTCTGGGAGATGGCATTGTAAGATGTAAAGATTTTGTATGAAAGAAACCGCCGAACGAACGTTCGGCGGTTTCTTTTTTGCTAACTTCACGAGGTTCTCTTGCTCCTATTTTTGCGAAATGAACAGTCTAAATGGATAGAGGGAACCGTATCCTTATTTACTATATGTTAGGGGTGTCCCAGATTTTTGTTTGGCGGCATGTAATCTTTTGCGTGAGCCGGCCAATCTTGATGATGAAGTCTCCTTCTTCCAGCGTCCATTTGCAGTCGCTTCCAACGAAAGCCAAATCCTTGGCGGGGAGTTGGAAAGTGACGGTTTTTGTTTCTCCGGGGTTCAGTGCGATTTTAGTAAAGTCCCTCAGCCGGCGGTTGTCTGGCACGATGCTGGCCACAAGATCGCTTGTGTAGAGCAGTACCGGTTCCTTGCCTGCTCTGCTGCCCGTATTCTTGACATCCACCTGGATGGTCAGCAGGTCTTCAGCATTAAACTCTGTCTTGTCTACCCGCAGGTTGCTGTATTCATAGGTGGTATAGCTTAGTCCGAAGCCGAAAGGCCATTGCAGCGACACCTTGGCATCATAGTTGTAGGCTCCGGCCATCGTGCCAACCTCCTCGCTCACCTTGTAGTCGTAGGTGTTCAGCGAATTGATTTCCTTAGGATAGGTGTATGGCATCTTGGCAGAGAAATTCGCTTCCCCGCTGATTAAGTTGGCCAGTGCATCTGCCCCGTAGTTGCCAGGTATCAGGATGTCTATTACAGCCTTGGCTAAAGGCTCGATGTCCGCAATGAGTCTTGGCCGTCCTTCGTTTAGTATCAGGATGATAGGCTTCTTGGTTTCACTTAATGCTTTAATCAGGTTACGCTGGTTTTCCGATAGCCAGAGGTCTGTGAGATTTCCCGGAGTCTCCGTGTAAGAGTTCTCTCCGATGCAGGCTACGATGATGTCGGCATTGGCAGCCGCTTTGACGGCCTTCTCGATTTGAGGAGTGTTCTCTTCGAAGTATTGACCTTTCTCGTTGTAGGTTACTCCCTGTTCCAAGATGACATTCTCCTGTCCGTATTTGTTGCATAATGCTTCATAAATGGTGTTGTACCGCTCCGACAAGTCTTCAGCATTAGACCCCTGCCAGGTGTATGACCATCCGCCGTTCAGGCAGCGCATCTGGTTGGCATTGGGACCAGTCAGCAGTATCTTTTTGCCTTTGGCCAGTGGCAGGATGTTGTCCTCGTTCTTCAGGAGGACCTCGCTTTCTTCTGCTGCCTTGAGCGACTGAAGGGCAAACTCTTTCGAGCCGAATTTCTCATACCCTTTTCCGCCCGTGTTAGGCTGGTCGAACAATCCCAGACGGTATTTTACTCGGAGTATTCGGCGCACGGCATCATCAATGCGTTCTCTCTTTACTTTTCCTTCTTCCACCAGCTCCTTCAAGAGGATGCAGAAGTCTACACTATAAGGATCCATTGACATGTCGATGCCGGCATTTACAGCCAGTCGGATGGCGTCCTTCTTGTCCTTTGCCACATGCTCGCGCTGGAAGAGGTTGTTGATGTCTGCCCAGTCGGTGACGAGCATGCCGTCCCAGCAGAGGTCTTCTTTCAGCCATTTGGTCAAGTATTCGTAACTGGCATGTAGGGGAACCCCATTGACCGATGCCGAGTTCACCATCATGGTCAGCGTGCCAGCCAGTGCTGCTTGCTTGAAAGGCTCGAAATACTTCTCTCGCAGCATCTGCGGTGACAGGTAGGCGGGGGTACGGTCCTTGCCAGTCCATGGCGCACCATAGGCGAAATAGTGTTTGGTGCTCGTGCCGACGTGGTATGGGTCTATATGGTTGGGATCGTTGCCTTGATAGCCTTTGATTTCGGCTACCACCATTTTCGAGTTGACAACGGCATCCTCGCCAAAGCTCTCCCAGATGCGCGGCCATCGCGGGTCGCGGCCTAAGTCCACCACAGGGTTGTAAACCCAGGGGCAGTTTGCCGCACGGCTCTCGTAGGCCGTAATCTCGGCTCCCTGAAAGGCCAGCTCAGTGTTGAATGAGGCGGCCAAGTTGATAGGCTGGGGGAAGAGTGTGCCTCCTTGGGTGTAGGTCACGCCGTGGTTGTGGTCCAGTCCGTAGATGTCGGGAATACCGATATGCTTCATTGATTTTTCTTGTATCAGCCTGATCCATTTCTGCCATTGCTCTATTGTCGCGGCCCTGGTGGCAGGAGCATTCAGGATGGAGCCGACCTTGTATTTCTGAATAGTCGTGTCCAGCATCTCCTCATTCAGTTGCCACTGTCCGCTGGCATCACGCTTTCCCATGATGTCCAGATTCAGCTCCAGCATCTGGCCAATCTTCTCGTCCAGTGTCATTCGGGATAACTGCTGTTCAATTTTTGCCTCCAGTTTGTCGTCTTTAGGGATGGCAGGCTTTTGTGCAAACAGGCATGTGCCAGCCTGCAGCATGATTGCAAGTAAAAAGTATTTCTTCATGTTTGTAATATGTTTTATTTTATTTTTTACGGATCAATTGTAAAGTCTTTGGCAATTTGCGCCATTTCCCCTTGTAGGGAATCTTGATGGTGTTGCCTCGTCCTTGCCGTAGCGTGTAGAGCGTATCGTTCTCTCGAATGAGCTTGGCCTCCAGGTCCTCAGAGCCAAAGTCGTTGATGAGCTGCAAGTCGGCCTCTTCTTCGTTGTTCACCTTGCAGGAGGTGATAACCCAGCAGAAAGAGTTGTATTTCTTTCCTAAATAGCCGGGTAGGGGACCGTAGAGGTCTTGTCCGGGAATCGTGACATCCTGGTCGTAGAAGTTTATTCGCATGTAGACTTCGTACTCATTATTATATAAGTACGCCTGGAACGCTTTCTGTTCTTTCTGTTGGCTCCATGCCGTTATGGAAATGGCGAGTAGTAGGAGTAGTTGTAAATATTTCTTAGTCATGCTGTATGAGATTTATGATGGCAAAGGTAATAAATCTAAATCAAGAAACAATCGTTTACGTTGAAAATATATGTGAAATCGTAGTAGAATTTTAATTTTTTTAAGTAACTTTGCAGCCGCAATACATGTATTAACAATGGGAAATAGTTATTTAAGGCCTGATTACATCTTTGAGTCGAGCTGGGAGGTATGCAATAAGGTGGGAGGAATCTACACCGTTCTTTCCTCGCGCGCAAAGACTCTGCAGGATGAGATGAAGGACCGCATTATCTTTATCGGTCCTGACTTCTGGAAGGAAAATGAAAGTCCTTATTTCAAGGAGGATGCGTCGCTGCTGGCCGAATGGCAGTGGGCGGCGAAAGAGCAAGGGCTCAAGGTGAGGGTAGGCCGTTGGACGGTGCCCGGTGAACCTATAGCCGTGTTGGTGGACTTTAATCCTTACTTTGAACAGAAGAATGAGATTTACGGTTGGCTCTGGGAAAACTATCAAGTTGATTCCCTTCATGCCTATGGCGACTACGACGAGGCTTCGATGTTCTCGTATGCTGCCGCCTTGGTGGTGGAGAGCTATTTCAACTTTGCAGTCGAACGGGGCGTGTTTACCCATGCTACAAAGGTTGTCTATCATGCCAATGAGTGGATGTGCGGACTGGGAGCATTGTACATCAATAACAAGCTTCCTCAGGTGGGCACGGTGTTTACCACGCATGCCACGAGCATCGGCCGCTCAATTGCCGGAAACCAGAAGCCGCTCTACGACTACCTGTTTGCCTATCATGGCGACCAGATGGCCGAGGAGTTGAACATGCAGTCAAAACATTCCATCGAGAAGCAGACCGCATGGCATGTCGACTGCTTCACCACCGTGAGTGACATCACTGCCAACGAGTGCAAGGAACTGCTGGACAAACCGGTGGATGTCGTGCTGCCTAATGGTTTCGACAACAGCTTCGTACCCAAGGGTGCCACCTTCACTCGCAAGCGGAATGCTGCCCGCCGTCGTCTGTTGGAGGTAGCCAATGCCCTGCTTGGAGAATCACTTGATGACGAGACGATTATAGTCTCGACCTCAGGTCGTTATGAATTCCGAAACAAGGGCATCGATGTGTTTGTGGAAGCGATGAACCGCCTGCTCCGTGACCGCGACTTGAAGAAAAAGGTACTTGCCTTTATCGAAGTTCCCGGTTGGGTGGGCGAGCCTCGTAAAGACTTGCAGGAGCGCTTGAAGAAAGGCGGTCAATACGACTGTCCGCTCGATGTTCCTCAGGTGACTCACTGGCTGCATAACATGAGTCATGATAATGTGCTGGGCATGATGAAGTACTACGACATGCACAATCGCAAAGAAGACCAGGTGAAAGTAATCTTCCTTCCCTGCTATCTGGACGGTAAGGACGGAATTCTGAATATGAGCTATTATGATGTGGTGCTGGGCAACGACCTCTGCATCTATCCTTCCTATTATGAACCCTGGGGATATACCCCGCTGGAGGCTGTGGCCTTCAAGGTTCCGTGCATCACTACCGACCTGGCAGGCTTCGGACTGTGGGCCAACAAGGAGTTCGGCCATATGGGCACGCTGAAGGACGGTGTCAAGGTGATTCACCGCACAGACTACAACTATTCTGAGGTGGCCGACAGCATTAAGGATACGGTGGCTGACTTCTCGAATATGAGTAAGAAGGAGATAGATGAGTGCCGCAAGAAGGCCGATGCCCTGTCTAAGAAAGCCCTTTGGAGCGAGTTCATCGCGTACTATCACCAAGCCTACGATATTGCCCTCAGGAAGGCGATGCAACGTACGAATACACCTCAATAGCATTTTAATTATATAATAATACGATAATAGTTAACATTGTAAATTATACAACGATGAAGATTAAAGCAGATTATGCAAATGCTCCACAGTGGAAGGAGCTGACCGTGAAGTCGAGTCTTCCCGAGCAAATGAAGTGTTTGGACGAGATTGCCCACAACATGTGGTGGGTTTGGAACTACGAGGCCCGCGACCTGTTCCGCGACCTCGACCCTGAGCTTTATCATGAGGTAAAGCACAACCCCGTGATGCTTTTGGAACGTCTGAGTTTTGACCGCAAGGAAGAGATCTTGAAGGACAAGGCACTGATGAAGCGCATTAGTTCGGTCTATAAGCTTTTCCGTGACTATATGGATGTAAAGCCCGATCCGAAGCGTCCGTCGGTAGCTTATTTCTGTATGGAGTATGGCATCCACTCGGCCCTGAAGATTTATAGCGGTGGTCTGGGAATGCTGGCTGGTGACTATGTGAAAGAAGCCTCTGACTCTAATGTCGACATGTGTGCAGTAGGTTTCCTCTATCGCTTCGGATACTTCACCCAGAGTCTGTCAATGGATGGTCAGCAGATTGCCAACTACGAGACTCAGAACTTCGGTTCTCTGCCTATTGAGCGTCAGCTCGACAAGGACGGCAACCCACTGGTCATTGATGTTCCTTACACCAATTATCAGGTTCATGCCTATGTATGGCGTGTCAATGTCGGTCGCGTGAAGCTTTATCTGTTGGATACCGACAACGAGATGAACTCCGACTTCGACAAGCCTATCACCCATGCCCTCTACGGCGGTGACTGGGAGAACCGTCTCAAGCAGGAGATTCTGCTTGGTATTGGTGGTATGCTGCTGCTCAACAAGCTGGGCATCAAGAAGGATATCTATCATTGCAACGAGGGTCATGCTGCCCTGTGCAATCTCCAGCGTCTCTGCGACTATATCGATGAGGGTCTTACCTTCAATCAGGCTATGGAGCTGGTACGTGCCAGTGGTCTGTACACCGTTCATACTCCTGTACCTGCCGGTCACGACTATTTCGACGAGGGGCTGTTCGGCAAGTATATGGGAGGCTATCCCCAGAAGCTCGGCATCAGCTGGGATGAGTTCATCGGAATGGGCCGCACCAATCCTGATGATCACTCAGAGAAGTTCTGTATGTCTACTTTCGCCTGCAACACTTGTCAGGAGGTGAATGGTGTGTCAATGCTTCACGGCTGGGTATCGCAGAAGATGTTCGCTCCCATCTGGCAGGGCTACTATCCTGAAGAGAACCATGTGGGCTATGTAACCAATGGCGTGCATTTCCCCACCTGGTGTGCTACCGAGTGGCGTAAGGTATATGCTAAGTACTTCGATGCCAAACATATGTTCGACCAGTCGAATGAGGATATCTGGCACGGCATCTACGATTGTCCCGACGAGGAGATTTGGGAGACCCGCATGGCCTTGAAGCAGAAGCTGTTCGACTATATCAAGGAGCAGTTCCGCGAGACTTGGCTGCGCAATCAGGGCGATCCCTCACGTGTGGTTCGTCTGTTGGAGAAGATGAATCCCAATGCACTCGTCATTGGCTTCTGCCGTCGTTTCGCTACCTATAAGCGTGCACACCTGCTGTTCACCGACCTGGATCGTCTGAACAAGATTGTCAACGACCCCGAGCATCCCGTTATCTTCCTCTTTGCCGGTAAGGCACATCCCGCCGACGGTGCCGGTCAGGGTCTGATCAAGAAGATCTACGACATCTCGCAGCGTCCTGAGTTCCTGGGCAAGATTATCTTCCTCGAGGACTACGACTTCCTGCTGGCCCGCCGTCTGGTGAGTGGTGTCGATATCTGGATGAATACTCCGACCCGTCCGCTCGAGGCTTCCGGTACATCAGGCGAGAAGGCCGAGATGAACGGTGTTGTCAACCTCAGTGTGAAGGATGGCTGGTGGCTGGAGGGCTATCGCGAGGGTGCTGGATGGGCTCTTACCGAGAAGCGTACCTACCAGAATCAGGGCTATCAGGATCAGCTCGATGCAGCTACCATCTACGGACTGTTGGAGAACGAGATTGTGCCTCTGTATTACGATAAGGACAAGAAGGGAATCTCGAAGGGCTGGATCAAGGTCATCAAGAACTCGATTGCCCAGATTGCTCCTCACTACACCATGAAGCGTCAGCTCGACGACTATTATTCCAAGTTCTACGAGAAGGAAGCTAAGCGCTTCAAGGAAATCTCGAAGGATAACAATAAGCTGGCCAAGGAGATTGCCCAGTGGAAGGAAGCTGTTGCTGAGCGTTGGGATGCCATCAGTGTAGTCAGCAGCCAGTGGGACTTCCCTGCTACCGGTTTGGAGGCAGGCAAGAAGTACACCCTCACCTATGTTATCAACGAGCAGGGTCTTGATGATGCAATCGGTCTGGAGAAGGTGAACATCTTCACCAACAAGGAAGGCGAGGAGCGTGTATATAGCGTAGAGCCGCTGAAGATGGTGAAGAAGGACGGTAACAATTATACCTTCGAGGCTACGCTGTCTCCCCAGCGCTTCGGACAGTATAAGTCGGCCATCCGTATGTATCCGAAGAACAAGGCGCTGCCTCACCGTCAGGATTTCTGCTACGTGAAGTGGCTGGAACTCCCCCAGCAGGTGTAAGGCTCTGTCTGTCTGATAGCAAATCACTATAGACTTGAGGCTCTGGGCTGATTAGGCTCAGAGCCTCATTTGTTCGACAAAACAAAATAATTTTTCATTTTTATTTTGTTTTGTGCTCACTTATTCGTACCTTTGCAGGCGCATTAGGAAAAGGGAATGGGGTGAGAGTCCCCAACTGTCCCGCAGCTGTAAGCAGTCATGTTAAAGACGCGAACAATATAGTCACTGATATTGTTGGGAAGACGTTCGCTGTCTGACTGTAAGTCAGAAGACCTGCCTGGTGTCACATGAAGTGTGTCCAGCACAGCCTCTGGGGTTAGGCTTATGGGCGAAGAATAAGTAAGATGAAGAAGCTATTGACATCGATAGGTCTGTTGCTATTGTCGGTATGTGTTCAGGCACAGACGGATACCATAGTAGGTCGCGTCCATCAGTTGGAGGGCGTGACAGTCACCGAGAGCAGGCGTCAGCATGTGATGACCTCCACAGCCCCTTTGCATCTGATGGACCGTCGCGACATGCTGCAGATGGGAGTCACCGATATGGCCGATGCCCTCCACCGCCTACCGGGTATCACGCTCCGCGACTATGGCGGTGCGGGTGGCATGAAGACGGTCTCTGTGCGAGGCTTTGGAGCCAAGCATACGGGAGTGAGCTACGATGGGGTGATGCTGTCCGAGTGTCAGAGCGGCGAGATTGACCTGAGCCGCTATTCGCTGGACAATGTCGATCATCTGTCACTGACCATTGGCGACAACGACGATATCTTTGTGCCTGCCCGTCAGGCCTCGACACCGGCAGTGCTGAACATCCAGACATTACGCATGCCGACCACCGACCTGAAGCCCCATCTGACCGCCCAAGTGAAGGTAGGCTCATTCGGCTATCTGAGTCCCTTTGTGCGTTTGGAGCAAAATCTGTCGGAGCGTTTTGCCCTCTCCGTGATGGGCGAGTACACCTATGCCGACAACGACTATCCCTATACCATTTATAATGGCAACGAGACCATCAAAGGCCATCGGCAGAACAGCCGGATGAATAGCGGGCATGCTGAGCTTAATTTCGTTTATGCCATCAATGCAACGAACCGCCTCAGCGGTAAGTTATACTACTATGACAACAATCGCCGGCTGCCCGGCATCGTGTACTACTATAGCAATACGAGCAAGGAGAAGTTGCGCGACCGTAATGCCTTTGCCCAGCTGTTGTATCAGACCCGCTGGGGCGAGAAATGGTCATTGAAGGTAAATGGAAAGTATAACTGGTCGGCATCGCTCTATGACGACGGGGTGGTGGCAAGCCAGATACAAGATGCCAACTACTATCAGCGCGAGGCCTATGCTTCCGCAAGTCTGCTCTATGTGCCTACCACGTGCTGGAGCCTGGACTATTCTGCCGACTATGCCTATAGCAATCTGAACAGCTCGCTGCCTATGGACACCAAGCCCTATCGGCATGCCATCCTTCAGTCTGCTACAGCCAAATACAAGAATCATCACATGACCGTGATGGGCCGACTCTTATGGTCGAACTATCTGAATGGTGCCAAGGACGGAGAGGGTGCCGACAACCAGCATCGCCTGTCACCCTCGCTGAGCTTGTCGTTCATGCTGTGCAGACAGTTGCATCTGCGGGCTCACTATAAGGAGATATTCCGTTCGCCGACCTTCAACGAGAACTATTTCTTCCACTATGGTTCCAAGGTGCTGAACCCGGAGCGCACGCAGCAGCTGAATCTCGGCCTGACCTATGCTGCCACCCCTGGCAGTGTGGCCCTGACGGCTACCCTCGACGGCTACTACAATATGGTGCGTGACATGATAGTGGCTATACCTTATAATATGTTTGTCTGGACCTGTGTCAATGTCGGAAAGGTGCGCGTCTGGGGTGTCGATGCCACGTTGCGTGCTTCGTGGCGGCTGCATGAGCACCATTTGCTGACCACAGCAGGCAACTATACCTACCAGCGCGTAAAGAATGTCACCAACAGCGCGTCGCCTTATTATGGCAACCAGATAGCCTATACCCCCGAGCACAGCGGCTCTTGGTCGGTAGCCTGGGAGAATCCGTGGGTTAACCTGTCGGTGAATGGTACAGCCGTCAGCGAGCGCTGGAGTACCAACGAACATCTGGACGGCACCCTTATCGGGGGCTATCACGAGATGGGACTCACGCTCTATCGCGACTTCCGAATGAAGCATCACCATACGTTAGGAGCCCGCTTCGACCTGAAGAATCTGACCGACCGTCAGTATGAGATCGTGGGCAGCTATCCCATGCCAGGAATCAGTTATCAGTTTACATTAAATTATAAATTCTAACAATGATCAAGACAATGAAAAAGTATCTTTTAAGTTTTGCCACCCTGATGATGGGTGCAGCACTGTTGACTGCCTGTGGCAGTGACGACGACAACACCAAGAAGCCCGAACCGGTCATCGATCCGGTCTACGAGGCTATGGATGTCTCTAACGGACTGTTTATCGTGGGTTCGGGTAACACCCGTGCCAACATCGACGGCAACCTGAGCTACATCAACTACGAGGACGGACTGGCTATCGGCAATGCTTTCTTCGCAGTGAATGGCAAGTCGGTAGGCAAGACTGCCAACTATGTTACCATCTACGGTAGCAAGCTCTATATCGTTGTGGATAAGGAGGCTACCATCTGGGTGTGCGACAAGAACACCTTGAAGGTGCAGAAGCAGCTGAGCACGACCTCCCTGCTGGGTGACACCGACGGTGCCAGCCCCCGTGCAGCCCTCGGCCATGACGGCAAGCTCTTCTTCACCTGCTATGGCAACAGCTACAATGGTGGCAATGGTGTTGTGGCAGCTGTCGATACCGTTAGCTTTGCCAAGCAGGCCACCTATAATGTCGGTAGCTATCCCGACGGTCTGACTCTGGCCAATAACAGCATCTATGTGGCCAACTCTGACTATGGCAACAATGTTAATCCTTCTATCTCGAAGATTGACCTTTCTTCCAAGGCCGTTACAGAGATCAAGGATGCTGTCATCACCAATCCCATGCAGATTCTGACCATCGGCACCGATGTCTACTATCTGGACTATGGTACCTACGACGAGAACTGGAACCAGACGGGTCAGGGTGTGCGCAAGATTACTGCCGACGGCAAGGTGACCAAGATTATGGACGGCACCGTGATGGGTTCCGACGGCAAGCGCGTGTTTGCTGCCAATGCTCCTTATGGCGGTACGACCACCTATAGCATCTACGACCCTGCTTCAGGCAAGACCACTTCGTGGGAGCCTGCCAACGTGCTCAATCCTGCCGTGATTGCTGCCGACCCTGTATCGGGCTACATCTTCATCACTTCTTACAGCCCCGATCCCGAGACGGGCTATGCCAGCTACAAGATTCCCACCTACACCAACCAGTACGATGCTTCGGGCAAACTGGTGAAAACCTATTACAATACGGCTACGGGTGCTATCTCGGCTGTGTTCAATACCGATGTCGTCTATGTTGAAAAGTAAGCTGACAGGCTTCTTCTGCCTGACAGTATTGTTACTCCATGTGTCGCTGTCTTCCTGCGACTGGCGTCAAACCGCCGCGCAGGAAGGTGGCGACACCTTGTCTTTGCGCTACTCCTCGCTGCTCACCATTGTGCGCCATGAGGGCTATACGGTGGTTGATGTGCGCAACCCGTGGAAGGAGGGCAGGCTGCTCCATACCTACGTGCTGGTGCCGCGCAGCCAGCCTGTGCCCGACAATCTTCCTCACGGTTCCCTCATCCGTACTCCCATTGAGCGTTCTGCCGTCTTCACTACCGTTCATTGTGCGCTGCTCAACACCCTTGGGCGTGTCGACAAGATTGTAGCGGTGGCCGACTTGAAGTATATCAAGATTCCTGCCATCCATCAGCGCGTGGAGCAGGGCCTTGTAGCCGACTGTGGCGGTGGCTTGAATCCCGTGGTGGAGAAGATTATGGATGTCAAGCCTGATGTCATCATGCTGTCGCCCTTCGAGAATTCAGGAGGCTATGGCAAGATAGAGGATTTGGACATCCCCTTGGTGGAGTGTGCAGAGTATATGGAGAACTCACCGTTAGCACGTGCAGAGTGGATGAAGTTCTATGGTATGCTGTTCGGGGTGGAGCAGCAGACTGACAGCCTTTTTGCTGTAGTCGACAGCAGCTATCATGCACTGAAGCAGCAGGCCAAGGCAGCCGGTCGGGGCCGCTCGCTGCTCATCGACAAGATGGTGGGGTCAGTATGGTATGTCCCGGGTGGCAAGAGCACTATCGGACAGATGGCGCAAGATGCCGGCGGGCAGTATCCTTGGGCTGACGATGACCATTCGGGCTCTTTGTCCTTGCCCTTCGAGACGGTATTGGAGCAGGCCGGAGATGCCGATGTGTGGTTCTATCGCTATTCCAGCGACCATACAACCAACTATCAGGAACTCCTGAGCGGGCATCGGGGCTATGACCAGCTCAAGCCCTTCCGCATGCGCGAGGTCTATGCCTGTAATGTAGAGCAGACGCTGTTCTACGAGGAGACTCCTTTCCGTCCCGACTTCCTCTTGTCCGATTTTATCCGGATTCTGCATCCCGAGGCAACAAATCTGCCCCCTTTGCGTTATTATAAGAAACTGAATGACTAAAGGTGTAGCATATTGTCTGCTGCTGACACTGCTCATTGCAGCATTGTTCGTATTCAACATCCTCGTAGGTTCGGTGTCGATACCTGCCGAGGATGTTCTTCGCATTCTTTTTGCTGAGGCTGCCGATGTCAAGCCCTCATGGCGGTTTATCATCCTCCATTCGCGCCTTCCCCAGGCCATTACGGCTATGCTGGCAGGGGGCGCGCTGGCCGTGAGCGGACTCATGTTGCAGACGGCCTTTCGCAACCCGCTGGCAGGTCCCAGCATCTTTGGCATCAACAGCGGTGCAGGATTAGGGGTGGCCTTGGTGATGCTGCTCCTCGGGGGCAGCTTCTCGGCGGGTTCGGTCAGCGTGTCCGGCTTTGTAGCGGTGCTGTCTGCGGCCTTCGTAGGTGCTATGGCGGTGATGGCCGTTATCTTCTTCTTTTCCACCCTTGTGCGCAATCATGTCATGCTGCTCATCATCGGTATTATGATTGGCTACATCTCCAATTCAGCCATCTCGCTCCTCAACTTCTTTGCCACCGACGAGGGCGTGCGCTCCTATATGGTGTGGGGAATGGGTAGCTTTGGCGGAGTGTCTACGAAGATGATGCCCGCCTTTGCCGGTGTCACCCTGCTGTCGCTCTTTGCCTCCCTGCTGCTCATCAAGCCGCTTAATGCACTGATGTTAGGCGACCGCTATGCAGAGAACTTGGGAGTCAACATCGTTCGAACGCGCAACTGGCTGCTCATCGTGACCGGCCTGCTCACCGCCATCGTCACTGCCTTCTGCGGACCGGTGGCCTTCATCGGGCTTGCCGTACCTCATATCACGCGACTGATGTTCCGTACAGACAATCATCGTGTGCTGCTGCCAGCCACCATTCTGATGGGAGCCGTTGTGGCCCTGTTGTGCAATGCGCTGTGCTTCCTGCCCGGCGAGACGGGAGTGATACCCCTTAATGCCATCACGCCGCTTATTGGCGCTCCAGTCATCATCTATGTCATCACTCGCGCCAAAGCCACGAGGCAAGACGGTTGACCCATCGGATGCTGATGCGGAACCAGCGGTAGGTGCTGACCTCTTTGCCTCCGAAGCGGAGGATGAAATCGCGATACAGATTCTTTCGGAACGGCAGTCCCACATCCATGAAGCGGATGTGCTGGTAGCCGTTGGCGTGTGCGTCCTTGATGCTATGCCAGAAGGTGACGGCATTGGGATGAAACGGTGCAAAGCTCTTTCGCCGCGAGGCCGAATACCACAGGTAGGCATCGTTCTCCGAGTAGACACACACCGAACATCCAATCACATGATTGTGGGCGGTGGTGATGAATATCTTGCAATGGCCGCCCTCCATCATCTTCTTGAAGAATTGGTCATCGGGCAGGAATCGGCGCGGCTTGAGCCAGTTGTGCCGCCGAAGCAGCTTGGAGAAAGCGCGAAATTCCTCGTCGGTCTCCACCAGTTTAGTTGCTGCCCCTCGCCGCAGGCCAAGCTCCACGCGCTTCATCATGCGGTCGGTGATGCGCTCCTCGGGAGTGCGCGAGTGCAGCGAGTTGTGTACATTCATCCACCTTACAGGAAAAAATTTCAGATGGCGCAGTTCACGGTATCCGAACATTTTTTCGCTCAGATTGCTTACCTCTAAGTAGAGCACCCGGTTTTGCAGCCGCTCGGTGATGGCTTCCATCAGCCGTCCGAAGACAGATGCTTCGCAGTGGTTGTTGCCATAGATACGCGCGTGGGTATATAAGTAAGGCGGAAGCCACGAGAGCCGATAGCGCACGATGCACAGCAGGTGTCCCACCACGCGCCCTTCACCGTCGGTGGCAATGGCCATCAGCGGTTTGTGGCGGGGCGTCTGCTTGCAGAGCAGCATCAGTTGCCGGCTGTGGAAGAAATTGTCTTCCGGCAGTGCTGGCAACTCGTCCACCTGGTCATAAATCGTCACTCTCGTCGTATTCATGTGGGCAAAGTTACGAAAAGTCGAGTGAAAAACCAAATTTATTTGTGTTTTTCCGAGACGGAGTAACTTCGGCGAAGTAAAAGTTACAAAAAACGGCTGACTTTAGGAAGCAATTTTGGAGAATTAACGCAGAAACCTCGTAAATAAAAGGCAAGATTCTTTTTACTACCAAGTTTTTGAGACATTTCTGCCATTTTTTTTCCAAAAGTGGTTTCCCAAGCCTTGTAAAAGGTTGTTTTTATTTTTTTAGATACAAAGCGATACAATTTCCTAAAAAAATCGTATCTTTGCACTGTTTTCTGAACAATGCCGAAGCTCAAGGGTGTAGGCAGCGGGACGGGAGCCTAAATATATAGGAAAAACTAGATGAATACAAAAGAGAAAAAAGAGTTTAACATCCAGTTCTGGAGGTTCTTGTGGGCATCAATCCTCATCGGATTGTCGGCCTGCATGGGAAGTGTGGTGGATGCGATGATTGTGGGCAACCTGATTGATGAGGACGCTGTGAGTGCCATCAACCTGTCGTTGCCTTTCCTTCAGTTTATGTTTACCGTCAACATGCTGCTGGCTACTGGAGCAGGCATGCTGGTAGGCATGGAATTAGGGAAGAATGACACACGGCGGGCATCGTACATCTTTGTCGTCTCGATGCTGGCCTGTCTGTTGACAGGTTTGGTGATGGCAGCAAGCGGTGTGCTGATACCCGATGTTGTGACACGCCTGCTATGTAATCACGAGCAGCTTTATCAGCCCACATACGATTACCTGCGAGTGACGCTGATAGGAGCACCGGCCTACCTGCTGATGTGGGGACTCGACACGATGGTCAGCGTGGATGGTAGCCCGCGCCTGGTGTCTGTATCCATCCTGGTGGACAATGTCGTCCACTTGGTGCTCGACGTGGTGTTCATCAAGTATTTCGGCTGGGGCATCGAGGGCAGCGCATGGGCTGCCGTCATCGGGCATGTGGTGGGCATCGCCATGATGGCCATTCATTTCCTTTCCAAAGAGAATCATCTGCGACTTGCCTGTGGGCGCCAGCAACCAGTTTTCGGCGCTATCATCTCGCAGGGCGCACCGCTGGCCATCGCCTCCATCTGTCTGACGGTACTGATGTTTTCAGCCAACAAGATCATATTGTCATCCTTGGGACGTACGGGTATCTATGCCTTTGCCCTCTGTATGAACCTGCTGCTGATATACAACCTGTTCCTGGGAGGCGTCTGCCGCACTATCCAGTCGCTGGGCTCCATCCAGGTGGGGAAGGGCGACAACGAGGCTTTCACGCTGGTGCTGCGCAAGTCGTTCAACTTCATTACCGTAGCGATGGCCATCACCTGCATCTACGTATGGATATGGCCCGAGAGCATCGTGATGCTCTTTGGTGCCAACGAGAGCGACTTGATTGCCGAAGGCTGCCGTGCCTTGCGCATCTTCGCCGTCTGTCTCATCCCCTTCTGCTACATCTACACCATCATGATAGTCTACAAACTCTACAACCATCACCACATGGCACTCTTCATCTCCTTCGCCCTGTCGCTGACGGTCATCCCCGTGCTGTGGTTGTTTTCCCTGTTTGCTGAGGAATGGATATGGTATGGCTTCCTGACTGCCTACATCATTGAGATGGTGGCCATCTTCGTGCTCCACAAGATGACACATGTCAAGTTTGAATTAACAGATACTAAACAATAGAATAAAATTGATTATGAAGACTTCAGCCCCTTTAAAAAAATCGCAGTATGGCCTTTATGTGGAGTGCGCGCAGCATCCAGGCGAAGCTTATTATAACATTCCTTACCTCTATACATTCGACGGCAGTCTGGACGAGGACAGGCTCAAGACGGCCATAGAAACTGCTGTTAACGCCCATCCGGCCCTCTTGACACGCATAGGAGTGGACGAACATGGCGACCCGATACAGACGGTCGATGACAGCGAGAAAATCACATTAGGGGAGGTTGAGCATGTCACGGACATCAGGACTGCCATCGAAGGCTTTATCCAGCCGTTCGACCTCTATAACGACCATTTCTTCCGTATGCGGATGCTGCGAGACGATGAGCACTACTATTGGCTCCTGGACATCCACCATATCATTGGCGACGGCTCGACGCTGAAGGTGCTCCTGGACGACATAGGGGCAGCCTACGAGGGCAAGGAACTGACACCCGAGACGATCACGATGGCCGAGTTGGCCTTAGAAGAAGAGGAACAGCGAAAGACGCCCCAGTTCGAGGCTGACAAGCAGTGGTATGCACAGAATTTCGACTGCGGCGACTGCTATTCAACCCTATTGCCCGACCTGGACGGCACTGAGGATGCTGACGGTCTGGAGGCGCGGTGCATGAATGTGGACAGTGCCCGCGTGGATGCCTTCTGCCGCGAGCATGGCATCTTCAAGAGCACCCTCTTCACGGCGGCCTACAGTTTCCTGATGGCTAAATACAATAACGAGCAGGCGGCGCTGTTCAGCACCATCGTCAGTGGTCGCAACGACCGCAGGACGGCAAAGACGGTCGGTATGCTGGTCAAGACAGTGCCCGTCTATGCACACTTCACCGACGAGACGACCGTGCTCGATTTCCTGAAGGCCGGACAAGAGCAGATGACGGGTTGCAGGGAGCACGGGCTATATGCATATACCGACGCGGTGAACGACCTGAACCTGCAGATAGGTACCTATTTTGCCTGGCACGGCTTTGTGCTCGACAATGTAAAGGTTGGCGGTAAGCACGTGCAGTCGGAACAGCTGTGCAACACCACCTTGGGAGTACCCTTCTTCGTGAAGGCACTGATTCAGGACGGCCATTACCTTGTGAAGGCAGAGTACAAGACCAATCTCTACTCCAGGCAACTGGTCAGCCAGTTCCTGGAGAGCTATGAGAATGTGGTGGAGGGCTTGCTTATTGAGACCAAACTCTCGGACATCCGGATTGCCAGCCCATCGCAAGTAGAACTGCTCGATACGTTCAACGATACCGACAGGCCATACGACGACACACAGACCGTCGTCTCGCTGTTCCGCCGTCAGGCGAAGGCAACGCCAGATGCCGAAGCCGTCGTCTTCAAGGACCACCGTTATACCTATGCCCAGGTGGACGACATCAGCGACCGCATAGCTGCCTATATCGCATCCAAAGGACTGGGCATTGGTGATTCCGTGTCTGTCATCATTCCTCGCTGCGAGTGGATGGCTATTGCCTCGCTCGGCGTTCTGAAGGCTGGCTGTGCCTATCAGCCGCTGGACCCCAGTTATCCGAAGGAGCGTCTGAACTTCATGGTGAAAGATGCTGCTGCCCGCCTGCTCATTGCCGACGAGTCGCTGCGTGAGTTGGTAGATGAATACGCTGGCGAAGTGTTGCTGACGAAAGACATAGCCAATCTTCCCGCCCTCATAGCGGAAGCAAACTGTCAACTGTCAACTGTCAACTCTCAACTCTCCCCATCCGACCGTTTCATCCTGCTCTATACCAGCGGGTCGACAGGTGTTCCCAAAGGCTGCCAACTGACGCATGCCAATCTGGTGTGCTACTGCAACTGGTACTGGAAATATTACGACCTGAAGCCAGAGCACAACGTGGCTGAGTATGCCAGCTATGGCTTCGATGTGCACCAGGAGGGTATCTATCCGCCACTGACGGGCGGTGCCACCGTACACATCATTCCTGAGGAACTGCGCCTGGACCTTGTGTCGCTCAACGAATACCTGGAGCGCGAACACATCACCCATACCTTCATGACCACACAGGTGGGCTATCAGTTTGCAACGAATATCGAGAACCACTCCTTGTTGCACCTCTCGGTGGCGGGCGAGAAACTGGCCAGTATCGCTCCGCCTCAGGGCTATCAGTTGCACAACGGCTATGGCCCCACGGAAGCCACCATCCTCATCACTATCTATCCTATTACAAAGAAAGATACGGACGTGCCCATCGGCAAGCCTATGGACAATGTGCGGCTTTATGTAGTCGATCAGCAGGGGCACCGTCTGCCTGTGGGTGCTTTGGGTGAATTGTGGGCTGCCGGACCACAAGTGGCCCTCGGCTACTTGAACCGTCCGGACAAAAACGCAGAAGTATTTGTCCAGAATCCATTTACCATCGAGGAGAAATACATCCGTGCCTATCGTACTGGTGATATTGTGCGCTACCTGCCATCTGGCGACATCCAGTTTATTGGCCGCAGGGATGGCCAGGTGAAGATCCGTGGCTTCCGCGTCGAGTTGAAGGAAGTGGAAGCCGTCATCCGCCAGTTCCCGGGCATCAAGGATGCCACGGTGCAGGCATTCGACGACCCTAACGGCGGTAAGTTCATCGCGGCCTACATTGTAAGCGATGAGCAGATTGACATGAATGTCCTCAACAACTTTATCCTGGAGGAGAAGCCGCCATACATGGTGCCTGCTGTGACGATGCAGATTGAGGCCATTCCGCTGAACCAAAACCAAAAAGTGAACAAGCGCGCTTTGCCGAAACCCGAAAAGCCAATAGATAACAGCGAACAGCCATCAGCCAATGTGCCCATGAATCTGCTTGAAGAAGAGTTGCATGAGATGGTTGCCGGCATCATCGGCAATACCGATTTTGGCATCATGACCGTTTTGGGATATGCCGGTCTGACTTCTATCTCCGCTATCAAGTTGGCCATACAGGTGAACAAACGCTATAGCATTACGCTTGATGCGAAATCACTGGTAAAGAACGGTACGCTGCAAAGCATTGAAAATGAGATACTGAAAGGGATGATGAACATTGAACATTCAACATTGAACATTGAACATTCTGCTGCGCAAAAGGAGGCGGATGCCAATAATGTTCAATCTTCAATGTTCAATGTTCCATTGAGCTACGCCCAGACAGGTGTCTATTTCGACTGCCTGAAGAATCCCACATCGACGCTGTACAACATCCCATATTGCATCAAGTTCCAGAAGGATACGGACACGACAGCACTTGCCGGAGCTGTCAGGACGCTCGTCAAGGCGCATCCCCAGATGACTGTTCACTTCGTTAATGGCTCAGAAGGCATCAGCCAGACCGTTGATTTGGAGCAGGTGGTAGAGATACCCGTCAAGCAGATGAGCGAGGAGGAACTGACGCAGTATCGACAGGATTTCGTGAAGCCCTTCGACCTCAGCACAGGTCCGCTCTATCGTTTTGAGATAGTGGTTACAGACGAGCAGACCTATCTGCTGATGGATGTGCATCACCTCGTGTTCGACGGTGGCTCTTCCGACATCTTCCTGCAACAACTATGCAGCGTCATGAACGGTGAGACGATCGAAGACGAAGACCAGAACTATGTAGCATACGTGACAACTGAAAAGGCCGCTGAGGGCGGGGCAGACTATCAGGCTGCTGCGGACTTCTTCAAACAGCGGCTGTCTATGGTGGAAGCCGCTACGGAGGTTCGTCCCGACCTGCCGAATCCCCAGAAGGGTACTATCAGCAAGGCCGTCGCCGCTCTTGACATCGAGGCTATAGATGCCTTCTGTCGCAAGAGCGATATTACACCTGCCCATCTGATTCTCGCGGCTATCAATTATTCATTATCGCGCTTTGCCAACAGTGAGCAGGTTTGTATCACCACTGTCTCAAGCGGTCGCAGCAACCTGCATATCCGCAACACCGTGGGTATGTTTGTCAACACGCTGGCCCTGAGTGCTACTGTCGGAAAACAAACCGTGAAAGAATTCTTGCAGGAGGTCAGCGAAAACTTCGACGAGACATTGCGTCACGAGAACTATCCGTTCGCACAGATTGCCGCTGACTATGGATTGACGGCCGAGATACAGTATGTCTATCAATTGGGCGTGAACAGCCAGTACGTCTGTCAGGGTGCCCCGCTGGAAATAGAGAATATGGAACTCCAGATACCCAAGTTCCCCATCACTTTCTTCATTGCTCAGGTGGCCGGACAGCCCAGTGCCTGTGTGGAATATGATAACGGCAAGTACTCCGCGCGCTTGATGCAAAGCCTCGCAGATGCCGTGAAGGTGACTGTAGAACGGATGATGGCCAAGCCCGACGCAGCCTTGACCAGCATCAGCATTGTCAGCGACGAGGAGGCCAAGCGTATCATCAAGATGGGTACGGGTAAGGAGATTGACGTGGACCTGAGCAAGACCTTTGCCAACCTCTTTACGGAGCAGGCCCAAAGAACGCCTGATGCACCTGCCGTGGTAGACAGGGACAGCCAGTTGACTTACAGTGAGATGGACCGCTATTCGAATGCGCTGGCCCACCAGCTGATAGACTTTGGAGTCGAATCCAACGACTTCGTCTGCGTGATGCTCGACCGTTTCAAGGAATTCCCGCTCTCCGTACTGGCCATCCACAAGGCCGGTGCGGCCTATACACCGCTGGACTTCGAATATCCCAACGAGCGTCTGACCTATATGCTGGAGAATTCGGAGTCGAAGGTGCTCATCACCACGCACGACGTGCTGGCCGCCAAGCAGGCGGAGGGCAATTTCAGCACCGCTGCTGCCAAGACGTTCTTCATCGATGACTTCATGGATAGTGTGGTCGGCGATACCATCGCCGACACTTTCGCCCCCATCGACCTCTCCTCACCCGACGGGCTGGCCTACATGATCTACACCTCCGGTTCTACAGGCAAGCCTAAGGGAGCCATGCTCCATCAGGCTGGTTTGCGTAATTTCATTGCCGTGGTCATCGACATGGAGAAATTGACGGCCGATGACCGCATCAGCGGACACCGCTCGTTCTCGTTCGATGCGCATATCGAGGATATGTATCCCGTGTTGACGCTGGGTGGCTCGTTCCACATCATGCCGACAGAGATACGTAAGGACTTGGCAGCCATCCGTCAGTTCCTGATCGACCATCAATGCACGGGCGGCGGCTACTCAACGGCCATGACCTGCCTGCTGCTCAACACGTTCGACGACCTGCCTATCCGCTTCACCACAGGTGGTGGCGAGAAGATGGATGGTGTCTATAGTGAGCACATCGAGATTATCAATGTCTATGGACCGACGGAGTGTACCGACGACACCTCTTATTATAGCATCGCTCCCGGCCGGAGGGTGGAGAATATTCCCATTGGCCAGAGTGTTGCCAACAACTGGAACTTCATTGTCGATACAGCGGGCAACCTCGTGCCACAGGGCGTGGCGGGTGAACTCTGCTTTGCCGGCATTCAGGTGGGTCGCGGCTACTGGCGACTGCCCGATCGCACGGCACAGTCGTTCGTCGATTGTCCGTTCGTCAAAGAAGACCGCTGGGGACGTCCTGTCCGTATGTACCATACGGGCGACCTCTGCCGCTGGAATGAGGATGGCCAGATAGAGTATATGGGTCGTATCGACACGCAGGTAAAGTTGCGTGGCTTCCGTATCGAGCTCGGCGAAATTGAAAGCAAGGCTCTGAACATCAGCGGAATCCGTCAGGCAGCCGCTGAGGTGCGCAAAGTGATGGGCAATGAACATCTGGTGCTTTACTACACCCTAGAAGAGGGCTGCGCACTCACCGATGAAGATATCCACCAAGCACTTGCCGGCACATCGTTGGCAGAATACATGGTGCCCGATACCTATATGCGCCTCGATGCGATGCCGATGACGCCCAACCTCAAGATAAACCGTAAGGCGTTGCCCGCTCCGGAGATTAAGCGAGCGAACGACTATGTGGCTCCCGAAGGAGAGACGGAGACACTCTTCACCCAGATTTTCTCCCAGGTGCTCAATATCGAGCAAGTGGGTGCCACCGACGACTTCTTCGAGATTGGCGGTACCAGTATCAATGCCATCAAGGTGATTGTGGAGGCCAGCAAGCACGGCGTGCAGATCGTCTTCAACGACCTCTTCAACCTGAAGACCCCGAAGGCTCTCGCCGAATATGTGAGCGATAATACGAAGACTCCAGACTTGGCTGCTCCGACGGTCCCGACCAATCAGCTGAGTCCTATGGACCATTCCGAATACGCAGCCTTCATTCCCGTTTTGGACAAAAACATCCTCCACACTTTCCGCGATGGCGAGCGACAGTCCGTCGGCGATGTGCTCCTGACCGGTGCCACCGGCTATCTGGGCATCCATATCCTCCATGAGTTGCTGACGAATTATGACGGTCACATCCTATGTCCGTTGCGCAGTAAGCCAGGCTTCGACACAATGCAGCGCCTCAAGACCCTCCATTACTACTATTTTGGTAAAACAGAGGCTTTTGGCCACTTTGAAGAGCGGGTGGAAGTGTTCGATGCTGAGATTACAAAGCCCGATGCACTTAAAGGCATCGACAAGCGTGGTCTGACGGTCATCAACTGCGTGGCCAATGTCAAGCACTTCTCCGCCGGCAACGACATCGAGATGGTGAACATCGAGTCGGTGCGCCATCTCATCAGTTTCTGTCTGCGCACGGGGTCGCGTCTCATCCATATCTCGACGAACAGCATTGCCGGCATCAGCATCGACAATGTCCCCGGGCCTGAGGTCAGACTGACGGAGCAGAACCTCTACATTGGGCAGAACATTGATGCCAACAAGTACGTCTATTCGAAGTTCAAGGCTGAGGAACTGGTGCTCGACGCCATTGCTCACCACGGTCTGAATGCGAAGATCATGCGTGTGGGCAACCTCTCGGCACGCCAGAAAGACGGCGAATTCCAGATCAATTTCAACACCAACAACTTCTTAGCGATGTTGCGTGCCTACGTGATTATCGGAATGGTGCCTTACGAAGCCCTTGATCAGCGTTTCGAGTTCTCGCCCGTCGACGAGGTGGCGCATGCCATCATGCTATTGGCGCAGACACCGAAGGACTGCACGGTGTTCCATCCCTACAACACTCATCGCCAGTTCATGTCCGACATCCTCACTGGCTTCGCCGAGGCGGGCATCACGTTGAAGCGTGTTGAGCCCGAAGAGTTCCAGCGGACCCTCGAAAGCGTGATGGAGAATCCCGGCCTCGTGACCCTGCTGCGTCCGCTGATGGCCTACGATATGGGGACTGGACATAAGACGCGCTGGATCGATTCGGCCAACGACTACACCACCCAGGTGCTCTACCGCCTCGGATTCCAGTGGCCTCCGACTGCAGCCGACTACGTCCATCGCTTCGTCGACACCATTATGGGCTTTGATTATTTTACAGTATAAGGGACTGGAAAAAAGTAGTAACCCTACTGTGCTTCATGTTTAATAACAATTAGGAATGCAGTTATGAAAAAGATTCTGCTATCTCTTGCAGCCCTTGCATTAGCTGCTACTGTGAAAGCTCAGGTATGGATTGGTGGTGAGGTAGGTTTCACCACCAATCACACCAATGGCAGTGACCACTCCGCTATAGAGCTCAATATTGCTCCTGATATTGGCTACACTCTGAGCGATAACTGTAGCGTTGCCTTCGCCCTCGGTTATAGTCATACAAGCAATGTCGATGGCAGTAAGTACGGCATGACTGGTATGACGCTCTCGAATGTCAATGCCTACAGCATCAATCCTTATACCTGCTACACCTTTTTCAAGACTGGCAATTTCGCGTTTTTCGTTATTGGCAGTCTGAAGTATATCATCGCTCACGCTCAGGGCATTGAGAACAACATCAACCAGTTCGGTACCTACGTAATTCCTGCTATCGCCTACAGCGTATCTGACAAGGTAACGCTGGCTTCTCATCTTGGCGATGGTTTCTACTTTAAGCACACTTGGATGAAGGATGTTTCACGCAGCAACAAGTTCGGTTTCAATCTGTTTCATGGTATCAGCTTCGGTGCTTACTACTTCTTCTAATCGGTAGCGATACAAGCATGTATAATCAAAAATGAACTCTATGTTATCATTCGTTTCTTCCGATGTAGCGAAAAAATAAGATAAGAACAAACAATCATGTTTGTTTTTTTTTGTACCTTTGTAGCGGTTTTATAAAATAGTGCAAGATGGAATTCAAAGACTTAGTGCAAATGCGCCGTTCTCACCGCAAGTTCACCGAACAGGAGATTGACGGCGAAGCAGTGAAACTGATCTTACGTGCCGGCCTGATGTCGCCCACATCCAAGGGGCAGCGAGCCTGGCAGTTTGTGGTGGTCGACGACAAGACCGACTTGGAGAAGCTGTCGGATGCCAAGGATATGGGCGGACAGTTCCTCAAGGGGGCCCCCTTGGCGATTGTCGTGCTGGGCGACCCCATGCAGAACGACTGCTGGGTGGAGGACGGCTCGATAGCTGCCATCTCCATGCAGTATCAGGCCGAGGCTCTCGGCTTAGGTTCCTGTTGGATACAGATGCGCGGTCGCGGTCTCAGCGATGGCACGTCGGCCGATACGGTGATACAGGGCGTACTCGACATTCCCGAGAACCTGTCGTGCCTCTGCATATTGGCTATCGGACATAAAGCCGACGAGCGCAAGCCTCAGAACGAGGATAAACTGAAGTGGGAGAACGTTCATCTGAATAAATACTGATGCGCATCGTACTGATAGGAGCAGGCCGTCTGGCCACCAACCTCGCGTTAGCCCTTCATCATGCCGGCCACCAGCTGCTGGCGGTCTATAGCCGCACGATGACGGCAGCGGCAGCATTAGCAAGCAGGGTAGGGGCTCAGCCCACCGACTCGCTCGCCAGCCTGCCTGCCGAGGCCGACCTCTTTATTCTCTCCGTCAAGGATACGGCTCTGGAGTCTGTCTTTGCCCAGGCGGTGCAGGGTAGGGCGGGGCAGTTCTTCGTCCACACTGCCGGCTCAATGCCGATGTCGCTGTTCGAGGGGCACCCGTGCCGATACGGCGTGTTTTATCCCATGCAGACCTTCTCGAAGGAACGGCTGGTTGACTTTGCCGAGATTCCCGTCTTCCTCGAAGCCTCCGATGCCGCTTCCCTACAGTTGCTGAAGATGCTGGCTGCCAGCATTAGTCACCGTATCTACGGACTCAGTAGTGCCGACCGCAAGTATCTGCATCTGGCAGCCGTCTTTGCCTGCAACTTCGCCAACCACTGCTATGCCCTCTCTGCCAAGATTCTCGAGCAGCACGGACTTCCTTTCAGTGTCATGCTGCCCCTCATCGACGAGACCGCGCGCAAGGTCCACGAGTTGCATCCCCTTGATGCACAGACCGGTCCCGCCGTGCGCTACGACGAGAACGTCATCAGCATGCAGCAGCGGCTCTTGGATGATGACGAGATGCGGCGCGTCTACGAACTATTGTCAAAAAGCATATATCATCAGACTCAATGATTAACTACGATTTAAAGAAGATACGCACCATCATCTTCGACATCGATGGGGTGCTTTCTGCCGAGACTATCCCGTTAGGCGACGACGGCCAGCCCCGCCGCACGGTGAATATCAAGGACGGCTATGCCATCCAGCTGGCCGTGAAGATGGGGCTGCGCATAGCCATCATCACCGGATGCAAGATAGAGGCGGTGGCCACGCGCTATCGCGGGCTTGGCGTCGAGGACATCCACCTGGGTTGTGCCGTGAAGCTCGACACCTACGAGAACTACAAGGCCACCTATGGCTATGCCGACGACGAGGTGATGTATATGGGCGACGACATCCCCGACCTGGAAATCATGCGCCGCGTGGGCTGTCCTGTATGCCCCAAGGATGCCTGTGCCGAGGTCAAGGAGGTCAGCCTCTATGTCAGCGACTATGCCGGAGGCTATGGCTGTGGGCGCGATGTCATCGAACAGACGCTGCGGGCACAGGGTCACTGGCTAAAGGATGAAAGGGCTTTCGGATGGTAGACTGTCATATCATTTTGGCCAGCAATTCCCCGCGCCGCAAGGAACTGCTCTCTGGTCTCGACATCCCCTTCGAGGTGCGCGTCATCAAGGGCATCGACGAGAGCTATCCCGACAGCCTGCCCACTCAGTCCATCGCCGAGTATATCTCTCGTAAGAAGGCGATGGCCTATCGTGCCATGATAGCCCCCGACGAGCTCGTTATCACTGCCGATACCGTTGTCATTCTGGGTGACGAGGTGATGGGCAAGCCCAAGGACGATGCCGATGCCTGCCGCATGCTGCACGCCCTGAGTGGTCGGACCCATCAGGTCATCACCGGTGTGACACTGACCACCCGCGAGCGACAGACCAGCTTCTCGGTGGAGACCGGTGTCAGCTTCAAACAGCTGTCTGATGAGGAAATCGACTACTATGTCTCCCACTACCATCCGCTCGACAAGGCGGGTGCCTATGGCATACAGGAGTGGATAGGTCATATCGGAGTTACGGGCATGCAAGGCAGCTATTTCAATGTCATGGGGCTCCCCGTCCAGCGCATCTACGAGGCACTGAAGACATTCGGGATTGTTCCTTTTGTATGATATATTACGATAATTGTCGCAATTCCATCTACGAATAGTATAAAAAAAGCAAAAAAGTTTGTTTATTCATTTTTTATTCGTACCTTTGCACTTGCACACAACTAGTAATTTTAATCTATATTTATCATTTTCCTCGGAGGGAAGTCGTCTGTGAAGACCGCTTCCCTTTTTTCTTTCGCGACTACAGGATGTTTCCGCCAGTGCAGAAGAAAACTTTCTGGAGTGCACTCTAATATTTTTTCGAGTGCAGAGGAAAAAGTTTTGGAGTGCAGTGGAAAAAGTTTTCGAGTGCGTTCCAGCAAAAGGCACAGTTTTATGGCGTGTACAAAATAAGGGCAGGGAAGAGAGATTATTTGCAGAATTCGTCGAGAATACAGAAAATTTCTATTAAATTTGCAGTCGTCATAGGAGTGAATGTTGTTTGTATCTGTTTGATTGTCATCTATTCATATCATCCGCCGCGCCTATAGGCTCGCCGACACAAAACGGATTCCGCCGAGGCTGCGCTGCGGCAGTCTCGGCGGATAAAGTCTCTCGGTGGTTGTAGGGGGGGGCAGTCGAAGGGGAATAGCCTCATTGATGCAGAGCTAATTCCCAAAATAAGAATTGAGGAACACTTCCGGCGACAACACCGGCAAACCGCCGATGGGGAAGTGGCGTTTCTTGTCTCTTGTAACGATGACATCGCACTTGGCAGCCAGGGCGGCTTCGTATTGCAGCATGTCTTCAAAGTCTGGTGTTTCAGAATACTCTCATCACCGTATGTATTTAGCAGTCAGATATTCCGTTCTGGCCTTGTCGCCGTTGATGTCGTCATCGCTGGGCACTTCAGGCTTAGCAAAGCCTATCAGCGACTGAAGCTCTGGCGACAGCTCTTCTATCTGTTTCATCTGATACGTCTTTTTCCTTGCTGGTTTAAAACGGGTGATAAGCATAGCCACCCATTCTTCCACGCTCATACCGTCGGCCTTGGCATAGTCCTGAGCCCGGCTGTACAATGTAGGATTCAAACTTATTGTTGCCATATCTTTCCTTGTTTTATACGATTCTTCGCCTGCAAAGATAGTGCAAATCGAGTGAAATACAAAATAAATAGAGATTTATTTTTATTTCCGAGATGTAGCCTATCTTCGAGCAAAGCTCAAAGATACGACTATTTCCCCAAATATCCAAGGATATCCGAGATTTAACATTTGTTGAATCTCTCTCGCGACTCGGCAGACCTCAAACGAGTTTGGGTCTGCTCTCGCTGCTCGGAGATTTTTATCCGTTTGCGGTAAGTCAAGGGAGTACAGAGTCCCTTGCCCCACCCAATCTATAAAATGGATGTGGCAGCGAGGCGGGCTGCCACATCCATGTTTTGGTTCAAGGAAAATCAAAGACTGAAGTGAACCCAGAAAGTT
>DDPY01000050.1:406-78716 GCA_002342415.1 Prevotella sp. UBA2456 | reverse complement strand
GCATCGTAGATGACAGTCAGTTCACGAGTACGTGGATTCCACTTCGTGTTCATCACACCCTTCATGTGTTCTGCCTTTGCTACAGCCTTTATGTGAGAATCGTAACGGCTTACTCTGAAGGTGCAGGCTTTCACGTCTGGGCGATAGACATGCTTGTGTGTATTGAAATGAGTAGTCTTTTTGTCAACGACTACAACAACTTTGTTGTTTTTACCATTGTAATGCTGACGACTGGTGCTCACCGTCGTCTTATTTCCTGCCATTGCTGGCATTGCTGATGTGATGGCCATCATCATCATGGCTGCAATCACCTTATTCAGCCAATTAGTGCTCACTATTGTCTTCTTCATATTCAAATCTCCTATTCTTTAAATGTTAGACATTTGTTTCTTGTTCACGGTGCAAAGATAGGGCGATTCCGTGGGGTTTCAAAAAGATTATTCCTATTTGGAGGAGGGCGTTTCCCTAAAGTTAAGTGGGGAAAATCCCCAGATCCTATAGTTGTGCCTATGCTGCTATGTCCGTCGTTGCCTTTCTTTTTATCGATGCAAAGGTAAATCGCTGTTTCCGAATGACCTCGGTATTCAGTGCGGATTCCGTAAAATCTTCCTTTCCCTTATGGTGAAAGAGTATTTGACGTAATCCGCACCACACCTTCCGACTGTCTATCGTAACCATCAACCTTTTGAGGCATCGCAAAAAGAAAAGTCCAGACGGCAAGGAGCAAGAAGCTCCAAACCAAAGGGAAAAAGTTAAACCTCAAAAACATTTAGAGTTATGATTTATTCAAATTTTACAGGCAGAGTAGCCAAGAAAGCAAAGTTGATTGACGGTGTTAATGGCCAGTTCCTTTCAATGGATATGGCAGTGAACGACTATTCCAAGGGCGAGGAAGTTACGCAATGGGGTCGTGTTCAGAGCAGCGACCCCGCACATCTGAAACTGGCAGAGTATTTCACCAAGGGACGTATTCTTACCATCCAAGGCAACGTGAAGATTGACCAGTGGGAGGGGTCAATTATTGCCTTTGCCTGCTGCCATTTCTTTCCCTTTGAGCCTAACAGTTTTGGATCAGCCATCAGTTCATGGTAGCGTCTTTGGGGGACATCCGGGCCACCAATAGGCTTGCTGACTAATTGTTGCAAGGCTCGATGGAAGGTAATGTAGTTACAAGACTCTATATGTTCCGACTGGCGAAGGACATAGAGCAGGTAGGCCAGACGGGACGTGCCAGGATTCTCGGATAGGTAATCTATGATATGGGCTTTCAATCTGGCCGTGTCGCCAATCAGCAATTCATCAAGAGTCCGGTTGTCCTTCTGCTGACCACCATGGGACTGGCAGGAACGCAAGGTGAACATGATTTCTTTCCAACAGTCATCGCTTGATGTCTCGTTGGCCAACTGTTGCCAGCCTTCCTTCGTGTCAGTCCTATTGGATAGACTATGCGTTATGAACGTCCTCAGACACATCCTGAACATTTCGGCTGTAAAACTGGTACTCTGACCGCCAACCATCTGCTTACTGAATACATCACCCTCATTCAGCATCGTGGAGCGCACCATTTTAACATTTCCCCTTTTGGAAAAATCGTGTCTTTGAGCTGGAATCGGACTGTTAAACTTTCCAAATTTGGGATTTCGGGTGTATGAGTTACACCGAGTTTGGCTACTTTTACATGCCGCTATTTGACGGCAAAAGGCTTCTGCGTTAGTTCTCATTGCTGCTCCAATGATGTCTCGCTCCTATTTTTGCCTGTATGAACTCCCGTTAATTCATAAATCATCCTAATTTCAACAAAAGTTAAAGTTACGCAATATTCACGGGAAATTATCAGAAATGACTAATTTTGCAACATTATTTAGGAGAATAGCCATGCCAAAAGAACGTAACAAGGCAGACTCGTATCGTGAGAAGGCTTACGAGGGTGACACCAGGGCGATGAACAACCTTGGGGTCTGCTATGAGCGTGGCACTGGCGTAAAGGTCAATCTGGAGATGGCCTTCGAGTGGTATATGAAGGCTGCGGAACAGGGTGATGTCTATGGCTGCTTTAACGTTGGCGAGTGCTATTATCACGGTAAGGGTGTGGAGCAGAATGCAGAACAGGCCTTTGAGTGGTATATGAGAGCCGCAGACAAGGGTGATATGCAGTCACAGGTCAATGTAGCCAATGCCTACTATCTGGGCAACGGCACAGAGCAGGATCACCACAAGGCTTTCCTCTGGTATCGTGAGGCCGCTTTCCAAGGTCATATCCTCAGTCAGAAGAATGTCGGAGCGGCCTATTGGAATGGTGACGGTGTGGAGAAGAGCTTGGAGGAATGCGGGTACCCTCCACGAGATTATCAATCTCGCGGACTCCTCCCTTCTGGTATGAGCTTGCCGCCAACGGTGGCGATGCCCAGGCACAGTTTGCCACTGGCTGGTTCCTGATGACTGGCACAGGCGTTCCCAAAGATGAGCGCAAGGGGCTGAAGTGGATTCACAAGGCAACCTTTCAGGGATTCCGGCCCGCCATCGACTATTGTAAAGAGCATGGATATAATTGGTATTAACACAGTGTATAATATAACGCATGAAGTGGACTGTACTTGTAGATAACCGCACGAATAACCCAGCACTGGAAACGGAGCACGGACTCTCCATTCTGTTGGAAACGGAACAGCATAGAATCCTGCTCGACACGGGAGCCAGCAATCTGTTTATTCGTAATGCAGAAAGACTCGGCATAGATCTCAGCACAGTTGACTATGTGTTTATCTCTCACGGACACAGTGACCATGCCGGAGGATTGCGCTATTTCATGGAGGTGAACAGGACGGCCAAAGTCATAGTCTCTCCAGAAGCCGTCAGCGGAAAGTACTTTTCCAAGCGCGGCCATCTGCATAGCATCACGGCAAAATGGCCAGTGACAGGCAGTGACAGACTATTGCCGATTCACAAGACATGTACCATCGCCGACTTCATCCACATCATTGCCCGCATCCCCCAGAATAATCCTATTCCAAGGGCCAACCAGAATCTCTATGTGCAGGATGCTGACGGCGATTTCGTCCACGATGATTTCCGTCACGAACTGGCTTTGTATGTGGGCGGCCTGCTGTTTACGGGCTGTGCCCATAGCGGACTCGAAAACATCCTTGCAGCCTGTCCATACCCTGTCTGCGAAGTGGTGGGAGGCTTCCACCTGCTCGATGGCTATGAAACTGGCGAAGAACTGCTTTCGCTTGCTCACAGTCTGAAGTCGCGCTATCCGCAACCCCGATTCTACACCAGCCATTGCACAGGCGATTCAGTATTTACGACCCTGCAAAGCGTCATGACCGACCAAATCCACGCTTTTTCCTGCGGCACAATAATAAATGTAATGATATGACACAAAAACGATTTCACAGACATTACGCGGTCAAAGGGCCGCAACTGTTTTGGATTATCTTCGCCTACCTGATTCTTGGCTGGTTCTTCCCTGTACTGGGATGGGCAGCCCTCGCTTGCATGATAGGCCCAGTACTGACATCTGTATGGAAAGGGCGCTTCTGGTGCGGGAACGTGTGTCCCAGGGGCAATATGTACGACCGTCTGCTGTCGAAGTATTCTCCCCATCGTCCTATCCCCAGATTCGTCCGTTCTTTTGGGTTCCGTCTGTTTATGGTGTTCTTCATCTTTGCCATGTTCGGCATTCAGATGTATTTTGCCTGGGGCGACTGGGGTGCTATGGGTATGGTGTTCTGGAAAATCATCCTGATGACTACCGTTGTTGGGATAACGCTGTCGTTTATCTATGCTCCCCGCACATGGTGTAGTTTCTGTCCGATGGGGACACTGTCATCATGGGTGGCTCCAAAGACAGCCCCACTGCCGAAGGCCTTCAAGAGCATCCATGTCAGTAGCCAGTGTGAGGAGAAATGCAAGCTGTGTGCCCGAGTCTGTCCGATGCAGCTCACTCCCTATAGCAGCCGTGGCGAGCAGTTGGGCTACCTGCATCCTGATTGTCTGAAATGCAGAAAATGTGAGAAGGCTTGTCCTACGAAGATCATTGAAATGAAAAAATAACTTGGGATATAATGAAACATTAGTCATCATTCCAACCCTGGTAGTTTACAAATATACAAAAGAGCAATGATGCAACTTTTCGCATAGATATAACGTCTAACAGACAGTTACTTTTAAAAAGAAAAGATTATGATACTATCAACAACCCCACAGATTGAAGGTCACACCATCCGCGAGTACAAGGGTATTGTGACAGGTGAAACAATTATCGGAGCTAACGCTTTTCGTGATTTCTTTGCAGGCATCAGGGACATCGTTGGTGGCCGTGCCGGTAGCTATGAGAAGGTGCTGCGTGAGGCCAAGGACACCTCCATACAGGAGATGATGCAGCGGGCACAGGAGCTTGGAGCCAATGCCATCGTAGGCATCGACATCGACTATGAGACCATCGGTGCCAGCGGCTCTATGCTAATGGTAGCCACCAGTGGAACGGCAGTCGTTATCTGAGCCAAAGGCTTTAAACGAGCTTAACGAAGCCTGTCATAGTCATATCTATCGCACTCCCAGCCATCAGCGCATTTTTAACCTCCACCGGCGGTAATGTCGAAAATTTTTTGTACCTTTGCCACCGCAATAAACAAATACTTGAATATGGGACTGAAAACGATTAAGGCCGTCTTCGTGAACGGCAGCCCACGTAAGAAGTGGAACACTTTCAAGATGCTGGAGAGTGCCATGAACGGTGCTCAGGAAGCTGGTGCCGAGTGTGAAATGGTGAATCTATACGACATCGATTTCAAAGGGTGTAAGAGTTGTTTTGCCTGTAAGCTCAAGAACTCGAAGACCAATGGTGTATGCGCCAGATAGGCTACCCTCCTATTCTGAACAAGAGTAATCTACCTGGAGCATCGGCTGAGAGTGATGAACATAGAGGATTATCGTGACTTTTGCCTGTCATTAGGCACAGACATAGAAGAAAAACTGCCGTTTCAGAAATTCAAGAGCGGAGAGGGCGTGTTGGTGTTCTATGTGTCAGGCCACATGTTTTCATTCTTCGACTGCAATGATTTCTCGGTAGTCTCGCTCAAATGCCAGCCTGAGCGTATCGAGGACTTGAAGGCACAGTATGAGTGTATCGGCAATCCGTACAACGAATCGCCCAAGCACTGGATAGGCATCAATCCTGCTACAACTCCCGACGAACTGTTGAAGGAGCTAACCAGGAACTCCTACGAGATAGTCAAGGCGAAGTACAGAAAAGCCAGGATACGCCAAGGGATTCTATGAGAGTTGGGATTCCAACAATCATCCTAAAATCAGGCACGAAGTTACGCTAAATATGCAATGAAACAAAATCAGAATTTCATCACCATGCTGGGAACGGGAAATGCACTGGCTACCCGATGCCATAACACGTGCTTCACGCTGCATAGCAGTGGCGGAACGGTGCTGATGGTGGATGCTGGTGGGGGCAATGGCGTGCTCACTCAGATGGAGCGCGCCGGTATGCGATGTGTTGTGCAGTCACCACGAAGCTCCTTTCACTGATTCCAGGCAGTAAATACGTGATAGGCTAACGATTAATAAATACGAATATGAAAAAGGTTATTGTAATATCAACGAGCCTGCGTCATGGCTCAAACAGCGACATGCTCGCTGAGAAGTTTGTGGAAGGTGCTAAAGCTGCTGGAAACGAAGTGGAGAAAATTTCGCTCGTCGGCAAGAACATCCAGTTCTGCAAGGGATGTATGGGTTGCCAGAAACTGGGGCGTTGTGTCATCAAGGACGATGTGAACGACATCATGGCCAAGGTGCTGAAGGCTGATGTCGTCTGCTGGGCAACACCTATCTACTATTATGAGATGAGCGGTCAGATGAAGACGCTCATCGACCGCATGAATGCCATGTACGAGCAGGATTACCAGTTCCGTGATGTCTATCTGCTGACTACAGCTGCTGAAGACGAAGAGCAAACTCCGAAACGTGCAGAGATGGGCCTGACGGGTTGGATAGACTGCTATCCGAAGAGCCGTCTGGCTGGTACGCTCTTCTGCGGTGGTGTGAATGATGCCCGTGAGATTGAAGGCAATCCCAAACTGAAGGAGGCATACGATTTAGGAAAGAGTATTGGCTAACACGCTAATGTTTAAACGAGTTTAAAGTTATGATAGCGTTCTTTTATTACAGATAATTTTAGTACCTTTGCAGCCAGAATGAGACGGACTCTGATAGCGGCAAAAATAATAACGGCTCTTTGCGCTGTTTGCCTGGCGGTTCTGCTAAACTGGCAGAGCCATGATGACGTGACCGTCACAGAGTCCTGTCAGCATCGCGAGTCGTCCATCCTGGCTCCACAACATCAGCACCATCAGGAAGCCACACTGACCGATGCCTCGCAGATTTACCGCATCTGCAGTTCCCGTCCCCAGCGCGTCCTGCCTACTCAGGGCGCGAAGACGGAAAGAACCATCACGCCGTTTGGCAGTTTTGCCATCCGGCAGCATATCGTCAAACCCCTTTATTCCTACTACGACAGCAGATGCCGCCGGGAGACGGCGCCCCTCTGCATGTCGGCCTCGTGCGACTATTACGTCATCGCACTGAGGCACATCATTCGTTGACATAGTTGCTGTTACCACAGGGACACACATTCTTAATTCATATTATTATTCATTTAAAATACGTAACAACTATGCCAAGTATCAAAAACTTGGAGATGGCTGCTGCCCTCTCCGCATATCAGCATATCGAGATCAAGAAATCACTGTTTTCCACCAAGGCCATTTATACACCTACGCAGAGTCAGGCTAAGGCCATCATCCTAGAGTACACCCCCTCGGAGGGTGAGCGTGTGGAACATCTTTTAGAGATGCCGCTCGACAAGATGGCTGCCGACATCCAGCAGAAGGGCAAGCCCGTGGCAGGTGCTAACGGCAACTTCCGCCTGGAACTCTGCCTGAGTGACGACCATCAGTTCTGCGCCCTGCAGCTGTTCCGCTTCGGCGACTTCCAGTACAAGCCGGTCTTCGAGCCCCGCTTCTATGAAGGCAAGGATGCCGAGTATATCACACAACTGATTTAACGTTATGAGTTAAAGTAACACACGAGGCCCGAAACCGTAATCTTCGAGGCAACGAGCTTACGGTTCGTTGCAGGCGGGCAAGGAGGCTACTACTTGTCATTGAAAAACTGTTCGAACTGTTCGTTCGGTTCGTAGAGGCAATATCAGAGAGGGAGGGTGACTCGCTCTTTCACCTTTCGGAAAAGATTATGGTATGTTCATCTCCTTGAGCAGGCGGTCGGCATGTCCCCAGCGGTCCATCATATAGAGCATATAGCGCACATCGACATTGATGGTACGTGCCAGCTGACGGTCGAAGAAGATATCGCTGGACAGCGAGTCCCAGTTGCCATCGAAAGCCAGTCCTAAGAGTTCGCCCTTACCGTTGAAGATGGGAGAACCAGAGTTGCCGCCCGTGATGTCAGTGTTCGACAGGAAGCACAGTTGCAGCGTACCCGTCAGCGGGTCGGCATAGCGGCCGAAGTCCTTCTCGGCCATCAGCTGGTGCATCACGGGTTCAGCAAAGTACTCGAAGTTCTGGTCAGCCTTCTGCATCTTTTCCCACAGTGAGCGGGCAGTAGTGTAATAGCCCGAAGGACGACCTCCTAAGGTGTATTCACCAATCTGCCCATAGGTCATGCGCAGGGTGAAGTTGGCATCCGAATAGTTGGGTTTATCCTGTTCCATGCGTAGCACGGCTGCACACAGCAGGCGCTCCTGTTCGCTGATTTCTTGTGTAAGCTGGCGGCGCTCGTCATCAATCTTGGATCGCAGTTCATTAAGCGACAGGCCATACTGCACACCGAGATCCTTCAGATAGCTCTTGCGGTTAAAATAGATGGGCTTGCCCGACTTCATCAGCACCGACTTCTTATAGAGTGCCTGGGCATAGGCTGCATAGTCTCCGTGGAACTTCTCGTCAATGGTCTTATAGAAGTCGGGCAGGTAGTTCTTGTCTGTCACCTGCTGGCGGTAGTTCTTCAGCAGAGCCACCATCAGTTCCATATCGGTGGCCTTGTCCCATTCGTTGCTGTTATCATCAAACTCATAATACTGCTTCTTGGGCTTCGACTTCGGCCCCTTGACCGGCATCGCCCACTGTACGCGCCAGGCCCGATTGTTCAGCTGGTCCTGCAGGAAGAATGACTCCAAGAACAAGGTACGGATTTTGGTCAGGGCCATGCGCTTCTGATAGAGCTGAGCCATCTTGTCGAAGTCGAGTCCCTTGGCCTCGGGAGCCTCATGGCTGCTGAGCCATTGGCGAATCTGAGCCTCATACTGCTGTTTCTGGCTGATCAGGCCGATGGAGTCGATACACTTGTTCATACCGATAGAGTTCTTCCAGTAGTTGCTGGAGTGCGCATATTTCGAGTCATACTTGATGCGGACAGCCTCGTCGGCACGCATATGGCGCAGCATAATCTCCTGCTTCACACCACGCACCTGGACGCGTGGAGCATTGATGGCATCGCGGCGCTCCTGGATACCATAGCTCGACAGATAGCGGCTGGTAGAGCCGGGATAACCCATAATCATGCAGAAGTCGCCCGGCTTGTAGCCCTGCATCGAGACGGGTGCCCACGATTTGGGATGATAGGGCACATTGTCTTTCGAATATTTGGCAGGTCCGCCTGTCTTGGGGTCGGCATAGACACGGAAGACACTGTAGTCACAGGTCTGACGGGGCCACATCCAGTTGTCGGTCTCACCTCCGAACTTACCCATTGACTTAGGTACAGTGAACACCAGTCGCACATCCTCAAAGTCGCGATAGGTGGTGCAGTAGAGCCTGTTGTTCTCGTAGAACGGCTTCAGCTCCACACGCAGGGTAGAGTCCTGCTTGCGTATCTCCTTCTGCCAAGCGTTCTCTATCGAGTCGACTTTTGTAGCCTGCTGGTCGAGGGTAAGCCCTTCAAGCATCGGCCGCACCTGCTCGGTGACATCCTTCTGGTCTATCATAAAGCTGACGAAGAGGTCTTCGTTGGGCAGCTCTTCTTCATAGCTTTTGGCCACAAAACCATTCAGCAGGTAGTCGTGCTCTACGGTAGAATGCCGGCGGATGGCATCGAATCCGCAGTGGTGGTTGGTAAACACCAGTCCGTCGGGACTTACCACCACACCCGAGCAGAAGCCACCAAAGTTGACCACATTATTCTTAACGGCATGATCGGTCTTGTACAACTGCTCCATCGGCAGCTGAAATCCATACTGCTTCATCTGGTCATAGACAGCAGTGGGCAGATCAAACAGTGTCCACATACCCTCATCGGCATGAGCTCCCAAGGAGCAAAGACACATCAGGGATAAAAGTATTTTTTTCATATTGGTCTAATGTTTAAAATATTTTCCGATAACAGGGATTCTGCTCAGTGGCAAGTCCCGCCAGAGTATGACGGCAATGAAGATTCCAATGAGCAGGGTATTGAAGGCCAGCGAAGCCAGCTTAGGCCATTCGCTGGCTGTCTGCATAAAGCCATAGAACACGAAGGCCAGCACCACATAGAGCGAGATGTCCTTCAGCGGATAGTTCAGCGGATAGTACTTCTGTCCGGCCACGTAGGAGGCTATCATTGCCACACCATAGCCAGCCACCCCACCCCAGGCACAGGCCATATAGCCATACTTGGGCACGAAGAGGATATTAACTGCCAACAGCACCACGCAACCGATGCCCGAGAAGATGGCTCCCCAGATGGTACGGTCGGTAATCTTATACCAGAACGACAGGTTGAAGTAGACACCCATCATCATCTCTGCCACCATCACGATAGGCACTACCTCCAGACCTACCCAATAGTCCTGATTCCTGACAATGTATTTCAGGATTTCCATATAGCCCACCACCATCAGGAAGGCCAGCAGAGTGAAGATGATAAAATACTTCATGGCCTGCTCGTACATCTGGTGCTGGTCCTTGTCCTTCACTCCCGCAAAGACAATCGGCTCGTAGGCGAAACGGAAGGCCTGCGTAATCATAGCCATAATCATAGCAATCTTCGAGCAGGCACCATAGATACCCAACTGCTCGTGCATGTCCTGACCAGGATAGATATACGGGAACAGCATCTTGTCGGCTGTCTGGTTCAGGATGCCGGCAATACCTAACACCAGGATAGGCCAGGAATAGCTGAGCATCGTCTTCAGCAACTGCCTGTCGAGCACCCAGCGGAAGCCTGTCATCTCAGGGATGAGACAGACGGCCAACATCGCCGTGCATAGGAGGTTAATGTAGAAGACATAGCCCACATCCTCACCATCGAGAGCAATGAAGTAGATGATATTCAAGGCGATGCTCACCACAATATTCAATAGTTTCAGCAAGGCAAACTTCAATGCTTTCTTCTGCTGTCGCAGGTGGGCAAAGGGAATACACAGGAAGGCATCAATGGCTACTGTGACCGCCATCACCCCCACATAGTCGGGATGCTCTCCATACCCCATAAACTGGCTGATGGGTGTCAGCAACAGCAGTACTAACAGCGCAAACAGCATTGCCACCGAGCCAACGCTGATGAGTGTTGTGGAATAGACCACATTGGAGTCTGTATGCGATTTGTTGGTGAAGCGGAAGTAGGTGGTTTCCATACCAAAGGTCAGCAACACTAATGCCAGTGCCACATAGGAGTAGATATTGGTAATCACACCATAGGCACCTGAGGCTGCAGTGAACTTAGCCGTATAGAGCGGCACCAGAAGATAGTTGAGAAACCTGCCTACAATGCTCGACATGCCATAGATGGCAGTATCCCTAAAAATGGTTGTTAGCTTTCCCATTGTTTTTTATCTTGTTTTTTTAGTTATACTAGTTAAACTAGTTCAAACTAGTCATACTAGTTCAGACCATTTTACCCGAAGAACAGATAACATATCGCGATGGCGGCAATGATTCCTGCCAAGTCTGCCAACAGACCGCAGGTGACAGCATGACGCGTCTTCGACACTCCCACCGAACCGAAATACACCGCTAAGATATAGAAGGTGGTATCCGTAGAACCCTGGAAGATGCTCGACAGGCGACCCACAAACGAGTCAGCACCATAGGTGGTCATTGCATCGACCATCATACCCCTGGCTCCGCTGCCGCTCAACGGCTTCATCAGGGCTGTAGGCATGGCATCGACCCACTGGGCATTGACTCCCGTCAGCTCCACACACCAGCGCAACCCGCCTATCAGCATATCCATTGCTCCCGAGGCGCGGAATACGCCGATGCCCACCAAGATGGCCACCAGATAGGGGATGATGCGCACAGCAGTGGTAAAGCCGTCCTTAGCTCCTTCGATAAAGGCATCATAGACATTCACCTTTTTGCGCACACCGGCCACGATAAATCCAGTGATGATGGTCATCAGCAGGATATTGGCTATGGTGGTACTCACGCGGTTCATGGTCTCTCCGTCCATCTGCGAGAATCCCCAGATGATACCCGCCACTACAGCACAGGCTCCTCCCAAGGTCAGCAGCATGGTACGGTTCAGCAGATTGATGCGCTGATAGAAGGAGGTGACAATGACACCTGCCAGTGTCGAGAAGAAGGTGGCCAGCAGAATGGGGATAAAGATATCGGTAGGCTGGGCAGCTCCCATCTGTGCCCGATAGACCATGATAGAGACAGGAATCAGCGTTAGGCCCGAGGTGTTCAGCACCAAGAACATGATCATCGGGTTCGATGCCGTGTCCTTCTTGGTGTTCAGCTCCTGCATCTGCTCCATTGCCTTCAGTCCTAAGGGGGTGGCGGCATTATCCAGTCCTAACATATTGGCAGCAATGTTCATGAAGATACTGCCCGTCACGGGGTGTCCCTTCGGAATGTCGGGAAAGAGCTTTGCAAACACAGGTGACAGCAGGCGGGCGAGTAAATTCACAACACCGCCTTTCTCGCCAACTTTCATCACGCCTAACCAGAGCGACAATACACCTGTCAGTCCTAACGAGATTTCAAATGCGGTCTTCGACGAGGAGAAGGTGGAATCCATCATCGCCGGGAACACATCATAATCGCCCATAAACACTAATTTCACGGCTGCAATCACAAAGGCAACCAGGAAAAAAGCGACCCAAATATAATTTAATACCATAACGAATATGCAAAATTACTATAAAGGTCTTAAGAATCAACCGAAACGAACAATAAATTAACATTTATTCGTATTTCAGTCATCAATAGGTGAGCCTCAACTCACCACCCCAGACGGTCTCTATGTCGACATCGGTCGAGAAATTACGGGAAGCCACAGGCATCACACCCGTGAAGAAGTCGCCTGACAGCCAGGTTATCTGGTTACGCGTCATCGGAATGTCCTCAAAGACCGCCTCGTGCTGCACATTGTCGGCCGCATCGTAGGCAGTCACCTTCAGTCGCAGCAAGTCCTCGTCCTCATGCAGGATGGTGTACAGGTCGACCTGCGTCTGCTGCTGCCCCGCCTCCACGGCTACCCTCACTTTCTGCTGCGAATTGGCGACACCCTTTCCGGTCGTAGCATCAAAATGCCCACTGCCGCCAGTATAGTAGAACTCCAGCTTAGTAATACCTTCCGGGACAGCATCGTTGATGACAAACCTGCAGAGCGACACAATGCGGCGCAGCGAGAGATTGATGGTCTGCGGCTGACTGCCTACCTCTATGGTCTGATAATGAAGAAAGGTGTCCGAGTAGCCCGTACTATTGCTAAACTTGATTTTGTGAAGGTCGGACATCGTGGGATTATTGTCACTGCTGTGAGCGATGGCCACCAGCTGGTAGCTACCTTCCAACAGCTGGAAACTCGTGGAGCCATAGTCGCTGTCACCGATTTTCTGGCTGTTCTGCTTCAATTTGGTTCCGTCCATGCCGTAGACGGCAAAGACCAGATGACTGCACGCCTCACTGGCAGTAGCTCGGGTAGTGGTCAAGAAGGGAGTCTGCTCCAGCTCATAGACACTTAGCTTCAGATTGCCCTCAGCTGCATGCTGCTGGTGTTCCTCTTCAGCCTGAAGGGGTTTCTCACAGGCTGCTAACCACCCTGTGAACAGGGCGATGATGATGATTTTAAATTTATACATCGGCTATCTCAATAAGTGATATCTATGACGGGCCGCAGGAAGATGGTACTCTTAAAACTACTATTTCCTGTCTGAATGGTGAGATTGTTATTCACCGTTTGCCCATAAGCCCATTTCAGCTCGTCTCCATCCAGACACCACATCGTCATGGTGTTGCCCGTATCATGAACCGTCACCACCTGCGGGTCCCGGATGATGATGGAAGCCTCCTCAAGCGTTGGCAGGCGCCAGTTGCCATTGATGCCGACAGGCTTTTCCCACGTTGTAAGCTTCGACTGCAAGGCTGCCTTCCACGTGGCATTATCCGAACCACCGGCAGGAGCCTCATAGGGCACTACATTCATACCAAACAATACTGCCCTGCGGTTAGCCTCGTCCACCGTCACTGCATAATAGCCGTTAGTGAACTGGCCCGCCACTGGATGATAGTCTGTCTGGTTCGAGTTGTCCAGGTCGAAACTGATTGTTCGGTCTTCTCCCCAGTCGGCAGATGTCAGAATACCCGTAATGCTTACCCCCTGTGCCACCTTGAAGGTACCGCTGATGCTGAAGTGATGATTGGCAGGCAGGTCTTCTGTGGAATTATACGAGAAGCCCTGTGTCCCATTGTCGGTAGTGATGGTCACCTTGATGGTCGGCTTACCTTTCGAGGGAAACAGCATCTGCTGTGGGGTGGCCCTCCAGGTCTTACCGTCTGCCTGCTTGGTCAATGCCACCTTATAGGTCTCCGTCGGTGATTCACAGTAGGTACCGTCTAACTGGATGGCACTATACAGCGGAGCGAAAGCCACCTCCACCTTCGTAGCACTGGTTGGCACCTGCTTGATGTCTATCTCGTCCAGACAGAGCACCTTATGCTCCAGCACAATTTGTTGGTTCAGCACCTCGCCATCCTCCAAGTCGACATGTACCACCGCCTGCAGCAAGTCGTCCAACACCTTGCCATCCTGACACTTGATGACACTGGAGGCCGTTGCAGTTCCCTTGCTGGGCAGAGTATAGCGCAACAGGTCGTCACCACCTATCGCATAGAGCGTGTACGAGCCCGCTGGCAGCACTGTCGTTGTTTGCTTATTCTCTTCGTTCGTCGTGAGCATTTCTACACAAATTCCTTTGCTGTTCACGACATAGATACGCCCGTCGGCAATGCTGCTCCCCTCTGCATCACCGCCGGCTCGGGTTACCACGCAGAGCTGAGCCTGTCCCTGTACTTCGCCCTCTTCCAAAAGGCTCTCCTCTCCCTCGCCAATAATGGCTTTCTCACAGGATGTCATAGACAGTATGACACCAATCATTCCTAATACCTGTTTTAATTTCATCACTTCTGTTTCAGTTTTTTGTACAGGCAAAAGTAATCAATTTATTTTATATCACCAAATAAAATTGTAATTTTTTTACTTACAACCATTTTCCCTGACTTATACATCGGCTTTGAGGGCTAAAAATGAGGGTATGAGCGTAAGAGATAAGTGCTCGAAGGTGTCGGGCGCGTTTGTTTTTTACTTGTCCCACTGGGTGTAGGGATGGCGGCGGAGCTGGGAGTTGTAGTATCGGCGGTCGCCCGTCACCTCCTGTCCGATAAAGTGCGGAAGTAGGGGAGTCTCCGTCGGGTCGTTCAACTCTACTTCGGCCACCACCAGACCGTCGTTGTCAGCATGGAACTCGTCGACCTCGAAGATGTGGTCACCGCTGCGTACGAGCCACCGTGTCTTGTCGATGATGCCCGGCTCGCAGAGCGACATCAGTTTCTGGGCATCGTCAAAGGGTATCTGCTGCTCGAACTCGTAGCGCGAGAGTCCGCCGTCAAGCGAAGGACCCTTAATAGTAAGGTACGCGTGTTCATCTCTTATGCGTATGCGTACCGAGCGGCCCCGCTTGCTGCAGATATAGCCTTGTCGGATGTGACTTGAAGAATAAGCCTCGTGCTTGTAGGAAGAGTCAAGCACGAGGTATTTGCGTTCGATTTCCAATGCCATTATGACATCATGCTAATGGTCCAGATGAGATAGATGATGGCAAGAACGATGAGTCCCGCGAAGATCCATGTCACTACTTTCTTGCCTTGTTCTTCCTGTTTCTTAGCGTAAGCTTCACGCTTTACATTTGTTTTTTTCTTGTTAGCCATAATACCTTATTTTATATATTTATATGTTTATGATATGTTTTTCTTAATCAACCGCCATTACGCATTGCTCATATGGAGCTTCACTCGTCCTCAGACGAGGGAAACTCCATCAGATATGCCTTGATGAACTCGTCAATCTTGCCGTCCATCACGCCGTCGACATCCGAGGTCTGGTAGTTGGTGCGATGGTCCTTGACACGACGGTCGTCGAAGACATAGCTGCGAATCTGCGAGCCCCACTCTATCTTCTTCTTGCCAGCCTCAATCTTAGCTTGTGCCTCTAAGCGCTTCTGCATAGCACGGTCGTAGAGCTGTGAGCGGAGCAGGGCCATGGCGCGCTCCTTGTTCTTAGGCTGGTCGCGGGTCTCGGTATTCTCGATGAGGATTTCCTCTTCCTCGCCGGTATCCGGGTCGGTGTACCAATAGCGCAGACGGACTCCCGACTCAACCTTGTTGACATTCTGGCCACCGGCACCACTGCTTCGGAAGGTGTCCCACGAGAGTTTGGCAGGGTCGACATACACTTCGATGGTATCATCGACCAGTGGGGAGACGAAGACGGAGGCGAACGAGGTCATGCGCTTGCCCTGAGCATTGTAGGGGCTGACGCGCACCAAGCGGTGGACACCGTTCTCGCTCTTCAGATAGCCATAGGCATACTCGCCACCCTCTATCTGCATGGTGACACTCTTGATGCCGGCCTCATCTCCATCCTGAAGGTTGGAGATGCTGACCTTGTATCCATGAGCCTCTGCCCATCGCTGATACATACGCATCAGCATCTCGGCCCAATCCTGGGCCTCAGTGCCGCCGGCTCCGGAATTGATCTTCAGCACGGCATCCATCGGGTCTTCCTTCTGGCGGAGCATATTCCTCAGTTCCAGAGCCTCGATGGCGGTAATGGCCTTATGGTAGTTCTCGTCAACCTCGGCCTCGCTCACCATCTCCTCCTTGTAGAAGTCGAAGGCCAGCTGTAGCTCGTCGGCAGCCGTGCGAACGGCCTGATAGTCGTCGATCCACCGCTTGATGGACTTTACTTTCTTCATCTGCTCCTCGGCACGCTTCTGGTCATTCCAGAAGTCGGGTGCCTGGGTACGGAGGTCTTCCTCCTCATATTCTATTTTCTTTTCGTCAATCCTAAGATACTTGTACAGTGCATCCGCACGGTCAAGTATGTCCTTTAACTGGTCTTGTGTGATCATATTCTACTCCTCGTACATTGCGTCGATTTGTTCCTTATAGTTCTCGTTTAATACACGGCGGCGGATCTTGAGGGTATTGGTGAGTTCGCCCTTCTCCATCGACAGATGGTGGGGCAGGAGCGTGAACCGCTTCACCTGCTCATAGTGAGCCAACTGCTGCTGGAGGGTATCGATACGCTCCTTCATCATCTGGATAATCTGCTCGTTGGCACAGAGCTCCTCGCGGCTGTTGAAGGCTATATGATGCTCGCGGGCATACTCCTCCAACAGGCTGTAGACGGGGATGATGAGTGCCGATACGAACTTGCGCTGGTCGGCGATGATAGCTATCTGGTCGATGAACTTGTCAACCAGGAGCTTCGACTCGATCATCTGCGGGGCGATATACTTGCCGTTGGAGGTTTTGAAGAGGTCTTTGATGCGCTCAGTGAGGTAGAGCTCGCCGTCTTTCAGATAGCCGGCATCACCGGTACGGAAGTAGCCGTCCTCGGTGAAAGCCTGCTTGGTGAGGTCCTCACGGTTGTAGTAGCCGGAGGTAATCGTCGGGCCCTTGAGCAGGATTTCGCCCTCCTCGCTGACCTTGATGTCGATGCCCTCGATGGGCTGGCCTACACTGCCCACGGTGTAGGGTTCTCCCAGATGGTCGCACGACACGGTAGCCAAGGACTCGGTAAGCCCGTAGCCGACAATCATATTCAGGCCGATGGAGTGTACAAACTCTTCGACATGGGCGCTGACGGCGGCTCCGGCGGTGGGGAAGAAGTGGGCATTCTCCAGTCCCAACTCCTTGCGAACCAAAGAGAAAACGGTACGGTTCAGCATCTCGTATTCTAAATGCAGGGCCATAGGCGGTTTCTTGCCCAAGCTGAGATAGTCGATATTATGCCTGCGGCCTACTTTGAGGGCATGCATGAAAAGCTTTCGCTCCACGGGGTTGGCATGTTCTATCTTATCCATCACACCCATATAGACTTTCTCCCAAAAGCGGGGAACGGCCGACATGCAGGTAGGATGCTGCTCGCGCATGGACTGCTGCACCTGTAGCGGATAGGTGTTCACAATCATGGTGGCACCAACGGTGATGCAGAGGATGGCCCAGCCGCGCTCGAAAATATGGGTGTAGGGCAGGAAATTCATGATACGGTCGCTCTCGGTGACGGGCACACACTTGCTGTTGGCTTCAAAAGCCGCATGGAACTGACCGTGAGTCAGGATGACACCCTTCGAGTCACCCGTAGTACCACTGGTGTACAGGATGTTGGCAATGTCGTCGTAGGTAGCTTCTTGCTGCAACTTCTCCACCTCGGTCTGGCGAGGCAGATTCTCGCCTAACTTCAGAAAGTCGGAGAAATAGATGGCATTGGGATCATGGGAAGAGATATGTACCAGAGGATCGAAGACAATGATACGCTCAAGGGTGGGACAGAGTGAGAAGGCACGACGGGCCTTGTCGTACTGCTCCTGCTCGCCTACAAAGAGGAAGCGCACCTTGGCATCGTTGACCATGAACTGTATCTGCTGCTCGGAACTGGTGGCATAGAAGGGGATGGTGACGGCCCGGATGCCCCATGCACCGAAGTCGCACTCAATATACTGCACGGAGTTCTGTGAAAAGATTCCGATATTCTCCTGTACCTTCACGCCTAAGTTCAGCAGGGCATTGGACACCTGCATCACCGTGGCTGACACTTGGTTCCATGACAGCGATTTCCACTCCTTACCGCCGAAATCCTGATAAATCAGCATCTCGCGGTCGCCATACTTTTTTGCCTGCTCGTGCACCAGCACTGACATGTGACAATTTGTTTGCATAATCCTCTATATTTACTAATTAGGTGCAAAGGTAGTGCAAATTGAGCGAAATACCAAATTTTTTCGAAACTTTGCGCTTGTAGCGCGAAGTTACTGACACTCGGAAGAAAAAACAAACGAGTTTGTTTTATTCTTCTCTCGTTTTTTCGTAACTTTGGATGAATTTGCAGGATTTCTTTGTATAAAGGCGATGCAGAGGATTGAGAATAAAGAAGCATCTTTATTCTTGTTGTGCTGGAACTTAAAAGTTTCACAAGATCCTCTGTTTTTGCTTCACCATTCCTATGGATGTACTCAATTATTATCGTCCGCTTTGTGCGCGCCATTTTACTAGTGTCTATAGTCAATGTTGTGCGGGCAGGAGCGTAAGTGACGGCGTAATCTGGCTGAGATTGCGTGGGGACAGTACTGTCCCCACGGCTAATTGGTGCAAAGATAATAAAAAATGTGCTTAAACCAGCGGAATCTATCATTTTTTTTGAGATTCCGCTGATTTACGCACATTTTTTGGTGTTTTGATGCTCAAACACTTTGAAAGCCGAGGCCATCCATCAGCAGTGATGGAAGTATAAGACTCGACGGCTAACAGAGCTTAAATAATGATATGATGAAACAAGATTTTAAGAATGTCGCATATATGTCCGTGTTTGTGCTGATAGTTGGTGCAGGTTAAATCATAGAGCGGGATAAAGACCTGATTGACTTCCTGCAAGGGCACATTGGATTTCTTGAAGATTACATTAAGGAAATTAAGATTACGAAGACTAAAAAGTAATTCTCCAGACATTCAGAATGGCTATTATTCAAAGAGTTGACAGTTGAAATCCCTAAGCGTTTTCAACTGTCAACCGCCTTTTCTTGTTTGCCAATATCAACGTAAAAAAGAGATAGGCACCTTTCGGCACCTATCTCCATCGTTCTCTAATAGGATTAGAAGGGCAGGTCGTCCTTCTTCTCCTTCGGGGTATCTGTAGGTACGTCGGGAACATTGATGTCCGTTGCAGCATTGGCGGCTACGTTGGCACCCTCCTGCTTCTTGCCGATGTTGAGGAAGTCGATATACTTGGCGTGGACTCTCAGCTGTGCGTGGGGTGTGCCATCCTTACCCTCCCACTGGTCAATCTTCACATTACCCTGAATGGTCAAGATACGTCCCTTAGTAAAAAACTCAACCAGCTTCAGATGCGCCGGGGCGCTGCTCTGCACTCGTACCCACTGCGTCGTTTCCTCACCCTTGGAATAGTCATTTACGGCTAAATCCATTGTGTTAAAATCTTTCCTTTTTTGTTCAGATATGGAATTATTTCGTATCTTTGCAACCAAAACCTATCAGATGGGCTTTATAAGTGTACAAGTTAATATAAAACAACTTATATGTATATTGATAATGTCGTTGACGTTGTCAATACCTGCAATGGCTGTCTCTGCAGGAAACCATTGTCCAATGGTTAAGATAGAGGCTGAACGTTTGCCTGATATGACGATACCACGTAGTGGGCACTCTGTTTTCGTAGTGAATGGCGAGGTAACGGTTGTTGGTGGTCATACATCTGGATTCAAGTTGACATCTACTGCAGAATATCTTAAAGACAATAAGTGGTATCTGTTGCCTACCGTCTATTCGCATGATGGTGGAATGTCTATAGTCATGAAGTCTGGAAAAGTGCTGTTGGCGGGTGGCTTTAAGGATAACTTGGGCATTTCGCAGAGTTATGAAGTAGAACTCTATGACCCCATGACTCATTCTTGCAAAGGATTCGGATGCCTGAACCAAAAACGTGCTTCGGCAGCTGCTGTAGAAATGGATGATGGCAAGGTGCTGATTACAGGTAATTGGTATGCTGATGACGAGATGGAACTTTACGATGGTAAGGCCTCGTTCTCTCATGCAAAGGCCGTTTCCCAATCGCGCTATCTGCCTCATGTGTTACGTACTTCTGGCAATGATGCGATGATTATTGCGGGTTATGATATGCATGGTGAACCGCTTGATACGATTATTGTTGATCGTCTGAATGGTGAGGCTGTCAGAGATACATTGTTTAATACTTGGCGCCCATTGCATTATGACCTCTCTCAGCATAGTGATGATAGTTTTATAGGCGATGAGGCTCAGCATTTTTATCGTTATCTGATACCTGTTGAGAATAGTCGTGGACAATTAACGATTGTTGATGTGCGCGATACAATATTTTCTCTTCTGCCTACAATTTGTCCTATACCGATGAGGAGTCAGTGGGGGGCTATTAAATATATCACCCCAGTTTATGCTGATCGTTTGAATCATCGCGGCTATGTATTAGGCTTCGACAAAACGCGTCGTGTTTATGCTCTCTGTATCGACTATGCCCAGATACCAGCCAAACTAACGCTTTATTATACTGATCCTTTGCCAAAGGATGCGGGTATGTTGAGCATTCCCGTTCTTACAAAAGAGGGTAATCTGTTATTAACAGGTGGTATCGATGATAAAAGACCAAACGAAAATTTCCAGCCCAAGGCTTCTGTTTGGTTGTTACGTTTCACAGAAGAAAGCAAGGCGGAATCGCCTCTTTGGATATGGGGCGTTATATTAGTATTAATCATAATCGCAACTTCTGTTTTCTTTATACAGAGAAAGCTGCGTGGACGTAGAATGGAACTCGAGGGGGCTGACCAACCAACATCTGTAAATGTTGATACTCAGTTAATGCAGCGTATTACAGAGTTAATGGAAGAGAAACAACTTTATAAAGTTCCTGATTTGAAGGTCTTGGATATCGCAAGTGAGTTAAGAACCAATGCCCGTTATGTATCCGACTGCATTAAAAACTCAACGAATTATTCCTTTACTCAATACGTTAATAGTTATCGTATACAGCATGCCCAGCAACTGATGCGTGATTTTCCGGATCAGAAGATCTCTACCATTTATATAGATTCGGGTTTTACTAACGAAACAACATTCTTCCGAGCGTTTAAGGCTATTACAGGAATGACACCTAAAGATTGGAAAAACCTGCAAAACGACTGACAAAACAAGAATTGTCAGTCGTTTTGCAATTTTTGATAGTCGCTTTATGGGCTATTATGGCTATCTTTGCCCCACAAAAAATATGATGCTTATGAAAAAGATTCTATTATGTGTGGCGACCTTGATGGCTTTTGTAGCTGGTGTTAATGCCCAATCGCTCAAAGAAAGAGCGCTTGTATATAAGTATGTGGTTAACGATAAGGCTCCTGGGGTTCACACCACCATTAAGAATGGTGTGAAAATCTGGACTAATTCTAATGGCGACAATCTCGGTGAGTATAAATACTCTGTCACTGTTAGTGAAAAGAAGGAGGCCGACAAAATTAGGAAGGAGTTTTATAACAAAGTAATAGAGAAGACTAAGGCCCGTACTAAGAATAAGAAAAATAAAGAATACGAGGAATTTGAAAAGAAAAGGACTGCAGAGAAAAAGAAACAGATTGAAGCAGAGAAAAAGAATAATTCAGTAGAGTCTGTGTTTAATGTCAACACAAAAGATTGATTATAAAATGCTATAACTTATGGCAATTTGTGAAAAATGTGGTCATTCCAATGATGACAATGTGAAATTCTGTGGTGGTTGTGGTGCCCGTATGGATGTAAGACGGTCAACACCTCCTCTTGTGTTCGACCTTGAACCTGATGAGGAATCGCCTAAACAACCAAAGCGCGAACATAGAGGATCTGTACCTCCACCATATGAGCCTCGTCCCGCCTCGCAGTCGTCAGAGCCCAAACCAAAGAGTAAGTATGTTGAGCGTAGTAGCACTCCTGGTTCTTTGTCGAGGGGGTGCATGCTCAAAGGGTGTTTGGTTCTGTTGGTTGCTTTCCTAGTCTGTGGTGGAATTATGGCCTACCTGTTTTATCAGGATGATGAAAAAGAAAGCAGGGGCATCTTTGACGGCATCGAAACTCCAGAGGATACTATTAATATTGTAGGTGTTTCAGGTGTATCCTTATCTAAGGATAGTGAAGCTTCAGAAGAGAATGGTGAAGAAACACTCCCTATTGGGAAGGAGTATATCAACAGAGAACTTAATACAAAGATTGGTTTTGCCAAAAGTGAGAGTAGTTCCGAACCTGTCTATGTCGTTTATTTCTCAACAGACGATACTAAGGGACATGATATCGTGAAGATAAGCCCCTCAGGTAAGGGGCACTTTACGCTTTATAAGTCGGATGGAATGACTCCCGATGCCGAGCTCTATATCTATCCTGGCGCAGAGAAGGTACGTATATCAAGCAAAGGTGTAGAGGTGATATTCCAATCTGCCGAGAGTTTCTCAGAGGCTGTCAGCAGTACTGATCCCAGCTATACACCAGCACGCTATGCCATCACGGCAGGATCGGATAAAGGTAAATGGGAAACACTGCAATCAGGTGAGACGGTCTATATCTATCCAAGTGGTACCTATGCCCATAGTATATGGATAAAGGATGGCGGTAAATTTTATTATGTAGATGCGAGTGGCTGCCTCATGAAGGATAACTATGCCCACGATGGCTTTTATGCTGGGGCAGACGGTGCATGGAATAAAGAGGTGAAATGCATCGATGTTAATAAGTTGCCTGGGAAATTATATACTGATAGAGACTCTCAGAGATGGATTTTTGATGTGAAAGAACATAGTAATGGTACTATCACAGGTACTGCTCAGCACATTTATCACGGTACTATCAACCTCACCGAGAACTATGTTGTCAAGTCGTTCGGCCATAGTGCCTACTCGTTAACTAAGAAAGACGATGAATTTGTACGCTGCCATGTGGTGGTACTCGATAATGGTCATACTATCCTAGTATCTTCTGCTGGTGCCACAGATAAATTTATATTGAACTAATGAAGATTTTTTATCAATTACTTGAATTAATCATGATGTTATTGGTTGTTAGTACTATCCTAACAGCCTGTCATCCGTCGTATGTTAATGCGCAGAATGAGCTAGAGACGCTCTTAAATAGTGAAGAGGGACAGAAGATGACAGCTGACCAGCTGGCAGAGATGACGCCTGGTTTTGCTGATAAGTTGCGAGGGGCTGGTTGCGAAATTCATTTGCCGCTTACAGATGAAAACGCGTTGCCTAAAACTGGTCAACTTTATGTTTCCTCCTCTACAGGTAGTAGTATTGTGTTCCATCAGAACGGCTCAAGTGTTAGCGTAACCATTGCTTTGCGAGAGAATCATTGGGGTATGCCTGCTGACAGTTTGGAGGGTACTGCACAATATGTAGTGCAATCTCGCGGAAAAGGCCTCTATACCTTATATAATAATGAGGAAGCTCGTTTTGAAGGACGATTAGTATATGTGTTTCCTGGTGCTGATAGTATTATTGTTACTCGTGGCTGTCAGGAAACACAGCAGACTTTCTTTAGAACTGCTACAGATTATGATGCCGTTGGGCAGTGATCTTTGATGTATTGGCAAACCCAGTCGTAATCATGGTCATCCACATAGATATGGTTCCAGCTGTACCATGCCTCTGTGAGCTTGATAAGATTGCGGCGAGGGGCTGTCTTTACTGAGCGGACATGCTTGAACTCCGTTTTGGTAACCTGTACACCTGATGAGAAGATCGATAGTCCTACCATGCTGAGATCACCTTTTGCAGCTCCTATCCAACCACCAATGGTATTGATCAACTGCAGTTTTTTTACTTTCTTGGGCATCTGATGGTGCTCAATGCCGTTCTCGTCCATCACAAACAGAGCGGCATAGGTTCCTCCCATAATAGCAGCAATCACCAGATAGGCAGGAATGGTTATCAGGAAGAGGAACAAAAACACACCCGTCAGCATCAGTATGGATGATAGAACCTCCTCGTCCAAGCAGAAATTGATGACCGAGAATAACACAACGCATACCAGATAGCAGATCAGGAACATGTTTGCTATCACATAGAAGATGGTTGGGTTCCGATACATATTTACCTCATAGGCCCAACGATACTTGCCATCTGGGCATAACTGAACTTTGTCTTGATTTTCCATAATTATTCTTATTTATCCAATGCTTATTGCCAACTTACCTATATCTTCAGCCAGACTATCAACACTATAGCCTATCGTCTCAAGAGCAACTTCTATACGCTCGAATGGCGTTTGGTTTTCTGTCATCCTCCTCAGTACCTCTACAGCAGCATGTAGGCGTCCACTAATCTTGCTTTCGCCTAAAATGTCAATACGGGCAGCTTGGCGTGAAACAAGTAAGTCGAATGTCTTTACCTCTTGACGGCAACCTTCAATCATTTCACTCAATGCCTTTGATTGCATTTTTAGCATTTCTGTATCGTTAGCTGCATTCTCTGCCTGTTTTAACAGTTCCCTACAGGTGTCGAAGCGTTCTTTTGCCTTGAAGACAATAGCATCTGATACCTTCTTCGGATCATCGAGTGGTAAGCGCCTGAACTCTGGATCTATCATCTTCTTTAAGTCTTTACCATAACTTTCCTTGTGCCCAAGAATGTCTTCAATAACAGTATGATCATATTTCTTTGTTGCATTCAAGTCGGGTTCTTTCAAGAATCGTCTAAGTTCTGAATTATAGAGCGCCTCAGTACCCTTTTGGTCGAAGTATACCCATTCTCCTTTGGCATTTTTATAATAATAGGTGATGTCACGGTCGAAGGTGACTTTTTTGCCCATCTGTAGGTCGAGTTTCTGTTTTGACGATGCATTCATCGGGAAGATACGATCTTTAGGTATTCCTGATATTTCTGATAATCGTCTCATCACTGCATCATCAACGCTGTTGGACACTCCCGTGATAGTTTCATTGAAAACGGCTCGGGTTGGTACAAACTCTTCACCTACTTGATTCAGTTTGAACATGGCAAGTTTGTCTGACTGCACCTCCATAACCAACTTGTTTTTCAATTGGATATTCTCTGGTGTGGGATTCATGAATGACAATTCAACTGCTGCACGAAGATCTTCCACTTTCTGGGTGGCACAGTTTTCACCATATTCCAAGGCACGTCTGTATTTTGGCTTCTTCTCACCTGTACTGATGCGGTGCTTGGCATCCGATACCAATTCCTTGGCAAATGTTGCCGCTTCTTCACTTGCCTTCTGTATATCCTTCTTAGCAGAGATGACGGATTTGAATTTCTTTACCGTATTAACTTCTGCCTTGATGCCATCTTTAAGTTGGCTCGAAATATTCTTAAGGGTGAAACGCTCCTTACCGAATTTCCAAGCCTCAGAGAAACTATCGCCAATAGATTTTCCGCCAGCACGGACAGATATGAATTTCTTTCCAACCTGCGATGCAACAGAGCCGATAGCTGCCATACCACGATCCTGAAGGTAGTTAAGCGTAGCCTCTTTTGCCCCCACAAGGAACACACCAGACCATGTAAGTTCGCCTTCTGCCTTATCAGCGTATTCCTTCATAGAGCCCATGATACTAACGGAGGTAGTAAGGATCTCAGCGGCTCCGAATGTGAGGAATCCGAGAGCCAGTTGAGCAACAAATCCCATCTCGTCGAAGGCTTTCTTACGATTTTCTACCCAATCCCAGAAACCAGCTTCGCGCTCAGCATCCTTCATCTCTGCATAAGACTCGGCTTGCAGTCTGTTGTAGGTAATCTGACGTTTTCTAAGGTACTTAGAATATTCCCCAATAATGCCATTTACAGTTCGCTCATCAAGACCATACTCCTCGGTATAGTATCTCAGCATCAACTGTATGGCAACCGTCAACGATTGGAATTCCATGGTTGTACCAGTCCTCGTGATTTGCTCATCCAGATATTTGAGCCTCTCTTCAAGACCCCTGTCCTTGGTTATACCAGCTTCCATCTCAGATGAGGTTCGCCTGGGTTGGGAAGTAAGGTATATATTACGCTCAAATTCCTTCTTTCCATATTTTACCGATGCTCTTGCATTGAAACGATTTGGGGCTGTAATAATGCCATTCTTACAATACATGATATAGTTATAGCCGTCTCCTGTTGGTGTTGGCTTTCCAAAGAGTGTAAGTCCGATATTATCGAGGATGTTTTTGACGGATTCACCACTCTGTGCTTTGGCATCTTCCTTAATGGGTTCCACATTAAAAATCACCTCTTCTGGTGGCACATCGGTCACTAAGAGCTTGCGACTTCTTTCGTCATAGTCATAAAGCCTAACCCGACAATGTGTCTGAGCCCGCACATACTGTTTGTCTTCCCAGCGGAACCAGCTGTTAAACTCATGTTTCATCGAGTCATACTCTTCGATGTAACAACCCACTTCTCCAGATAGTTCCAGCACCAATCCCATATAAAAGCGGAATAGGGGCATCTCACCATGAACTTTGAGATCATCTTTGCTGCGTGCATCTATCTTGATGATATAGTTAGCATACTTACCTGGAATACCCTGATCTTTTTTCTCGTCAAGTAGGAGATCCTTGATGATTACATGATAGGGAAGGTTTGCCTTCTTATTACATGGTTCAATAGTTGCCCCGTAATCTGATGTAACATTTCCGTTCTGATCTGTGATGGTTACTGTGATTTCCTCGACATCCTGGTCGTCAATCCCTCGCAGTGCAAAAGGGAGTTCTTCTGCCTTCTCATGGCGCGCAGGAATTGTCAGGTTGGTCTGCTCAGGATCAAAGACTACCTCCAGAGTCTCAATCTTAAAGTGCAGGCGGTTGGTATAGCTGGCACCTTCGTTGGCCAACACGAACTTCACGATACCCTCCTGAGGCGGGTTCTCTGCTTCCGGTGCCCATACGTAGGCAGTCTTCCAACCGTTTTCTATATCGCCCATCTCTACGTGCAGATATTCGTCTCCGCTCATAATCTGAATCTGGCGAGTCAGATTCTCATCCACATATTCAGGACCCTTCTTTGGCTTGCGGACAATAAGGGCATTTACCTGCTGACCTTTATCACCAACAAGTAGCGTATCGCCAAAGTTTTTATATACCTGCATCTGCAGCTGATCGGGTTCTTCATCTTCCTCGTCTTCCTTTTCTTCCTCTTCGGGTTCTGGCTCAGGATCATCATCCTTCTGCTTCTTCTTCTTTTTACGGTTTCTCCACCAGCCTACCAGACCACCTGCAACAAATGGCGGTATGATATACTTCCAGACGCCTTCCTCGTCAGAAGCATCGTTATCTTCCTCATAGGGTGGAATATATTCTGGCGTGTCGTCTTCATCAGTAGGGGTGTCATTGTTCTTTGCTTTCTCACCTTTTATGAACTTGTATTTGAAATATACAATTGGTGTTTCGGGCTGTGAAACCCAAGAAGATCTTGCTAGAGCGATTCCTATATATCGGTATGTCTGATCTCCATCCATACGTGCGCCAGGTATATTAAATGGTACATTCCATTCTCCATAATCACCAGATTTTCGCAAAATAGCATTCGTATAATCTCTTACGGAAATATTCCCGTTTTTTTCTTGATTACAAGTTGGAAGTATTTTGGAACTTCCTCTAACGCTTGCTTTGTTGAGGCCGTCAATAGCTGTGATTTGTGCTATGATACCAAATAAATCTCCATGAGGGCAGCTGGTGTTGGCTGTAAAAGAAACTCTTAAGACGACCTCTTTATCAGCATAGATGTTTTCTGGAAGTCCACTGATGATGAACTGTCCTGTAGCGGTCTCACCTTTATGGTCGTGTGCTAAAGTCCAATTCTTTTGCTTGACAGGGTCATCTTTATAGTTTGATAAACATCTTTCAACAACTTTTTTCTGGATGTAGATGGAACCACGGCTAAGACGATAAGTTACCTCGACATTATTGTCTGGGCTCATCGTTCCTCTTGACTCATATTTTGTCGGAGGAGTCTGAACCTCTACATCGACCAACTTCCAATGAGCCTTTTCTTGGGCCATAGCAGTAGAAAAATAGAAAAGAGCAATAATCGCTACAAAGTATCTTAGGTGTAATTTCTGATTCATAGTTATAGGGCGTTTTGATTCTTATTCCGCATGATAGGTTCGTTCTGAGCGTTTGTAGCCCCAGGTAATGAGGAGATCCTTGCTGCCTGGCTTTATCCAGACGATGCATTCTGCGTATTCTGGAAATCCATCGGGATGCTTGTCGTGATTCTGACAATGACAACCTTTGTGCTTGATATTATAAAAGGTGTAAAGGCCATTGCCTCTGGCATGCACACGATAGTTGATGGTGGTATCTGGTGCTTGCTGCTCCCAGGCATGTATAACCGTCCGAAGGTCGGCAGTACCTATGGGCTGGATCGTGTCTCCCTCGATGAGCTCTTGATGGAATACGATTCTGCTACCTGTTGCATCATCGATGTAGGGCGTATCAAACAACGGTTGAATGTCAGCATCCGTGGTAGGGATATTGACAACAAAAACACTATTGTTTTGATAGCCGTCTTGATGAGCCAGTTCTGTGGCGCTCATCATGTGTCCCTTGGCACTATTTAATACTGCATGAAGATGTTTAACGGCATCCTCTTCGATATTAGCGGCATCGTTAGTTATCTGCTGGGATGGGGTAGAACCGCAAGCCATTAGCAGAATAGTTGCAAAACAAAAAATCTTATTCATATCGTGAATCCTATAGTTATTCCGCAAATTTACCGCTAATATCCAAGAAAAGCAATAATGATGGGCTGAAAACGACTTACAATGCAAGAATTGATAGTCTTTTTGCGATTTTTGTAAGTAACGTAGTCAGACTTTTTCCCTATATTTGCAAAATAAACAAACCTAGTTATTATGCATAAATACATCGGTTATGGAAATATGTTCTGTTGGCACTGCGGGAAGCGTGTTCATTTAGGGAAGAAATTCTGCCCGCATTGTGGTGCACGATATAATGGTACTGCCAAGCACCCCAAGTTCACCTACCCCGTCAACCGACGTATTTCACCTAATATAGGTCTGGGGCCGTTTCACCATACGTTTATCCGTTTTTTGATCAAATACCTCATCGGAAGTATCATCACAGCAATTATCGTTCTAGGTGTCATTTATATGGTAGATGATTACGATGAGGGTGTCTATGAGAAGATATGCATGATCCTCTGTTCGTTCTGGGTCATCTGGCTTGCATGGTATTTCCTGTCAAAGGCCTTGGCTGTACCGTCAGTGCGCCATAGGAATAATGCAAAGGCTGCTGTTGGTGATGAACTGGATTGTGCATGTTGCCATAACAAAGGAGCAGTGGGTGAGAACTACTGTGATCTCTGCGGAACCGTACTCTATTACGATCATAACGGCATGAATCAGCCACCCGTTGAGCCAGACAAGTGAATAACAAACCAAAAACTATAAAGATATGAAGAAACAGTTTAATCGATTATTGATGGCAATGCTGGGACTGATGGCGGTCTCACTCACCTCATGCGATGATGAAGAAATTGCCAGAACTCTTGAGGGAACATGGAAAGGTGACATGTATATATCGTCGGAGTGGGATGGAAGATACTATGATGCCACTTATACGGAGGTTACCTTTTTGAAAGACCCGTATGCCTTTTCGAGTGGAACTGGCTATTGGGTAGATTACTATAGCGATGCCCCGTGGGATTATGTGGCCAACCATATTGACTGGAGAGTAGATCTCGGTGATATCCATGTGAAATTCATCGAGGAAGGAACTTCCATTCAGATTAGTGATTATCGCCTTGATGACAACAGATTCTCGGGCTATATCTACGATCATGGAAATAAAGTCGCATTTTACCTTTATAACGTCAGCCGGCCGAATTACACAGGTTATCATTGGGGATATGATAATTGGGCTTATTCCAGAGGCCTTACCAGAACGGATACAGATAGCGTGAATATTGCTAGGAAACCTGTCAGGATTATAAGACCCCGTCATTGATATTAACAAATAAAACTATAAAGATTATGAAAAAGTTAGTTATTACATTATTAGCACTTGTTGCTATTGTTACAGCAGTGAATGCTCAAGGTATGTCTGAAGAGCAGCGTGAGAAAACACTGTATAATCTGATTGTTCGTATGCGACCTGTTGGCACTCAATATGCCATCACTACCACGCCCGTTACTTATAATGAATACTGGGCTGCCACTGGCTCGAAGGCTCACTCTGCTGGTACCAGTGTCACGAAGGCAGCAAAAGTTACAAGGGCGCAGGCAGAGAATATGGTTAAGAAGTTGAATGCTGAGACAAAAGGCGTCCTGAAATTCTCTATTGCCACTCCTGCACAGATTTCCCAAGGTTCAAAGAAAGTGGGATTGCATGGAGAGATGGGACCACAGAATACCCAGACGCAGGGTTTCTTCTTGGTATTGCCCCATAGTCAATGGAAAATGTATAAAGCAACCGAATAATACTGTTATGCTATGACTCAAATTAGGCGATACTTCAAAACCTTGTTGACGGCATTAGTGCTCCTAATGCCCTTAGCTGCATGGGCCTGTGGCGACTCAAAGAAAGCCCTGATTGATATGGACTTCAAACTGAAGGAGTTCAACGTGAATGACGGAGAGGGATGGGGAGGCTTTTCTGGGAAAGCTCATTTCTGGGCAACGAAAGATGAATTTATTATAACCATTCCAGCCCAGACAGTTACCAGAAAGAATGGTGATGTTGTGTATTCTGCTAACCTGCCGGCGATTACTGTTAAAGGAAAGTGTAAGGTGGAACGCGCAACTTATGGCGGCTCTCCTCATTTCGCACTCTTGCCTGTTGGCAATGTGACAGTTAGCCCTACAAACCTTCATTTTGATATAATCACAGGAAGTGAAAGCACTGGAGCAAGATATAAGGGAACGAAAGACTACGTGTTGTCCGCCAGTCAGGAACCTTGGTTCGAAACTGCTGGTATTATCCGCTTTTTTATCAATGCAGGCTTCGCCAGTAATGGTTCTGTTAATATTGGATTGAAATGGGATAAGCTGATACGTAAGCCTCTTACAGGTACAACCCTTGCAGATTATGATAACCCAGATGTAATAGAATACAAGTGGGGCGAATATGATGGTGCACTAAGCGGTCAGTATCTTTATATTTCTGGAGAAGTTGAAGAAGTAAAAGTTAGCGAAGGCGACATAACAGCCAGTGCTGAGGATGATACGGAAGCTCCCGATGAGAAAGGTCCGTGGGGAACAGCCATTCCTATTGCCGTCGGTGCAGGTATCATCGGTTACCTGACTCATCTTATCAATAAACTCAGAAAGAGAAGGAAGGCAAAAGCTAAAGACCAACAAGACGAAGACAACTCGGATGATAATGACGACGAGGACGATGATGACGATGAAGAACCCGACCAGTTAGAGATGCGGTTCTACAAAGACTTCGACGGCACGCTGATCACTGGCGATGCAGCACAGCGCGTCAGTGCCTGTATCGTGCGCCATCCTGCCAAGGGAGGTGAATGGGTGGATGAGAATCTGACCCGACAAATCGAGATCACTTCTGCTGATAATTACCTTGAAGTGGAGGACGACGGCATGGTAAACGGTTGGCGTTCATGTTTCGTATCAGCCCCACAGGATGATAATCCGCCCGAAGAGGGTGTCGTGAAGTTCCGCCTTTCTGTTGACAGGGGTACTTATACCAACCGTGTTCACTTCCGTATAGAAAAAGGCGAGATACAGTTCGGCCAGGAGAACCTGACCATCCCCGCTCAATATGAGTCGGTTTTGGAACTGCCTTTCCTGGTGCCAGGCTTTGAGGGCGAGAATGGTGTAACTGCCTACATCACAGATAGTGAAGGAAACAAGGGTGACTATGGTGTAGATGTGTATTGGGATGCTCAGAAAAAACATCATTTTGCGCGTATTCTCGATAATGTGAAAGATCCTGCAAAAGATGAGGGCATCCCCGGTCAGTACCTCAGTTATACGCTCCACGTGGAGGCCAAGAACGATCGAGGTACCCATCTTGAGGGCACATTGCCCGTGCTACGATTCTATATGGGCCTGGCGGTGGAGTTCAAGGACAAGGGCGAGATAGGCTGTTACATCACAGAGTATGACCCGATGAAACACCGCACACGTCCGGAACTGCGTATCAAGGCTGGTGGCAAGCAGTATATGTCGCAGGAGAATCAGGCTATTCTTACGCTTTATGATTATGATATCTCTCGCAACACCCTGCTGAAGATTTCTCCTATTCCGCTGCGTAAGGATGGATTTACCGTGAAGGCTAAGGACGAATCGAAGCAGGAGTTTGTGGATAAGTTGGGACTGCAGATAGAAGCACTGACAGATCGATGCGACGAGGGACGCCTCTGTCTCATTCGTAGTTTGAAGGGTGTGCTCGATGCGCCTAACCGTATTGATGCCGAGTGTATTATTAAGGTGGAATATCAGGGACCGAACGATCGCGAGCCTAAGATCTACACCTGTACTCATGCTATACGTCTGGCATCACAGCCCCGTCGTGAAGTCCAGGATATGAATAGTGCCGAGGCCTTCATGAAGGAAGACCAACACACCTACGACCGCCTGATGCATATCATCGAGTCAGTTGTCCAGACTGGACAATTGAACCGCATGTTCCCGTTGGTGAAATACACCGAGATGCAGCTTGAAGGCTATGATGCAGCCTACGGCTATGATAAGCGCAACGTTAATCGTATCCGAAGCACGTATGCCCGTCTGGTTATGGGCGACATTGGTGGCGTGGACGAGGAACTGCCGCCAGAGTTAGGCATTAAGGATGAGTTGGAGTGGTGGTTCGAAGCCATAAAGCAGGTCGAGAAAGACATTGGTTTCATTGGCCGTATTGTGGCAGGTGTCGGTTCATGGGGCCTTTCGGAACTTATCTTTATGCCCGTTGATTTTGCTGAAGAGATTCGTGAGTACGTTTACGACAAGAACGGCGACAGCATGCTGAAGATGTTCTGGATAGGCATTAAGAATGGTGCATTCATGGTGTTGGGTGCTACTGGCGCTGCCAGCACAATAAAGGCTAAGAACCTTACCCGTCAAGGCATGCGTGAGGCTATACAGAATGCCAAGAAGGGCTTTGAAAAGCCGTATAACACCCTAAAGGGATGGCTGTTCCGCGAATCGGCAGAGAAGAGTTTGGAGGCTACACGTCGTGCTTCATCGGTAGCAGAGATGCGTCTGAATGCTGCCAAGAATGCGCCACGTTTGCCAGGTGATTTGAACCTCGACAAGGCGATGGCCACAGGACGTGCCAATGCTGCTGAGAAGGTGAAGAACCTGAGAGCGGCCATTGAGATGGCGGAACAAAACGGTGAATGGACGAATGTCGCTCTGAAGAACCGTTTGATCCTGGAGGTACAAGGCGACAAACAGGCCATGTATATGCTGAAGAATGCCAGTTCGAAGTACGATGTCGTCCGCAAGGAACTGAACGGCACGCTGAAGAGTATCTATGAGATCACCGATGCCAAGAGTATTGCGGAGTTGTCGAAGAAGTATCCTGGCAGGAAGATACGGGTCATGAATGCCACATCGTCGAAAGCCGAGCAATTGGCCAGTGGAAAGACCATTACGATGGACCGTGACATCACTTATTATTTCGTCGACGAGAACAATGTGACACATTATCTGCCCCATGAAGAGGTGGTTGAAGTCTATAACCGCAACTTCTACGAGACCACCCGACGTTTCACGTCGAAGTCGAATGTGATTGCGGATTCGTCTGCATCGTCTGCTGAGGTATATGGCAGGTATGCCAAGGGTAAGGATCAGACTGTCATCCAAGACGTATTGCATGATAATGAGAGTTTCGGCGTCGATTGGGAGAAACTTGCAGATAAGAGTCGTCATGGTGAGGCACTCACTAACCCAACCAAGGTGGGGGATGCCATGACCTTCAAGGGTTATGACCGTTTCCAATCGGCAGAGAAGTTGCTACAGGAGGCAGAGACCATCACCAACGAAGCAGAACGACTGCTTGTTCAGAGTAAAGCTGTAAACGAGTATATGGAAGGTCTGCGCCAGATGGCCAAGGAGTTCAATAACTTCGTTAAGCCCTACGATATCGCTCGCTATAAGGTTAATGGTACAAGCATGATTCCGCAGCATATGCGTGAGGCAGTGGAGATGGTTGAGGATATGTTCAAGGCTGGATCGACGGTCTCTATCGACCAGATACAGCGAGCTTTCCGTAGCATGAACTATAGTTTCTACCAATTCGCTGACGATATGGGTGCCTGCATGAAGCGGATAACTACAGCTAAGAGTTGGGAGATCGCAAAGTAAACGTATAAACAAAGGATTCTATATGGAAGAGAATATAAATGGTCAGGGTTTCTGGGTGGAAAGCAACTTTGAACCCAATCCTAACTATCAGCCGAAGCGTAGACAAAAAGCTAAAGGTGGAACCTCGAAGCATAAGGCTGGGAACAGTAGTGCCCTGTCGGGACTTAACGCCCTATTGCCAAGTCTTACAAGGTTTTTCCCAAGACTCTCTGGAATAATCTCACTGGGTACAGGCATCGTTTCACTGTTCGGTGGACTTGGAAAATTTCTAAAACGTGGATGCTTGATACTGGTTGTTGGTATTGTCGTCATCATTGCCTTACTTTGGGGACTCGGTACATGCATGGGAATTGATGACGATGGTCATCGGGTAAAAGCTGTTGCTGATAGTACAATAGTGGAATCAGAACCAGTCGCAGAACCTGAGACTATTGCTGAACCAGAAACAGAACAAGAGGTTACAGAACCTGTTGAAGAACCAGCGATAGTTGAGGAACCTAAACCTGAGCCAGTTGAGGTTTCTGTGCCAGAACCAGAGCCGGAAAAGCCGAAGGTTACGCCTCAGCAAAATCCGCAGTCGAAAGCTGTGAACCGAAATAAGTCGACTCGTAAGCGTTCATCAAAGTCCACGGATACTCCTCCTACTAAAAAGAAGAAGGACTATGGTTTCCGTTTGGAGAGGGTTGATCATATTCCAACGAAGGATAACCCGTAATTCTTTGTTGGAATATCAATCTTAGCATTTTCCTTGTTCGTGGTAGCTGTAGTAGTGGCCATCGGTAACGATGACGTGATCGGCAAAGTGGATGTCCATCAGCTTACAGGCTGCGTGGGGACAGGTATGTCCCCACGGCTATCTTATCCAATGTCATTTTACTTTTCATTCAAATCTGATCATTTGAGCGAGTTGCAGGAAATAGTCATTTGACCAGATGCCCATTTCCTTGGGATTGCGGATAAATGGCAGGACGTCTGCCTTTACCTGATTGATATCTGCCGTGGCAAGACGTTCGTTCAGCTTTTCAAGGAATGAATCCTTGGTGATATCCTCATTATTGAATTCTATCGCTCGCTCATGAAGATGTGTGAAGTCAAGTGGGATGTTATGGCGGACGTACCACTCGAAGTCATACCAGTCACGACCCTTTACACGGTTCTTCCATGCTCGATAGACCAGAGCGTGCATCTTACCTGCAAAGAGGTCCGGCAGGGTGAAACAACGCGTCATGAACGACTCTGGCAGCAGGAGCAACTTCTGCTCAGTATTGAACTTCATAGGCGGTTGGGTGTCAACCTCTATTTTGATCTTGATCGATTTCTCGGTCTGGAAGGTAACATCAAACACATCAGTATTGTCCTTTAAGAAAGCGGATTCCACCTTTCCAAAGCTTTTTTTGTCCTTCTTTTTGATTTCAACATCACGACCGACAAGGGCAAACTGGTCAATGATGGGTTGGAAGTACTGAGTGAAGTCAAATCTCTCGTTAGGTGTCAGGAGAGAGAAATCCATATCCTCGGAAAATCGTTGCAATCCATGGAATATGCGTAAGCAGGTGCCGCCATAAAAGGCTGCCTCGTTAAAGAATCCGCCATTATAGAGTCCTGCCAGGATTATCTGCTGGTTGACCTCGAATGTGGCATTGCGTTTCTTCTGTTCTGTCGTCAAATCATAGGCAGACAGCATCTGGTTGAATATTTCGTTTGTACTCATTTCCTAAGATATTTTATAAGGGTAGTAACCGACTTGGCCTTTTTGCCAGCCTGAGCGTAGTGCTCGAAGATTGTAACATCCATGTTTCTGAAGTCTTCAATATCCATGCGGATGTCCTCTTCGAGATAGATCTCTACATCCTTCAGATAACGAAGATTCACCTTGGGCGAGTTGGCTATCATGTCGCAAAGAGCCTTCTCAGGTGTTGCAATCAGAAAAGAATAGCTTTGTTTGTTGATGTATGTGATGCCAATAGAGAAAGCCTCACGTGCTATGCTCTGATATTCGAAGCGTCCGACGGGTGTTTCGAAGTTGCGGGAATGCTTTACGGTCATTGACTGTGTAGTAAATACAGCTTCGGGAATTAGTCCGTAATAACGCAGGGCCGTCTGCTTAGATACATACGAGGGGGCATAGAGATGGTTCGCTATCAACTCGGTTGACAGAGCCACTCGCGACACCTTCGGGCTGACTACATAAAGCCCTTTTTTAAGACGGATGATTTGACCAGCCGCTTCAAGATTACGCACCTTCTGATTTCCAGCTTTCATTTCAGGAAACAAGGATGCTACAGCCGATGTGCTGACAGGAATATTACCAATATGTTCTAAATCCGTAATCATGATGCAAAGATAGCTATTTTTAGAATAACAAACTAATTATTCCTTGTTTTTTTATTCCTGTTTTAGCTTTTTTAATACGGTTGACCTGATTTGTTCATCTCAAATAATTGTCGTACCTTTGCAGAGGTGTTCTATTGCTATGCAAAATATAATTGCTTCTTCGTTACAACCTTTTTTTCGTAACTTTTCCTTTGGAGAAGTTACTTTGTCTCGGAAAAGCTCAAATAATTTTGGCTTTTCCTTCGACTTTTCGTAACTTTGCAGCAGTTATGGATACAAGACAATACACCAACGATGCTGTAGAGCTGTTGAAACGACTTATCAGCACACCCTCTGTCAGTCGCGATGAGCGTCGGGCAGCCGATATTTTTGAACAACAAGTCAGAGACTGGGGACTGCCTGTCCGTCGGATTGGCAACAACATCCTCATAGAGGAAGAACTGGCTCCGGAGAAACCCACCCTGCTGCTGAATGCCCATATCGATACGGTGAAACCTGTCAGCACATGGACACGCGACCCCTTCACACCGACCATCGAGGGCGACCGCCTCTACGGCTTAGGGGCCAACGACTGCGGAGGCGGATTGGTCAGCCTGCTGCAGGTGTACCGTATGCTTCATGGTTCATCCACGAAGTATAACCTGGTGTATTTGGCATCCTGCGAGGAGGAGGTCAGCGGAGAAGGCGGCTTCAGGATGGCACTGCCCGAACTGCCCAAGATAGACGTGGCCATCGTGGGTGAGCCTACGGGCATGCAGCCGGCCATTGCCGAGAAAGGACTGATGGTGATAGACGGCACGGCCTACGGCAAAAGCGGACATGCAGCCCGCAACGAGGGTGTGAATGCCATCTACGAGGCTTTGGACGACCTCGTCTGGCTGCGCGACTACCGCTTCAAGAAGGAGAGTATGCTGCTCGGTCCTACCAAGATGACAGTGACGGTTGTGAACAGTGGCACTCAGCACAATGTCATCCCTGATGAGTGTCATTTTGTCATCGATGTGCGGACCAATGAGTACTATCAGAACGAATATCTGTTTGCCTTCCTGCAGAAACACGTGAAGAGCGAGCTCAAGGCCCGCTCCTTCCGTTTGTCATCCTCGCATATTCCCGTTGGTCATCCGCTGGTGCAGCGTTGCATCCAGATGGGCAAGACCCCGTATGGCTCGCCAACCCTGAGCGATCAGGCTCTGATGCCCTTCCAATCGCTGAAGCTCGGTCCGGGAGAGTCGAGCCGCAGCCATACGGCCGACGAGTTTATCTGCCTGAGCGAGATAGAACAAGCGATAAAAGAATATGTTAATCTTTTAAACGAGGAATGAGAGACCTACCTTCCCAGCCAGCTCTCCGGATTCAGCTTGGCTGTCTCGCGACGAAGCTGGAACTGAAGGATATTGTCTTGTCCGACTCGCCCTAACAGCTGACGGGTGTTGACCTTCTGCCCCCGATGCACATTTACGCTGGCCAGATTGCAATAGACGGAGATGTAACTGCCGTGACGCACCATGACTACCATCGTACCGCCAAAGCTGAACACTGCACTGACCTCGCCGTCGAAGATGCTGCGGGCTTGTGCTCCCGACTCACCACGAATGTTGATGCCTTTGTTGTCGAGGGTCACATTGTGCAAGCCTTCCACATTATATTGACCAAAATGGCTGACTATGCGGTAGGGACCGGTGATAGGAATGGGCAACCGGCCACGATTACTCTCGAAGTTACCGCTGATGCGCATATCCTCGGTAGGCACCCGCAAGGCCTCATCGGCTTCCTTGCGCGCTGTAGCCACCTCGCGGGCACGCTCGCGGTTTTCGGCCTCGGCACGGCGCTCTTCGGCCAGTCGCTGCTGCTCAGCCTCACGCGCCTTACGCTGTGCTGCCTCACGCGCCTTGCGGTTCTTGGCTGCCAGTGCCTCGGCCTTGGCTTTCTCTTCGCGGGCCTTGGCTTCGGCTATACGGCGGGCATTCTCGCGGGCCACCCGCTCGGCCTCAGCCTTCTTGCGGGCCAGCTCGGCAGCGCGCTTTTTGGCGGCTTCTGCTTCGGCGCGACGCTTGGCCTCAGCGGCAGCACGTGCTTTCTGGCGGGCTATCTCCTCAGCAATCAGGCGGTCTATCTGTGCATTGAGTGCTGCATCTTTCTTTTTCTGCTGGGCTATGATGCCCTGAATGGTCTTTTGCTCCTTCTTCAGGGTATTGACCACATTCTGCTGTTCTACCTGTTTGCCCTCTAACGAACGGCGTTCCTGCTCACCTTTGCTGAGCAGGTTGCGTTTCTTCTCGTGAGCCAGGCTCAGGGCTTGGAACTGCATGTTCACCTCCTCTTCCTTCGCCTTAACCTGATTGCCTTGTGTGCGCTGGTAGGAAGCATATTCGCGCATGAAGCGCATACGGCGATACATCTGCGTCAAGTTGTCAGCACTGAAGATGAACATCAGTTGGTTCTGGGTGGAGCGGTTGCGGTGCATGTAGCGGATGGACTTGACATAATTCTTCTTGCACTCGTTGAGCTGGTCCTGCAACTGGTCGAGCTGTGTGCCCAACATCTCAATCTCCACATCCAGGTTGGAGATATCGTGCTTGATGGTGTCGATGGTGCGCCGCTTGCCCTCAATCTCGGAATTGATGGCCATCAGGTTCTGCAGGCGTTTCTTCACGTCCTGTTCGTTGTTGCGCAGGCGTTTTTCCTGTTCCTTGATTTGCTTTTGTATCTGCGCGCGCTGATTCTGCAGGGCTTGTACGGAGGGCTGCTTGGTGGTCTTCGCTTTCTGGGTAGTCTTTTTTCTGACCACAGTCTTCTTAGCCCCTGCCTTCCTCGCGGTGCGCTTTTGCTGCGCTGAGGGAGCCAGGGTAAAGGCCAGCAACAGGAGAATTATACCTATTCGCTTCATTCAGGAATGTTAGAGGGACATGAATCGGTGTAGAATCTCGTCGACCGTGACCTGACGGTACTTGCTTGATACTTCCGTGCGGGTCTCCCAGTTCTCTTCGTTTGTCATGTAGTTGAATACCATACCTAACTTCACCTCCTTATCGGGTGTAGCAAAGCTGATTTTATGGTCCATGGGGAAGTATTTCCGATTGCTGATCTGGAAGTCCTCGTAGTCCCAATTCAACTGATAGTTTCCACGGAACTTGTCATTATACATGATATTGGCCATCTTGACACGGGCTGTTCCGTTCTCTGCCAGCCAGCGGTACGACAGCTTGCCATCCTCCATCGAGATGACGGTATCATCTGTGCCCACCTCGGTCTTATAGCTCTTGAGCGACTCGTCGGTCACCTTCATCTTACCGGGTTGGAAGAGCTCGTTCCAGAACAGCGACTGCAGCACAAAGAAGTCGATATGGCTGTTACGCAGGAAGTCGACCTGTGCATAAGGCACCTTCAGATAGAGTTTGTTGATGCGGTCCATGATGAGCACATACTCCTTGGTGAACTCCAGACGGCCGGCCTCAACGAATCCAAAGGCCATCAGCTGCAGACGGATGACATCGTCGCGCTTCATCTTCAGGTTGCCGGTCAGGGTCATCTGTCGGGCACCTACCTCTACGCTGAACTTCACCTTCGAGGTGATGAAGCGGGCATGCTGGGCATTGTCGGTCACTTGCTGGAGGAAGGCTTGCTTCTTCAGCGTGTCTGCACTGAACACGGCTGTCGGAGTGTCCTTGACAGCCTTACGCTTTGAGCCGCACGAGGCGACTGCCAACAGCATCATTGCCATAATGGCAAACATCGAAATACTTCTTAATGCTTTCATTCTTTCAAATATTTTTTGAGTTTTATTTTTCTTATCAGTACTTGCTTGCGGTTGCCTTTGATTTCCGACTGGTCTGTCGCTTTGTCCAGAGCCTGCTGCCAGAGGGCCACCGCCCGCTCTTTTTCGCCGACATGGTAATAGATGTCGCCGGCATGTTCGAGCAGCACCGCTGCAGAGTCGGAGTCGCACTGCAGCGTCTGGTCGATATAGATGCGGGCCTCGCTGTATCGCTTCTGCATGAAGAGTATCCAGGCATAGGTATCCAGATAGGTGGCATTCTTCGGTTCGGCCTTGATGGTGCGATACGACATCTGCTCGGCCTTGTCCAACTGTTGGTTGAGCTCACTGAGATAGTAGGCATAGTTGTTCAGACAGCCGATGTTGTCTTCCTTCCACTGCAGGCAGGAGTCGTAGGCGGCAAAGGCTTCCTGCTCGCGCCCCTTCTGGTGCAGGATGTCGCCCATCACGGCATAGAAGTCGGAGACGATTTCCGGGTCGCTCTGTTCGTTGATGACATCGATGCCGTTCTGGAAGGCATTCAACGCATTGTCTAACTGTTCCTTCTGGTAGTAGGCGATGCCCTGATAGTAGTAGAATGCCATCTCGTCGGGATTATACTGGCGGGCATCCTTGCAGAGCGCAATGACGCGGTCTTTGTCTTCTGCCTGCCACGCATAGCTCACCAGCTGGAGGCGTGCCGACGCATTGTCGGGAGCTATCTGCAACACTCGCTCCAGCACGGGACGGATGCTGTCCTGAGGCATCTTCTTCAGATTCATATAGGTGGCACAGAAGAGTGCCATGTCGGCTTCAGCCTCGGGCTGGTTGATGATGCGGTGGAACAGCTGCAGCACGCGGGTCGAGTCACCGCCTTCCTGCTCACTCTCGCCAATCACTTGTCGCATCAGCGTAATGCGGTCTTGCAGGGTGGTCTGCTTGTTCAGCAGGATGCGGTCGGTCATCTGCCGCTGCCGCAAGGTGTCCTTCTGCTCGTGATAGTAGGCTAGCATGGCCAGCTGGGCCATACGGTTGTCGGGCTCTTCCCTGAGTATCTCGTCATAGAGGGCTACTGCCTTCTGCTGCTGTCCGTTCCGATAGAGCGTGTTGGCATACATGCAGCGGAAGTTGTAGTCGTTGGGATACTGGTCGGCCAGCTGCTTCATCTCGCTGATGGCGGCCTGCTTGTCGCCCATCTCTGTATACAGCTGACTCTTGGCAAACGAGAGGCGTTCGCTCTTGCCCTCCATCATCTCCAGCCGCGACAGCGTACGGATGGCACTGTCGTAGTCCTGCAGCTGCTCATAGAGCTGCACCAGCATGCCCAGCACATCGTCGCGGTCGCGGTTCTTGTCATAGAGCCGCTCCAGTGTCTCTGTTGCCGACTTGTAGTCGCGCTGGTTGATGTAGGCCTGTGCCAATGTCTCCAGATAGGTGGCATTGTCGGGTTCCAGCTCTACAGCCTGCCGGGCGTAGGCCAACGACTGGTCCTTATCCTTCAGCACGGCATAGTATTGCGACAGATAGAACCAGGCCTCCGAGCGTGTAGCATCTATCTCCACACAATGGCGCAGCAGGTCGAAGGCTGCATCGCTATTGCCTTTCTCCCGCTGGCAGATAGCCTCTAAGAACATGGCATCATAGCGCTGGTCCTTGCTCTGCGACAGGCAGGGCAGGCAGCTGCATGCTACAGCTATCAACAATATGTATCTGACTGTTTTCACTTTACCCCTGTATGTCCGTAACCACCTTCACCACGCTCGGTGGCATCCAGTTCGTCCACCACCACAAAATCACCCTGCTCGTGACGGGCTATCACCATCTGGGCTATGCGCTCACCGTCGTTGACCACAAAGTCTTGCTGCGACAGGTTAATGAGCACCACCCCGATTTCACCGCGATAGTCGGCATCGATGGTGCCGGGCGAGTTCAGTACCGTCAGCCCGTGCTTCAGCGCCAGCCCGCTACGCGGTCTCACCTGTGCCTCAAAACCTTCGGGCAAGGCAATGTGCAGACCGGTTGGAATAAGCCTGCGTTCCATAGGGTGCAGGGTGACGGGCTCGTCCAGATTGGCCCTCAGATCCATTCCTGCGCTCTGGGGTGTGGCATAGGCAGGCAACGGTTGGTGCCCACGGTTTACTACCTTGATTTTTATCATCTTTAGAAACGTTTCTTTATTTTATAATGTGCAAAGGTAGTTATTTCTTTTGAAACAGCCATCATTTTTGCCTTAAAAAGTATTATTTCTTTAATTCTTGGCACATTTTCAAGCCTGTTCGGATTATTTATTGTACCTTTGCACACAAAATAAGACCCGAAAGACAATGGAATGGCAGAAACTCATATCAAATATGCGACTGGGCCAGGAGCATCGCCACATCGAACGGCATGATGACCGCACAGAGTTCAAGCGCGACTACGACCGACTCATCTTCTCGGCGCCGTTTCGCCGGCTGCAGAACAAGACCCAGGTGTTCCCCCTGCCGGGCAGCGTCTTTGTGCACAACCGGCTGACGCACTCGCTCGAGGTGGCCTCGGTGGGCATGTCCTTAGGCAACGACGTGTCGGTACGCATCAAGGAGAAGCGGCCCGAACTGGCTGGTACGCTGTTCGAAGAGATTGGCCAGATTGTGGCCACAGCCTGTCTGGCTCACGACTTGGGGAACCCTCCCTTCGGACACTCAGGAGAAAAAGCCATCCAGACCTTCTTCACCGAGGGCAACGGACGACCGTTGAAGCAGTTGGTCACGCCGGAGTTCTGGGCCGACATCACTCACTTTGAAGGTAATGCCAACGCCTTCCGGCTGCTCACCCATCAGTTCAAGGGCCGCCGCCCCGGCGGATTCGTGATGACCTACTCCACCATTGCCAGCATCGTGAAATATCCCTACTCCTCGCTGGCACCCAGCAAGAAGGGCAAGTTCGGTTTCTTTATCAGCGAGCAGCAGACCTATCAGCGGTTGGCCGATGAAATGGGCATTATTTGCAAATCCAAACCCGGGGAACCGCTCCGATATGCCCGTCATCCGCTGGTTTACCTCGTAGAGGCTGCCGACGATATCTGTTACGAGATTATGGACCTCGAAGATGCCCACAAGCTCAAGATTCTCTCCTACGACACCGTGTCGAAGCTCTTTCTCGATTTCTTCGACGAGCAGACCCAACGGCATATCCTGCAGCGCATCATCGACGAGCAGTTGACCGATGAGAACGAGAAGATAGTCTATCTGCGAGCCTGCGTCATTGGCAAACTCGAAAACGAGTGTGTCACTGCCTTCGTATCGCATGAAGACGACATCCTCGCCGGAAAGTTTGAGGGAGGACTCATCGACCATATCAGTCCCAGACAGCTGGAGGCCTACAAGCGATGTGCAAAGCTCTCTGTCGAGCGCATCTACAAGAGCCGCCCCGTGCTTGATGTGGAATTGTCCGGTTACCAGATAATGGCCACCCTGATGGACAAGATGACCGAAGCCGTGATGAATCCTCAGCGCTACTATTCCCAACAGCTCATCAGCCGGGTGTCGTCGCAGTATGACATCGAAGCCGATGACCTGGAGACGCGGCTCATGGCTGTCATCGACTATATCTCGGGCATGACCGATGTCTATGCCCTCGATGTCTACCAGAAGATCAACGGCATCTCTCTCCCCATCGTCTGACAGGTTAGCCTCGATACAACTCCTATTGTTGTCCCATCGTTGTCCCATTGTTGTCCCATTGTTGTCCGATTATATATCGGAGAAGAAACGGACAACAAGCGGATATAGAACGGATAATAGCAGAGGGTACACCGAAGCTGCACCGAAGCTACACCGCGAATACACAAAACAATGTGCGGTTTAACATGCGCGGAAACTTAAGTAAATATGTGTTTTTCTTCGATCATCCCCCAGAAGTTAGAAGAGTATATAAATTTTTTGCTTAAAAATGCATTTTTATTTCCAGAAATTTGTATCTTTGCACGTGACTATAGTTCATCGGTGAGAATGCTTGTTGAGGCGGGTCCTTTCACCTCGGAAAAGGTACAAATATTAAGTCAATATAAAATATGGAGAATCAATTTAAGCTAACACAGGAAGGCTCGGTTCTGACAATCGAGCTTGGTGAAGAACTGGCTACGGCTAATGCAGCAGTGTTGATGGAAGAGATTGACAACTACTGTGATACGGGTGTGGAAAAAGTGGTGTTTGATGCAACAAAGCTGAGTTACATTGCAAGTAGCGGCATCCGTACCATTATCTATGCTAAGCGGAAACTGGTTGGCAACCCTGACATAGAGTTCGTCAACTGCGCCCAAAACATCCGCGACGTGTTCAAAATGGTGAGCATAGAAGACTACATCACTTTTGTGAACAAATAACCCATTGCTCATGAGGAAACTGCATTTCCAGCCTATTGCCGGCAAAGCCCTGGATATTCTCGACACCATCCTCCACACCCCGGAGGTGACATCGTGTAAAGAGGCGTTCAGCGACGTGCGCATGGCCTGTGAGGAACTGGTAGCGAACGTAGTGGACTACGCTTACCCGGACCGTAGCGATGGTTATCTGGAAGTGGAAATCGAGAAGGACGAGCATGCCATCATAATCCGCCTGAAGGACGGAGGTGTAGCCTTCAACCCCCTCGAAGCCGAGACGCCAGACATGACCAAGCCTCTGGAAGAGCGCCAAATAGGCGGGTTAGGCATATTCATTATGCTCAAGAAGATGGATTCTGTGAGCTATGATCGCACCAACAACGAGAACATTTTGACGATTAAGAAATGGCTGTAAAGATACTAAGTGTTGACGACGAACTGCCCCTGCAGACGCTAATAAAACAGTATTTCCGACGGAAGATCCGCAGCGGAGAATACGAATTCTTGTTTGCCCAGAACGGTAAGGAAGCACTTGAACTGTTGACTCAGCATCCTGATATAGAGATTATCCTCTCCGACATCAACATGCCGGAGATGGACGGTCTGACACTGCTGTCCAGGATTCACGAGATGGGAAACCCTGCCCAACGGGTCATCATGGTAAGTGCCTACGGCGATATGGAGAACATCCGTCAAGCCATGAACAACGGTGCCTTCGACTTTGCCACGAAACCCATCGACATGGAAGATCTGGGTCTGACCATCGAGAAAGCGATAGACCAGATTGAATATGTACACAAGTCAGAGCAGGAGCATAACCAGCTGGAGACGCTGAAGAGCGACCTGGCTGTGGCCCGCGACCTGCAGCAATACATCCTTCCCCAGACGTTTCCTCCCTTCCCCGAGGCGTGTGACAAGATAGACATCGCTGCCTCAATGAATGCCGCCAGGAATATCGGCGGCGACTTCTACGATTTCTTCCGTCTGGACAAGGACCGTATTGCCCTGGTGATAGCCGACGTATGCGGGAAGGGCATTCCCGCCGCACTCTTCATGGCTGTCAGCCAAACGATTATACGGTCGAAGGGGACTGTTGATGCCAGTGCCGCCGAATGTATGCAAGAATCGAACAATCTGCTCAGTGCCTACTCGGTGGACGCGATGTTTGTCACCGTATTCTATGCTATTTATGACATGAACACCGGCCTGTTGAGCTATTCCAATGCCGGTCATACGTACCCGCGTCTGGTCAGAAGCGACGGTTCGACAGAGCAAGTGCCTCCCACGAATTGCCCTCCATTAGGGCTCTTCGGAGATGCGCTGTATAAGGAAGACTGTATACAGTTGAATCATGGTGATACGCTGTTTATGTACACCGATGGTGTCAACGAAGCCAAGAACCCTGACAGGGAGGAATTAGGCGATGAACGCCTGAACGACATCCTTACCGGTAGTAAAGACCGCAACTGTCAGGAGGTGATAGAGGCTGTGAATCGAGGCATTGCTGATTTTGTCAGAGGTGCCGAGCAGAGTGATGACATCACGATGCTGGTGGTGAAACGGAAATGAGAGGTAAGAAGTGAGAGGTGAGAGACGAGCGAAAGAACATCATCATTGGTTGCATGGGCATCCTGCTGGTATCATCGATAGCGGCAGGGGTTTATATGCATCACAGCGATGGTGAAAGGATCAGGAAACTGGAAAGTATAATCGGACAGCTGCAGGTGAAAGAACGACGGTCGGCCATGGACCGAAAGGTCAGCAAGCAGCTGGAGGAGATAGCTAACGGCCAGCAAGCCTTGTCAGAAGAACGCAGCCGGGAAGCCATCCGCCAGTCGGAAATAGCACAAGCTGCCTCGCAGCGCTCTGAGGCCGAACGCCATAACGCGCTCAGGGCTCAGGCGGCTGCCGAGCAGTCGGCACGGGAGGCCTACAACTCATACCAGATGGCCGAACGCCAGCGAGAGGAGGCCAACGAGCAGCGGCGGCAGGCCGTACATGCCAAGCACGTGGCCGACACGCTGAACTACCTCTCGCTGGGGCGCACGCTTGGCTCACAGTCATTCTCCATCTACAGGACAGGCGATACGGAAATCGGCAACATGCTGGCCTACGCCTCATATATGTTCACCCGCGACTATGGAGGCGACCTCTATGCATCGGCTGTATTCCAGGCACTGATACAGTCGGCTGGCGGACGGAAAAACTGGAACATACACAACGGCAGTGTCTCTGCAATGGATTTCTTCCCGGGTACCAATCGCTTGCTAACGGTTAGCACCTACGGCGAAATCATACAACACGAAATGAGAAACGGACTTCTCACGACTAAAACATTATTCAGCAACAAGAATTACTGTTTCAGGGATGTCATAGCATCAAAACATGGAAAGGGCTGTGCACTCAGCCATACAGGACACCTGCTGATAGTCACGCCGAAAGGGACGGAGATAATCCGACTGGAAAACCTGACCAAGCCCTTCCGATTGGAATATATGCAGGACGGACGGCATCTGCTGGTGATCGGTGAGAGAAATCTGGCCTTGGTTGATATGACTACGCACCAAGTCACGGCTAGCAGACAGTTGGACTTCAACGTCATCTGTGTCAGCCGACGTGACAACAAGCCACTACTATTTGACAACAAAGGACATATGCATCTGGTCAACAGTATCGACGATATCCGGGATGAAAAGGTACCAGTCAGAGGAACCATCTCAGCATATACCTATGATAAGGAAGAGGGCCTGACAGCATACGGAACGATGGACGGTACCATCTACATCATTGACAAGGCCAGACAGACGCACAGACTGGTAGGACACCTCTCTCAGGTGACGAGGCTGAAAATCATAGGTCGCAGGCTCTACTCCTCCAGCTATGACGGCAAGTTGCTGTTCTGGATGACTGGTGAGAATCAGTGGAAGCCCATCACACTGTTACAGGCTGGCAGCTGGATTACCTGTTTCACTCTGGATGAGAAAGAAGACTATATCTGGACGGGGGAATCAAATGGCGTCATCTCCCAGTACCTGATCTCCCTGCCTCTCATTGCCCAGCGGCTGAAGCAAAACGTCAAGCGCAACTTTACAAGGGATGAGTGGAACTACTACGTTGGGAAGGGCATTCCCTATAGGGAGTTAAAGCATTGAGCATTGAACATTGAAAGTTGGCTACTGCTATGGAGTATATTGTCATCAAGAGAATCAGCAGGCGTGCGGCACTGACAGTGCTGCTGCTCTTCAGTGCGCTGGCAAATCTCCCTCCTCTCTCCTCTCTCCTCTCTCCTCTTTTTCTTCACGCCCAGGGACTACCCTTGATTCGCAACTACACCGCTACGGAATATGGGGGACATAATAGGTGCTACGATATAAAGGTAGGTGAAGACGGCACAATATTTGTGGCCAACTTTGAAGGTCTGCTCTACTATGACCGCAGTCGCTGGCGCATCATTCAGACATCTGACATGAACCGTGTAACCGTGGTATATCGTGCTAGTGACAATACGGTTTGGGTGGGTGGTTACAACTATTTTGCCCGCCTGAGGCGAAAAGAAAATGGAGAACTGCTGCTGCAACAGGTAGGAGAGCATAACCTGTTCAAAGGCGAAGTCATAGAAATCTTCGAGAGCGACGGCTCCCTACAGTTCTTGGTCAGCGACAATCAAATCTACGAAGTAAAAGGCGCATCAAGTAACGGCATGCCTACCGTCACGCGGAAGAAGCATGTCAACACAGACCTGAACGTAGGCATGAAGTCGGACATTATATCATTGGAAAAGCTTAATGCGGGCGAAAAAGATGTGGTCTTGGGCGGTATCACCCAGACAGAGGAATTGGACGGAGGTTTACGGGTCAAAGTACGTAGGAATAACGGTCTGATAATTACAGACAGCCTCGATCGTGAACTCTACACCATCACTGAGGCCGACGGGCTCTGCTCCGATCTGGTGGCGTATGTGGACTATGATGGTCACGGCATGCTATGGGGAGCCACCTCGCACGGTGTCTTCGCTATTGAAATGCCATCGGTCTACAGCTACATTCTGGCAAAAGACGGACTGGCAGGTGAGGTTTATGCCATCATGGCCTTCGACGGAGATGTCTACGTTGGAGGCACAAATGGGCTCTGCTGCATCCGCTCTCGGAAATGCCAAAGAATAGAGGCCGTCAACAACATCTGCTGGACACTGTGCCTGCAGGGCGACTACATGCTTGCCGCAACATCGAGCGGCATCTACCGTATAGGGCGCGGCAGAAGTGTCAGCAGGCTCACAGCGAATGCCACGACAGCACTGCTGGTGGAGGGCGACAAGGTGTATGCGGGTGAGGCCGATGCTGTATGGCTGTACCAAGAAAACTTCACCCGACGGACGAAGACTGCCGACTTGTCACTGGTGACAGCTATTCGCAGTGACGGTCATGGACACCTGTGGTTCCAGAATGTTTACGGCGAGACATCAGGAAAAGATCTGGGAAAGTTTCGCGAGCCTATAGAGGAGCTGCCAGACTTTCTGCTCAGACCGCTGAGCGGCATCGATGTGAAAGCCCAGTTCCGCCAGGGAGACCAATATTGGATAGGAGGCGACGAGGTAGTGGCTATGGCAGACACCGGGAAGCAACAGCTGGCAAAGTTGACAGAGGGCAGCCGCGTACGCTTTATGAGCATCGTCCTTGGCAGTGACAGTGTGCTCTGGGGCGGCTACGGCGAGATGCCCAAACAGCTGGAGGAGATAGGTAGCGACAACCGTCACCTGCATTTCTACTATGCGCTCTCTTATGCTCAATTATCGGGCAAGACCCTATACCGCCACAGGCTCAATAGCGACGAATGGAGTGAATGGACGGAGAAGCAGGACATAGAATTCCTGAACATGCCATACGGCTCTTACACGTTGAGTGTGCAGGCCCAACAGGCAAGCGGTGAACTCTCGGAAATAGCGACGGTAAGCTTCAGCATAGCCTATCCGCTACTAATGCGGTGGTATATGGTTCTGTTCTATTTCCTATTATTTACCTGTATGGTCTATCTTCTTTTCCGCTACCGCCTGAAACGTCTGCAGGCGGATAAGGAGGAACTTGAAAGAGTTGTAGAGGAGCGCACACAGGAAATCGTGAAACAGAAAGACCAGATAGCGAAACAGGAGAAGATGGCCACGGTGGGTAAACTGACTGAGGGACTCATTGACCGTATCCTGAACCCGATGAACTATATTATCAACTTCTCGAAGATGAGCAATGACCTGCTGAACGATGTCAAGGAAAACATCGTCAGCAACAAAGAGGGTATCAACACCGACGACTATGATGACACGCTCGACTTGCTTGACATGCTGACGGAAAACCTACAGTATGTGGACCAATACGGCCAGTCCGCCACCCACATACTGAAGGCTATGGAAAAGATGCTGAAAGACCGCACAGGAGGCTATGTAGAGACGGACCTCCTGATTGTACTTCAGGAGGATGAGAAAATGTTCAACAACTACTTTGCCGGGGAGATAGAGGAGCACCACATCAGCTTCTCTGTCCGACTGCCGGAAAAGGCGATGCCGCTCCATGGCAATCCCAACATGCTCAGCAAGGGCATCATGAGTCTGCTGGCCAACGCCGTCTATGCCGTAGTAAAGAAGGCGAAACGTATATCATACGTCCCCGAGATATCGTTCACTGCCACTGCCACCGGCAATCAATACATCCTCAAGATCCGTGACAACGGCATCGGAATCGAAGAGAGTATTCTCCCAAAGATCTTCGACCCCTTCTTCACCACCAAGACCACCCAGGAGGCTGCGGGCATAGGACTCTACCTGAGCCGGGAAATCATACAAAACCACGGCGGCGACATTACCGTCGAGTCTGTCAAAGACCAATACACGGAGTTTACCGTCACACTGCCTAAACTGAAAAGATAAAAAATATGAAAAGACTGCTATTACATATCATCCTTCTGTTGCTCAGTATAGCACCAGTGCTTGCGCAGACAGATGTTCGCATGCGTCAAATTTACACGCAGGCAGAAAGCGACTACACGATAGGACGGATAGAACAAGCACGTGACTCTCTGCTCAGCCACTTAGGCTCTTTCCGAGGCCAGCCGCGCCAGAACGCGCTTCGGCTCATAGCCCTTACCTACCTGGCACGCTTCGATACGGACCAGACGGAGCACTATGCCACGCTCCTGCTGCAGGAGAACCCCTATTACAGCCCTTCGGCCCACGACCCGGAACCCTTTGTCGACATCCTCAATAAGGTGAAAAGCGGAGCGACCGTCTCTGTCACCACAGCCTCCAGCATCAAGGAAACCACAGTGGAGGCCCCTGCCCCCGTCACCATCATTACTGCCGAAATGATCGAGAACCTCGGCTACAACAAACGCCTCGGACAGATATTGGCCACATACGTGCCCGGCATGAGCGAAGTCTATATGAATACGACACTCAACATGTCGATGCACGGTGCCTACGGCACCACACAGGAACTCATCCTGGTCATGGAGAACGGACACCGTCTGAACAGTCGCTTTAGCAACAACTGCGCGATGGACTATGATATCAGCACCGACAAGATTGACCATATCGAGGTGCTGCGCGGCCCGGCCTCCTCGCTCTATGGAGACGTGGCCCTGTCGGCAGTGGTCAACATCATCACCAAGAAAGGCGGCGAGCTGGACGGCGTGAAACTGAAATACGGCCACGGTGCATTCAGCACCCACAAGGCCGATGTCAGCATAGGCACTCGCTTCATGGATGCTGACATCTTCGTCTGGGGAAGTTTCTACCAGAGTGACGGACAGCATCGCCCTGCTCGCGACGCGGCAGAATATGAAGAAAAATTCAATGTCCCCATGCCCGATGACTACTACGCATACGTTGACGGCTACCGCGACACGCCAACCTACGACCTCGGCATGACACTACAATACAAAGGCCTCGAACTGCTGATAGCCACTAAGAACATCAAGAAACTGACGCAATATGGAGCGTACGGCTATTACGACTACGACAAATACCGTTCTATTAACGGTATCCGTCCCGGATGGCTGACACAGACGAGTTATGTTCAACTAAGTTACACCAGGCAGATGGGACCAGCCACACTGAAAGGCTCGGTCTATGGCGACTGGCATAATTCGGAAGAATTTATTGCATTCACATCTGAAAATACGGACACGACAAAGTACAGGGTTCCAAAGGGTGAGTACACCTATATCAAATGGTCTGACAGGACACTGGGCGGTAGCATCCAGGCCAGCGCAGACTACAAGATGGGCAGCATGAAAGGAAACCTGCTGGCGGGCGTACAGTTCCAGCACTTCTCTCTTACTGACCATAATAGCGCTTATGGTCAAGACTATACCGGGATGATGCAACCAGGCATAGACTATGATTATTTCAACAAATTGGAGCACGAAAACAGCTGGTCGTTCTATACCCAGTGCAAGCACTACTTCATGCCGCAGCTCATTATCAATGCCGGACTACGCTACGACCTGCGCAGCCGCTTCAGACAAAATACAGCCAAAAACCTCTCACCTCGACTGGCACTCATCTACACACCACGCGAAGCGTTCAACATCAAGTTGTCCTATTCCAAAGCATACGTCGAAAAGTCCTACAATCAACGGATACAGGAAATGGACTTGCAGTTTGCAGCCGAACCACAGTATCTCACGGCTGTCCAACTCACATTCATGGGCAGAATAACTCCACTTCACCTCTCCTACGACTTCAACCTGTTCTATAACAAGTATGAAAACCTCCTGAGCTTCAGTGATTTGTTTTTTACTGATAAAAACACAAACGACGGAGAATACAAGTGTATCGGGCTTGAAGCCAGTCTGGCGTATAGCCACCGTCGCCTTACGGCCAACGCCAATTTCTACTGGCAGAAAGCTGTCAAGGTAGATAACTACTTCTACAGCGAAAATAAGAACGCTGTGCTGGCGGTGCCTAAGATGACGGCCAACTTGAACATCGCCTATAAACTGTTGGACAAGAAAAAACACGAACTGAAAATCTACGGCAATGCCAAATATACTGGCATCAAGACACTGTCAAAGAATGTTTCCAGCATATTTAAAACATTATTGGAAATGAAAAGGGAAACAGAAGAATATGACCTCAGCAGTACCCTCGTCGTCGATGCCGGAATCAAGTACACCTTCAACCAACGCCTCACGCTGTCGCTCGACTGCGAGAACCTGATGGATACAGACCACTTCTTGGCAAGGCCCGAATTCACGATGTTTCCCTATTATGAGAGAGGCCGCAACCTAATGGTTGCAGCCTCATACCACTTTTGACATAATCTCTTTTTCAGTTCAAACATCGCTTATGAAGAAAGGCTCATTTGAGTTAACTCGATTGATCGTTTGAGTTAACTCAATCGATGATTTGAGTTAACTCAGAATTTATTTGTATAAATAATAAGTCCCACCGTCACTTTGACAATACTTCCTGAGCAGTTCCTGAATATATTCGGCATTCTCCCTTACCCGCTGCTCGTTGCCGTCGTAGCCGTTGACGAGTACGACCAGGTGGCTGGTATGCTCTGAAATCTTAGTCCGTTCGTTGTCGCTCGTTGGTGTTCCCACGCTGCCCTTGGCATCACGATAGACAGGCAATCCCTGTATGTTGAGCATTCCACGGCCTATTCCCTCGTAGGGCTCGCCCTCGCGCCCGATGCCAAGCGTCAGCGTATCGCCCGCGAACTTCTCGGCATCAAAGCCTCCGATGCTGTATCCGAAGGCTATTGAGGCGAGATTCACGAGGTCGACCAGCGTGTTCAGCCGATACAGCTCTTTCCCCTGAAGGGCACGGCGGATAAGGGCCTCAGAGGCGGGACGGTATCGCGAAGGGTCCTTGCCACAGGCTTTATACACGCGACGGGTGGCGGAGATGCTGGCCATCTCCTTCAGCGACTCCGTAGTCAGCTCTCCTCGGTATTTTTGGCATAAGCCATCTATCTCCCTCCAAAGAGCCTCGCAATAAGGACTGTTGACAACCCTGGCATCGACACAAGCCCCGACGAACTCAGGACAAACTTGCTCTATCTCCTGTGAAACTATGATTTTCATACAATAATCGTTTATATGTGATCATTCAACAGCGTCAGCACGCGGATGAAATCACGACTTGCGTGCAAAAATACGAATAAAATATCAGAATAGTCTGTTTTCTTTCAAATTTTGCGCGCTTTTAGATGCATTTTTACATAAAAAAGTGTAATTTTGCAGTCTGCTGTCCTAACACGACAGAAAACAGAATAAATAAGGACATAAAAAATGAGGAGACAACAGGTTGCAAATATGTACGATATCAACAAGGTGCGCGAGGATTTCCCCATCCTGCAGCGCGAGGTCTACGGCAAGCCCCTCGTCTATCTGGACAATGCCGCCACGACACAGAAACCACTATGCGTGCTGGACGCGATGCGCGAGGAATATCTGAACGTCAATGCCAACGTGCATCGCGGCGTACACTATCTGAGTCAGCAGGCTACCGACCTGCACGAAGCTGCCCGCGAGAAGGTGCGCCAGTTTATCCATGCCGGCAAGACGGAAGAGATTGTCTTCACACGTGGCACTACAGAAGCCATTAACCTCATAGCCTCTTCGTTCTGTGAGTCACAAATGAAGGAGGGCGACGAGGTATTGGTGAGCGACATGGAGCACCACTCGAACATTGTACCCTGGCAGCTGCAGGCTCAAAGGAAGGGTATCGTGGTCAGACATCTGCCCATCAGCGACAAAGGTGAGCTGATTCTCGATGGAATTGACGATTTTATAACGGAAAAGACCAAAATCATCAGTATTGCACATGTCAGCAATGTATTGGGAACTATCAATGATGTGCAACACATTATTCACAAAGCCCACGAACGCGGTATTCCTGTCATGGTGGACGCAGCGCAGAGTGCTCCTCACACGAAAATCGACGTGCAGCAGATGGACTGCGACTTCTTGGCCTTCAGCGGACATAAGATGTATGGCCCCACTGGCATTGGAGTGTTGTACGGAAAGGAGAACTGGTTGGAGAAACTACCTCCCTATCAAGGTGGTGGCGAGATGATAGACAAGGTCTCATGGGAGCGAACTACATTCGAGCACCTGCCTTTCAAATTTGAAGCCGGTACGCCCGATTATATAGCAACTCACGGATTGGCTACCGCCATCGACTATCTGAACAAGATTGGCATGGATGCCATCGAAGCCCACGAACAAGCGCTGACTGCCTACTGCATGGAACAGCTAAGGGGAATAGAGGGAATGCGCATCTTCGGCGAGGCACAGCAGAAGGATGCCGTAGTGTCGTTCCTCGTTGGCGACATCCACCATCTGGACATGGGAACACTGCTGGACCGACTGGGTATTGCCGTCCGCACGGGTCATCACTGTGCGCAGCCCCTAATGGACCGTCTGGGAATCTCGGGCACCGTGAGAGCCTCGTTTGCCCTCTACAACACCCGCGAAGAGATAGACGCGCTGGTGGCTGGCATCCAGCGAGTAAGCAAGATGTTCTAATGGAGGAAATACGGAGAAAGTATGCTGGCAAGTCACTACTATAAGGGAAGGGTGGAAGCAGGCTGCGATGAGGCTGGTCGTGGCTGTCTGGCCGGCAGCGTGTATGCTGCAGCGGTCATCTTCCCAGAGGACTATAAGAACGATGAACTGAACGACTCGAAGCAGCTGACGGACAAACGCAGGAAGCAGCTGCGCGAGATAATAGAGCGCGATGCAACGGCATGGGCCGTAGGAGTGGTCACGCCCGAAGAGATAGACCAGATGAACATCCTCAATGCCTCCATCCTGGCAATGCACCGCGCCCTGGACCAGCTGCAGGTGAGGCCGGAAGCAGTCATCGTGGACGGCAACCGCTTCAAACCTTATATGGACCCCACCACAGGGCTCTACTTGCCGCACACCACTATCGTGAAAGGTGACGGCAAGTATCTGAGCATTGCCGCTGCCAGCATTCTGGCCAAGACCTATCGCGACGACTATATGGACCAGCTGGCTGAAAAGTATCCACAATACGACTGGCTGTCGAACAAAGGATACCCCACGAAAAAACACCGCAAGGCCATCAAAGCATACGGGATTACCCCTGTGCATCGAAAGACGTTCAACATGCTGGGCGACGGTCAGCTAAGCCTCGACTTCAAGGATTAGTTGACTGATAGCCGTAGTGAATGGATGATACGAAGCTTGAGGCGCTCAGCCTGCTCGGGAGTCAGCAACTCGCAATCATCAAGATGCATCAGGATATCATAGGCTCTCAAATAAGCAGCTCGCACATGAGGGGCTGCCGACAGATAAGACGTCCAATAAGACTCCTTATCGGGCTCACAATCCATCACATAACGAATGAAGTCATCGTCACACAAGAATTGCTCAACCTTAGTGTAAATGGCTCGTTTCACGTACTTCGCTGTTTCTACCATTAAGACGAAGTACCTAAGTCTTTGTCATCAAGAAAACGCTCAATCGACAGCGGCCTCACGCAATTTGAGCATGCTGCGATGCATGAGATTGCGAACAGAATGATAGTTCATTTTCATAATTTCGCATATCTCGTCATATTTCCGCTCTTCCAGATAATAGAGGGTGATGGCTTGCCGCTGACGGTGGGTCAGGCGCTTCATGAGATGGGCTACGCGAGCTATATTCTTCTCTTCGCGCTCCTGCACGATATACTCACACTCGACATCCTCGGCCGAACGGCGATAATCATATTCCTCTACCTCGTTAGGCGTATTGAAAGACTGGCGGCGGAACTCGTCCAACAGACGGTTTTTCAAAGCTATCAACAGATAAGAACAGAAGTTGTTGATAACGGTTTGTTCGTTGCGCTTGTTATAAACCTTGACAAACACATCGTGGATGCAGTCTTTGAGCAGTTCATGATCAGACGTGAGCTTCAGCCCATAGTTATACAGTAGCTGTACATGCATGTCGTATAGCTCAGCAAAAGCCCTGTCATTGCCGTCACAAAATTCAGCCACTAACCGCTTCACACGATTTTTCATGTTGTTGGTTGCCATAGGACGATTAGTTTTAAATGTACTAGTAGTTTGTTTTCTGCTGCAAAGATAAGGAAAATAAAAAAAAATCAAGCATAAAATAAGTTAAAAATAAAGGGAAAAGCCATTTTTCATGCTTTTCCCTTTAAATGGCCTACTTTTTCTTTAGCCAGTAAATTCCTTTCTCCGCTATTTCGGTCGGGCCGGAAACCGTTCCTTTCTGTGTAATCGCTCCCGACTTGGCATCGATGGAGTACAGGATATATTCCTCGCCACTGTCACCCGCCTTGTAGGTTCCCGAGTCCACATACACCAGACAGCCAGCAGGCCCCTTCAGAAGATAGACACCGGGGACGGCTGTGGCGGGAGTCATCTGGCTCAGTTCGTAAAGGAAAGCAGTATCCTTAACTGGGATGGCCGCACACGAACCGCCAGCCATCAGCGAAGCCCAGCACATCTCGGGGTGCTTCTGAGCAGCATAGATGACGGCTTTGTCAGGATACTGGCTCCGATACTCGCTGACAGCGCGATAGACATCGGCAAAGCGGGCTCCGCCAGTGCGTATCTTGCGCATATACTGGCGCTGAGCCATATTCACGCCACCTGGGGGAGCATACTCACCCTTGTCGTGATAGAACCACTGCTCGATATCGATAATGTCGACGACTTTAGAGCGGACGGGGTCTCTCAGAATGGCATCCTGCACATCCTTATTCACAGCCAGATCGACGAGCACCTGACCATTCTCCTTTTCCCATTCAGCCACCACATCGAGCCAGAACTGCACAAAATGCAGCGGGCCGGTAAACTCCTCACCAATAGAGTGGATGACATTGGGCTGCCCCTTAAAGGCATCCAGTGACTGGCGGATATACTGGCGGTGGAGCTGTCGCAGAACAGGATTCTCGATATCATAGAACTGAATGGCGGTGAAGATGCGCTTGTCGCCTGTGAAATTCACCGGTTCCAAGAATGGAGTGCCATTCACATTATTGGCCGTACGCCACGGACAGTCCACCCAATGGGCTCCAGCCTCCAGGATATTATGCTGGAAGTAATGCTGATTCTTGAGCAATAGTCCCAAGCCTTCCGTCTTTTTGGCAAACTGCTGCAAACGCCAGAAGTACCACTTGTTGAGTTGCGTGAGGTCATACTTCGACATTCCGTCCCAGGCCAGTTGCGAGTAGAGCGACGAGGGGTGAGCAGTAAGAGGAATACCCGTACGGGCAAAAGGCTGCTCATAGAAGGGAGCCCAGGCATCACCGTTCTTGCGGCGGATGCGCTCATGGTCATCGCGGCGGCGGTCGGTCCACAGACCATAGTTCTGGCTGAAGAGCAAGGTATGCGAACGAAGCATCTCTGCCACCACCGAGTCGACACGATCCGTGCCTCCCCGTCCCTCATAGCCTGGAACGAAGCGCGTCAGGGCATACTTGGCCTTGGCCATAGCGGCATCGGTGGTGCGACCGTTCCACCAGGGAGTCTGATGCTTGCCACCCACTAACACATACTGATCCTTGGTCAGCCAACCGTTCACGATGGCATACTGGTGGGAGTTGAAGTCGCGCATCGGCATCGTCTTATATTCAAAAGGCTTCAACTTGCCCTGTGCGACATCACCGACGAAGCGTGCGGAGTCAATCCACATCTGCATGGTAACACGCGGTTTCAATGCTTCTGTTGCCATCAGCATGGCCTCGTCGATAGTGGGTGAACTGCTGGCATTCAGGTTGCGCTCTAATATACGACACTGGGCTTTCACATCGCGTCCGAGGCGTTTTTCCAACTGGTCGGCAAATAGTGAGTAAGGCTTCACGTGCTCGTTCATCTCGGAATATTCGCCATTGCCCATCACCTGTCCCCAGCAGCCACGGGAATAGTTGCGGTTGAGCGAGTCGGGCGAATAGCAGAACAAGCCCGATGCCGTTGACTGCCACATGGTGCTATTGGCTGTGGACCAGCCTGCACCAAACTTCTCCAATTCCCAATTCTTGAACACGATATCATTGCCATCGATATTGACAATATCGAAAAGAATGCCAGGAGCCCATGACGAGATGGCACCACTGGGACCCAACGACTCATAGCTGTCGCACTGTACAAAGGCGTTGGGACCAGGGGCAGTGTTGCCGACGGCATAATCATTGATGCCATGTTCGGAATAGCAACGCTGAAAAAGCGTCTTCTCACCCATAGTCAGGAAGGTACGTCTACGGAAGCCTCCCACCTCGGAGATGGGCGCCAACGACTTACAGTCCTCTACCGTTATCTGCTGAGCAGACTTCTGGAGAACCACTGCCGAACCTGCAAAATGGCGGAAGTTAACCATCCGCACCCAGCAGTTTTCAGCATCAGCCACATAGACACCATCCCAGCAATGGTTTTCGTCCATTGGCAAGCCACGATTATAGTCACTCTCCAAGGAGAGATTCTCAACACCACACTCAACAATGGCTCCCTTGTCCTCGCAGACAATCACCTTGGCCCCGCCCCAACGGCTCTCGATGCTACAGGTGATGGGAGCATCGAGGGTAAGCACAGAGCCGTCGACAGACAATACCTGCCGATGCCAGCGAAGGTCTATATCGCCAGGATGCCATGCCCAATAGCCCATGCGAGCCCCTCCTCCGAAAGAGGAACAGGACAACGACTCTATCCACTGCTTGGTGGAAGGCCGCCAGATGACCACCCGGCTTTGAGGCCGGATGCGGGAGGCAGAAGACGTAAGGGAAATGCTGACAGAACCCGCTTTCACATCGGCTACGGACAATGTATCCGTGTAGACCACCTCGCGCGTACCTTCTATATATAATAGGGCACCGCGGTCATAACCCGTCTTTCGGAGCACGGTCTGGTCACGACCCGAGCCGCGCAGCACCACCCCACTGGTGCGGATGCGTAGTGGTTCGTTGAGGACATAGGTTCCCGGAGCCAACAGCACTGCTCCCCGAAGACCTGTCTGTTTGTCGGCTTTTTGCTGACTGACATAGTCGATGGCAGCCTGAATCAAGGCGCTGCAATCGCCTCCTTGCGGCTGCACATAGACTGCTACCTTTGCCGATGGTATAGGCTTTTCTGAACGGTGATAGCCACAATAGGAATAGTCCATCGGCACACTCTGGGCTATCAGACCTAACGGTAAAAAAGTAAAAAGGTAAAAAGGAAAAAACCTTCTTACCATACTTTTTACCAAACTTTGAGATGTTTTTCTCATTTTTACCTTTTTACATTGTTATTTTTTCTTCGCTTCTTCGATACGTTTCATCCAGTTGTCGCGTTCCTTTTTGAGGTCGTAGCCTCGGGCGGAGAGCCAGTTGTTAGTGCGACCGCGATATTTGTCGAACCAGAAGTGCTTGCCTTTCGAGTCGGCCGCGTCCATCGCATATTCGCGGGCCTCCTTGAGCCATACCAGAATCTGAGCCTTCTCCTCCTCCTTCAGTGAGGGAATCATGTCCAGCTGAGCATTGTAGTCGCGCTTCAAGCGCCCATAGGTCATGCCGTCCTTGACTGCATCAACCTGCTCACTGTTAAGATAGAGCGACAGAGCCGATTCCAGCTCGAAGTGGTGCTTATAGAGTTCAGCATAGAGGGAGTCCTGCTGATTCTTCTGGCTGTAACGCGAGTGGATATCGTTCAGCAGGAAGTAGCGGTTGGCAATGATGTTACGCACATTCACTGCCTTCAGTGCATCGGCAAGGGCAAGGCCGTCGACAATCTTCTGCGCACGGCCCTTGATTGTCTCCACATACTTCGCATCCTGACCCTCAGTGTTCAGCGCAACCTGAGCACTTGCGGTGAGGGTGAGTATTGACAGCATTGCTGCACATAGAATCTTCTTCATAAGGCACCGTCTTTAGTTGAGACGCTTCACCAGCGTGTCGTGGTTGTTCTTGAGGTCGGTCCAGTCCACCTTGACATTAGTAGGAATGTCGTTGATGTACTTCTCGATGTTGGTATATCCATCACCCGTGCAGTCCTTGTTGGCATCTGAAGGATCGTTGGGATTCAATCCGTTCTGTACCTCCCAGAAGTTGGGCATACCATCGCCGTCGGCATCCTTCCAGGGCTTCCAAGAGCGATACTCTGGATAGCCGCCCATCTGACGGGGATCGGTGATGATACCGTCCTTGTAGCTGTCCTTGGGCAGACGGCGGTACTTGAAGAATCCTTCCTCGTTCTTCGACTTCTTGTGCAGTCCCCACATGTCACCATAGGGATTATCCTTCACCTTCTTCTCATAGTCTTCGACATAGTAAGCCTTGCCCGTGCGTACCTCTTCACAGATGCGCTGGTCTACGATGTCGCGGCAGGGGATAGTGGCACCCACATTGTTCAGCACCCACTGATAGGCGTTACGCGTATCCATCACAGTAAGGAAAGGCATGGTGAAAGGCTCGTTGGAGCGCATCAGTGTCAGCTCGGTCTCGTTCATCTCACCATCCTTATCAGCAGTCTGCACACCACCCTTCCAGTTGTCTTTGGTAATCTCGGGATATCCCTCCATGATGTTGCCATGAGCATAGACACGTCCGAACTGCTTGAAGGGGAACAGGCCCTCCGAGCGACTCTCAGCCTTGATGATGCGGTGGCCTACGTTCTCGTCCTTCGGGGTGAGCGGGCCTGGCTTGTAATAGTTGTTGATGAAGTTGAACATCGAGCGGAACTCACCACCGTCGGCAGTACGATGCACCCAGTTGTAGACTACATTATTGACAAAGTTGAAGACTCCAGCCCAACCTACACTGGGGTTACGGCCCGTATTGTCGGCCCAGAGGTTACGCATGAAGGTGGTATTCTCTCCGCCAATGGTAGAACCGAAGGCATGGTTCCATGTATCGAGAGCCTTGGCAGAGATGGTGTTCTGGATGGTCACGTTGACAGTAGGAGTCTTACGCTTAGCCTTGCCGTCGTTGAGGTCGAACATGTGGCGATAGAACGAAATATTCTCGTCCAGACCCCACTCACACGAGCAGTGGTCAATCATGATATTGCCCACGGGGTTACCTCCAAAGGAGTCCTCGCGGTAAGTAACCTGTGTCTCACCGCGACGGAAGCGCATGTGACGGACAATCACATCGTGCGTATCCACCTGGAACGACTCACCGGCAATAATCACGCCATCGCCCGGGGCTGTCTGTCCGGCAATGGTGATATAGGGAGCACGCACATAGATGGGCGACTTCAGACGGATGATGCCCGAAACGTTGAACACCACGATGCGCGCACCGCCCTGCTCGCAGGCCCAGCGGAAAGAGCCGGGACCGTCGTCAGCCAGTGTGGTTACGGTGAGCACCTTACCACCGCGTCCGCCAAAGGTGTACATACCGCCACCTTCAGCACCGGGGAAAGCCGGAATCCGTGCCTGACGCAGGTCATAGGGCATGCTTGCCCAGGGCACATAGGGACGGCCGGCCTTCGCTTCTTCAACGACAATGGGGAATGCCACAGCCCAAGCAGAATCGCTATGTGCCTGCCAAAGTTCTTTTTGTTTCTTGATATACTGACTGGCCTCACTTGTTAAGTCCGGATACTGAGCATGTGCTGATAAGGCCATAGACAGCACACCCAATACAATCAATAATTTTTTCATTATATTTGTTTTTGAAATATCATTATTTCGTTTTACGCATAAAGGACGAATTGGTTTAATTGGTGTCCTCACAACTAACATTCTTTAAGAAATGAGGAAAAAAATTCGCAAATAATTTTGATTTTCGACCGATTTCCACTACCTTTGCAGGCAGACTAAAAAAACTACCCTAAAAACTATGGAGCAGAACAATCAGTCCATCCTCTCGAAAGACGGTGTCAGCTATCTTGTGCCGTTTATCCTTATCACATCCTGTTTCGCCCTGTGGGGCTTTGCCAACGACATCACCAACCCAATGGTGAAAGCATTCTCGAAAATCTTCCGCATGAGTGTCACGGACGGTGCACTGGTACAGGTTGCCTTCTATGGCGGCTATTTTGCCATGGCCTTTCCTGCTGCCATGTTCATCAGAAAATACTCGTACAAAGCAGGCGTGCTGATGGGACTGGGGCTCTATGCCACTGGAGCACTGCTGTTTCTGCCTGCCTCGTGGACAGGGATGTACTATCCTTTCCTTGTGGCTTACTTTATCCTGACCTGTGGGCTCTCGTTCCTGGAAACCTCATGCAATCCCTATATCCTATCAATGGGTACGGAGGAAACGGCTACCCGCCGGCTGAACATGGCTCAATGCTTCAATCCTATGGGCTCGCTATGCGGTATGTATGTGGCCATGAACTTTATTCAGGCCAAGCTGCACCCTGCCTCTACCGACGAACGCGCCCTATTGGACGATGCCCAGTTTGAAGCCATGAAGCAAAGCGACCTCTCCGTGCTGATTACACCCTATCTGGCCATCGGTGCCATTATTGCCGTGATGTTTCTTGTGATATGGTTTACGAAGATGCCGCACAATGCTGACAAGAACCACGATGTACACCCATTAGCCACCCTGAAGCGCATCTGCCGCATCGACTATTATCGGGAGGGAGTGATTGCGCAGTTCTTCTATGTGGGTGTGCAAATTATGTGCTGGACATTCATTATACAATATGGCACGCGCGTGCTGATGAACGAAGGGATATCAGAGCAAGCGGCCGAAGTCATGTCACAACGCTACAACATCGTGGCTATGGTGATTTTTGTCACCTCACGATTCATCTGCACCTACTTCCTGAAGTATATCAACGCAGGAGCACTGCTTGGCATCCTGGCTGTAGCAGGCTCGCTGCTCACGCTGGGAGTCATCTTCATCGACGGTCGCTGGGGGCTCTACTGCCTTGTAGCCATCTCGGCATGTATGTCGCTGATGTTCCCCACCATCTATGGCATAGCCCTGCAGGGACTGGGTGACGATGCGAAGTTTGGTGCTGCCGGACTGATTATGGCCATCCTCGGCGGTTCGGTATTACCCCCACTCCAGGCCAGCATCATCGACCAGCATACAGTCATGGGCATGCCTGCCGTAAATATCTCGTTCGTGCTACCACTGATCTGTTTCTTAGTCATCATTGTCTATGGCTACCGGACATACGTACGCACCAAATAAAATAGGGTTTTAGATAATTGTAACATAAATGTAACATCAAACACGAGCGCTGTGGCACATTTTCTTTGTACCTTTGCATTCGTAATCATAAATTGAACAAAATATGGATGATTCGCAGAACTATCTGTTGCTGGCTTTCCGGTTGTTAGGCTCGCTGGCCCTGTTGATGTATGGTATGAAAACCATGAGTGATGCCCTGCAGAAAATGGCGGGTCCCCAGTTGCGACACGTGCTGGGTGCCATGACCACCAACCGTTTCACAGGAATGCTGACGGGTATGGGGGTGACCGCTGCCGTTCAGTCATCAACAGCTACCACCGTGATGACGGTCTCTTTTGTTTCAGCAGGACTTCTCACGCTGGCCCAGGCCATTTCGGTGATCATGGGTGCCAATATCGGTACCACATTGACAGCATGGATTATGTCGGCAGGATTCTCGTTCAACATCACCGACTTTGTCTATCCCGCCTTCTTTATTGCCATCATCCTCATCTATCGGAAGAGCAACCGCGTGGTGGGTGATTTCCTGTTCGGTATCGCCTTCATGTTCCTCGGACTGGGCACACTGCGACAGACGGGCATCGACATGCACCTGGGTGAGAACCAGGCCGTGCTGGCGTTCTTTTCCTCGTTCGACCCGCAATCATTCGGCACTACCCTACTATTTCTCTTAATCGGTGGCATACTCACCATGTGCGTGCAGTCGTCTGCTGCCGTGATGGCTATCACGATGATACTATGCTCTTCAGGCGTGCTGCCCATCTATCAGGGTATTGCACTCGTGATGGGTGAGAACATCGGTACTACCGTCACCTCTAATATAGTAGCCCTCTCGGCAGGTACGCAGGCACGCAGAGCCGCCTTTGCACACATGTTCTTCAACCTCTTCGGTGTCTGCTGGATTCTGATCATCTTCCGTCCCTTTGTCGATATGGTTTGCGGACTGGTAGGATACGATGTCACCATGACCAAGGAAACCGCAGGCAGTGCCGCCTTCCTGGCCAATGCTGCCAAACTGAGCTTTGTGCTCGCTGCCTTCCACACTTGTTTCAATCTGGCCAATACAGGCATTCTGATATGGTTTATCCCGCAAATTGAGAAACTTGTCTGCCACGTCATCAAGCAAAAAACCAACTCCGAAGAGGAAGAAGGCCGTCTGAAATACATCCAGAGTGGTATCATCAAGACACCGGAAATTGCCGTGCTGCAGGCACAGAAGGAAATTGGAGTCTTCGGCAACCGTATGCAACGCATGTTTGGTATGGTGCGCGACCTGCTGGAAGAGAAAGATGTCGACAAGTTCACCAAGCTATACTCACGTATCGAGAAATATGAAGGCATCTCGGACAATATGGAGATAGAGATAGCCCGCTATCTGGAACAGGTTGGCGATGCCCACCTGTCGGATGAGACGAAATTGAAAATACGCCAGATGATGCGACAAATCAGTGAGCTGGAGTCTATCGGTGATGCCAACTTCAATCTGGCCCGCACACTGAACCGCCATCAGCAGTCAGAGAAGCATTTCACTGATCACCAGTATGAGGAAATCAGAAACATGATGCAGCTCGCTGACGAGTCGCTGACACAGATGAACCGCACCCTTTCCGGCCGCCGTGAAGAGCAGGACATCAACGAGACCTTCCGCATCGAGAACGAAATCAACTCCATGCGCAATAGGCTGAAAGCTGCCAACATACAGTCTATCAACGACCATGAATACGACTATGCGATTGGTACCATGTACACAGACCTGATATCAGAGTGCGAGAAGTTGGGTGACTATGTAGTCAATGTCGTTGAAGCCCGACTGGGAAAATAAAAGTCTATACAACCAACCTACGGTATATCCCTCAAGTTAACGGCTTGAGGGATATTTGTAATATAATCGTAACGCCATCGTAACAAGAACTTAACCGCTTTTTTTTGAATTTCTCTGCAAATGGATGTAACTTTGCACCCACAATACAACTACAGAATATCACAATATGGAAGAAACACCCAATTACTGGTTTTGCGCAGTAAAGATACTTGGAGCCCTGGGATTGCTCATCTTCGGCATGAAGCAAATGAGCGAAGCACTGCAGAAGATGGCAGGCCCCGGACTGCGTCACATCCTCGGAAGGATGACCACCAACCGATGGACAGGCATGCTGACGGGCATAGGCGTGACAGCTGCCGTACAATCGTCTTCAGCCACGACGGTGATGACCGTTTCGTTTGTCAATGCCGGACTGCTTACCCTGGCACAGGCCATCTCGGTCATTATGGGCGCCAACATCGGCACGACACTGACGGCATGGATCATCTCGCTCGGCTATGATGTAGACCTGACGAATGTAGTGTTCCCTGCCTTTTTCGTAGGCATGATACTCATCTACCGCCAGCGTCACCGCTATGTTGGCGACTTCTTGTTCGGTATAGCTTTCATGTTCCTATCGCTCGTCATGCTTAGCTCGGCAGGACGCGAGATGGACCTGGCTAACAATCAAGATGTAGTGAACTTCTTCGCATCGTTCGACACCCAGAGTTACCTCACCATCCTCGTCTTCCTTGCCATTGGCACCTTTATCACTTGCATCGTACAGTCATCGGCTGCCGTGATGGCCATTACCATTATGTTGTGCTCAACAGGTGTGCTGCCCATCTATTTAGGTATTGCATTGGTAATGGGAGAAAACATCGGCACCACCGCTACTGCCAATCTGGCGGCACTGGGAGCTAACCGGCAGGCCAGAAGAGCGGCACTTGCTCATCTGGTATTCAACATTATAGGTGTCATCTGGGTATTGTGCGCGTTCTATCCCTTTGTCGACTTAGTACTTACATTGGCCAAGGGAGCCTCACTACCTGTCGTTCTGGCAACCTTTCACACCTGCTTCAATCTGACCAACACCCTGCTGCTCATTGGTTTTATCTCGCAGATAGAACGGCTATGCTATCGCCTGCTGCCAGATAACGAGCAACCCGAAGAACCCTTCCGCCTGCTCTATATCGAAAACAGTCTCATTGAGACACCGGAAATTGCCGTATTACAGGCACAGCGCGAAACGGCACGCTTCGGCCAGCGCATGCAAGAGATGATGGGTATGGTTAATCAACTGCTTCGTGAGGAAGATGACAAGATGTTTACCCAGCATTTCAACAAGATAGCCAACGAAGAAGACTTTGCCGACCGCATGGAAATGGCTATTGCACACTATCTGGAAAAGGTAAGCAATGCCCATCTTTCTGATGACACAAAGGAAAAAATTCGTGACCTGATGCGCGAAGTGGACGAGCTGGAGAGCATCGGCGATGCCTGCTACAACATGGCTTGTGTCTTAGACCGGCAGCATGAGTCGGGCAAACGATTCACTGACACCCAGATGTCCAACCTATCCCGTATGATGGTGCTGACAGACGAGGCTCTGTCCCAAATGAACAAAGTGATACGGGGACGGCGAGAAGAGCAGAACATCCAAGAGACTTTCCGCATCGAAAACGACATCAATATGCTGCGCACCCAACTGAGAAATGAAAATATTGAGGACATCGGCAAGCGCTCGTACAGCTATCTGATAGGCACTCAGTATCTGGATTTCATCAACGAATGTGAGAAGTTGGGCGACTATGTTGTAAATGTTGTGCAGGCAAGGCTTGGCTGTTAGAAATATTTTTCGTATATTTGCCCCCATGAAACGAATACTTATCGTAGACGACGAGAAAGACCTATGCGACATTCTCAGTTTTAACTTGAGGGCATCAGGTTATGACATCACCACCGCCTACTCTGCCGAGGAGGCTCTTGAGAAGATGGCGGACAAGACCTTCCACCTATTGCTGCTTGATGTAATGATGGACGGCATGTCGGGTTTTGAGCTCGCACAACGCCTAAACCATCAGGTGCCTATTATCTTTCTGACAGCCAAAGATGCCGAAGACGACATGCTGAAAGGATTCAGGCTGGGGGCCGATGACTATATTTCCAAGCCTTTCTCTGTGCGCGAGGTACAAGCCAGAATAAAAGCAGTATTGGCACGAACCAGTTCTACCGAAGAAGACATCCTGACCTATAAGGGCTTATCTGTAAACTACAGCAACAAATCGGTAACTATCGACGGAAATGCTGTTGCCCTTACCCGCACAGAGTTCGAACTGCTGGCACTACTGATGTCCGAAAAGGGACACATCTTCTCACGCGAGGATATGATAGAACGTATCTGGCCCAATGATGTTGTCGTAACGAATCGTACTGTAGATGTGAATATCACCAGAATACGTAAGAAAATAGGTCCCTATGCCTATTGCTTAGCTACCCGGCAAGGATACGGCTACTACTTTAAATCGTCTAAAGAGTAAAACGCTGAAACAAAACAGCCAGAACTATGACCGAAGGCAGAAAAATGTTTTTTAGTGTAATGGGGATATTCCTGGTGTATGCCGTTTTCTTTATCCTCTTCGAAGACTACGACCGTAGTTCGCTGTCACCCTTTTCTGAGCCTTCCGACTGGCATCTGCTCGTATTCTCTCTTATCATTATGATAGCTCTCAGTGGCATACTGCTACGTTATGCCAAGCGCATGGACCATCGCATCAGTCGTGAACAGGCCATCAAGGAGAGTGCCATGCGCCGACAACTCACCAACAATATCGCCCATGAGCTGAAAACACCTGTGGCCAGTATCCTAGGCTATGCGGAAACCCTGCTCGACCATCCGGAAATGGACAATGAGACACAGCGGCAATTCATTGCGCGAACATATAGCCAAGCCACCCGACTGACATCATTGCTTCAGGACATCTCGATGCTGAACCGCATAGACTATGCCCCTGACCAACTGACCAAGGAGCGCATCGATCTCAGCCACTTAGTGAGCGACATTGTCTTGGAGACATCCTTGAAATTGCAACAACACCGCATCATCTTACGCAACTGCCTCCCCGGCGACATTGTTATATCTGGCAACACATCGCTTCTATATAGTGTCTTTCGCAACCTCATAGACAACGCCATCAACTATGCAGGCGACGGCTGTACGATTGAGATGACTGCCAAGGAACAAGCCAACCGTTGGCTGTTTACCTTCAGTGACAACGGCCCCGGCATCCCCAAAGACCAGATGACGCGTATCTTTGAGCGCTTCTATCGCATCGACAAAGGACGCAGCCGCTCGTTAGGAGGAACAGGACTCGGACTGGCCATTGTGAAGAATGCCATCATGCTACACGGAGGCACTATCAAAGCACAAAGCGCCGACCCTCATGGCCTGCGCTTCGTGTTCACGCTGAAAAAATAACTTTCAGAGGTAAGAGGTAAGTGGTGAGAGGTAAGAGAATACCTCTTCCGCTCTTGTTATATTGCCATATCACGCTGCCGCCAGAAACGATAGGTGATATCCTCGAAAGTGCCGTCCAGCATCCGGCGGTATAGCCGCTGGTTCGTTGTCACCGATTTCAAGGGACCTAAATGCTTTATGTAGGGACCCACCTTGATGAAATCGAAGTCCTGCTTATTCACCACCGACGGTACACGGATACGGCCACTATACCAAGCCACATGGAACTGAGGATGGTACTCGTGAATATACTGTGCCAGCATATTGACACCTTTGGGGTCGCAGTCGCCTCCCATAAAGGCTATACATGTGATGTCTGTGCCATACTGTGACACGAAATCATCGATAGCATCGGTATCCAGTGGCATTCCGATATCGTCCCACAGGTAGTGGCTGTGACAGCCCGGACAATGGCAAGGACAATTACTGATATTGATGGCCAGCGTCACCTCGTCGGGCACCTCCTGAAAGACGATTCCTGTATTGACGTACTTCAGCATAGGTCAGACGTTCTGTTCTGCATGTGCATAGAAGCGGCGTGATGCTTCCTCCTGGCGTGCCTGAGAGAAATTGGACACACGCTTCAGATAGCCGATGATGCGCGTCATATAGTCCACATTCTTCGAATGGCAATGCGGGCATTCCTTCAAATATCGCTTGTCAATATGCCCACAATCATTGCAGACAGTGTTGGGGATATTGAACGTGAAGTAGTTACATCCCTCCTGGGCTGCCACCTTCAGCAGGTGCTGGTACTGCTGCTTCGAGAGGTGCTCGTCCAGGTTCATGTGCAGGGCAGACCCACCCGTCAGGTGCTCGATATAGGGACGGCCGTGAAGCTTGAACTTGTCGATGACACTGAGCGAGTCGTCTTCTACGACATAGAAATAGCTGTTGTAGCAGTCACGGGGCACGAAGTAGCCATCCTCACGGTCCCACTTGGCATGCTTTACACCCACATTCTCGGCAGGAATCATCTCGCAGTTGAACATCAGCTCCTTTGTGCGATATTTCTTGTTGTATTTCTCTATCAGTCCTAAGATACCCTGCACAAAGTGCTGGTAGTCATCATTAGGAGTAATCTTCAGACCCATGAATTCGGCGGCCTCCACCAGTCCGTTGATACCGATGGTGAGATACTGGCGCGAGATATTGATATACCCTGCATCGAACAGCGGCAGCATGCCATGACTCTGCAGCTCCTTCAAGTTCTCATTATAGGCCGTCTGCACCTTGTGGCACAGGTCGATGATACCTTCAAGATACTCCAAGTAGTCTATCTTGTGGTTGACGGCATACTGGATGCAACGGTTCAGGTTGATAGTCAGCACCGACTTCGAACCCGTGGACACACCACCCGCACCCAGTGTATAGGAGAAGCCGTTGTCCGTAATCTCGTTGCGCAGGCGGCAACATGAACTGAGCGAGTCAGCATTGTCGCTCATATAGGTGAAGAACGAATGTCCCTCGGCATACATCTCGGCGGTGAAGTCACCCCACTCCTTGTCCTTACATTCGCCATTCTCATCAACCAACAGAGCCATTGTCTCTACGGGGAAGGTGAGCAGCGTCTTGGTACGCTCCTGATTGAACCACTTCATGAAACGCTTCTGGAGCCAGGAGAGACCGTCCCAGTCGGGCTGGCTGCCATCGGGGAAGTAGAACTCGCCGAAGATGCTCTCGAAATAGTAGCGGTCGTAGTAGGCCACATTCCAGAACACGGCCTGGTAGTTGCGGGCTCCCGTAGGCTGGTTCAACGTGTAGACTATCTGCTCGAAATAGTCGGTAATCACCTTGTCGATAGAACGCTTCTTCAGCGAGAGGTCGGCCTGCTGTTCAGGATGCTGCCAATAGTCCTTTCCATACTCCTTACCGATAAAGTAGTTCATATACATCAGGAACTCGGGGGTGGCACAGGCACCGCTCAGCATCGAACTCACCATGAACACCATGTTGACGAAACCTCCGGCAAACGACTTCAGGTTGGTAGGAGCTGTAGAGTTGCCGCCGATGGCCACCGTGCCGCCAATGAGCCAGGGATACATGGTGATAGAGGCGCAATAGTTGGCGAGGCTCGTCTCGTCGTTCTTATATATAAAATGGTGGGTGAGTTTGTCAATATACTCGTCTGCCAGCTGCTTGCCATACATCTTCTTGATGCGGTCCGTCAGCAGTCGGCGGTTCAGGCGGATGAAGTTCGACTTGGGCAGTTCACCAATCAGGGTGGCTATATTCTTGTGCTCCACATTGGCATTGGCATCATATTTGGAACCCGTGGCAGCATTGACCGACTCCATATACTCCGAGAGAAACATCATCTTCTCCAGCGTCTCACGGTCTTCGGTATGCTCCTGGCGATAGAGGATGAACGACTTAGCTACCTGATAGAAGCCCTCGCGCATCAGCGCCTCTTCCACCTGGTTCTGGATATCCTCGACCTTGATGTCGTCGTGCATGTCCAGATGACTCAGGATCTTGGACACCGTGCCCAAGTCTGCTGGTTCATTCACACTCTCGAACGCCTTGACTATAGCGTTCATGATTTTGTCTAACGAGAAGCGATCCTTCGAGCCGTCACGCTTCGTAATGGTAAAATTTTTAATTTCCATTCTATATCTTATTCTTTAAGTTATTGACAGTTGCTTCTTTTTGAGGCTCAAATTGGCCAACAGTCGGATTGTAAACACGGCTAAGTCTTAATGGCTTTTCTTATTTTTGCATTGGGCAAACAAGTAAACTTGTCGACTCCTAACGATCCAAAAGTTTTCCGTTTTGGACAACTTTTTGAATTTCGAATCGGAAAAAGTTTCCCGTTTCAGGAAATCCGATTCGAGTGCAAAGATACGAAATATATCCTTACCATGTATCTTTTTCAAGGGCGATTTTTTGCAAAAAAAAGTTAAGGGCGGGTGACTGATGACTATTCAAACACTCGTACGTCTTTCATATACAAAGGAATAAAACTAAGAATTAAAGCGTATGAACAAGAGTAAGTATCGTGGCGTAGTGGTACCGATGGTAACCCCCGTCACCCAGGATGGACAACTCGACACGGAGGCCGTCAAGCGAATCATTGACTTTTTTGCACAGAACCATGTTTCTCCCCTGCTGATGGGCACCACTGGCGAGGGCAACAGTGTCAGCCAGGCCGATGGTCAGCTGTTTGTAGAGACAGCGGTGAAGGCTGCCGGCGGACGGATACTCATCTATGCGGGCCTCACGGGCAACTGCTTTGCCGAGCAGGTGCGTCAGGCAGAGGTGTACACAGCCTTAGGTGCCGATGTCATTGTAGCCACCCTTCCTACCTACTATGCCCTGACCGAGGAACAGATGTACGAATACTACAAGACACTGGCCGACTGCATCACTGGTCCGCTGATGCTCTACAACATTCTGGCCACCACCCACATGTCCATACCTGTACCTATTATTAAAAAGCTGGCCGACCATCCCAACATCGTGGGACTGAAGGACTCGGAGCGCGACCTGGAGCGTATGGCGCAGTGCATCGAGATTGTCAAGGGGCGCGACGACTTTGCCTACTTCTGCGGCTGGGCAGCCCAAAGTGCCCACTCACTGGAGTTAGGCGGCAACGGCATTGTACCCTCTACCGGCAACTACGTGCCCGAGATGTTCCAGCAGCTGTTCGAGGCTGCCATGCAGGGTGACTGGAATACAGCCAACCGCTTGCAGGACGAGACCAACGAGATTGCGAAGATTTATCAGAAAGACCGCACCTTAGGACAGAGCCTTACCGCACTGAAGGTGATGATGCAGACCAAGGGCCTCTGCGAGCCGTGGATGCTGATGCCCCTCACCCGCCTCAGCCAAGAGGAAGAACAGGCCATCCGCGAAAAGCTGTAAATACTAATAAATAGTAAATCGTAAATCTGTAAATCGTAAATAACCCAAGATGCATTGGATTGACTATATCATCGTGCTGCTGTCCATTCTGGCAGCCATTGGCACTGGGGTATTCTTCGCCCATAAGCAGAAGGACACCTCACAGTATTTCGCAGGCGGAGGCAAGATTCCTGCCTGGGCAGTAGGCATCTCCATCTTTGCCACGCTGATTTCCAGCGTTACCTTCCTCGCCTACCCTGGTGCAGCATACGCAGGCAACTGGATCCTGTTGGTGCAGGGACTGATGGTGCCCATCGTGCTGGTGGCACTCATCGGCATCATCGTACCATTGTTCCGCAAGGTGATACGCCTGTCTACCTACGAGTATTTCGAGCGTCGCTTCGGACTCTTCGCCCGACTCTACTCCTCGTTCGCCTTCACCCTGGGCCATTTCTCCAAGGCGGGCACCGTATTCTTCCTTGTCAGCATGGCCCTGGCCACCTTCCTCAATATCGACATCTATGCCATCGTGCTCATCTTAGGCATCACGATTATCATCCTGACACTCTTCGGTGGCATGGAGGCCATCGTGTGGATGGATGTGGCACAAGGATTCCTGCTCATCGGCGGAGGCATCATCTGCATTGCCATCCTGCTGTTTGGCATCGAGGGCGGACCAGCAGAGACTTTCCGTATCGCATCGGAGTACAACAAGATTTCGTTTGGTCCCTATGACTGGGACCTCACCCAGCTCACGTTTATCGTGATGGTGCTGAACGGTATCTTCTATGCCCTGCAGAAGTACGGCACCGACCAGACCATCGTGCAGCGCTATCTGGCAGCCAAGAGCAACAAGGAAGCCAAAAAGGCAGCCTACATCGGGGTGCTGATGTCTGTTCCCATCTGGGCTCTCTTTATGTTCATCGGCACAGCCTTGTTTGCCTACTATCACGCCCAGGGTGCTCCCCTGCTGCCTGAGGGCATCAAGGCCGACGAGGTTTTCCCTTACTTCATTGCCCATGAGCTGCCTGTAGGCATCCGCGGCCTCATCATCGCGGCCCTTGCAGCAGCAGCCATCTCCTCGCTGGACTCCGACCTGAACTGTCTGTCGGCCATTGCCGTCCAGGACTATTATCTGCGCATGCGCCCAGCCGCCACCGACCGCCAGCAACTGAATGTAGGCAGATGGATGGTGGTAGCCGCCGGTGTAGGAGCCATCGCAGTAGCCTGCCTCTATATCTCATGGGGCGGCGAAGGAGTGCTGGGAGCTCTGTTCTCGCTCTATGCCATCTTCTCGGCAGGCATCGTGGGCATCTTCATCCTTGGACTTTTCAGCCGCCGAGCCAACAAGCAGGGGCTATACATCGGCATAGCCGCCGCCGTGCTGTACACGGCCTATGCGGTGCTGACCTCCACAAAGGTAGACATCGACGGCAATGGTGTCAAGGAGACATTGCTCGACCTGGGCGACTGGAACTTCCAGCACCATAAATACATGTTAGGAGTCTACTCCCACCTCATCGTCCTCATTGTGGGCTATGCGGCCAGCTTCCTGTTCAAGACACCGCTGGCTGACAAGGAGCTTACTATCTGGGGCTATCTGGAAGACCGCCGAAAGGAGCAATAGTCTTTCGATAGATGCGCCAGCCCGTGGCAGCAATGAAGATGCTCATCAGCGGACTCAGGTAATTGAAGAAGCAATAGGGAAGATAGGTCAGTGTGGGCACACCAAGGACGGTAGACTGCGTCATGCCGCACGTGTTCCAGGGTATCAGCACCGAGGTCACGGTGGCTGCATCTTCCGTGGTGCGGCTCAACAGACGCGACTCGTAGCCCTGCTCACGATATACTTCCTTATAGATGTCTGCATTCAGCACAATGGAGATAAACTGGTCGCCCGTACAGACGTTGAGGAAAATGCCCGTACCCACCGTTGACGAAACGAGCGATACCCTGTTGCGCACCCATCGCACGATGACCCGCGTCAGACTCTCTATCATGCCACTGGCCACCATCGAGGCGCCGAAGCACATGGCACAGAGGATGAGCCAGATGGTGTTGAGCATGCCTGCCATTCCGCCTGTCGACACCAGTTCGTTCAGCTCGGCATAGCCCGTCTCGACATGGGTAGCACCATAGTAGGTGATGGCCAGTCCGCGTGTCAGGCTGTCCGTGCCTGCTATCTCTGTCAGTATGTGCGGCTGCAGCAGCAGTGCTACGATGCCAGCCATCACCGACGAGACGAACAGCACGATGAGCGAAGGCACGCGCTGCGCTATCATCACACCCGTCAGCACGGGCACCAACAGCGTCCAAAGCGAGATGTTGAACGTGTGTGCCAGTCCTTCCGTATAGAGACCGATCTGCAGCTGCTCGCCGTCTTCATGTTCCAACCCGGCAATGAAGAAGACGGTCAGTGTAATAAGGAAGGTAGGCACCGTGGTCAGCACCATGTAGCGGATATGCACAAAGAGGTCGGTGCCTGTTGCCGACGATGCAAGGATGGTGGTATCGCTCAGGGGCGACATCTTGTCGCCGAAGTAAGCACCCGAAATGATGGCTCCCGCAGTCCAAGCTTCCGACACGCCCAAGGCATGGCCAATGCCCAACAGTGCCACACCGATAGTGGCTATCGTTGTCCACGACGACCCTGAGCACACAGACACTAGCGCGCAGATGACACACGAGGAGACGAGGAAGAACTGCGGCGACATCATCTGCACACCATAGTAGATCATCGTAGGCACTATGCCACTCACCATCCACGACCCGGAGAGCATGCCCACGCAGAGCAGTATCAGCAGGGTGATGCTCACCTCGCCGATGGTAGCTGTAATCTGCTTCTCAAACCGTTTCCAAGGAACCCTGTAGCAGCCCATCGAAATGCACACGCACACTGCCATCCCCATCAGCAAGGCTATCTGGGAGCCACCACTCAGCGAGTCGCTGCCAAACAACACGATGACGATGGCAAGAAACACTATCAGCACCACCACAGGGACGATGGCCACCAAGGGATGTGGGATGGGCAGTCCTGCCTGCTCACCGGCAGGCACTGAAATTCTCTTTCCGTTCTGCATAACGGCTGCAAATGTACGAAGATTATTTGTATTACACAAGCAAAAGGTGACAAAACACCATTCCGTCCGTCTTCACTATATATATAAATAAGGTACGCAATGAAAGCAATCACACTCTTGCAGCCTCAGAAAATCGTGTTTGGCACGGGCTGCATTCAGAATTTAGCAGAAGATTATCAGAAGATGGGACTCAGCAGGCTCTTTGTGCTGACCGCACCCCCCATCCGTCCGCTCATCGAGCAGACACTCTCCACACTCACCAGCGCGGGCATTGCCATCGAGGTGTATCAGGACATCGTGGCTGAGCCTACTGTCAACGACTTCAAGCAGATACTCGCCATCGCCCGCCAGTTCAAGGCCGACAGCGTAGTAGGCATCGGCGGCGGTTCGGTGCTCGACATCACGAAGCTCATAGCGGCCTTCATCCATAGCGATCAGCAGGTGGAAGACTGCTTCGGCACTGGATTTATCCGCCAGAAAGGACTTTGGTTTGCCTGTCTGCCCACCACGGCAGGCACAGGTTCGGAAGTCTCCCCCAATGCCATCCTGCTCGACGAGCGCGATCATCTGAAGAAAGGCATCGTATCGCCCTTCCTCATTGCCGATGCTGCCTATGTAGACCCCAAGCTCACCTGGACCGTACCTGCCAAGGTAACAGCAGATACGGGTATGGACGCGCTGACCCATTGCATCGAGGCCTACACCAACCAATTTGCCCATCCCTCCGTTGACATCTATGCCCTGCAGGGCATCCGACTGATCAGTGCCAATCTGGAAACTGCCGTTCGCTTAGCCCGCGAGAACAAAGTTCAAGGCTCAACACCCAGTGCTGAATATCAGGAGGCTCGCGAGGCCCTGGCTTTTGGCTCGCTCTATGGCGGCCTGTGCCTCGGCCCTGTCAATACGGCTGCTGTCCATGCACTCTCCTACCCCCTCGGAGGCGAGTTCCATATCCCCCACGGGCTGTCCAATGCCATCCTGCTGCCCAGCGTGATGAAGTTCAATGCCCAAGCCTGCCCCAAGCGCTATGCCGAGGTGGCAGTAGCCATGGGCTGTGAGCCTGGCAAAGACGATCAGGAGACGGCTCAGCGCGGTGTCGACTTCATCTATCAGTTGGCTGAATCGGTGGGTATTCCCAAGAAGCTCTCCGATTTGGGCATCCCCCAGACCGCAGTCCCTGGCATGGCCAAGGCCGCCATGGAAGTGCAGCGCCTGCTGAAGAACAATCCCCGCAAAGTGACAGAGCAAGATGCCCGCGACATCTATAATTCACTGTATTGAGACAAAGTCGATATTTCGATATATCGACATATCGAGAAATTGAAATCCCGAAATACCCTTTAAACAAAGAAAGAAATGAAACCAATATTAGCCATCACCATGGGCGACCCTGCAGGCATCGGTCCAGAGATCACGGTGCGCGCCCTGAACAGAAAAGAGACTTACGACAAGTGCCGCCCCGTGGTGACGGGCGATGCTGCCATCATGCAGCAGGCCGTCAACCTGTTAGGCTTCCATCTGCAGGTCAATGCCATCCAGCGCGTTCAGGAGGCCAAGTTCGAATATGGCATCATCGACGTGCTCGACCTACAGTGTGTCGACCTCTCTACCTTCGAGTTTGGCAAGGTGCAGGCACAGTGTGGCAATGCGGCCTTCCAATACATCAAGAAAGCGATAGAGCTGGCCATGGCAGACGAGGTAGACGGCACCGTCACGGCTCCCCTCAACAAGGAGGCCCTCAACCTCGCTGGTCACCACTTCGACGGCCATACTGAAATCTATGCCACCTTCACCCACACGAAGAAATATGCCATGATGCTGGCCGACGAGAACATCCGCGTCATCCATGTCTCTACCCATGTACCCCTGAGAAAGGCCTGCGACCTGGTGAAGAAGGCCCGCGTCATCGAGTGCGTGGAGCTGATTGATGATGCCTGCCGCCAGTTTGGCATCGAGAAGCCCCACATTGGGGTGGCAGGTCTTAACCCCCACTCCAGCGAGAACGGCATGTTTGGCTACGAGGAGGCACAGGAGATTACCCCTGCCATCGAGGAACTGCGCCAGCGCGGCTTCGATGTAGACGGCCCCGTCCCCCCCGACAGTGTCTTTGCCAAGGCCAAGTGCGGACAGTTCGACGGTG
>DDPY01000050.1:208-371 GCA_002342415.1 Prevotella sp. UBA2456 | reverse complement strand
TCAACTGGAACAAGGAGACGGGCAAGATGGAGTCGGCATCGGGTGTCAATATCACCCTCGGCCTGCCCATCATCCGCGTGTCGGTGGACCACGGCACCGCTTTCGATGTAGCCGGCAAAGGCATTGCCAACGACTCTGCCATGACACTCTCCATCGACTATGC
>DDPY01000050.1:0-154 GCA_002342415.1 Prevotella sp. UBA2456 | reverse complement strand
TGAGAGGTAAGAGGTGAGAGAGAAATAAATAAGAAGCGAGAGATGATAGTCATTGCTGATGATATCACAGGAGCAGCGGAGATGGCTGGCATAGCTTTCGAGGCAGGCCAGCAAGTGCGCCTCCTTTGTGCTGCCCCGGCTGGCCCCGCCGTAC
>DDPY01000031.1:80957-141208 GCA_002342415.1 Prevotella sp. UBA2456 | reverse complement strand
AGGTGGGGTGAATCTGCACGTATGAAGGATTAGCAAAGTAAGCACCCTTACGATAGCACTGAACGGCAGCCGTGCAGTTGCAACCCATAGCGTTGGTAGAGAGGAAATAGGTGTTACCATAACCACCCGTAGCGATGACCACAGCATTGGCCGAGAAACGCTCCAGCTTACCCGTTACCAGGTTCTTGGCGATGATACCACGGGCACGTCCGTCAACAATCACCACATCCTCCATTTCGTAGCGGGTATAGAGCTTCACCTTCTTGGCCTGCACCTGAGCACTCAGCGAAGAGTAAGCACCGAGCAGCAACTGCTGACCCGTCTGACCCTTGGCATAGAACGTGCGGCTCACCTGAGCACCACCGAACGAACGGTTGGCCAGCATGCCGCCATACTCACGGGCAAAGGGAACACCCTGAGCCACACACTGGTCGATGATATTGTTAGACACCTCAGCCAGACGATACACGTTGGCCTCGCGGGCACGATAGTCACCACCCTTCACGGTGTCGTAGAACAAACGATAGACCGAGTCGCCATCGTTCTGATAGTTCTTGGCGGCATTGATACCACCCTGGGCGGCGATAGAGTGCGCACGGCGGGGTGAGTCCTGAATGCAGAGGTTAATCACGTTGAAGCCCATCTCACCCAGCGAAGCAGCAGCCGATGCACCAGCCAGACCTGTACCCACCACGATGACATCGAGCTTCAGCTTGTTCTTCGGGTTGACGAGACGCTGATGAGCCTTATATTCCTTCCATTTCTCAGGCACTGGTCCTGCAGGAATCTTTGAATCTAATACTTTAGCCATAGTTGTATTTTACAATTTTACGATTTTACGATTGATTAGCAGCCAGCAAAGGCATAGAGGCTGGGAGCGCACTTGAAGGCGAAAGCCAGGATGACTACCAGGAAGCCCAGCATGAGCAGCGATACGTAGCAGAGACCAATCCACTGGATGCGCTTCTGCCAAATCTTGCCGCTGGCACCGAGGGTGTGCAGAGCCGACCAGAAACCGTGAGCCAGGTGGAACCAGATGGCACAGATCCAGATGATGTAGATCACCACATTGATGGGATCGCCGAAGGTGTCGATGATGAAGGCAAAGCCATCGGTGGGCAGATGACCACTCGTTGTACCGATAATCTCAGCCAGCATCATCTTGCTCCAGAAGTGATACAGGTGGAGCAGCAGACCGCAGAGGATGATCAAGCCCAGCACCAGCATGTTGGTGGAGGCCCAACCCTCAGCGACATCCAGGATGCCGTTCTTGTTGGTTGTTGTTGCCACATCGTAGCGGTTCTCGCCGCGAGCCTTACGGTTCTGAGCCGTCAGGATGAAGGCATAGACGATGTGAATGAGCGCCAGGGCGGCCAAGCCCAGTGTTGCCACGACGGCATACCAGTTGGCACCCAGCAGTTCGCAAATCATGTTGTAAGCCTCACCCGAGAAGATGGCGATGACGTTCATGGCACAATGGAATGTCAGGAACAGAATCAGCGCCAAACCGGTGACGGACATGACAACCTTTCTACCGATTGATGAATTAATTAACCACATAAAATGAATTTAAATTATTAAAATTTTGAAACTTGAAATACTTTATATTAGGTATCGCGCGTACATTTTAGGCAACAAAGGTACTACAAAATTATGAATCCCGCAAACGTTTTCGTTAGAAAATGCGCTATTTATACAAAATATTATATATCATTCTCCCGTTATCGAATAGAAAAGAGAAGAAAAATGGCACTACACAACGAGTTGGGAACCTGGGGAGAAAGTCTCGCTGCCGACTATCTGAGCCGTCAGGGATACACCATCCTTGATCGCGACTGGAAGTCGGGACATCGCGACATCGATATCATTGCACAGGATGGAGACACCATCGTTTTCGTAGAGGTGAAGACACGCCGCAACAGCCTCTTTGGAGAACCCGAGGAAGCCATCGACTATAAGAAGCTGCAAAATCTGCGTGGTGCCATCAACCACTATGTGAAATACAGACATCTAAGAAACAACATTCGACTGGATGCCATCACCATCGTAGGAACTCCTGATGGCGGCGAACCGGAAATTAACCACATCAAGGATTTCCCTCTCTACTAATCCACACCCCACCGCGTTGCTGAAAAAACGGAAATGAAAAGAAAAGCGAGCTTTCCTTTTGCATTTCTCTCGTTTTTTCGTAACTTTTCGCTTCCAGCGAGAAGTTACTCCGTCTCGGCAATAAAAATAAATGTGATTTATTTTGTTTTGCGCTCGACTTTTCGTAACTTTGCCACATGATTCTAAAATATGACGTTGTAGTAATTGGAGGCGGCCACGCTGGTTGCGAGGCTGCCTGTGCTGCTGCCAACATGGGAGCGAAGACCTGTCTGGTGACGATGGACATGAACAAGATAGCCCAGATGTCGTGCAATCCTGCCATTGGCGGCATAGCCAAGGGGCAGATCGTTCGCGAGATAGATGCCTTAGGAGGACAGATGGGGCTCGTCACCGATGCCACCGCCATCCAGTTCCGTATGCTCAACCGCTCGAAGGGGCCAGCTGTTTGGAGCCCCCGGGCGCAGTGCGACCGAGGCAAGTTCATCTGGAAGTGGCGCGAGATGCTGGACCAAACCCCGAATCTCGACATCTGGCAAGACCAGGTTGACGAACTGCTGGTAGAGGAGGCGCTGCCGGCGGGGGCTTCACAGTATGTTGCGACTGAGTCGCAACAAACCATCAACCAACAAACCATCAACCAGCAAGCCGCGACCCGCCAAGCCACGCGCCGAAGTTCCAAGCGGGTGGTAGGCGTGAAGACTATCTGGGGCTGCGAGATACATGCCAGGGCGGTGGTGCTGACGGCAGGCACCTTCCTGAACGGACTGATGCACATCGGCAGAAAGATGGTAGCCGGCGGACGCATAGCCGAGCCCGCCGTGGCCCATCTGACAGAGAGCATCACCCGCCACGGCATCCGTGCCGGACGTATGAAAACGGGGACTCCCGTGCGCATCGACAAGCGCTCCGTTCACTTCGAGGATATGGAGCGTCAGGATGGCGAGAACGGCTACTACAGGTTCTCGTATCTCGGGGGTGCCGATGGTGACGGTGACAGCAACGGAAGCAACGAAAGCAATGGAGGCAACGGAACCAATGGAAGCAACGGAACCAATGGAAGCAACAACCCCTCGCAACGCCCGCTGCAACAGTTGCCCTGCTGGGTGTGCTATACCAACGAGGAGGTACACGAGATGCTGCGCAGCGGATTAGCCGACTCGCCACTCTACAACGGACAGATACAAAGCATCGGTCCACGCTACTGTCCCTCGATAGAAACCAAGCTCGTCACCTTCCCTGACCGTCCGCAGCACTTGCTCTTCCTCGAACCGGAAGGTGAGAGCACCAACGAGATGTATCTGAACGGCTTCTCGTCGTCCCTTCCGATGGACGTGCAGATAGCCGCCCTGAAGAAGATTCCCGCCCTGCGCGACCTGAAGGTGTATCGGCCAGGCTATGCCATCGAGTACGACTACTTCGACCCCACACAGCTGCATCACTCGCTGGAATCAAAGATTATCAGCGGGCTCTTCATGGCAGGACAGGTGAACGGCACCACCGGCTACGAGGAAGCTGGCGGACAGGGTACGATAGCCGGCATCAATGCCGCCCTGATGGCAGGGAGTATGGCGGGTTGCGACTCAGTCGCCACATACGGTAATGAAACTGACGAGGGGGAGCATGGCCACCCCATCTTTGAGCTGAAGCGCGACGAGGCCTATATTGGCGTATTGATCGACGACTTAGTAACCAAAGGCGTGGACGAGCCCTACCGTATGTTCACCTCGCGAGCCGAATATAGAATCCTGCTCAGGCAGGACGATGCCGATGCCCGCCTGACAGAGAAAGCCTACGAACTGGGAATAGCCAAACGTGAGCGCTATGACTGGTGGCTGCAGAAGAAGCAGGCCATCGAAGGAATCGAGGATTTCTGTCACCACTATGCCATCAAGCCACGGTTGGTGAATGGCGCATTGGAATCGATGGGCTCTACCCCACTCGTCTATGGCTGTAAGCTCGAAGACCTCGTAGCACGTCCTGAACTGAACTTCGAACGGCTGCAGGAGATCGTGCCCGAACTGCGCGAGCGCATCGAACGGCTGCCCAACCGCAAAGAAGAAATAGCCGAAGCTGCCGAGATACATATCAAGTATAAAGGGTATATAGAGCGCGAACGACAGGTAGCCGAGAAGATGCACCGTCTGGAGAATATCAAGATACGAGGACGCTTTGACTACCCCACCCTGACCGCCATCTCCACCGAGGCCCGCCAGAAGTTGGAGAAGATACAGCCCGAGACATTGGCACAAGCCAGTCGCATCCCTGGCGTATCACCCAGCGACATCAATGCCATGCTGGTGCTGATGGGAAGGTGAAGGGAGTTGACAGTTGACAGTTGAGAGTTGAGAGTTCTTTGACCTGAAGGTACAAAGCGACCAGAGGTCGATGAGGGAGTTGACAGTTTTGATGTTCCACGTGAAACAAGGAGTAATAAATATATGATATAATAACGATAAAATCAAAGGATTATGAACAACCAAGTACTGATTGACAATTTGCGTTGCATACCCGATTTTCCGAGGAAGGGTATCAACTTTCGTGATGTGACCACCCTGTACAAGAATGCAGAGTGCATGAAGATAATGCTGGACGAGATGTATGAACTCTACAAAGACAAAGGAATCACCAAGATTGTAGGTGTAGAGAGTCGTGGTTTTGTGATGGCATCGGCTTTGGCCGCACGATTAGGATGCGGAGTGGTGTTAGCACGTAAACCGGGTAAGTTGCCTGGAACGGTGGTGAAGGAACAATTTACCAAGGAATACGGAGTAGATACCGTAGAGATGCACATCGACTCGATAGAGCCAGACGATGTAGTGCTCATCCACGATGATTTGTTGGCAACAGGAGGAACGGCCAAGGCAACCTATAAGTTGGTGCAGCACTTCCACCCGAAAAAAGTCTATATGAACTTCATCATCGAGATTACAGACGAAGGGTTGCACGGACGCGACCTATTTGACGGTATAGAACTCACCACCCTCGTAACAGTATAAAAAGGGTGTTCCACGTGAAACATTTTAGGCTATGATGATAAGTTTCTATCATGTTCAACAAGGGGTAGAACTTATCATCACACCAAGTTATTTATATTATCAGTAGTTACAAAATGACAAAGGAAGAGAACGAGGCACGTTTGAAGAAGTTGAAGGCTATCGTCAGGGCGTTGCCCGAGAAGCCCGGCAGCTATCAGTACTATGATGCTGAGGGCACCATTATCTATGTAGGCAAGGCGAAGAACCTGAAGGCGCGTGTCTCGTCCTACTTCCACACCGAGGTAGACCGATTCAAGACCAAGGTACTGGTATCAAAGATATGGGATATCAGCTACACGGTGGTGAATACGGAGGAGGATGCCTTGCTGTTGGAGAATGCGCTCATCAAGAAGTATAACCCTCGCTATAATGTACTACTGAAAGACGGCAAGACCTACCCCAGCATCTGTGTCACCAAAGAATATCTGCCCAGAATCTTCTCTACCAGAACCATCAACAAAAAATGGGGCACCTATTACGGGCCTTATTCGCATGTGGGCAGCATGCACGCCGTCTTAGATATTATCAACAAGCTATACCGTCCGCGACCCTGTAAGCAGCCCCTGACGGAAGAGGGAGTGAAGAGCGGCAAATACCAGGTATGCCTCGACTATCACATCAAGAAGTGTGGAGGTCCATGCGTATCCAAGCAAGCCTGGGACGACTACCAGCGATGCATCCAGCAGGCACGCGAGATACTGAAGGGAAACACCCGTCAGGTGGAGCGCGAACTGTTGGAGGAGATGCAGCAGCTGGCCGAGCAGCTGCGTTTCGAGGAAGCGGAAGAAATCAAGCGCCGCTATCTGCTGTTAGAGCAGTTTGTAGCCAAGAGCGAGGTGGTAAGCCATACCATCGACAATGTGGATGTGCTCACGATCACCAACGATGAAAAGATAGCCTTCGTCAACTATATCCACGTTTCCAACGGACAGATCAACCAGAGTTTTACCTTTGAATATAAGAAGCGGCTGCAGGAGACGGACGAGGAACTGCTACAGTTGGCCATCGTAGAGATGAGGGAGCGTTTCAAGAGCAACGCCAAGGAGATCATCCTGCCCCAAGAGGTAGATGTAAACCTCGAGGGCATCACCATCACCGTACCCCAGCGCGGCGATAAGAAGACCCTGCTCGACCTGTCGCTGATGAACGGCAAGCAGTATAAGTTTGACCGCATGAAGCAGGCCGAGAAGCTGAATCCCGAGCAGAAGAAGGTGCGGCTAATGAAGGAGTTGCAAGACCTGCTGCATCTGCCCAAGATGCCCTATCAGATAGAATGCTTCGACAACTCCAACATCAGCGGTACGGACGCCGTAGCCGCCTGTGTCGTCTTCAAGAAGATGAAGCCCTCGAAGCAAGACTATCGCAAGTATAACATCAAGACCGTAGTGGGCCCTGACGACTATGCCTCGATGAAGGAAGTGGTCTATCGGCGATACCATCGGCTGATGGAAGAAGAGCAGCCCCTACCCGACCTCATCGTGGCCGATGGCGGCAAGGGGCAGATGGAGGTCATCCGTCAGGCCGTGCAAGACGAGTTAGGACTCGACATCCCCATAGCCGGATTGGCCAAAGACGACCGTCACCGCACCAACGAACTGCTCTACGGATTCCCACCCAGAGTGATCGGCATGAAGGACACCTCAGAGCTGTTCCGCGTGCTCACCCACCTGCAGGACGAGGTACACCGCTTTGCCATCACCTTCCACCGAGACAAGCGTTCTAAGCACGCTTTACAATCAGAGCTGGATAGTATCAAGGGCATCGGTCCCAAGACGCGTGACGAGCTTCTAAATGCCCTTAAATCGGTGAAACGGATACGGGAAGCGAGCATGGAAACAATCAGCAAGGTAATCGGCCCGGCAAAAGCCAAGATTGTGTACGAGCATTTCCACCTAGAGACGTAAAGAAAAACGAGCCGTAATATCGTGGGCAGCGAGCCGTAACTTCGTGGGCAACAAACCGTAATATCGTTGGCAGTGAGCTGTAACTTCGTGGGCAGCGAACCGTAATTTCGTTGGCAGTGAGCCGTAACTTCGTGGGCAGCGAACCGTAATATACCACCAACCTCATTTCTGCTACTTTGTGACAGGTGACTTTGTGACAATAAGCACTGTTGATAACAGCAAAACGTAACAATGTAACTTTGTAACATTGTAACATTAAGCACATACTAATCAGAGCATACTGGAAGAGCCAGTCGTGACAAATGACAGATGACAGTTTTATGAAAGGAAGTTTAAATTATAATATTATTATTATATATATTATAATATATATAATAATAATACCATCTATACTATCCGATTTGAAAAACTGTCATCTGTCATCTGTCATAGACCTTAATGTTACATTGTTACATTGTTACATTGTTACAATGTTACAATCGTTGTTACAATGTTACAATCGGCAGGAATGAATGTGCTTAATGTCAGAAAGTCAAATGTGACAAAGTAACATGATGTAGAAACGCCAAGCAGACAGCTATCGCAAAGAAGCATCAATCAGAGGATATTTGACATGATAATTTGGAGAATTGAAAATAATATAGTATCTTTGCCGAAAATAAAGCTAACAACAACGATGAGAGCAGTCATACAAAGAGTAAGCCGAGCCAGCGTGACCATCGAGGGTCAGGTGAAGAGCCAGATTGGATGGGGATTTCTCGTCCTCTTAGGCATCTGCGATGATGACACCGAAGAAGACATGGACTGGCTGGTGAAGAAGATAGCCAACCTGAGGGTGTTTGATGACGAAGCAGGCGTAATGAATCGCTCTATCCAGGACATCGGCGGCGAGGCCCTCGTGGTAAGCCAGTTCACGCTCTACGCCAGCTATAAGAAAGGTAACCGCCCCAGCTGGTTCCGCGCAGGCTCGCACGAGCACTCCATCCCACTCTACGAAGCCTTCTGCAACCGTCTGTCTGAAGCCATCGGCAAGCCTGTAGGCACGGGCGAGTTCGGCGCGGATATGAAGGTGGAACTGCTCAACGACGGCCCCGTGACCATCTGTATGGACACTAAAAACAAAGAATAGACAATGAAAAAATACTTAAGAGAACTGGAGGTTTCAGGGCTGATACTGGTCATCATCGGTATCGTCATGTCATGGATAGTGGGCAGCCAATACGGCATGTGGCCCTGTAGCATTGGTCTGCTGCTATGGCTCATCACCTTTCTATATAAGGCTTTCCACTGGAATGAATATGAACGCGAAAACCGCCAGAATATCATGATACTGGTGATAGCTATCGTCATACTGTTGGCACAGATGTTCATAAGGCTTTAGCAGAAGCGAGCGATGACAACGATGACGATGACAACGATGACAATGGGGCTATTTATCAGAAAACTGACGATAAAAAGAAGATCAATAACTAACGACAGATGACAATAAAAGAGGCACAAGAGGCTGTGGACCGCTGGATACGGACGTATGGGGTGCGGTATTTCTCAGAACTGACGAATATGGCAGTGCTGACGGAAGAGGTCGGCGAACTGGCACGAATCATGGCCAGAAGATATGGTGAGCAGTCGTGGAAGGCAACAGACCCCCAGGGTGAAGACAACGGGAAGCGAGCCATGGGCGAGGAGATGGCCGACGTGTTGTGGGTGCTGCTCTGTCTGGCCAATCAGACAGGCACCGACCTGACGGAAGAACTGCAGAAGAGCATCGAGAAGAAGACCCAACGAGACAGCACCAGGCATCTAGAAAACAAGAAACTAAAGGCATAGCCCGATATGGCAGAAGAAAAATATAACAAGGTAACTGTTTCCCCTCCTAAGTTAGAAGGGGTCGGGGGTGGTCTGAACGGCGGCACTCCCCTATCCTCACGCCATAACCAAAAAGCACAAACAACTCTCAGAAAATCGTTAAGAAACAATGCCACAGCGCCAGAAGCTATGCTCTGGCTCAGACTAAAAGGCAAACAAATAGAGGGCCTGAAGTTCAGAAGACAACACGGAGTAGGTCCATTCGTTCTTGACTTCTATTGTCCAGAATTAAGACTTGGAATAGAGTTAGACGGAAAAGTTCACGACACCTATGGGGCATACGAATATGATACAATGAGAACGAGGTTTCTAAATGAAAATAGAATCCTGATTCTGAGATATAAAAATGAGGTTGTCTACCAGAATATTGAGGCGATAGTGGAAGATATTATAAGAATCAAAGAAGAGAGAGAGAAGGCGCGTTCAGACCACCCCTGACCCCTCCTAACTTAGGAGGGGAAAAGGTTAGCTTGCAAGCCATTACTATGCATGCACCGGGGGTAGTAACTTCTTCCCCTCCTAAGTTAGGAGGGGTCAGGGGAGGTCTGAACAAGATAAAAGTCCGAACAATATAAAATACAATATTATCAATTATACCAAAATCAAAACAAATAGAAAATTATGGCAGAAACAACGATTCAAAAGGGGCATATAGAAGAAGCCCTGAGCAAGTACAATCTCGAGATCTCTGACGAGGAGGTTCGCGAAGCAGTTAAAAAGATCATTGCAGAGAAGGTGCCCGAGAACGACACCCTTGAGGTGAAGAAATTCCTGATGGGCAGTGTGGAGCTGACGACGCTGAAGACCACTGACTCGGAAGAGAGCGTGATGGCCTTCACGGAGCGTGTGAACGCCTTCGATGAACAATATCCTGAACTTCCCCATGTGGCTACAATTTGCGTGTATCCGTGCTTCGCCAAGACCGTGAGCGAGACGTTGGAAGTGGACGGTGTAGAGATAGCCTGCGTAAGCGGTTCGTTCCCATCGTCACAGGCACTGATAGAAGTAAAGGTAGCCGAGACAGCATTGGCAGTCAAAGACGGTGCCACAGAGATAGACATCGTGCAGAGCGTGGGCAAGTTCCTGTCGGGCGACTACGAGACCGTAGCCGATGAAATCAGCGAACTGAAGGCTGTATGCGGGGAGAAGAAGATGAAGGTAATCTTAGAGACCGGCTGCCTGAAGACGGCGAAGAACATCAAGAAAGCATCGATACTCGCCATGTATGCCGGAGCCGACTATATCAAGACCTCTACCGGCAAACTGGAGCCCGCAGCCACACCAGAGGCCGCCTACGTGATGTGCCAGGCTATCAAGGAATACTACGAGAAGACGGGCATTCAGATTGGTTTTAAGCCTGCCGGAGGACTGAATACGGTGATGGATGCGGTGACGATGTACACCATCGTGAAGGAGGTGCTGGGCGAGCAATGGCTCACCAACCAGTGGTTCCGCATGGGCACCAGCCGCCTGGCTAACCTGCTGCTGAGCGAGGTGGTGGGGCAGGAGACGAAGTTCTTCTAAGGGTTGCAACAGAGTTGCAACATACTGTGAAAGAGCTAACGAACAAAGGACGCTGAGAGGCCTTCTGAACAGAAAGTAATCAGCAAAAGGAGGCTAATAGTTGCGGCGGACGACGTAATCCACATAGGCTGTCAGGGAATCCCTGATGGCCTTTTCTTTAACGCTGGCGGCGATATACTGCTTGCAACGGGCACTGAAGTCTTGCATCCGCTGCTCGGCATAGTCGATACCCCCCTGTTTCTTGGTGAACTCCACCAAAACGGCGATTTCTTCGGCATTGATGGTGCCGGCCTTCACCTTCTTAGCCAGCGTATGCACCGACTCATAGTCCGTATTGTTCAGCGCATAGATGACAGGGAGCGTCAGCTTACCCTCCGTCATATCGTTGCCCGTAGGCTTGCCTATCTCCTTAGAATCGAAATAGTCGAAGATGTCGTCGCGAATCTGGAACATGATGCCGAGGTTGCGACCAAACTGCTTCGCCTCCTCCACCTGCTGCTCATCGGCACCTGCAGAAAGCGCACCAATGGCCGCACACGCCTCGAAAAGCGCTGCCGTCTTCTGCTGGATAACCTGATAGTAGACCTCCTCGCTAATCTCCTGATTCTGGATGTTCGACAGCTGCAGTATCTCGCCAGCCGCCAAGGTACGACCCAACTCCGCCAGGTATTCAATGATGCGCTGATTACCCGTATAGGACACATGCAGAAGGGCAGTAGACAGGATATAATCACCCACCAAGACCGCCACCTTATTATTATAGCTCGCATTGACAGAAGCCTGCCCACGACGCTCCGAACTCTCGTCCACCACATCATCGTGCACCAACGAAGCCGTATGCAGCAGTTCAAGACCCACAGCCGAATGTTGGGTAACGTCGCTGATAGCACCGTAATTCTTCGCCATCAGCAAGGTGAGCATAGGGCGCATCCGTTTGCCCCCACGCTGGCGGATATGGCTCAAGGCCGATGACAACATACCATCAGAATGGTCAAGGGAAGAATTAAAAAGTGCGATGAAATCGTTCAAATCCTTCTCGATAGGTTGCTTGATGATGCTTAAAATATCCATGTAGAAAACAATTTTGCCACAAAAATACATAAAATAATTGGAAAGTCGCTAATTTTTTAGTAATTTTACGCGAAAATTGCAAAATGTTATGGATAAACTATTCCTTTTAGACGCCTACGCACTCATCTATCGGTCGTACTATGCGTTCATCAAGAACCCCCGAATCAACTCGAAAGGACTGAACACCTCAGCCATCATGGGCTTTGTCAATACCCTGCAGGAGGTGCTCACCAAGGAGCAGCCCACCCACCTCGGCGTGGCCTTCGATCCTCACGGACCTACCTTCCGCAGCGAGGCCTACCCGGCCTATAAAGCCCAGCGCGAAGAGACACCCGAGGACATCCGCAAGGCCGTGCCCATCATCAAGGACCTGCTCAGAGCATGGAATATCCCTATCCTGCAGGTCGATGGATTCGAAGCAGACGATGTCATCGGCACCTTAGCCACCAAGGCAGGCCTGCAAGACATACAAACCTACATGCTGACACCCGACAAAGACTATGGCCAGCTGGTGACAGAAAATGTGCGAATCTATCGTCCCCGTCATGGAGGAGGCTATGAGGTAATGGGTCCGGACGAGGTGAAGGCAAAATATGACATTCCATCGACAGCTGCCGTCATTGACCTCTTAGCACTGATGGGCGACTCGGCCGATAACTTCCCTGGCTGTCCGGGCGTGGGAGAGAAGACTGCCGTGAAGCTGATCAACGAGTTTGGAAATGTTGAACAGCTCATAGCCCGCTCAGCAGAGATTAAGGGTAAGTTGCGCGAGAAGGTGGAAGAACATGTCGAGGATATCAAGATGAGCTACTTCCTGGCTACCATCCGAACCGATGTGCCCATCGAGCTGAACATGAACGAACTGAAGGTGACAGCACCCAACGAGGAAGAATTAGGAAAAATGTTCGAGGAACTGGAGTTCAAGAGCCTCGCAACAAAGATTCTTAAAAAATCTGAAACAAAGCCAAAACCCGTTAACGGACAACTCGATCTCTTTGCAGAAATCACGGATTCAGGGTCGGTCGAGCCAGAATTTTCGAGTTTTGAGAGCCTAAAAACGGTGCCTCACGAATACAAACTCGTTGATAGTGAGGAAGAAATGAGAAAACTTTATGATTATTTCATGACAAAAGATTTTCTCGTTTTAGACACAGAGACCACCAGTACCAATGCCATCGATGCCGAATTGGTGGGTTTGAGCTTCGCGGTGAAGGAACATGAAGCGTTCTATGTGCCCATTCCAGCCAATCGTGAAGAAGCGTTACGAATTGTTAATATCTTTAAACCGCTCTATGAAGACCCGAAAATTCTGAAAATTGGTCAGAATCTGAAATACGACCTCGAGGTGTTGCGCAACTATGACATCGAGCTGAAAGGGAAGATGTGGGACACGATGATAGCCCACTACCTCATCCAACCCGAACTGCGCCACAACATGGACTATATGGCTGAGGTGTATCTGCACTACCAGACCATCCACATTGACGAACTGATAGGTCCAAAGGGAAAAAATCAGAAGAGCATGCACGACCTCTCCCCCACCCTTGTCTATGAATATGCCTGCGAGGATGCCGACATCACCCTGCAACTGAAGAACAAACTGGAGGCAGAATTGAAGAAGCACGAATGCGAAAAGCTCTTCTATGAGATAGAGATGCCCCTGATGCCTGTCTTGGCAGAGATGGAGATGAACGGAGTATGCCTGGACACAGCGTCACTGAAGGAAACCTCGAAGCAGTTCACACAGCGCATGCACGAAATAGAACAGCGCATCTACGAGTTAGCCGGCGAACAGTTTAACATTGCCTCGCCCAAGCAGGTAGGCGACATCCTTTTTAGCAAACTCAAAATCATAGAGAAACCCAAGAAGACCAAGACAGGACAGTATGTCACCAGCGAGGAAGTGCTGCAACAGCTGCGCCATAAGCATGAGATAGTAGGACTGATACTCGACCATCGCGGACTGAAGAAACTCCTTGGCACGTATATCGAAGCGCTGCCCAAACTGATCAATCCTCGCACAGGACATATCCATACCTCATTTAACCAGACCATCACAGCCACTGGTCGACTGTCGAGCAGTGATCCCAACCTGCAGAATATTCCCATCCGAGGCGAGGACGGCAAGGAGATACGTAAGGCCTTCGTTCCTGAGCCAGGTTGCCTGTTCTTCTCGGCCGACTATAGTCAGATAGAACTGCGCGTGATGGCTCACCTCAGCAATGACGAACACATGATAGAGGTGTTCAAGGAGGGCAAAGACCTGCATGCAGCCACAGCAGCCAACATCTATAAGAAACCCATTGACGAGGTGACGCGCGATGAACGAACCAAGTCAAAGCGAGCCAACTTCGGCATCATCTATGGCATCACCGTCTTTGGACTGGCAGAACGGTTGGACATCCCTCGCGAAGAAGCCAAGATGCTGATAGACGGATACTTCGACACCTTCCCGCAGGTGCACGAATATATGGAGCAATCCAAGGAGGTGGCTCGCCGTCAGGGCTATGTCACTACCCTATTTGGTCGTCGCCGCTATCTGCCTGACATCAATTCAGGCAATAGTGTGGTACGTGGCTTTGCCGAACGCAACGCCATCAATGCGCCCATACAAGGTACGGCGGCAGACATCATCAAGGTGGCCATGATACACATCTACGAACGATTTAAAAAGGAGAATATCAAGAGCAAGATGATCCTTCAGGTACACGACGAACTGAACTTCAGCGTCTATCCGGACGAGAAAGAGCAGGTAGAACAGATTGTATTAGAAGAGATGCAGAACGCCTTCCAGATGAAGGTGCCCTTAGTGGCCGACTCCGGCTTTGGCAGCAACTGGTTAGAGGCTCATTGAACGTTGAACATTGAACATTAAGCATTGAGAAAACCCTATTTTCTGCTTAGCCAAAGATTCATTAACGGATCTGAGAGTGAATAGGTTTTCTCTTTGCGTGTTATCAGGTCATACTCCAACAGCTTGAGAGCTGCTGACTGAGTAGAACTTGGAGAGCGCAGACGATGCTTCTTATTGAAAGCTGACGAGGTGATGCTCTGCACTTCACCTTCGGCATGGATGGCATAAAGCAATTCCTTTTGCGACTCTGTGATAAACGACAGCTGTTCGCGCAGGTGGGAGTCATTCTCTCTGATATAGTCTTCTGTCAAGCGCCTAACCATATCTACATCGCATGTAGTACCAGGCAACGTCTCTATATAAGCATCCTTCATCAGTCGCTGAACATACAAGGTTACTCCCCAAAAAGTGTCATAGACATAGGCAAAAGCCTCCCTGGTGATGTCTTTTCCTGCATGCTGAAAATGATGGAAGGCAAAATCAAAATATACGTCTTGGTTGATGGCCTCCAAACGCAATGGTTTTGCACTCTGATAGAAAGGACGCTTGGCAGAAAAGAACATTTCTTCCATCAATCTGCGCCGACTGCCAGAAAATACGAAGTTGGCATTTGACAGCTTTTGAATATGCGTCCTGAGTATCTCCTCTACATTTTTCTCAGGATAACGGGTGATTTGCTGAAACTCATCGATGACCACCAGACAGCGCTTGTCAACAGATTCCAGATATTGGAATATTTCACGTAGCGTGTATTCCGGCAATTGAATATCGCCTAATCTTACATCAAAGGTGGGAGTATTCTGAATAGGATCGTAGCCAAAACTGCCACTCAGCGACTTCATGAATGTGACAAACTGTTTGCGCCATTTCTCACTCCTTGAAGCAACGGCATCGAATACTGCTGTCCCAAGCGAAAAGATGAACTCACGGAAGGTTGTGGTCTGCAGAATATCAACAAATATGGTGATATATTCATCGCTGATGGCTGGCTTATTAAGAACATAGTCTACAAGAGAGGTTTTACCCATACGGCGCGACGACGTAAGTACTACGTTGAGCTGATTGGTAAGCGACTTCTCCAATTGCGCCGACTCCTCCACTCTATCACAGAAATAAGCTTCTGGTATTCTGCCAGACACTATAAAAGGATTGATAACAACACTCATAATCCATTGATTTTGTGGACAAAGATAGTAATTTATTTGTAATTACCAAAATAAAATTACCAAAAAAAAATAATCTAAGCCCATTGAACATTGAACATTATGCATTAAGTATTAAGCATTGAGCAAACTGATAGATGACGATGCCTGCCGTGACGGAGACATTCATCGAGTGCTTGGTACCCAACTGAGGAATCTCAAGACAACCGTCTGAGGCGTCCACTACCTCCTGGTGGACACCCTTCACTTCGTTGCCGAACACTACAGCGTATTTCTGGCCGCGCTGGGGCACGAACGTCTGCAGTTTGGTACTATGTTCCACCTGCTCTACCGAAAGCACCGTATAGCCCTGTTTCTTCAATTCCTCCACAGCCTCCAGGGCGGTTTTGAAGTATCTCCAGCTGACACTCTCCTCGGCACCAAGAGCCGTCTTATGGATTTCCGTAGACGGCGGTGTCTGACAGATGCCACACAGAAATAACGACTCCACACGGAACGAGTCGCAGGTACGAAACACACTACCTATATTATACATCGAGCGTACATCGTCCAATACTACTGTCAAAGGCAGCTTCTCTGACTCACGAAACTCATCTATCGTCAGTCGTTGCATCTCTATGGTTCTAATCTTTCTCATCTTGGCTGCAAAGGTAGCAAAAAGTAAAAACGTAGAAAAGCAAAAGGAGAAAAAAATGTGGATAAGTGTGTGCATAACCCTGTTGATAAGCGATGAATAACGCCGAATTATCCCAAAATATCCCGTCGCTCCCCTACCCTTTTGTGAATTTAGAGTATAAAAACGAGGCTTATCCGTAAGTTTTCCACCGTTTTTTGATAGAAAAAGATATAAACTTAGTAATTTTGCACCGAAAAAGAGAATTGTGGATAAACTGCTTATACGACTAATAATCAAAGAGTAAGTATGCACAAAGGATGTTTAGAAGGTGTTCATCACGGGTGTACAACCATTCTGGCAAGAAAAAGCCCAGGAAGTTTTGCACATATCAACACCTCATCATATTCATCATTTCTCATTTTAAAAAAAAAAGAAAAAATAAAAATAATAATACGATGTTGAAAACTGAATGGAAAGAACAAGGATTCATTGACGAACCCGTAGCAGAAGGTACTGACCTCAAGGCAGAGATTCGCCGGCTGTGCAAGGAGAAGGATGCCATCATCCTGGCACACTATTATACCATAGGCGACATACAGGATATTGCCGACTTCGTGGGCGACTCGTTAGCCCTGGCGCGCAAGGCTGCAGAGACGGATGCACGGATGATGGTGATGTGCGGTGTACACTTCATGGCTGAGACCTGCAAGCTGCTGAGTCCTGACAAAATAGTGCTGTGTCCTGACCTGAATGCAGGCTGTTCACTGGCTGATTCGTGCAACGCAGACGATCTGAAGAAATACAAGGAGGAGCATCCTGGCTATCAGGTCATCTCATATGTCAACACCACTGCTGCCGTTAAGGCGCTGACGGATGTGGTAGTCACCTCTGGCAATGCCAAGAAGGTGGTTGACCAGCTGCCAAAGGATGCCAAGCTGATCTTCGGGCCTGACTATAACCTGGGCAACTACATCAACGAGGTGACTGGTCGCGAGATGCTGCTGTGGAATGGTGGCTGTCATGTGCATGAGCGATTCTCGGTGAACAAGATCCTTGAACTGAAACGCCAGTATCCTGAGGCTGTCGTCATGGCCCATCTGGAGTGCAAGGGTCCTGTGTTGGCAGTGGCTGACGTGAAGGGAAGCACGGCTACGATGCTCACCTATGCCCAGCAGAGCGACAAGAAGCAGTTTATCGTGGCCACAGAGGCCGGTATTTTGCACGAGATGGCGAGAACGTGTCCTGACAAGCAGTTTATCCCCGTGCCTCCTGAAATCAGCGAGAGCGGCCTGGAATGCTCGTGTAACGAGTGCCAGTATATGAAGATGAACACGCTTCTGAAGATCTACAATTGCCTGAAGCACGAATGGCCCTCCGTAGAGGTAGACCCAGAGATAGCCCAAGCAGCCGTCAAGCCCATCCAGAGAATGCTGGAGCTGAGCTAATGGAAAAATGCTAAGCTAACTATAAAGAGAATACTGGAGCATTATCGAATGCTTCAGTATTCATTTTTATTTCATTATGTACTTCTTACCGTTTCTGATATATAGACCCTTTTTGATATTAGTGTTTCTCATTCCTGATAGATTGTATATGAAATCATTTTCTGGCTTACTAATCTTATAAGAAGAAATATTCGATACCATCTGGGAAATCATAATATCTAATAAGGGAAGATGTTCATTAAACCACTTTACTGCTGTTTCAGCATCTTCTTTTACTGTTTTGAGTTCATAATTCCATTTCTTGCTATACAACTCTCTTGAGGATTGCAAAGCAGCAGCTTCATCTGAAGTTGAATAATCATTGATGAACGATGTAATGTCGCTTAAAAAAGAAACTTTTATATCATTCCAAAGTTTACTATAGACATCACTGAATGACGTATTTACATTATTGAATAAATCATGGAAGTAGAAATCATAGGTGCTATCATGAAATCTTGAAAAGTTCTCCTTTGGCATTCTGAAAATAGTATCGAAGTCCCAGAGATTAGCCATTTGCAGCAGGCTGTTTTCACTATCGTCATATTTCATCACATAAAGGTTGCTACCTCCTGAATCCCATGTGCCAAGAATATCATGTGCCAAAAGCCATTTTGCGAATGATGTAACATCAATATATTTTTCATAGTTGCCCTGTATGATACTTTCTTCTGCTTTGTTGATAACCGATTGAATATATTTTTCCTGTTCTACTGTTACATCGTCTTCATCTGGATACTTCCATGTCCATCGATAGCCTTTATAGGGTTCAAAGTAGTTTGTGCTGAAATATTTATTTTCACTCCACCAGTAAGGGTCTCTTTCTATGATATAACCTGACTTTTTACTGACATTCAGCCTGCAGTCACTATTACGCTCAACAGATTCTATCAGCAGATAACACCCCTGATATTCATTATTTAAGAAAACATTACAGGGTTTATAGGCAGGTGTCCAAGGCAGACCTAACAGTTCGTTGACTTTAAGTCCAATTATGGTATTCAGTGTTCTGGCATCTTTCAATAATCGCCAGTTTTTATCTTCATATTTGCTTTCTCCCCTATTCAGTAGGTCAGCCTTCTTCTGCAGTTTTATCTTATAAGGTTTGTTGTCGTGTAGTGAACTGGTGTTACCATTGATTTTAATGGTAGCTCCACTCACCTTGTCTTCGTATTCTCCACTATCATATAGAATATGGTCTGATAGAGAAATAATGATGCGACAAGGCACCTTATTCTGATTGATACAAGTAGAACCCATACTGCCCTCAGGAGCATCCATATAGTCACATGTTGGCATTTCTCCATCCTTGGTGAAGATTTCAACTGTCTGTAGCCCTAATGTTTTGACATTTTTAATGTCAAATATGTTTTGGGAAGAAAGGTTATCGAAGAGTATGAATGAGAAAAGAATGGTAATATAGAATTTTTTCATTTTTCTTATTATAGTTCATATTATCTGACGACAGCAATCTTACATACCGTACCCTTGTTGCCATCGCTGGTGGCGGTGACTACCATATAGATGCCAGAGGCCACTCTCCTACCCTTCTGGTCGTTGCCGTCCCAAGTGAAGGTTCCGCCATTGCTGCGGCCTTCGGCTACCAGGGCTCCGTTGGCACTCAGTATCTTGACATCGGCATTGAGCGTCAGGCCAGTGACAGTGATGAGTCCGTTATATTCTGGGGTGACAGGATTGGGATAGGCCCAGACATTGTCCTTGGTCATCTCTGTATTGGTCTGCGTGGCATCGCTGACATAGGAGCATAGACCTCGTTCAGTACCAAAGAATACCTCGCCCGTCTGGTCGTTGATGGCAATGCTCTCTATGGTATTGCTGAGCAGCTTGCTGTTGTCAGTAGTGAAATGCTGTTCCTGAGTATTGTTGTCAGCACTGATCAGATAGACACCGTTGCCATTGGTGCCAAACCATTTGCGTCCTGCTTTGTCGACAGCCATACAGGTGATTTCGTTACCCGCCAACAGATAGTCGGCATAGTCGGTACCATCGTTGCGAGGCACCTTATACTGGATGACACCTAACGAATTGTCAGACATCTCGTTGGTAGTGATATATACAGGACCCATATTGGTGCCTATCCAGATGTTTCCATTTAAATCCTCGCAGATGCAGTTTACTACCACATAGTCACCTAATGAACTTCCATCCTGATTGACAAAGCGATCGAATCTGACGATAGTTTCATCCTGCGGGTTGAAGGCATAGAACGAGGGATGGTCACTATGCTTATTGACAAACCAGAGAAGTCCTCTACTGTCGATGATGGAGCCTATGATTCCTCGCATGGACTTGTTGGGTCGGTCTATCAGCACATTGTCCATCAGTCCACTCCATGTTCCTGCTGCATCACGCATGATGATGGCTGTAGAGGAACCGCTGTTCAGGCAGTACAGCTTGCCTTGCTGGTCATAGACGATACCATCCGTTCTGACATAGTTAGGACTGCCATTACTGGCAGCAGACTCAAAGTAGTCTGTATTGCCCTGGGTATAGTTTTTTACAAACTGCCCGTTCATAAACTCATAGAGTCCTGAGCAGGAGGCCACCATCACGTGATTCTCGTTCAGGGGGTCTATGGCAATGGCATTGACGTCTCTATAGGACGAAGCAAAAGCAGGCGTGATATCATCCTGATAGATGGTCCACTCTTGGTTGCTATTCAGCACTTGAATGGTTCCTGGTCTTTGATAGTTACCCATCTGGTACCAGCCGCCTCCCACAGTATAGAGCCTTCCGTTGTGCATCTTCATATTGAAGAAGTAGTTGTATTTCGGCCCGCCTGGATTGAGCGTTTTGACGAGGTCTATATATTGCTCGTAGTCGCTGTTGTCCTCGTCGGGCAGGGAGGTAGGATATTCAGGATGGTTGGGACGGTAGGTGTCTGCTATCTCAGCACGCTGCATATTCACCTTCACGATGCCAAAGCCACAAACCAGATAGGCATAGACTCCATCGATGCGGATGCTCTGCAGACTCTTGTCGCCAGTGATGACCTTGGTATAGATGTCGCTGATGTTGATAGTGTTGCCGTTGGTCTCTACCAGGTCTATATTCATATTGCTATAGACAGCTATCAGGCGCTTGGCTTGTGGGCACCAGCGGATGTGGGTGATATACGTGTCTGAGAGCCCGTTTACTTTGTCGTAGGTGACGATAGACTGGTCGTTCTTGTTGTATTGATAAAGATTGTTGGAGGCCAACACGAAGAGATAGTCGCCTGCTGACTGTATCTGCTGAATGTCATGGTAAGCGAGATAGTTTTTCCAAGTGCCTATCTGGGCTGATGACAGATGACAGATGACAGTTAATAACAGCAGTACGATGATGCTCTTCTTCATGTGGTTGTCGTTTTTAAATTTTTTGTAGATAGTCTGCCAACTTTTTGGTGGCCCGTGCACGATGGCTGATCTGGTTCTTGACACCAGTACCCATCTCGGCAAAGGTCTCGGCATAGCCCTCTGGCTGGAAGATGGGATCGTAGCCGAAGCCCTCCCCTCCCCTCTTTTCTTGGGTTATATTGCCATTGACGATACCCTCGAAGAAGGTGGTCTTTCCATCTATTATTAACGCAATGACGGTGCGGAATCGTGCCTTGCGGTTGTTATTATTATTTAATTCTCTGAGCAGTTTCTGCATGTTGGCCTCTGAGTCGTGTCCCTCACCTCCTGCATAGCGGGCACTGTAGACACCTGGTGCACCACCCAAGGCGTCTACCTCCAGACCTGTGTCGTCGGCAAAGCAGTTGACATGATACTTCTGATAGACGTACTGCGCCTTGAGGAGGGCATTGTCCTTCAGGGTCTGTCCCTTCTCAGGAATATCGTCGTGGCAGCCTATGTCAGCCAGCGACACCACTTCGAAGCGGTTGCCCAGGATGTTTCTGATTTCTGTCAGCTTATTCAGATTGTTGGTGGCAAAAACGATTTTCATCTTTCCAGTGTTCTTTTGTTTTATTTTCACGTGCATCTCGTCAAACCCCTCGCCATAGACACCAATGACGCTCGACTGCGAGACAAAGGCCTGCGGGTCAATCATCTTGATGAGTCGGAACATGTTGACGCTCTCGTTCTTCTTGGCCAGAATACAGAGCACCTTGCTCTTACGGCCTGTGTACCAGCCATGTCCGTCGAGGATGGTCACGCCGTGGTTCATCTCCGTACCAATGGCGTTGGCTATCTCCTGCCACTTCTGGCTGAAGATCATAAACTGTACAGACTGGCGCCGTCCGTTCATGATATAGTCGAGGGTGTAGTTCTCCATCGCCATCACGCAGAAGCCAAACATCACCTTGTGGGCGCGCTCCATATAGGTGCCGAACTGTGGGAAGAACATACACGAGCCAATGATGCAGAAGTCGGCTGCTATCAGCACATTGCCCAGCGAGACGTTGGGATGATACTTGTTGACGGAGGCAGCAATGATGTCTGTGCCTCCCGTCGAACCGTTATGCAGGAAGACGGTGGCCAGCGCAATACCTGTCAGCACGCAGCCAATAATCATCGACATGAAGTCCTGCCCCTCGCCCATCAGTTTGAAGGGCAGTCCGTTGGCTTGTTTAGGCATAATCTCCTGGGCGAACATCAGCATGATATAGAGGGTGAAGATGGCGAAAATGGTCTTCATCAGAAACTTCACACCTAATATCTTCAGGGCTACAACGAGCAGGATGCCGTTAATGATAATGTAGGTGTTTTCCAGGTGGAATCCAGTGGCATAGTAGATGATGGCTGACAGACCTGTCACACCACCCGCTACTATCTGATAAGGCATCAGGAATACGGTGAAGGCCACCGTATAGATGGCGAGGCCAAGGGCTATGAAGAGATAGTCCTTGGCTTCGTTCCATATCATCTTGTGCTGTTCAGTCATTATTTACTTCTTAAACACAATGTTCACCATACGCTTAGGGACGATGATAACCTTCATAATGTCTCCCTCGATATACTTCTTGGCGCGTTCGTCAGCCAGTACGGTGTCCTGGATGGTCTGGTTGTCAGCATCGGCCGGGAACTCCATATCGAAGCGTGTCTTGCCGTTGAAGGCCACACCCAACTTCACTGAGTTCTCTACCAGATACTCCTCGTTCCACTTGGGCCATTGTGAGTCGCAGACACTACCCTGCTCGCCCAGGGCCTCCCACAACTCCTCAGCAATATGGGGAGCAAAGGGAGCAATGAGGATGACCAGTGTCTTCAACGCCTCACGGCTCTTGCACTTCTGCTGAGCCAGCTCGTTGACACAGATCATAAAGGCAGAGATGCTGGTGTTATACGAGAATACCTCGATGTCCTGCGATACCTTCTTGATGAGCTTGTGTACGCTCTTCAGATTGTCCTTTGTGGGCTCTGAGTCGTCTACTAACAGCTTGCCTTCAGCATTGTCACGACTATTGCCATAGAACAGTGCCCAGAACTTCTTCAGGAAGCGGTGACAGCCGTCAATACCGTTGGTATCCCAAGGCTTCGACTGCTCCACAGGACCCAAGAACATCTCATACAGACGCAGCGTATCAGCACCATATTTCTCGACAATCATATCCGGATTGACTACGTTGAACATCGACTTCGACATCTTCTCGATGGCCCAGCCGCACTTGTACTGGCCGTTCTCTAAGATGAACTCAGCATTCTGGTATTCAGGGCGCCAGGCACGGAAGGCCTCGATGTCAAGAATGTCTGCAGAGACGATGTTCACATCTACATGGATGGGAGTCGTGATGTATTGGTCCTTCAGTCCGAAGCTGACAAACTTACCCTTGTCTGCACCCTCGTCCTCGATGCGATAGACAAAGTTGGAGCGACCCTGAATCATACCCTGGTTCACCAGCTTCTTGAAGGGCTCGTCCTCGCAAGAGTAGCCTGAATCGTAGAGGAACTTGTTCCAGAAGCGCGAATAGATCAGGTGGCCTGTAGCATGCTCCGTACCGCCTACATAAAGGTCGACATTGCGCCAGTACTCATCCGCATCGCGGCTCACGAGTGCCTTCTCGTTCTTGGGGTCCATATAGCGCAGATAGTAGGCGCTGGAGCCTGCAAAGCCAGGCATCGTGTTCAGCTCCAAGGGGAAGACTGTCTTGTTGTCGATGAGGTCTTTCGATACCACCTTGTCTGTCTTCGTGTCCCAGGCCCATACCTTGGCGCGTCCCAATGGGGGCTCACCCGTCTCTGTGGGCTGGTATTTGTCTATCTCAGGCAACTCCAGGGGCAGGCATTCCTTGGGAATCATATAGGGCATATCGTCCTTATAATAGACGGGGAACGGCTCACCCCAATAACGCTGACGCGAGAAGATGGCATCCCTCAGGCGATAATTCACCTTCACACGACCTAAGCCCTGCTCTGTGACGTATTTCTTCGTGGCAGCAATAGCCTCCTTGACGGTAAGGCCATTGAGCGAGAACTTGTCCGAGGCAGAGTTGCACATAATGCCGTCCTTGGCATCGAAGCTCTCTTCTGAGACATCGGCTCCCTCAATCACAGGGATGATGGGCAGGTTGAAGTGCTTGGCGAAGGCATAGTCGCGGCTGTCGTGGGCAGGCACGGCCATGATGGCTCCTGTACCATAGCCGGCGAGCACGTATTCAGCTATCCAGATGGGTATCTTCTCTTCTGTAAACGGATTGATGGCATACGAGCCAGAGAACACACCCGTCACCTTGTGGTCCATCTGGCGATCGCGCTCTGTGCGCTTCTTCACGTAGTCGAGGTATTCATCAACGGCCTGCTTCTGATCAGGGGTAGTCAGCTCTGCTACGAGGTCGCTCTCTGGAGCCAATACCATGAAGGTCACACCAAACATTGTATCGGCACGGGTGGTGAAAATGGTAAAGTGCTTATCGCTGTCGGCTACCTTGAACTCCACTTCTGTACCCTCTGAGCGTCCTATCCAGTTCCTTTGGGTCTCCTTCAGCGAGTCTGTCCAGTCTATCTCCTCCAGTCCGTCGAGCAGGCGCTGAGCGTATGCAGAGACGCGCAGGCACCACTGGCGCATCTTCTTCTGCACCACAGGATAGCCGCCACGCACTGAGACACCATCCACCACCTCGTCGTTGGCCAGTACGGTTCCTAACTTCGGACACCAGTTCACCATCGTGTCTGCCAGATAGGCTATGCGGTAGTTCATCAGCACCTCCTGCTTCTTCTTCTCTGAGAACGAAGCCCAGTCTGAGGCGGTGAAGTGCAGCTCCTCCGTACCTAAGGCGTTGCAGTTCTCTGTTCCCATCAGCTCGAAGTGCTCGATGAGCTTGATGGTGGGCTGTGCCTTCTTCGACGACAGCGAGAAGTAGCTCTTGAACATGCGCTGGAAGGCCCACTGTGTCCACTTGTAGTAGATGGGGTCACAGGTGCGCACCTCGCGCTCCCAGTCGAACGAGAAGCCTATCTTGTCCAGCTGGCTCCTGTATCTGTCGATATTCTCAAAAGTAGTCTTCTCTGGGTGCTGACCCGTCTGGATGGCATACTGCTCTGCGGGCAGTCCGTAGGCATCGTAGCCCATGGGGTTCAGCACGTTATATCCTTGCTGGCGCTTGTAGCGGGCATAGATGTCGGAGGCGATATAGCCTAAGGGATGACCCACGTGCAAGCCGGCTCCTGAAGGGTAGGGGAACATGTTCAGCACGTAGAACTTCTTACGTGTGGGGTCTTCCGTTACTCGATAGGTCTGCATCTCCACCCATCGCTTCTGCCATTTCTGTTCAATGTCTCTAAAGTTGTATTCCATATTCTTTTCAGTTTTGTTTTTTCTTCTTTAATTTGCAAAGTTACAATTAAGTGAGCAAAATACCAAAGGAAAATTTATTTTTCTTTGAATTTGGGCTTGGAATAGTGGTCGTAGCTGAAGGCCTGACCCTTGAGGTTGCCCCAGATGTAGCGCTCCAGACCAGGATAGTCGATAAACGGATTACGATTCCGCTGGATGCCATAGACAGCATTGTTTCTGTTCACCTCCTTCTCGCTGACGGGGTCCTGCTCAGCCCACTTCATCAGCATCTCCAGCTGCCAGCTGCTCAGGCCTGGATACTTCTTGCCGTCCAAGGTGGCGCGCACGTCTCTGAAGTTCCTGTACCACGTAGGTATCTGCTCTTCGTAGCAGGTCACCATATAGAAGTAGGTGCGGGCAAAGTCGCCCTTATATTCGTCGTTGGGTTCGAATACCGTGCCTCGATAGCCTGGAAAGGTACACTTGCCCACCTTGCTGAAGCCATTCCTCGACTTGTATTTCTCGCCATTGTTCTCGCCAAAGGGGTGATTGCCCCGTCGGTTGTTCACATAGGCATCGGTGGGGTATAGGTGGAAGAGGTCGGTAAACATGGGCACATGGTCACCAAACCAGCTCTTGGGAAACGAGTGTTCGCGATTGTAGTTGTAGCCTTCTCTCTTGGTCTGTCCGCCCTGTTGGACACCAAAACGGTAGTTGGTCACGCCTGAGTACATGTCCCACACCTTCCCGTCGCTTCGCCTGTCTGTCTTCTTGAAGTCGTTCCACAGGTCATTGTATCTCCGCTCCGTACGGTTGTAGATAATCTCGCTGAGTGCTGTCTTCAGTGCCTTTCCCTGCTTGCCGTTGGCGTGTCTGTAGTAGGTGCCCGAGCCGTTGGGGCCCTGTGCATAGGCATTGCTGCCAGCCAGCAGCAGCAGTATGGTTGTGAGGATTGGGAATTTCATTTTGTATGCTCGTTTTTAATTGATTTCGATTTCTAAGCATGCAAAGTTACGATTAAGTGAGCAAAACACCAAAGGAAAACTTGTTTTTCTTTGCATTTAAAAGTTTTTCGTTCGTAGGATTTTTTATGTTTCCAACTTAGAGACACATGTTTCCAACTTGGCTACACATGTTTCTAACTTGGCTACACATGTTTCCAACTTGGAAACATAAAATTTCACGAGTGCTGACAAAAAAGTTTGCGCCTTTTTTTGCTTTTTGCTCAGAAAGTGACGGGTTATTCAATAAAAATGATTACCTTTGCAGTCTAATTTGATTTTGTAATGGCAAAGAAAGACGGTAAGGAAATAACCCCCATGATGAAGCAGTTTTTCGACTTCAAGGAGAAATACCCTGAGGCCCTGTTGCTGTTTCGTTGTGGCGACTTCTACGAGACCTACTGCGACGATGCCATCGTAGCTTCCCAGATATTAGGCATCACGCTGACCCATCGCAACAATGGGGCAGGGGGGAAGGGCGACGAGATGGCGGGTTTCCCCCATCATGCCCTCGACACCTATCTGCCCAAGCTCATCCGTGCAGGCAGGCGCGTGGCCATCTGCGACCAGCTGGAAGACCCCAAGCTCACCAAGAAGCTGGTGAAGCGAGGCATCACAGAGCTGGTCACCCCTGGTGTGGCTATGCAGGACACGGTGCTCAACTACAAGGAGAACAATTTTCTCTGTGCTGTCCACTTCGGCAAGGCTGTCTGTGGCGTGGCCTTCCTCGACATCTCGACAGGTGAGTTCCTCACGGGCGAGGGTACTTACGACTATGTGGAGAAGCTCATTGGCAACTTTCAGCCCAAGGAGGTGCTCTACGACAGGGAGCGCCGCCACGATTTCGAGCGCTATTTTGGCACCCGCCTCTGCACCTTCGAGCTCGACGACTGGGTGTTCACTGAGCAGACTGCCCACCAGAAGCTCTACAAGCACTTCAATGTGCGCTCGCTCAAGGGCTTTGGTGTCGACCATCTGAAGAGTGGTGTCATTGCCGCTGGAGCCATCCTGCAATACCTGGAGCAGACGCTGCATACGCAGATAGCCCATATCACCACCCTCTCGCGTATCGAGGAGGAGCGCTATGTGCGCCTCGACAAGTTCACTGTCCGCTCCTTAGAGCTCATCAGCACCATGCAGGAAGACGGTAAGTCGCTGCTCGATGTCATAGACCGTACGGTATCGCCTATGGGTGGCCGACTGTTGCGTCGCTGGCTCGTATTCCCCCTGAAAGACGAGAAGCAAATCAACCAGCGACTCGACATCGTCGACTACTTCTTCCGCGAACCCCAGTTCCGCCAGACCATCGACGAACAACTGCAACGCATAGGCGACTTGGAGCGCATCGTGTCGAAGATAGCTACAGGGCGCGTCTCGCCTCGCGAGATGGTACAGCTCAAGACTGCCCTTCAGGCCATAGCCCCCATCAAGGAGGCCTGCCTGCAGACTGCCGTTGCAGTTGACGGTTCTCCGTCTGCCATCACTTCCTCCCTGCAGAGGGTAGGCGAGCGCCTGCACCTCTGCGAGGAACTGCGCGATCGTATCACACGCGAAATTGAGAACGACCCCCCACAGCAGGTGCAGAAGGGTGGGGTCATCCGCAAGGGAGTGAGCGACGAGCTGGACGAGTTGCGGCAGATAGCCTACTCAGGCAAGGACTACCTGCTCCAGATTCAGGAGCGCGAGGCCCAGCAGACGGGCATCGCCTCACTGAAGATAGGCTATAACAATGTCTTTGGCTATTACCTCGAGGTGCGCAACACCTATAAGGACAAGGTGCCTCAGGACTGGATTCGCAAGCAGACATTGGCCCAGGCTGAGCGCTATATCACGCAGGAACTGAAGGAATACGAAGAGAAGATTCTGGGTGCTGAGGACAAGATACTCTCGCTCGAACAGCAGCTTTTCACCGCGCTGGTTACTGCTGCCCAGCAATATATCTCGCAAGTGCAGCAGAATGCTAATATCATTGCCCATCTCGACTGTCTGCTCAGTGCTGCCAAGACGGCTGAGGCCAACCACTATGTGCGCCCAGTCATCTCCAACCAGGACATCATCGACATCCGTCAGGGTCGCCATCCTGTCATCGAGACCCAGCTGCCCATAGGCGAGCGTTATGTTCCCAATGACATCTCCCTCGACTCTGAGCGACAGCAGATCATCATCATCACAGGTCCCAATATGGCAGGTAAGTCAGCCCTGCTGCGCCAGACGGCTCTCATCACCCTGATGGCACAGATAGGCAGCTTCGTGCCTGCAGAGAGTGCTACCATTGGCTTGGTAGACAAGATTTTCACCCGTGTGGGTGCTTCCGATAATATCTCCCTGGGTGAGTCGACCTTCATGGTGGAGATGACGGAGGCCTCGAACATCCTAAATAATGTGACGCCCCACTCGCTGGTGCTCTTCGACGAACTGGGCCGTGGCACTTCTACCTACGACGGCATCTCCATTGCCTGGGCTATTGTGGAGTATCTGCACGAAAATCCCAAGGCGAGAGCCCGCACGCTCTTTGCCACCCACTATCATGAGCTGAACGAGATGGAGAAGAACTTCTCGCGCATCAGAAACTACAACGTCTCTGTCAAGGAGGTCGATGGGAAGGTCATCTTCCTGCGCAAGCTGGAGAAGGGTGGCAGCGAGCACTCCTTTGGTATTCATGTGGCAGAGATTTCTGGCATGCCCAAGAGCATTGTCAAGCGCGCCAATGTCATCCTGAAGCAGTTGGAGGCAGAGAATGCCCAGGTGGGAACGGTAGGCAAGCCCACAGCGGAGATTGCCAAGAGCCGCGAAGGCATGCAGTTGTCGTTCTTCCAGTTGGACGACCCTGTGCTCTCGCAGATTCGCGACGAGATACTGGGTTTGGATGTCAACAACCTCACGCCTCTCGAAGCACTGAACAAACTGAATGAAATCAAAAAAATCGTCTCAGGAAAATGAGGCGATTTTTTGATTTGATGATGATGTGATGCTGTCATTTAGCCTGTCTCGCTCTCACCATACACCAGATGCCTATCAGTACGAAGGGTATCGAGAGAATCTGTCCCATATCAAGCGGCATAGAGGCTTCGAAGGCTTCCTGCACCTCCTTGGTGTATTCGATGAAGAAGCGGAAGGTGAAGATATAGAAGAGGCAGAATCCGAAATACCAGCCTGTGCCGATGCGCTCAGGCCACTTCTTGTGCATCCACCACATCAGGAAGAACAGGATACCATAGGCAATAGCCTCGTAGAGCTGTCCTGGATGACGCGGCATCATGTCTACACGCTCGAAGATAAACGCCCAGGGCACATCCGTCACCTTGCCTATAATCTCTGAGTTCATCAGGTTGCCTATTCGGATGAAGCAGGCAGTAGTACCTGTAGCAATGGCGATATTGTCGAGTACTCGCCAGATGCTCAGCTTCGTCTTGCGCACATACAGCCACAGGGCAATGATGAGTCCCAGTGTGCCTCCGTGCGAGGCCAGTCCCTGGTAGCCTACATACTTCCATCCTCCTTCAGCCAGGAAACGGATGGGCAGGAACATTTCTATCCATCCTTTGCCAGAGGTCAGGAAGTGGTCAGGCTCATAGAAGATGCAATGTCCCAGTCGGGCACCCATCAGAATGCCCACGAAGCAATAGATGAACAGGGGGTCAAAGAGTTCGTCCTTGATCTTTTGCTCCTTATAGAGACGTCTCACGATCAGATAGGCCAGAGCCAGTCCTATGAGCCAGCATAGCCCATACCATCGGAAGGGACCTATACCCTCATTAGGGTTCCAAGTGATAAAGAGTTCATAGTTCATAGTTCGCGTTTTCAAGTGTTTTTTTTAGATAATCTAGTTTCACTAGTCTAACTAGTTTTAACTAGTCTTCCTAAACATTAAATCTAAAATGCATGATGTCGCCATCCTGTACGACATATTCCTTGCCCTCGATGCCCATCTTGCCTGCTTCGCGGACAGCAGCCTCTGAGCCATACTGGATATAGTCGTCGTATTTGATGACCTCAGCGCGGATAAAGCCTTTCTCGAAGTCGGTATGGATGACACCAGCACACTGCGGAGCCTTCCAGCCCTTCTTGTAGGTCCAGGCCTTGACCTCCATCTCTCCGGCAGTGATAAAGGTCTCCAGATTCAGCAGGGCATAGGCCTTCTTGATGAGGCGGTTGACACCACTCTCCTCCAGTCCTAACTCCTCGAGGAAGAGCTGCTTGTCCTCATACGACTCCAACTCGGCAATGTCCTCTTCTGTCTTGGCAGCGATTACCATCGACTCAGCGCCCTCCTCTTTGGCCAGCGCCTCCACCTTGCGGGTGAAGTCGTTGCCGCTCTTGGCATCAGCCTCGCCCACGTTGCAGACGTAGAGCACGGGCTTGGCAGTGAGCAGGAAGAGATTCTTGGCACAGTCCTGCTCCTCCTTGCTGTCGAACTCCACGATGCGGGCGTTCTTGCCTTGCTCCAGCACTTCCTTATAGGCTTTCAGCACGGTTACCTCGACCTTCGCCTCCTTGTTGCCAGCAGCGGCAGCCTTCTCCGTCTTGGCCAGACGACTCTCAATGGTCTCCAGGTCCTTCAACTGCAGCTCAGTGTCGATAATCTCCTTGTCGCGGATGGGGTCGATGGTGCCATCCACGTGGGTGATGTTCTCGTCCTCGAAGCATCGCAGCACGTGGATAATGGCATCCGTCTCGCGGATGTTTCCTAAGAACTTGTTGCCAAGGCCCTCGCCTTTCGAGGCACCCTTCACCAGTCCTGCTATGTCCACAATCTCGCAGGTAGCAGGCACGATGCGTCCTGGATGCACCAGCTCAGCCAGTTTTGTCAGCCTTTCGTCAGGGACGGTGATCACTCCGACATTGGGTTCAATAGTACAAAAAGGAAAATTCGCTGCCTGAGCCTTGGCACTCGACAGGCAGTTGAACAAAGTAGACTTACCCACATTGGGCAGTCCCACAATACCACATTTTAATGACATGTCTCTTTAATAAACGTTTATTTCTGCCTGCAAAGGTACAAATTTATTCGCGAAATCAAGGCATTCTCCTAAATATTTCGTATTTTTGCAGCATGAATATTACAGAGTCGTCTATCCAGATGCTTCAGCAGCAGCGCTTATTGCTGCAGTTGGAGTATCAGAGTGAAAAGGAAGCCTACCGACAACAGACAGAGCATATTGGCATAGGGCGGAAGGTGAAACGCGGTGACGCGTGGTGGCCCTTGCGTTTCATGAGGAGCTATTATAATTCGCTCAATCAGCTGGCAGTGGAAGTCAGCAGAACGGTAGATACGGATATAGAGCATAACTTTGAGTTCGGGCGGCCAGTGGTGTTCTTTACTTTCGATGCAGAGCAAGCTACAACTAATAAAAAAGACAACAGCATACAATATTTCAGGTTTACGGGTACAGTGAGCTATGTCGATGGTGACAGAATGGTGGTGATTGTTCCTGATAAGACACCCGTCATCGATTTGCAGAGTGCTGACAACCTGGGTGTGCAGCTCTCGTTCGACGAGACCAGCTATCGCCTGATGATGGACGCACTCGATCGTGCCATTCGTGGCAAAGGGCGCTTGGGCTATCTGCGCGACCTCTTCTATTCGAAGAGCATGAAGGCAGAGACCTTCACCTTTCAGCCTATGCATTTTCCCTATCTGAATGCTACCCAGGAGCAGGCTGTCAACGGAGTATTGTGGGCCAAGGATGTAGCCATCGTGCACGGACCTCCAGGAACGGGAAAGACCACTACTCTGGTGGAAGCCATCCGCGAGACCCTGATGCGCGAGAACCAGGTGCTGGTGTGTGCACAGAGCAATATGGCTGTCGACTGGATTAGTGAGAAGCTGGTGGACAGAGGTATCAATGTTTTAAGAATAGGCAATCCCACACGTGTGAACGACAAGATGCTGTCGTTCACCTACGAGCGTCGCTTTGAGGCCCATCCCGACTATCCGCAGCTGTGGGCACTGCGCAAGGCCATCCGCGAACTGCGCAGCCACCGCAGGCGAGGTGACGAGCGTTACCATCAGAAGCTGGAGAGCCTGAAGAGCCGTGCCACCGAACTGGAGATACGCATCAACAGTGAGCTGTTTGGTGAGGCACGGGTCATTGCCTGCACACTGGTGGGGTCTGCCAATCGCCTGCTGGATGGACAGAAGTTTGGCACCTTGTTTATAGATGAGGCTGCTCAGGCCTTGGAGGCTGCCTGCTGGATTCCCATGCGGCGAGTGAGTAGGGTAGTGCTGGCAGGCGACCACTGTCAGCTGCCCCCTACCGTGAAGAGTATTGCTGCCCTGAAGGCCGGGCTGGGAAAGACACTCATGGAGCGCATCGTGGAGACCCATCCGGAGGCTGTCACCCTGCTGAAGATACAGTATCGCATGAACGACGAGATTATGCGCTTCTCCAGCAACTACTTCTACCATGGACAGGTGGAGAGTGCTCCTGAGGTGCGCTTCCGAGGCATCCTCGACCTCGATACTCCGATGGAGTGGATTGATACCTCTGAGTTCTCAGAGATTTCTGATAGTTCAGAGAATACGGAGGACAGCCCCCTTTCCTTCAAAGAGGAGTTTGTGGGTGAGAGCTATGGGCGCATCAACAAGAATGAAGCACAGCTCACGCTCCATGTGCTGCAACACTATTTTGAGCGTATCAGCAAGCAGCGACTGTTGGACGAGCGTATTGATGTAGGCATCATCTCGCCTTATCGGGCACAAGTGCAATTCTTGCGCAGGCTGTTGGCAAAGCGTGAGTTCTTCAAGCCTTTCCGCAGACAGATTAGTGTCAATACGGTGGATGGCTTTCAGGGTCAGGAGCGCGATGTCATCGTGATCTCGCTGGTGCGCTCCAATGAGGAAGGGCAGATTGGTTTTCTGCGCGACCTCCGCCGTATGAACGTGGCCATCACCCGTGCCCGTATGAAGGTAATCATCTTAGGTGATCGCACGACATTGACGCGTCATCCTTTCTACAGACAACTATGGAAATATATTACTCAACTAAAAAACAATAATGATGATGAAGAGAATATCACTGACGGTATTGATGACCATCTTTGCAACGACCATGATGATGGCACAGCAGTTCAATGAGGTGCAGTACACTTCAGAGCAGACTATCTTTGCTCTCTTTGCCCCAGAACAGGCAAAGACGGTGAAGCTAAGACTCTATAAGGATGGCTTGGGCGGTAAGGCTTTCAAGACTGTCAAGATGGCTTGGCGCGAGGGGCGTTGGCGGGCTGAGGTAAAAGGCGACCTCAAGGGATGCTTTTATACTTTCGACATAGGGCGTGGAGAGACTCCTGGTGTCTTTGCCAAGGCGGTAGGGGTGAACGGTCGGCGTGGAGCCATCGTCACCATGAAGGAGACCGACCCGCAAGGGTGGGGGAGCGACCAGCGGCCTGTGACCAAGTCGCCTGCCGATCTGGTTATATATGAGATGCACCATCGCGACTTCTCCATAGCGCGTTCGGATGCCCGCTATCCTGGCAAGTTTCTGGCTCTCACGGAGCCCTGGGCCATCAACCACCTGAAGGCGCTGGGGGTCAATGCTGTCCATATTCTTCCTTCCTATGACTATGGTTCGGTGGACGAGACACGGTTAGGTGACAATCAATACAACTGGGGCTACGACCCTGTGAACTATAATGTGCCGGAGGGTGGCTATTCTACGGATCCCTATCAGCCAGAGGTGCGCATCCGTGAGTTCAAGCAGATGGTGCAGGCGCTCCACAAGGCGGGCATTCGCGTCATTCTCGATGTGGTGTATAACCATACTTATGACATCGAGCATTCTAACTTTCAGCGCACCTATCCTGACTATTATTATCGCAAGACTGCGGATGGAGCATACAGCAATGGTTCAGGCTGTGGCAACGAGACTGCCTCAGAACAGCCTATGATGCGACAGTTCATGCTGGAGAGTGTCAAGTACTGGATGAGCGAATATCATATTGATGGTTTCCGTTTCGACTTGATGGGTGTCCACGACATCGAGACCATGAACCAGATTCGCCAGATGGTAGACGAGACAGACCCTTCTGTCTTTATCTATGGCGAGGGTTGGAGTGCTGGAGCCTGTGCCTTGCCCAACAGTCAGTTAGGCATGAAGGCAAATATTCCGCACATGCCTCGCATTGCTGCTTTCTCTGACGAGATACGCGACGCGCTCCGTGGTCCCTTCAGTGACGATACCAAGGGTGGATTCCTTGTAGGAGTACCTGATTGCGAGGAGAGTCTTAAATTTGGTATTGCAGGCTGTATCTCCCACCCGCAGGTGGATATGTCGAAGGTCAACTACTCTACTGCTCCTTGGGCTTTGGAACCCACACAGATGATCAGTTATGTCTCGTGTCATGATGACATGTGTCTTGTAGACCGTCTGAAAACCAGCTATCCAGACATTCGGATGGACGAACTTATTCGGCTCGACCTGTTGGCACAGACTGCCGTCTTTACTTCCCAAGGCGTGCCTTTTATGCTCAGTGGAGAGGAAATGCTACGTGACAAGAAGGGGGTACACAACTCTTTCGAGTCACCCGATAGCATTAACCGGCTGAACTGGCAGAACCTGAAACGCTATCCCCAGGTATTCGAATACTATAGGAAACTCATTGCCCTTCGTCAGCACCATCCTGCCTTCAGGTTAGCTTCTGCCGACTTGGTACGCAAGCATCTGGATTTCTTGAATACCCCCCGTCAGGTGGTTGCTTTCCGACTGAAGAATTATGCTGGCCGTGATGATTGGCGCAACATTATCGTCGTCTTAAATGCCTCTAAGGAGCAGCAGACTCTTCGTATTCCCAAAGGAAGCTATACTAAGGTATGCTGTGATGGCATGATTGACGAAGCTGGCCTGGGTACCGTTCAGGGTGGTCAGATAGTTGTCAGCCCCCAGTCTGCTCTTATCTTGCATGATTAAATCAAAAAGTGATTCGGATAGAACAAATACAAACAGTGAGAAGAAAATGACAGAACAGGAATTAGACCAGAGAGTAGAGAGGGCTGTTGAGAACTTCATGGCAGGCTATGGCTGCTGTCAGAGTGTGGTGGCTGCCTTTGCCGATCTCTATGGGCTCGATGATATGACTGCGAAGAAGATTGCTGCTGGCTTTGGTGGAGGTGTAGGCCGGCTGCGGATGATGTGTGGTGCTGTCTCTGGCATCGTGATGTTAGTGGGACTGGACTGTGGACAGACAGAAGGAAGCGACCGCGATGGGAAGTCGGCATGCTATAAGGTGGTACAGCAGCTGCTGGCCCAGTCGGAGAAAGAGAATGGGAGTCTTATCTGTGCAGAGATTCTGGGACTGAAAGGCTACGAGAAAGCACACTCCACTTATGTTGCATCACCTCGCACAGCAGACTATTACAAACAACGTCCGTGTGCAGCCAAAGTGGAGAGTGCTGCCCGTATCTTCGCCCATTATCTGAGCAGTAGGATTAAAACTCAAGAATCAGCGTCTGACGAGGCTTGAGCTTCAGGTTCTTGGTGAGGTCGTAATAGCGACCAGTAGGGATGTCCTGCACTCGCTGGAGGTCCTGTCCGTCGTTCAGTATCTCCTGATAGCGCTCCACCTCCAATTCTGCCTCCTGCGAGGTACCATTGAGAATGGTCATGACGGTGTTGCGGTGCCATCGGCGCGTGATGACATAGACTCCTTTGTAGGGGATGAACTGGGTCTGGTAGCCACGAATAATGGTCTCGTTACCTTGCCGCCAGTGCAGCAGGCGGCTCAGCCAGCTGAACATGCTCTGTTCGGCACGGGTGCGTCCTTCGCGAGTGAAGGCATTGTGCTTGTCACCAGGAAAACCTCCTGGGAAGTCCTTGCGCACATTGCCGTCTGTCTGTTCCTTCGTACCGTTCATCAGTATCTCCGTACCATAGTATATCTGGGGGATGCGTCGCACGGTGAGCAGCAGTGCCAGTGCTTGCTTCAAGGCCAGCGTGTCCTTGCCGTTGCCTAAGAAGCGGTCGGTGTCGTGGTTGTCGATGAAGGCCATCACATGGGTGGGGTCTTCATACAGATAGTCATAGACGAACGAGTTGTACAGGCGGTTCAGTCCTTGCCACCAGGCATCCGTCTCTTCGTTTTTGGCTTGCGACAGCTTGTCGAAGAACGAGAAGTCCATCACCGTCTTCAGGTAGGAGTTCTGCTCCGACAGTCGCGAGTCTTTCTGCCAGGCAGCGGTATAGGCGGGCTCTGTCACCCAGGTCTCACCCACGGTGTTGAAGTGGGGATACTCCTCGTCGAGCTCTTTCATCCACTGTGCCATCGCATCGGCAAAGGCGTAGGGATAGGTGTCCATGCGGATGCCGTCAATGCCCACCGTCTCTATCCACCAGATACTGTTCTGGATGAGGTAGCGCATCAGATGGGGATTATGCTGGTTGAGGTCGGGCATAGAGGGCACAAACCATCCCTCGGTAGTCTCCTTCAGGTCTACCTGTGAGGCATAGGGGTCTTTGACGGGTGTCAGCTTGTAGGAGGTCTGCAGGTAGGCCGACTTCTTGGGTTCTGAGCCATCGCTATTGGCAGTGAATCCCGTCATGGGGTCACGTCCGCTCTGTTGCTCGTTGAGCCATTCGGGCACATTGAGCCAGTCCTTAGTGGGCATATCGTTAATCCAGGGATGTTCAAAGCCAGAATGGTTGAAAATCATGTCCATCACCACCTTGAGTCCTTTCTGATGGGCTTCGTCGCAGAGTCGTCGGTAGTCGGCATTGGTGCCGAAGCGGGGGTCTACCTTATAGTAGTCGGTAGTAGCATAGCCATGATAGGTAGAGAATCCGTTCTCGCTGTCGGGAGAGTTGTTCTCCAACACGGGGGTGAGCCACAGGGCCGTGACACCAAGCTCCTTGAAGTAGTCCAGGTGTTCGCGGATGCCGTTCAGGTCGCCACCATGACGGAGCGAGGGTTGCGAACGGTCTTCCTTGTAGGGACGCATTCCTGCCACCTGGGGATTGTGTCCGGCTCCTTGTGCAAAGCGGTCGGGCATGAGCATATAGAGCACATCACTGTTGTCGAAACCTATACGCTTGTCTCCTGACATCTCGCGCTGCTTCAGCTGGTAGTTCACCTTGAGCTTGTCAAACAGGAGGGTCATGGTGCCCGCCTGGGCTTTGCTCAGGTTCATATACACTAACAGGTAGTTGGGCGAGTCAAGTCGCACCACACTGTCGATACGTACCCCAGGATAGTCGGTGGTGACGCTCTTGACAGCGGCAATGTTCTTGCCATACACCATCAGTTGCACCTGGGGGTTCTTCAGCCCGACAAACCAGTCTGTGGGGTCTATGCGGTCTACTGCTGTCTTGTTCTTGGCTGCACTCATTGTCATCATTTGTGCCACAAGGGCCATTAAGAATAGTACTCGTTTCATAGTTGTATAGATAATTGTTTGTCGCAAAGATAGGCATTCTTTTGCAAACACACATCTACAGCACCCTTCATCCTGCGCATTATCTTGCAATAACGATTGCACAGCAGCGCTTACGCGCCCTGTTCCCTGAGGAAGCGGATGACGGCATTGCGGATGCTGGTCAGTCCAAAGTCATCAGGATTAACCTCGCTGATGGGTATCCACAGGGCCTCTGCTGCATCGTCGGCAGCTGTGATGGTGGGAATGTCACCATGTAGGGGAACCAAGAAGTCCATATCGAGTGTGTGGACTCCCATGCCACTATACATATAGACATTGGGCGAGGAGAACAGATACCGGATGTCGTGTACATCGAGACCCGTCTCTTCCTTAATCTCGCGTTTCATGCCCTCTTCAACCGTCTCGCCCATGTCGACAAAGCCTCCAGGCAGGTCGAGGGTGCCTTTGGCAGGCTCCTTGCCTCGACGCACCACCAGCATCTCCTGCCTGTCATTGATGATGAAGGCTGCTGTGGCCGAGCAGGGGTTGGCATAATAGGTAAAGCCACAGTCGCGGCACTGCTTACTCTTGAAGTTGTGTACCTCGAAGTGTTCACTGCCACAGACGGGACAGTAGCTGAATTTCTCTAACGGATGCACCATTACCAGTTATCAGTTCTGAAGGGGAACAAGGGCAGCCCACCGGCATTAGCCAGATTGCCCAGCTGCCAGTTGCGGAAACAATAGCGCAGTGCTACGGGTTGCTTGACCTCGGCACTTGTGATGATGATGCACTCGTCCCAGTAGCCTCCGCCAGGCTGCCAGAAGTGGCTGGCCTTGGCAGGATGGAACACCTTGTCGACACCTGCTATCTCAAAGCCCTGAATGTCCTCAAAACGGCTGATGGCTCCACACTCGTTGTCAAGGTGTATCATGATGGTGTCGCCCTTGATCTGCATATCCTTGAATGACGGACTCTCGCAGATAATAGTCGACAGGCCGTAGGTCTTGTTCAGTGCCTGAAAAGCCAGACGCTCACCTACTTTCTGCTTCTGGGCGGGATGAATCTGGGTGCCCTCATAGGGATAGACAGCATCGTTGGTGCATACCAGTCCGCTATTGGGGATGATCTTTGAAGCACGGTACTGCTGTTCCTGCAGCAGTGCATTCCAGGTGCCCTGCTTGTCACCGCTGTCATAAGGAGCAATCTGCACGAAATAGAAGGGGATGTCACCCAGCTTGAACTGTGCGCGCCACTGCTCTACCAGCAGTTTCAGACGCTCGGAATACTGGTTGCCTGGGTCGCCCACGTTCGAACAGCCCTGATAGAACAGGATACCTTTTACTGTATAGTTGAGGATGGGGTTGAAGGTGCCGTTGCCCCATACGAGGGCGCGGTGATAGTCCCACTCCTTCTTGAAGTTGACGATGCCCATCGTGTCGGTAGGCTCTTGGGTATATTTCTCCAGGTTCTCCTTTGTCAGCCAGCTCTCTACACGGCTTCCACCCTTGTTAGCCTCGATGAGGCCGATGGGGATGTCGAGTGCCTGGTTCACCGTCTTGGCAAAGAAATAGCCCGTAGCAGAGAACTCGCCTACTGTCTGGGGTGAGCATTCGCGCCAGCGGGTGTCGGCATCCTCTTGGGGAGTCATGCGCATAATGCTGGGAATCTTTGCCGAGCGTACCTGGCACTTGCCTGCAGCGTGAATGACCTCTTGGTTGTAATCCTTTACAGGACAGTTGCCAAAGCCCTTAACGGGCATCTCCATATTCGACTGTCCGGCACAGACCCATACCTCGCCAGCCAATACATTCTTGATGGTCACCTGTCCGTCACCGTCATCGAAGGTGATAGACAGGGGAGTGTACGAGGCCTTGGGCGACTTCACTGTCAGCAGCCAGCGACCCTGCTTGTCCACCTTGACTTCGGCTTTCTGGTCCGACCACGAGGTGGTGGCCACCACCTTGCTGCCTGCCTTGCCCCAGCCCCATAGGCGTACATCAGTCTGCTGCTGGATAATCATGTTGTCACCTACCAGATGAGGCAATTTCACCTTTGCCTGCGAATTGACGGCAAGCATCATCACTGCTGCCGTCAGAAGTGTTTTTTTATTCATAGTTCTAAAGTTTTTTTCGTTTCTTGCTGCAAAGATACGATTTTTTCTTATCTTTGCAAGCGTTAAACCCAAGAAAGATGAAAAAATTACTGCTTTTCCTTTTGACAATGGTACCTGCAATGGTGTTTGCACAGAAAGGTACTGAGATGAATCTGTGGCCTAATGGGCCAAGTACCAGCAATGGTGATCCTAACGATATGGCGAAGGTTACCGTATTTCTGCCCGACGAGAAGCGTGCCACAGGGCGCGCTGTCGTGTGCTGTCCCGGAGGGGGCTATCAGCATCTGGCCATGCAGCATGAGGGCTTCGACTGGGCTCCCTTCTTCAATGGTCAGGGCATTGCTCTCATCGTATTGAAATATCGTATGCCTCATGGTCATTATACCGTACCCGCAGAGGATGCCGAAGAGGCTATCCGACTGGTGCGCCGCAATGCTAAGGATTGGCACATCAATCCGCAGGACATAGGCATCATGGGCTTCTCGGCAGGTGGACATCTGGCTTCCACAGTGGCTACTCATGCCACAGGCGATGCCAAGCCCAACTTCCAGATTCTCTTCTATCCTGTCATCTCGATGGAGCAGGGCACTACGCATCAGGGTTCTCGTACCAATCTGATAGGGAAGTCTCCCAAGCGTAAGCTGGTGAATGAATATTCTAACGAGCAGCATATTAACAAGCATACACCCCGCTGCTTCTTGGCATTGGCTCACGACGACCGTTCTGTACCGCCTATCAACAGTCTGAACTACTATGAGCAGCTCTATTCACATGGTGTACCAGCATCCATGCATATCTATCCCACTGGAGGGCACGGCTTTGGCATCCGCCAGTCCTTTGCCTACCATCTGGAGATGATGCTCGCGCTGAAAGCCTGGCTGAGAAGTTTTTAAGCTTTAGGTAGCCGCTAAAAAATGGAGTCCACTCGAGAAGGTGGACTCAATTTTTATGTTGTTACAACAGGTTCTTGATGGCCTGCTCAAGGTCTTTGATAGTCTGTGAGCGCCCTACGATATTGTTGCCTCGGTCTATCAGGAAAAATTCTGGCACGGACTGAACATTATAGATGGTCAGTGTCGTTGAATTGATGTTGGGTTCACGTACACTAATCCAAGGCAGGGCAGCTGTCTGCTGCTTCCAGAAATGCTCGTCTGGGTCAAGGCTCACCTGATAAATCTCCAGTCCCTGAGCGTGGTATTTGTTATAGAGTTCGCGCAACAGCAGGATACGGGCAGGCGACTCGTTGGTAGCAAAAACGTGGAAGTCCAGCAGTACCACCTTTCCGTTAAGGTCGGTCAGGTGACGCATCTGGCCTTTGTTGTCGGTCAGTGCAATATCGATAAGACCAGCCTCCTTCACCTTGCTGGCATCAATCGTACGAGCCTTGTCAGCATCCGTGATGCGGACATTCTTCATACCCTCAATGGCAATATTGTGCAAGTTCTTGCCACGTTCGGAGTCGGGCCAGTTAGCATCCCAGCTGGTAGCAACGGCAGCAAACACCTTGATGTCGTCTCTGTCGCTCTGAGGATTAAAGAGCAGCATGTTGCCCAAAGCTTGGAACAAGGCAAAATAGGAGGAAGCCTTGGCTGGGTTAGGGAAGATATACTGGCGCTTCACCTCGTCCTTGTATTGACGGATCATCGAAAGCACGCTGTCGTTCACCTGGTCGACAGTCAGTGCCTCGTTGCGGCTCACTTGCATGGCACGCTGCTGCAAGTCCATCTGTTTCAGAGCCAATGTCTTGATGGTCTGACAGTCTTCTGAGCCGCTGACCTCATACTGCGAGGCCATCTGCGGATATTGTGCCTTCACAGTCACCGTCTCCGTAGAGTCGATAGCCAGCGAGATAATCTGGTCGCTGATGCGCAGTCGGTAAAACTCGGGAGCCTCGGGCTTCTCGCCACTGAAGCTGAACGCGCCGTCCTCATCCAGCTTGGCAGAGTCCAACACCTCATAGCCTGCCAACCCGATATTCTCGAAATAGAGCACCGAGTCCTTGGCATTGCTAATATTGCCTTCCACATGGAATTTCTTCTCGCTACAAGCCGTCATAGCCATTGCGGCTATTGCCAATATTACAATTTTCTTCATTGTTCATCAATTTTTGCCTGCAAAGTTACGAAAAAAGCTTGATTTTGAAAAGCAATTATAGAGAATTAACGCAACAAAGTGCATAGACAAAGGCATTTCGAGGAAAAACGAAGTAAGGCGGTAGGAAGGCTCTACGCAAATCTGGGAAGATTGCGGCAAGAGTTAGGTTGCCAAATCGTAACCCTGTCAACCGACCTCAGAGACAAAGAAAAGTGGTGGCTTTTGGCATATGCAAGGTGCCGATTGTCATAGCCGACCTAAACTTTTAACACTTTGGAACTGACTTTCCTAAATCTGCCATGATTTGATTACGCTGACCTTGTTTGTAGTTTCTTGCCCTCTTTGTTCCAGATGTATATCCAAGCGCTTTGGCGGCTGGTAAACGTATTGCCGGCCACGCCTATGACCTCTCCTACAGTCTGCTTTGAGAGTGTGCAGATCTTCTTGCCATTGATGTCGTAGGTCTTCACCCAAGCCCCGTCTACAGCCACGAAGAAATCACTGCCCCAGCCGACCACTTCTCCAACAGTCTGTTTCGACAGCGTGGTGACCTTCTTCCAAGCCTCATCATACACCTGATACCAAGCCCCGTCGGCCTTGATATACGATATCTGCTGGGCGTTGGCAAACATAGAAAAGAGTGCCATAAGCATTAATAGTATTATCTTTTTCTCCATATTACGACTTAAATCTGACAGTCGGCGATCATGGTATTCAGAATGTCGCCAATGGTATGCGTGGGAAGAATCTTCTGCGACTTATAAATGAAGTTGGCATTGTAACGGCAGAGTCTGGAGTCGGCCTTGGCCTCTTTACCAGGCAGACGGTTCCCTTCAAAGTTCAGGAATCGCAGTTGGTCAGGACTGAGACGATCAGTGCTTTTTAGGATGCCTTCACACTCAAAACCGTGACAATAACGATTGCCTTGCACCTGTACGACGAGGCAGCAGTCGTCGGAGACTTTAATTTTGGCTTCTAACAGTCCGACGGCATGACTCATACCGCAACCAATGAAAATCTGTTGCAATGGCTTGGCTTCGGGACAGCCGTAAAAACTTAGAATTTCATCAGCATCCTCACGCCGTCTAAGAATCACATCTATATTGCTCATACCAAGCACAACTCTCTCCTCATCAGTGTCCTTTACCAATACCGTTCTTAGTTTTTCAGCGAGTAAGGCAGCTATCTGTGCATAGCGCACTTTTTCATAAATATCGATCAGCCTCAATTCGTGCAATAATGGCTCTTGGTAAAGGAATGGCATGCCAGCGCCTATGGTCCACTGCTCAGCAATGGCACTCAGATTGCTAACATACCGACAATAGTCGCTGATATAGAACTGGTGCTCCTTTCGGATGACACCATTCTTGCTGCATTCCTCCAGTAGCAGTGCCAGTTCGTCGTAGTGATGCACCTGCCAGCGAGTATTCTCTACGATGTTTTTCCTGTCAGGAAACTCCTTGACGAGTGTCAAAACGCTATATGAGCATCCGATGTCAGACTTCAAAAACACTTGCTCGTAGCGTTTTAATTGAAGAATGTTCGGCAGGCTTTTTAATTTGTTTTCTACAATGAGGAAAACACACTCTCTAACAACAGGACAGCCCTTGTGGGTCTTTCCTGTGTCTTTGGTGTAAGTGACACAAAGGTCCAGATGGTAGTATTCGCGCTTCAAGGTCCAGCCCTGTGTCCACACCCCGCTAATACCAAGCATCCGGCTCATCAGTTGTTCGAAAACTTGGCGGTAGTTTATTCCTAACCAATAGAGGAAAAAACACATAGATTTATGTCAGTTTATTTCATCAGCGAGCATCCACACGGGGGCGTGGGCGTCCTCATCCCCCAATCCTCATCCCTTACTGTATCATTGCCGCTTACGCGACATCGCGGGCGATGACGCCCACGTCCCCCATGTGGATGCTCGCAATATGCATAAAATTAAAGACATCATATTGAGCACCCTACTTCCGAAGCTTGTGAACTTTTTATCTGCTAAGCATCACTACCTCCCCAGATACTCACCAACGATGCCTACGGGGTCACTAGCATTCACATACCCCCATCCGGCAGATCTGTCATCGCCAGTGTCATATAGCTTCTTTCCTGCTTTACTATAACAGATGACTTGCCTGACTCTTACCAAACTGTAGATTTCGTCATATTCAGCTTTTGTCCTTGTTGTCACAACAGGCGTTTTACGGCCTATCATCCGTGAGAAATAATTTTGCCATTCAGGTGTATGGTAAACGGCCTTAACCCATACAAAATGATTTCCGTCTTTGTTGGTCGTGATATTGGGGTTATATGAAATGGTCACCGTTTCATCTTCACTGACTGTTATCCATTCTGTTGCATTGGTCTTGACTTGACTATAAGCCATATTACATAGCATAAGTAATGGCAATATGGTAAATTTGAACCAGCTGTTTTTCATATTGGTAGAATTGTTTTTATTTAAAAGATGTAGGCGAGTATAGGGCGTGCCTATACCCTCCTACCTTTTTATGTTATACAGATCAAAACCTTATCATAAGAATATACAGAATAAACTATTCATTCATTTCCTGAGCAGCTTTTAGCATTTTCTGTGTAATCTCATTGTATTTAGCCCATTGAGATGCAGACATGCTACTTTCTGCATTTTTCATCTTGTTGCTGAATTCCTGGGCTTTCTCCATGAGAGCTGGATACTCAGAAAGTGCACTCATATCACCCTTTGCGGCTTTCTTCATGTATGAGATGTATTTATCAACATACTGCTCGTATGAATTCAGCAGAGCGTCCCAGTCTTCGGAATCACTTCCAGAAACTTCACTAATCTCATCTTTATCATTCTCTTCACTTGAAATTTCTTCTGATGAAGAATTATTAGCCCCTTCATATGCTACAAATTTACTGCTGCTATAAGAGGGCTCAATTCGTATATAAACTCCTTCTTTCTTTATTTTTTCCCACATTTCTTGACTTTCCTTACCCCATTTCTCTTTCTTAACACCTTTTTTTGCTATTGCCCATTTTTGACCAGAATAGAGAACATTATCGTAATCTCCATTATCATAATCGTGCTTACTTTCAATTTCGAAATCTGGGAGATCTGCTATCTTTATATGGTTTTCATCAAGTATTTCCGCATCTAAACGAAATGAATAATCAGAAGCGACGGCCTTTTTGACGTTGATGCCTATCGAAGAAGTTAGTAGATATCCTTGTACCCCATCTTCCTCAACTTCTTCCAATTTAACCAAAACTTCGTTGTTATCTACGGTTACATACTCCCCAAGTTTTCCTAAATCCTGTTCAACTTTGAGTTTAATTTCATTAGGATTATCACTGCCACCTTTTTCAGAATTACCACAAGATGCTATGAATAACGAAAGCATCAGTACAAAGAAATAATTTAGTTTATTCATAATAATATTGTTTTATTTTGCCTACTCTTCAAAGGATTTTCGGCATACTCCTATTTTTACGATAATTTCATATGTATGATAAAGTTAGAACATCAGTAATAGTTCCATATTCTTCTTTTTGGTAGCATCTTGAATCAAAAAGATATCAATGAGCCACCAAATGTATGCACCACCGCAAGTCAGCAACTTTCCCACCCCAAGACCAATGTCCCCCAGATAGAATCGGTCGACTCCCAGTGAGCCCACAAGAATAGAAAGGATTAAAGATGTCATAGGATCTTTAAATTGAGCCATGCGGATGGATGCAATATCATATTCCATCGTCAATAGTTTTGTCTTAACCATCTCTATTGACTCAAAGGGTAGTTTATTTCCATGTATGGCTAACAATTGATTTACTTGACTTCGTTCCATTCTTATAAATTTAACATATTTCTTACAATTAACCAAGCAACAAATGAGAATATGTAGAAGTTTACCACATATCTGTTTTCGATAACATTTGAAAGTTTCTCTCGTGCTTTACCTATTGGCATTATCCATTCTAGGACAAATGCTGCTGCATAAGGGCCCGAATATATAAGATAATAGTTGTACCTGATTCCCTCGGCAAACTTGCCATGCATTATTGCATGGGCAGCACGTTGTATACCGCAACCAGGACAACTAAGACCTGTGATTATTTTGAATGGACATTTTGGCATAAACCAATATTGGATAGGATTGAGATAGTATAACACAACCCCACCCAATAATATGACGGCTAATATCAAGTACAACTTTTTCAATATATCAACTTAACGAGGCAAAGCCTGCTAATGCTGCCAATCCTCCAAAGAACACAATGTAGAGAACCCATACAACAAGACTTATCACAATACCTATCATGCTCCATTTCTTAGCCTCATTTGAAGCCATTACGGCTGCTTGGTATTGCTTCATCATGTAAAGTGAATTAACACTATTAGCTTTAACGATTGCCACTATGCCTAATGGTAAGCAGCAACAAATAGTTGTGAAAATTGCCAAAGCCATATGATTGTCTGGCTTCATCATTGGCATTTGCTCTTGAACATTTTGTTCTTGAGCTACTTGTTCTTGTTCGTTCATAATTAATACTGATTTAATAAATTGTTTATCTGAAGATTTTCTACCTACTCCACTATTATTTCCATCCACCGACATACAATATAGGATACCGAGCACCTTTGGGAATTTCTACAATACGATTGATGTATCGCTCTAATACGGATTTATCCGTAACGGAGGCTCCTTCAAAATAGAAAGAACTAAGGATATGATTGAACATCCGTTCTTTTTGTCCTTTACCGACATAAAATACTTGTTCTTTACCTTTTGTAGGGTCGGCCAAAGCATAGACGTAGCAACCCAATTCATTTGGATGCTTCCTACAATATTTTCGGAACTTTTTAAGTTCACCTCCATAGCTGTCTTTCGTGATCATCTCATTTAGGTTTTAATTATGCACAAAGAGTGTGAGCCTTCTTGACATCCTTAGCCAGAAGGTTCTGCAATACCCGTATAAGTAAGAATGAAATCGGCTCACACCTGCAGGTATATATGTAAGCCGACTCCACGAGGGAGTGAGCAGTATATATGCTACTGCAGAAGAAGCAGCTTTCAGACTTCTCACCCTTATACTTCGAATTTTGCAGATTCTCTGGCGGGTCAAAGCTTAATTGCTCTCCTCTATGTCGTGGACTCTTGCGAAACCACGGCACAAAGATAGGCATTTTTTCTGAAAGTTGTATCATTGTGAGCCGATATTTTGTTTTTAGAGGGCAAAATTAGCCCGAAGAATACGTTTTTGCAAGTCCTTTCTTGTCCTTTTTTGTCTTTCCTTTTGCATTTTTCTCGTTTATTCGTAACTTTGCGCCATGATGCAAGAAAAACTGAAACACGAGGTTGAACGTACTACGGGTCACCAACTCAGAGTGTCACGTGATTTTGAGGAGTTGAGCCACCTGTTATTATCACATACGCGCGAGCGGCTCTCGCCCACGACGCTGAAACGGTTCTGGGGATATCTGAGCAAGGAGAAAGTTGACACCCGACCGCATACGCTCGACGTGCTGGCACGGTTTGTGGGCTACAAGGACTATGCAGACTTCTGTAGCCATGCAGACAGTTCAGACGAGGTACAGAGCGGCATCCGTATTGAAGAAAGAGTGTCAACGGAGGGGATGCGTTTAGGGCAGCGGCTTGTCATTACCTGGCGTCCTGACAGGCGAATCGTCATCAGGCATTTGGGCGGAAGCAGGTTTGAAATCATGGAAGCTCAGAACACGAAACTATGTGTGGGCGACACTTTTCGCTGTCATCTGATGATACAGCATGAACCACTTTATTTAGACGAATTAGTCCACCAGGGACTTCCTGAAACGGCATACGTGGCAGGTCAGCGTGACGGGGTGGTAATAAGTGCTTGCGGCTAATCAAAAGGCAGTTCTGACAACCGCTTCAGCCAAGGCTTGCGGTAACGCTCCAGAATATACTCCTTCACTTCGTCATCCTTGGCATCTCTTAGTAGTTCATCAGCAATCCTTATGACTGGAATGGTGACATTACGTCTGCAACTGGCTGTATCAAGCATCTGTTCAATTCCGTATGCCAGTACTTGCCTGTCTATCTGCTTTTTTGCAGCCATGATGCGACCTTGTTTCTGCAGGAGGACTGCTTGTTCAAACTCCCGTTGTTGGCTTAACGTATTCAACTGGGTCTGCAATGTATCGGTTTTGGCTTGTTCATCTGTCATCTTTTCAATGCTTTCTTTCTTGTAGACTTCCAGGGAATCGCTGAGTGTTTGCAATCCCTGCTGATTATAGGACTGACTCCAAAGATCGAGCATTATCAGCAAAGCGACTATACCCACAATCAGCAGAATCCGCTTGGGCCATAGCCAACAGCGGTGTAGGTCTCGCTGTATAGATGCTACATCCTTATAGCGGCGATGGAAAGGAGCAAGGCATCGGCGCACCACCCAGTGCGACAACCATCCCAATTCCATTTCACGCAGAATGCAGCCCAGTGAGTATATATCCGATGCCCCCTCTGGCGCCATATAGCCCTCTGTGCCTGCAGGCGCTTTCAGAATGGTATGGCTGTCGGTATCGGCAAGGCCAAAATCAATGAGTTTTAGGTGCTGCCCATCGTGGGTAATCATGATGTTTGAAGGCTTCAGGTCACGATGTTGTGTCTGTCGGCTTTGAACATAGGCCAAGGCTTCTAAAAGCATGTCTGCCACATGACGACGCTGTTTTCGCGAGTGCTTTCCCTGTGCCAGCCATTCTTTCAGAGTCTGGCCTTCTATCCACTCCATCACGATACATGGCCCAAATCCCTCAACCTCTTCAACGGAAAAGACGGAAACCACCATCGGGTACTGCAACTGGCTGGTTATCTCATACTCCTTTTGTAGCAGAACCTGATAGACAGTATCATTCCGATAGGATTCCTTCAGTCCTTTCAGCATCCACCATCGTCCATGACGTTTTGCTCGTACCAGCAGACTATATCCTCTGCTGGGCACGGTGGAAAAGTCCGTGAATCGGTCTGTTCTTAGGATGTCATCCGATCTGACAAACCCTGATGTCGGCTCATTGCATGCCATGTTTTGTTTTCTACTTTAGCAGATTTCGGTTGTTATTTCCTTCCAACACCTGCATCTGCTGAATGGCAATCTGATTGAGTTTCACAAGTCTTTCTCCTTGCGGAATCCCCTCGTTGATAAGTACGGCATTGATATTCTCCATATTTGAAAGGCATATCAATTCATTGATGGTGGCATAGTCGCGGATATTGCCTTTGAGGTCAGGATTAGCCTCGCGCCATTGCTTGGCTGTCATTCCAAACATGGCCACATTCAGAACATCGGCTTCTTCGGCATAGATGATACTTGCCTGCGCAGCGGTAATTTCTGCTGGAATCAAATGGCTCTTAATGGCATCGGTATGAATATGGTAGTTAATCTTGGATAGTTCTCTCTTTGCCGTCCAGCCCAACATCTTTTGTTCTTCTGCTTTCAGACGCTGGTATTCTTTGACCAGTAGCAGTTGGAATTTCGGGCTTATCCACATGCCAAAGTGGTAGGCAATATCGCGATGGGCATAAGTGCCACCATAGCGACCCGCTTTAGAAAAGATACCAATGGCACCTGTCTTTTCTATCCATGTTTTTACTGACAGAACAAAGTTATTGCTACCCGCCATATTTCTAAATGTACCGAATTCGGTACAATTAAAATTGGGGTTGTAGAGCATTTCCCATTCTCCAAGGTACTCAATCGTGCTTTTCAGACTGAGCCAACGGAAAATAATGTGCTCTTGCAACTGACTACGAGCCATATCGGTCAGCGAAATGTAGTCATCGTCATTGTGTGATACGACGGTTATCTCTGTATTCTGGACATTAATCTTTGCCATAAGTAATCTATCTGTTATGAATTATGTGTGCCTGTTATGAATTATGTGTGCAAAGGTAGTAAAATAATTCGATACATAAGAAAAATCAGCATATTATTTCGATAGAAGGACGTAGCCTAATACGCACCTTTTTGGCAAGTGCCAGTAAAGATGCCGCAATCTGCTTTGTGAGCGAGGAGCAAGCTCAGAAGAAAAAGTTGAGTCTGGATTTGGTTCTTTCAAAAAGAATGATTACCTTTGAGACTATGTCTCGAAGTTACTCTCGTTCGAAAATACTCAAATATATTTGGTGTTTTGCTCACTTATTCGTAACTTTGCACCCGATGATGAGTCATAAATGGTTGCAGGCTCAACATCGGGTGTTCTTTGATGCAGTTTATAGCAGATTGCAACGCCCCACTTCTACCTTTAGGTGGAAGAATGCGGAATTGAGTACGGTCTCCAATTCGTAACCCAGTTTTTCCTCAATCCCCTAAACTGCCTTTATACAAAGAAAAGCTGAGAATTCTTACAAAGTTACGAAAAAACGAGAGAAATGCAAAAAGAAAGCTTGCTTTTCTTTTCATTTCTCTGACCTGTCGGTGCAGAGTGTGGCGTTGCAGTCCGAGTGCAGAGTAAGTTCGGCAAAGCCAGAGTTACTCATTCCCCACATATACGATGAGATAACCGTTTGGTGTTTCTAAGCTCATTTCTGATGGTATTTTGTTACTTTTTCCTGTTTCAGGAGGGGAAGTACAAATAAAATGTGTAATCTTTAAAGCAATGACTGATGATAAAGGTGGCGCGTTCGCACTTCTAACGATCCGTAATGTCGTTGGCAATGAGATTACGGGTCGTTGACAACGACAAGTAATCTCGTTAAAATACGGCAACACTCCCCCCAATCGTCAGCAAACCCTTTGTACAAAGGCACTCCGACGGGGTGGGTGTTGGCCCAACACTACCCCAACACTACCCCCAACACTCCCCGTTTGTACAGATATTTCACAACTCTTTCATCTATGCACCAAAGCGGTTTTTATACTACGATGACTATGAAAAAATTGCGGCCTGATGAGAGCGTAAAAATTCCCAAGGCTGGGAAATAAATCGCGCAGGTTAAGCAGTCTTTCGAGAGTCGAAGAGATTGTTGCATTTTTTCACATGACTGACTGTTTCTTCATAGTAAAGCAGAGAGAGAAGGGACACATTCGTACCATCCAGAGACCAACCGACTCTTTTTGGGTGTAGTGTTTGGGTGTAGTGTTTGGGTGTAGTGTTTGGTGTAGTGTTTGGTGTAGTGTTTGGCTAACACCCACCCCGTCGGAACACCTTTGTACAAAGGGCTTGCAGACGACTGGGGGGAGTGTTGGGCTAAAAAAGACAAATTATCCGAATGATCCAAATATAATGGCTTTCACAAGGCCTGTGGAAGTGTTTTTTTAGGTAATTATGTATCTCTTTAGAAAAATATTCGTATCTTTGTGGTCAAAAATAGACAATACGGAACAGGGAAACCTAAGACAGAAAAGAATGACAAATAAAGAATCTGGATATGTTTACATACTGACCAACCCCAGTTTCAGAGAAGACTGGGTGAAGATAGGCAAGAGCATCGAAATGCCCCTGGTGCCTACCAAAGGGACAAGTATTTCTCATATCCTTCATTTCGTCGCACGATTTCCGTGGCGATGCCTTGAGACAGGAAAAACTGCACCAGTTTGGTGCAGAATTGCATTCTATCGAGAATAAGAACCCCATAATCGTAAAATGAAATCGAGATGGCATTTGGAATAGACATATTGGAAGACGAAATAAAGTCATGGGGACATGAGATACTTGTAAATCTCCTTCGTGACCGCACCACGGGTGAGAATATCATTTGGGCAACGGATGATTATAAGTCACGCGGTGAAGGCTATGGTTTCCATGATTTTATCACCCTTGAAAAGATTTGTGGTGAAAACAAGCATTTAATTCAGCCTCGTGTCGCAAAATCGTTAGAGGAACAGAAAAGACGAATCGTGGATAAAGCCGAGGTGTTTACTCCTTCATGGATATGCAATGCTCAGAACAACCTGATTGACAAAGCGTGGTTCCAAACTGATCAAGATGTCTTCAACCACGAAGTTGAAGGAGGCAACACATGGGAACCAATAGAACAATTTCCTCCATATCCCATAGGTAAGGACTGGCGTTCATACATCATGGAGGCTCGTCTTGAAATGGCATGTGGTGAAGCACCATATTTGTGTAGCCGTTACGATACCACAACTGGCATTATGATTCCAATTTCTAGACGAATAGGATTACTCGACCGCAAATTGCAACTCATCAATACCAATACCCCAGTCATAACTCCTGACATGAATGCTGCACAGCGTAAGAATACGCATAAGACCTGGAGGCGAGCAGCATATAAGGCTTTACAATCCACTTATGGCTTTGAATGGCAAGGCGATAACCTTCTTCTTGCCAGAGAATCCTTGCTGATTACATTTATAGAGTATTACCAAGCTAAATGGAATACTGAAAAACTGCCCGATAAGGAATGTCTACGAAAAGCAGCTGAGATTATTTCGTGGAACATCTGGCAGATGGATGGGTTGACCTATGGCATACCCGGATATTCTCCAACGGAGTCTCTTGATGAAAAACTCTTTGAATTCAATGTCCCTGTCAGAGAACGCTTTTGTCGTATAAAAGAGTGGTCAAGTCAGGAACCTCTGATAGGAAAAGATGTTTTGTTTGTGACGATTTTAAATACCAATAACAATAAACGATAGGTCTATGGCAATTTCAATTCAGACAACCCAATATACACTTATCTATGTATACAAAATCGATGACGAGAAACATCGTGGTGCTTTGAAAATAGGCAAAGCCTCTGTGAATGCTTATGATGTTAAGGAATTGACTCCTAATTGCGATGCACTCAATAGAGCAGCTATAGAGCGTATCAAAGATGAAACAGTTACTGCTGCGGTTGATTTTGAACTCCTATACACAGAGGTCGCATATTTTGAAGATAGCAAAGGAAGACGTTGCAGTTTTGATGACTATACCGTCCGTGAAGTATTGAAGCATAGTGGCTATAAGAAGAAAGACTTCAATCTCTCTAACGGTAATCCCCAAGAATGGTATGAGGTTGACCTTGAAATGGTTATCAAAGCCATTGCGGCGGTTAAGAATGAGCAGGAGGTAATTGATGGGCCACCAAAAGAAGAGAAAGAAAAAGAGCCAATTAAGTTTAGAGAAGAGCAAAAGAATGCTATTGACAACACAATAGCCCATTTTTCCACAGGCCATCAATACTTGTGGAATGCCAAGATGCGCTTTGGTAAGACGCTTTGTGCTCTAGAACTGATACGTCAGAAGGAATACAACCGTGTTCTTATTCTTACACATCGTCCTGCCGTTAGAAGTGGTTGGTTTGAAGATTACCACAAGTTGGATTTCAAGAACCAGCAGTATGGGTCAAAGAAAGGTGATAAGTTTGCCTTTTGTGATGAGAAAGACGATAAAGGAAAGGACTTTCAAACCCTTGAAAAAGACTTTTACGAAAAGGGCATTCGCTATATCTATTTTGCATCCATGCAAGATCTCCGTGGTTCCAAGAAAGTCTCAGACAAGGGTATTAACAAAAATGATGATGTTTTCCAAACCGAATGGGACTTGATTATTCTTGACGAAGCACATGAAGGTACAGAAACGGTTCTTGGTAAAAATGTAATAAAGGGGTTGTTGGAAAATCGCAATCCATACTTACTCTATTTGTCGGGTACTCCTTTTAACATACTTCATAACTTTTCTGGCGAAGAAATCTATACCTGGGACTATGAGATGGAGCAGGAAGCCAAAAAGAACTGGTACAAAAACCATCCCAATGAGTCCAACCCTTATGAAGGATTGGCAAAGCTCAACATCTATGCTTATAACTTAGGGGATGTATTTGAGACGAACAATTACACCCGAACAGAGGAGGATTTCTTCAACTTTGCAGAGTTCTTCCGTGTTTGGTCAGGAGATGAAAAAAAAGATGGTGTTCCTTTACCCACTAACGAATCGAAAGGGAAATTCGTCCATGAAGACCACGTTGTAAAGTTCCTGGACATGTTGTGCGACGAAAGCGATGGGAGCCAATATCCTTACAGCAATGAACAATTCCGAAATGGATTGAGTCATACATTGTGGATGTTGCCCAGTGTTGATGGTGCTCATGCATTGGAGAAACTAATTCAAGAACATCGTCTTTGCAAAGAACTTGGCTATAAAATCATCAATGTCGCAGGTGAAGGCAGCAAGATGGAAGGTCTTGATGAAGATGATTCCAAGAAGATAGAGAAACTTGGCAATGACATGTTGAAGAAGGTGCAGGAAGCTGTAAAGATATTGCCACGTACTATCACCCTGTCCTGTGGTCGGTTGACTACTGGAGTGTCGGTGCCAGAGTGGACTGGTGTGTTTATGCTTCGTGGTGGTTACGATGTAGATTCAGGCAACTACATGCAGACCATTTTCCGTGGACAGACTCCTTTTAAGAATGGAGCCATCAAATCCAACTGTTATGCTTTCGACTTTTCACCCGACCGAACGCTTTCTGTCATCGACGAATATATTGAGCGTCAGCCGCAGCAGCCAGGACAGAAACGTGAAAAGGCTGAGCGTATAGAAAGTATGCTTCGCTTGTGCCCCGTAATCGCCATGAAGGGCGGAAAGGAGATAGAGTACAATGCCCAAAAGCTTCTCAAACAAGTTAATCGTGCTTATATAGAACATGTACTAGGAAATGGTTTTAAAGGTCGTATGCTTCACAAAAGTTTTGCAGACTTTTCTCAAGAGGACCATGACCTTCTGGCAGAAATCGGAAAAATCTTTGAGGGCAACCAAGTGAAGACAACCTCCGATGGCAAAGTGAAGATAAGTGACAGCGGCTTGAAAGGCGAAGATGCAACTAAGAAAACAAAAAACAAGAAAAAGAAGCCTGCGACCACTCCACGTCCAAAGTCACAATTTAAAGAAGAGGAAGAACGTCGCAAGCGTTCACAGAGTGTACTCGACCAAATCTTTGTACGTATTCCTTTGTTGCTGTTCGGAGCTGTTGAAGATGCAAAGCATCTGAGTATTGCAGAATTATTGAAAGACGAAGTAATTGACCAACCCTCGTGGGAAGAATTCATGCCCGAAGGATTTGGCAAACCGATGCTTCAGCAGATTGCTCATCTTGTAAGGGAAGAATTGCTCGTCTCCTGCACAGCAGAGATTATCACTAAGACGAGGGAAGCTGATGGTCTGCCAGTAGAACGACGAGTCATAGAAATAGCACGGATGCTATCCACCTTCCATTATCCTGACCATGAAACCGTGCTTACTCCTTGGTGGGTCGTGAATATGCACATGGGAATCACTATAGGCGGTTTCAATTTCTACGACGAGCAATACAAGAACCTTCTTCCTGGTTCTCCTCGTTGGGTAGAACGCAAACCGTTTACAGGTCGCATCTTTAGCACTGACTCCCAGATTCTGGAAATCAACTCCAAGTCGGGTGTCTATCCTCTGTATCTTACATATACACTATGGCATATTTATTGTGATGCAAATCATCCCGAATCGGTAGAAGAAGAGTATTTGCTATGGGATAAGGTTTTACTTAATAATATGTTTGTACTGTGTAAGACCGAAATGGCCAAGAAGATAACGGAGCGTGTATTGAGAGGTTATCGAAACGTAGAAATACATTGCAAGGTCTATCCCAAACTTGTTGAAACACTTCGCTTGAACGACACAAAGAAAAACAATCAAAAGAAAGAGAAAATTGTCAAAGATCTGAATTCAAGCAAATATTGGAACGTAAATAACGGTAATAAAAATATGAAATTCAATGCAGTAGTCAGTAATCCGCCATACAATATTGGTGTGAACAAAGAGCCATTATATCACCGATTTATTGATTTGGGTAGGCAGGCATCAGAATTAGGAAGCATCATACATCCTGGACGTTTTCTCTTCAATGCAGGGAAAACACCTAAAAAGTGGAATAAGAAAATGTTCAAAGATGAGCATTATAAAGTAATACGCTACTGGCCTAATGGGGCTGATGTCTTCGATAATGTAGAAATCAAAGGTGGTGTCGCCATAACCATGTGGGATGCCCTGTCCAAATTTGAACCGATAGGAACCTTTATTCGTCAAGAAGAATTGCGTGAAATAAAGGACATCGTATGGGATAAGGCTACAGAGAATTTTAGCATTAACGTCTATCCTCGTGACCTCTACCAATTGAAAGAAGTATTTTATACGGAACATCCTGAGTTTGAAGGTAGGCAGAGTGAAGGGCACCGATTTGATGTCGGTACAACAATATTTACCTTGTTCCCTGAAGTATTTTATGAAGAAGCCCCAAATACCGATGATTATGCTCTTATCGTTGGAAGAGAAAATGATATTAGAATCGCAAAATGGATAAAGAGCGACTATTTGAAACTGCCTGATAATTTTAATTCATACAAGGTTTTCATTCCTGTAGCAAACGGGAGTGGTAAATTTGGCGAAACATTAGGTGAGCCAATTGTGGGCTTACCAAAACATGCGCACACAGTCACATTCCTTAGTATTGGAAAATTTGACACAGAAGAAGAGGCTATGGCTTGCGTCAAATATATGAAAACAAAATTCGCCAGAACAATGTTGGGTATAAGAAAAGTAACCCAGCATACAACTAGAGAAGCTTGGGTATTTGTTCCCAACCAAGACTTCACGGGCAATTCCGATATAGATTGGACAAAATCCATTCATGAGATTGACCAGGACCTGTATGCCAAGTACGGGCTGGAGTATTATGCTGACTATATCGAACGTAATGTAAAACCAATGGAATAAGATTAACACTATATGTGACACGGGGACAGATATGTCACACCGCTGAGCAGCAAGGCTATAAGACAAAGAACAGAAACGTTACCAGAAATAAAGGAAGACGAGATATGAGCAAAGTATCAATTCGGTTTTACAAAGACCATAAGGTGCGAGCCGTGTGGGATGAGGATGGGAACCACTGGTGGTTTTCTGTGCTGGACATCGTAGGGGCTATCAACCAACAGGATGACCATGAGAAGAACCGTAATTACTGGAAGTACCTGAAGGCTAAACTGCGGAAAGAGCAGAGTGAGGTGGTTAGTGACACTACCCAACTGAAACTGACTGCGGCTGACGGAAAGAAATATAACACCGATGTCATCAGCCAAGCTGGTGTCGATAAGCTTGCCAAGGCCATTCGGAACCAGCAGTCAATGGACTTCCTCGACTGGTTCACCTATAGCGACAATACCATTGACGGACAGAGCCAGAAGAAGGCCTACACGCTGTGGGAGAGCAATCTGGTGGCAGAAAAAGATGTGGGCACTGTTAAGGCGCTGCAGCAGATTCATGCCTATCTGTTTGGTGGGCTATATGACTTCGCTGGCAAGATTCGTACGAAAACCATCGCTAAGGGGAATACTTTGTTTTGTTTGGCAGAGCATCTGCACAGCTACTTGAAAACCGTAGAGGCGATGCCAGAGACGACTTTCGACGAGATTGTAGAGAAATACGTGGAGATGAATGCGGCCCACCCATTTATGGAGGGCAACGGTCGCTCTACGCGTATTTGGCTTGACATGATATTCAAGAAGCGTATAAAGATGTGCGTGGATTGGAGCCGGATTGATAAACGTGACTATCTCGACGCCATGATTGCCAGCCATACGGATAGTAGTCGCATCCATGAATTGCTCGAAGGTGCAATGACTGACAAGATTGATGACCGCGAGATATTCATGAAAGGCATTGACTATTCATATTACTATGAGCAGGAAGAATAGGATTTGGCAAGCACTTGGCAAGCTCTACCCAAGATGTAGGCATACTCTAAGCTGCTTCTAGGCTTACTTATGAGTATGGTTAGAGTGAGAGAAGCTGATGTTAAGAATGATAGAGATAGTGACAGAGAATACAGAGATAAAAGAGACGAAGAGGATAGAGATAACTCACTGTCTTCGAAGTATATAGAAAATAATGAAGCTACAAAAAGAGACAATGATGGAGTCGAAGAAGCCAAAGATAGGACAAATATAGTTCGTATTCCCTATAAGCAGTTGTCGAATGTTCAAAAGGACATCATCCAGTTTTGTAGTATCCGCAGTAATCTATGCTCAGAAAGAGATAGAAGCTGGAGTTGGATGATTCGGTTATAAACAAAGGGTGTGACGATGGAGCAAAGAAGATAGCATTACCTCGAAACATGGTGATATGGGAGTAAAATTGCCTTTTCGCAAGCCTTGTGAACGCTTGGTGATTCCGTAAAAAACATGTATCTTTGCATCCAGATTTGAATATATGGAGAATATGGACACATTATTGGACTTCGGACCTGTTGAGGACAAGATGCAGGGAATCATCAAGGTGATTGGTGTGGGCGGTGGCGGATGCAATGCCGTCAGGAATATGTACGACGAGAAGATTTCCGGTGTGACACTGGCGGTGTGTAACACGGATAGCAAGTCGCTGGCCCCATCGCCTGTGCCTGTCAAGATACTCCTCGGCGAGGGACTTGGTGCAGGTGGTAAGCCTGAAATCGGGCGGTCAGAGGCAGAGAAGAACATTGCCGACATCGAACATCTGTTGAGCGATGGCACGAAGATGGTGTTCATCACAGCCAGCATGGGAGGTGGAACGGGTACGGGATCGGCACCTGTGGTGGCCAGTGTGGCAAAGAAGATGGGGCTGCTGACCATCGGAATCGTGACCATCCCTTTCCGCTTTGAAAAGAAGCAGAAGATTATCCGTGCACTGAAGGGTGTGGACGAGATGCGGAAGAATGTGGATGCGCTGCTCATCATCAACAACGAACGATTGTGTGATGTCTATGCCGACACCCCCATCTCTGTAAAGGAATCATTTGCACGGGCAGACAACATCCTGAAGGATGCTGTAATGGGCATATCGGAACTGATAACGGTGAGTAGCAACGGTGGGATTGACCTTGACTTCCGTGATGTGGAAACGACGATGCGCGACGGCGGCGGTGCTATCATGGCAATGGGACGAGCCAGCGGTGAAAAACGAGTGGAACGGGCTATACAGAATGCCTTGCACTCGCCACTGCTCTATGGTAGTGATATCAGCAAAGCCAAGCGAATCTTGTTCAATATCTATTCCAGCGAGGAAGCCCCCATCATGGTGCCCGAGATGCAGGAGATTGACGATTTCTTTGACAGTCTGGATCCGTATATCGAGGTGATTTGGGGCATATCGAGCGATAACAGCATTGGCGAGGATGCTAAGGTGACGATATTGGCCACAGGTATGGAAGAAAGCCAGGATATAGACGAATCGTTGAAGGATGATGCTTACTACGAGAGCCTGATACCGCAATTATACAGACCTGTCAAGAAGGAAACAGAGGAACCGGCACCAGAGCCCGATTTTGTAGTTGAGCCTGCTCCAGAGCCGGAGCCGCCAGTGATAGAGGTAGAAACGAAGCCTCAGCCCACTATAGGCAATAAGGTCAGGAATTGGCTGTCAAACATCATCACCGAAACAGAAGAATAGTCAGCAGATGATGGAAAGGACACCTGAAGAAATCGCTGCTGAGCTTGCTTCATCGGTAAGGGAGCTGATTGCTGCAGATCGTAAGGACTTGCTGTTGCGAGCCATTGGTACGCCCTTGCTCGAAGAACTGCGCATTGAGGCGGCAAAGGCGAAGCTGAGCAGGCTGCTGATCACTAAGGATTACAGGTTCTTATTGGCAGATTTGGGCAACAAAGAGATAGAGTTGCAACCTGTACACAAAGCGGTGTATCTGCTGTTTTTGGCGCATCCTGAAGGTATTGAGTTCAAGCGGCTGGCTGACTATCGTGAGGAACTGACCCGCTACTATATGCAGACGGCAAAGATGATGGACAAGGCGAAAATCATGGAGGGTGTGGACCACCTGGTGAATCCACTCGATAACGCCATCAACGAGAAGTGTTCGCGCATCAAAAAAGTGTTCTTGGAGATGATGGATGAGTATATGGCCAGTTACTACATCATCAGCGGACATACGCAGAAACACATTGCTGGGTCTTCACGTATCTGGTATGAGCGTTTGAAGGTGATTACACTGCCGAGAGAGTTGGTGGTAAGTGAAATATAAAAGTTTAGAATATGGCAACAAAGATGTTAGGAGCACTGGTAGGCGATATTATCGGTTCTGTGTATGAGTTTTGTAATACGAAGTCTACGGATTTTGATTTATTCTGTGGAGCGAGCAACTTTACTGATGATTCTGTGATGACATTGGCAGTAGCAAAATGAACGGTTTTGTATCATCTGGTAAAACTCACGTGCCGTTAGCGCATCCTTACTATCTGTCAGCACTCCACAGACATCCACTATATATATTCAATTCTCACATATAGCTGGTAGTCATTATGCAGGGAGATGCCTCGGTTTTCTCCCTATGATGCCATACTGTAGCCATGCTCAAGGGTATGGTATGT
>DDPY01000031.1:6725-80932 GCA_002342415.1 Prevotella sp. UBA2456 | reverse complement strand
GAAGCGACTCTAAAGCGAGGCAAAAATATGCGTAATAGGTGCAGAATTTTCTGTTTTTTCTTGCATTGTGGTTGTTTTTGTTGTATCTTTGTACCAAATTATTACACGTAAAACATTTTGTTATGGCTATCATTAAAAAGAGTGGTGTTGGCAACATCCTTTCTGGTACTATCGACGGTGTCGAGTATGTCACAACTCGCAGCGGCGTTACTTATGTGCGTTCTGTTCCCCAGATGCCTGCCCGGATCTATAAGACCCCAAAGGCCCTGAAGCGGCAGGCGCTTTTCAGATTCATCCAGATGCATCGGAAGTATCATTTTGCAACCATCAGACAGAGTTTCTCGTCAGTGGGAAGTGTCAGTGCTGCCAACCGCTATTTCTCTGTCAACAACAAGAGTTTGCGCATGGCTCTTGATAGTCTCGCTGACCGTTCTGTTGCCGGAGAGGAAATTACGATAAGTGACGTGGAGGCTGCTATCTGTGCCTATGCTGTCGAGCATCCCGATGCTATCTGCATAGCATCCGTAACAGGCTATCAGGAGCAGTACCTCACTGGCGAGTGGCCAACGGTCATTACCCTCAAGGCTCTAAAAGGCAAGGATACCATTACGATTGTTGTAAAGTGACGTGAGTTCGCTTACACAAACGAATGACAACGTGAGTTCGACGTAAGAAAAGTGTTCAAAAAGTTGTAGGAGTGAAATATTTTTGTACCTTTTGTAGGTGCAAACAAGGTAAATAAAGAAAATATGGCAAAGAAAGTAATAAAAGAAAAGGCAATAGAGGAAGCGTTATGGGAATCAGCCAACAAACTACGTGGTTCTGTGGAACCATCGGAGTATAAGCACGTAGTGCTAAGTCTGATATTCCTGAAATATGCTCACGACCGCTTTACGGAGCGGCGCAATGAGCTGGTGGCAGAAGGCAAGGAGGCTTTTGCCGACAATCCCGTGTTCTATAATGCCAAGCTACTCAGCCACCCTCGACGAGATAGAGAAGAAAGGTTGGAGTCTTGTTCCAAGCAAGTATATTGAGTTCCGCAACCGTGACGAGCAGATAGACTTCGACACCAAGATGAAGCAACTACAAGCAGATATGCGCGACCTCTTGCAGCAGGAAGAAGAGAGCAAACGGCAGTTGAAAGAACTGTTTAATTCATTAGGCTATGGACTCGAATAATCAAATCATCATATATCAGACCGAGGACGGGCAGACGCAAGTGGATGTTCGGCTGGAGAACGAGACAGTGTGGCTGTCTACTAGTCAGATGGCAATGCTATTTGACAAAGAAGAATCGAACATTCGTAGGCATGTTATCAATGTTTTTAAAGAAGGAGAATTAGAACGTGAAAATAACGTGCAAAAAATACACGTTAATGGAATCAAGAAGCCTGTTCCATATTACAATCTTGACGTCATTATCTCTGTTGGTTATCGTGTAAAGAGCAAACGCGGTACAGCTTTTCGCATTTGGGCGCGAAAGATACTAAAAGATTATCTCATCAAGGGCTATGCCATCAATGAGCGTATGCGTAAGGAGCAGATTGGTGAGTTACGCCAACTGGTAGGGGAGTTGAAGGTTACGAACTTGCTGGGTGTGAGCATCTCGAAGGAGTTTATGCCTTCGATTGCTAATACCATTGGTACGGATATGTCTACATATAAAGTTGTTGAAAGGGATCAGTTAGTTTATATTGCGGATACGTCGCGACGTGGTGATAAGATAGCAGCTTACTTGGCAAGCCACCGCCCAAGCCCTCTACCGCAAGACCTTCGTAGATGGGCCACACAGCGACTGCATGAGTACATCCAGAAGGGATTCACAATGGACGACGAGCGGTTGAAGCAGGGCGAGCTGATAACTACGATAACATGTCCAGCGTCGTTACCAAGACCAAATGGTTGTATTAGAATTGTTACTGCGCTGTTGAGTGTTGCGATTACCAAAATAGTCGGTAGAAGTAGTAGACGTACCGATAGTGTTACCATAGCTGTCACGGTGAGTGGTCGTCGTATTACCGAAATAGTCGGTTGACGAAGTTGATGTACCAGTAGTCTGCCCATACTGATTGCGATGAGTAGTAGTCTGATTTCCGAAATAGTCAGTTGTCGTTGACGAAGTGCCGACATTGTACTGAGCGTTTGCTGCGATGGCGAAGAGGACAGCCATCAGTGTCATCATTAACTTCTTCATAATCGTGATATTTTTGAGTTGTTACTTATAGTGCTGCAAAATTACGATTTATGCTTTACCAATCCAAGAAAATACAGATAACAAGGCTTGTGAAAGTGGGATTTTCTTAATTGGGAGAATTTCTTTCAGAAAAAAGTGGTATCTTTGCAACATCAATAGTTGTAACAATGTCAAAAAAGAACGTGTTTGCAGGTCAGAGTACCAAAGCCCTATTCGCTCATCTTGTGTATGAAGAGCTCAGGAAGAGGGGGTTTGTATCCAACGTGGACATCTTGTGCATTTACTACCATAGGGATAAGAGTTACTATGACCTGCATACATATAATAGCGACAAGGCCTATAAACAGCTGAACAAAGCCTTTCCAGAGGTAATCAGAGCTTTGGAAGAGGTTGAGCATGGTTGCGTGATTGATAATGGCAAAACAGGCAAAGGCAAGGCATTCCGATATATCGGTGAGAGTAACGACCCGCTGGCAGCAGAACGGCAGGTACTTCGGTTCTCTTATCAGCCTTTCGGACAGGAGCAGATAGAACCTAATCGGGAGCTGCGAGGCCGGATATTGATGTATGGTGAGGGTCTCGAAGTGGTGGAGCCCCTAACGTTGAGAGAGCAGATAAGGGAAGTTATAAAGAGACAGATGGCACAATACACAGAAGAATAACAAAAATATGATGGACAAGGAGAACAAGCTGATACTGTATAAGGATGATGAGGGCAGGGTGAGCGTGAATACTCGCTTTGCAGACGAAGATGTATGGCTGACGCAGGCGCAGCTGGTGGAGATTTACCAGTCGAGTAAGTCGAATATCAGTGAACACATCAAGCATATATTTGAGGACAAGGAACTGGACGAGACAGTGGTTGTTCGGAAATTCCGAACAACCACTCAGCATGGTGCTATAGAAGGTAAAACGCAATCACGTGATGTGGCCCACTATAACCTCGACGTGATTATAGCCTTGGGCTATCGTGTGCAGTCGCCCATTGCCGTCCGCTTTCGTAGATGGGCCACACAGCGACTGCATGAGTACATCCAGAAGGGATTCACAATGGACGACGAGCGGTTGAAGCAGGGCGGGAACCGCTATTTCCGTGAACTGCTGCAGCGCATTCGTGACATCCGCAGCAGCGAGCGCAACTTCTATCAGCAGGTGACGGACATCTATGCCACAGCAACGGATTACGACCCTCGGGCCAAGATGACGAAACTGTTCTTTGCTACCGTTCAAAATAAGATGCATTACGCCGTGCATGAACATACAGCAGCGGAACTGATTTATGAACGAGTGGATAACGAGAAGCCCTTCGTTGGTATGACGAACTTCAAAGGCAACTACGTAACGCGCGATGACGTGAAGATAGCCAAGAACTACTTGACCGAACTCGAATTGCAGCGACTGAACCTGCTGACATCGCAGTTCCTCGACTATGCTGAGTTTCAAGCCTTGGAGCAGAACCCGATGATGATGGCAGATTGGATTGCCGCTCTTGATGACCAGATACTGCGACTGCGCAAGAATATCCTCGAAGGTAGCGGCAGTGTGTCCCATCAGGAAGCCATTGAGAAGGCAGAGCGGGAATTTGAGATCTATCGTGAGCGTGAAATGCGACTATTGGAGAGTGACTTTGACAAGGCTGTGAAGCGGTTGAGAAACAAGAATGGTGAGTCGACGGAAGACATGAAAGATGTGTAACAATTACTGCAAAAATGGTTCCATGAAGAACGGAACCGTTCGCAATGCAATAATGTTTGGAGCAAACGGAAACGGGACCTTCATTTATAGCCTGATAAATCTTTCTATGTTCTGATTACAAAATTGAGCGAGCCTGTATTTCTTCAACGGACTCGCTCAAATGATTCGCAAAGGTTCCTATTCACCTGCTTGAACTGGTACCGAGGTAACCACCGTACTGGTCGTAGTAGGTTGTAGTGGTGCCTCCACCATAGTTCTGTCTGGTCGTTGACGAACCTATGTTGCCTCCATACTGGTCATAGTACTGGGTAGTCGTTCCGCCTCCATAATTGGAGCGAGTCGTTGCACTGCCCGTACTGCCACCATACTGGTCATAGTACTGAGTAGTTGTTCCTCCACCATAGTTAGAACGGGTTGTGGCACTACCTGTACTGCCACCATATTGATTGTAATAGTTGGTTGTAGTACCTCCACCATAGTTGGAACGAGTCGTTGCACTACCCGTGCTGCCACCATATTGGTCATAATACTGGGTAGTTGTTCCACCACCGTAGTTAGAGCGAGTAGTAGAGGAACCGATACTGCCTCCATACTGGTTGTAATAGTTGGTGTTGTACTGAGCGTTTGCTGCGATGGCGAATACGACTGCCATCAGTGTCATCATTACCTTTTTCATAATCTCGATGTTTAATTTGTTATACGTTGTTGTTTGCAAAATTACTTTTTCTTGTCCATTTGCCCAAATAGAATCTCTTTCACAACCTTGTTATTGACTCTTTTTCGGACCTTCTTTGTCTTTTTATACCAAAAAGAGTGAAAAGGTAACCAGGATTTGAAGAAAATTTGTATATTTGCAGAAAAATCTTAATGAGTATTATATTAATATGAAGACAAGTATTAGTACTATCAAATTTTTAGTGGCACTTACTGTAACCTCTTTCCTGTTGACTTATTATACCATATCTCTTAATATTGAGAATAATTTTTTTTCTCTCGATATCTTTTGGCTGTCGAATGATTTTGCGTTTGTAATCTCTAGTGGTACATTCGCTAGTATTCTTGTTCTTTTGGCTTGTGAGTTGCAAAAATACTTTATAATAAAACACCAAACCGAAGATAGCATTTACAGCCAACTTTTTTCTCTTTATAGCCAAATAACAATTATACATTATAATATTAAGCGTCAGTTGAATGATGTTATTTCTCCTGTGCCATATAATCTTATTGATGATATTTCTAACAGAGGGCAGATGTTCTTAACTTCCTTCATTTCTGTAGACTACACCCTATTCCTGAAATGTAATGCCATAAGGAAGATTCAAATTCAATATCAAGGGAAGAATGGGGCACTCATTCGTTCTTTTCTGCAAAGTTCAATATTCCTTAAGATGGCTATGAACGATGATAGAATAGACATGTTAAGACAACATAAAGATGTATTGGCAACATCAAATATGCCTAAGACACATCTTGCTCTGAAAAAGATATATGATGACTCCGCAATTATACTGTCCTTCATAGAAAAGTCTTTAGACATTATTGACAAAGAATGTAAAATGCGATATCATTGGTGTGAACTAAAAAGACATGTTATTACTGGAGAAGAGAATTTTTTCTCTATCAGTTTGGATTTGTATTTGAAGCAGCCTGCAATTTGTTTAAATCAAGAAGAAAAATGAAACGCTTACTACTATTATGGGCTTATTTCACATGTCATGCTCTTTGCTTGGCACAAACAATAGTAAATCCAACCTTTGAAAGATGCGATATTCCCGAGTTTCATATAACAAAGGTTGAGATAACCAAGGACACTACATATGTCTATTGCTCATGTTATGCAGAAGCAGGTTCTTGGGCCACCATATCCTCAAAAACATATTTGCGCGATTCCAAATCTAACAAAAAATTTCCTTTACAGAGATGCGAAGGTTTACCTTATAGTCCTAAAACAAAAAGTTTTTCTCAGGCAGAAAGTTATGAAGTTCTTTTTTGCTTTCCTTCAATAGCAGGAATACAACAATTTGATTTCATTGAAAGCGATGATGAAAAGGGGTTCAATATTTATAATGTAGACTTGACGCATAGCTATAAAATGTCTTTTTCAGATATGGAACTTAAACAAATATCAGAAATGGTATCATCTTATGATTCTTCTATTTACACAGAAAAGGCTGTGCTGTTAAAAGACGATGCCATTTCATTATATAATCTAGCGAGCTATAATGTAAGCAAAGGTAACTATAATGAGGCTATACGATTGGGTTCTGTAGAAATTGAAATAAGAGAGAAAGTATTTGGTAAAGAGCATCCGAGCTATACAGAATCGTTACGTAACCTGACAAGTTATTATTCAACCATAGGCAATTATACAAAAACAATACAGTTGCTAACAGAGTTGATTTCAGTATTAAAGATAACTATAGGTTCTGAAAATAAGGAATATGCTACATCATTGAGTGAACTCGCCTTGTATCATGCATACATCGGTAACTATTCAGAGGCAGTTATATTAGAGAAAGAAGCTTTGGAAATTAAGAAAAAACTTTGGGGAACAGAGAATTTCGACTATGCCCAATCTGCAAATAATCTCGCAGGCTATTATGCTGATGTAGGTAATTATACAGATGCCGTTATTTTAGGAAAAGATGCCGTAAGGATTAAGAAAAAAGTTCTTGGTACTGAGCACCCTGAGTATGCCTTGTCATTAAGAAATCTTGCCCTGTATTTTTCAGATTTTGGCAACATTTCCGATGCAATAGAGTTAGGAACAGAGGCAATGGAAATCAGAAAGAGAGTCCTTGGAAAAGAACATCCCGATTATGCAATATCATTAAACGATCTTGCCAAATATAATTCTAAGGTTGGGAAATATACCGAAGCTATTAAGTTAGAAACAGAGGTTATGGAAATCTGTAAAAAAAACTTGGGGGCAGAACACCCCGATTATGCATCTTCTTTACACAACCTTGCCTCATATAATTCGGATATTGGTAACTATGCGGAAGCTGTCAGGCTTGAAACAGATGCAATGGAGATCCGCAAAAAGATTCTAGGAATTAATCATTCCGACTATGCAATATCATTAAACAATCTTGCCAAATATAATTCCAAGATTGGAAAATATGCCTTAGCTATTAAGCTAGAAACAGAGGCTATGGAAATCTGTAAAAGTAACTTAGGAACAGAACATCCCGATTATGCCACTTCTTTACACAACCTTGCCTCATATAATTCCGCTATGGGTAATTATGCGGAAGCTGTCAGGCTTGAAACAGATGCAATGGAGATCCGCAAAAAGATTCTTGGAACAGATCATTCTGACTATGTTATGTCATTAAGCGACCTTGCTGCGTATAATTCAAGACTTGGCAATTATGACGAAGCAATAAAGCAAGGAACAAAGGCAATGGAAATCCGAAAAAGAATTCTCGGAACAGAACATCCCGACTTTGCTACTTCTTTAAACAACCTTGCCGTTTCTAATTCAGATATTGGCAACTATACCGAAGCAATTAGGCTTGGAACAGAGGCCATGGAAATTCGCAAAAGGGTTCTTGGCACCGAACATCCAGACTACGCTAAGTCTCTAAGTAGTCTTGCCACATATAATTCAAGTTTAGGCAATTATGCTGAAGCTATTAGCTTTGAAACAAAAGCTATAGAAATCCTAAAAAGAGTTTTAGGAACAGCTAATCCCAGCTACGCTACTTCTTTAAGCAACCTTGCCACATTTTATTCATATGTTGGCAACTACGCCGAAGCAATTAGACTAGGGACAGAGGCCATGGAAATTCGCAAAAAGGTTCTCGGGACAGAGCATCCAGACTATGCCACATCTTTAAATAATCTTGCCACATATAATTCAAGTTTAGGAAACTATACCGATGCGATAAAGCTCGGAACAGAGGCCATGGAAATTCGCAAAAAGGTTTTTGGAACAGAACATCTAAATTATGCACATTCATTAGTCAACCTTGGCACATTTAATTATGATATTGGCAACTATGCCGAAGATATTAGGTTAGAGACAGAGGCAATAGACATCTTCAAAAGAGTTCTCGGACAGAAACATCCCGACTATGCTATGTCATTAAACAACCTTGCTGCATCTAATTCATCATTGGGCAACTATTCCGAAGCAAAAAGGCTCGAAACAGAGGCATTGGAAATTTACAAGGAGAGGCTTGGTACAGAACATCCCAACTATGCTACTACATTAAGCGGCCTTGCCAATCTTAATTCATATATTGGTAACTTTTCTGATGCTATAAACCTTGAAACAGAGGCAAAGGAAGTCATCAAAAGAGTTCTTGGAATTGGACATCCTCTATATGTTCGCTCACTAAGTAACCTTGTCAGCGATTATTTTATTTCTGGCAATTATGAAAAGGCATATTATTATATGGCAAAACAGATGGAGTACTCCCGTAATTACATTTTGAATAATTTGGGAGGGTTGTCTTCTAACTATCAAAAATCATTATGGACAACACAATTTGCAAATGAATACTTAAATATTCTCCCCTATTTAGTCTCACAATATACGAACAAAGAGTCTATTTCGGAACTATTCAACAAGACCTGTCTATTTGCCAAAGGTATATTACTGAATACAGGCATTGAAATGCGTAAACTTATTCTCGAAAGTAAAGACTCATCATTAATCGCCAAATATCATGCTCTCTCGACAAACATTAACATTTATAGCAAACTCGTTGAAAAACCAATAAAAGAGCGTTTTGTAAATGCTGACTCTCTTAATAAAGTAATTCAAAAACAAGAAATGGAGCTGGCACGTGAGTCGAAGGCATACGGTGACTATACACGTAACTTAACCATAACCTGGAAAGACGTACAGCGGAATTTACAAGAAGGTGATGTTGCTGTTGAATTTCTTGACTACCCTCTCATTGGTACGAACAGTACGATGTATGTGGCTCTTACTCTGAAAAAAGGCTATGATGCACCTCATATTGTTACACTTTTCGAAAAGAATCAGCTAAAAGCAATATCAGTGGATGATTATTATACAAAAACTGACGTATATAATCTTGTATGGAAACCATTGTCAGAAGAACTAAACAATGTAAAGAATATCTATTTTACACCATCAGGAGAACTACATCGGATTGGTATAGAGTTTCTTCCAATCAGCAAAACAGAAAATATATGTGACGTATACACGCTTCATCGTCTTTCTTCTACCCGACAATTAGCAGTCATTCAGGATGAAACTGAAGGAAAGAACAGTATTCTTTATGGTGGTTTAAACTATGACGAGAAGTCTAACACTATTACGATTGACTCTGTCTCTGCAAAAGGATCCGTTCTGAGATCTGCCATTTGTAGGGCTAATGTTGATTCTTTGTTGTTAAGAAGCTCTTTTGATTACCTTGAGGGTACAAAAAAAGAAGCAGATATGATTGCTGCAGACATGAAGCTACATAGAGTACCTTATGTTTATTATAATGGAACTGATGGTACCGAAGAATCATTCAAACAACTCGATGGTACAAGACCTAAGTTGATGCATATAGCCACACATGGGTTTTTCCTAACGGAAGAAGAGGCTAAGAAATCCTGGCTTACTAGTCCCAGCATGTTTTTAATGGCAGAAAATCCTCTAAAGGCAAGCCGTCCTGTAGAGGATAAGCCGATGACTCGGTCTGGACTGTTGTTCTCAGGTTGTAACCATGCCATTCTACATGAGCAAATTCCTGAAAGTGAGGAGGATGGAATCCTGACTGCTCAAGAGATATCGACTTTGGACTTACGGGGACTCGATCTTGTAGTTCTCTCTGCCTGCCAAACTGGTCTTGGCGATGTCGTTTCTGGAGAAGGCGTGTTTGGTCTTCAACGTGGTTTTAAGAAAGCAGGTGCTAAGACAATACTAATGAGTCTTGACAAGGTTGATGATGAAGCAACCAGGATTTTGATGGTGGAGTTTTATAAGAATTTGATGAGTGGTAAGACGAAACATCAATCGCTTAGAGATGCCCAAAAGCGCCTTCGCCAGGTAGAGAATGGAAAATATGACAAGCCAGAATATTGGGCTTCATTTATAATGTTGGATGGATTGAATTAAGATTGAATTAAAGGAATGGGTTACAATCCCATTCCTAATAAGTTCATCAGCCAATTAATGACTTGTGGTAATTTTTCAATAGAGAAATCTAATGCAAGAATGATTACTTCAATTTTTCTCCATTTGTCTGTCATTTGAGGCGCACAAAACCATATTGTATTCGTTTTTCTACGATAGTGGTTGATGCAACTGCCATCATGAGCCTTTTGAACTTCCCGTCTACGCATCCTTTTTGAGCAATGGCGGTTCTTTGAATTTCCTTTTCTCATCTGTAATGAAATTAGGTTTCAGACCTCCAAGGCTCAAAATGGCTCTGTTAGTGGAAAATACAGAAACAGTTAATAAAAAATATAGAGGATTGGCGATGTCCTCAGTCTCTTGCCTTTTAAATGTTGCAGGTGATGACCTGACTTTAAGTTCGCTTTTTCCCATATCTTAAATATTTAGGAGTTAAACAATTATATTATTTAAGAATTGGCTTGTAGCTCTCTCTTAAAGTCGGTGCAAAGGTAGTAAGAATTATTGGAATTGCCAAATTTTTAGCCAAATTTTTAACCAGATTTTTTGCCCCCTCAGCATATTGCCACGATACACGATAATATGTATCCTTGTTTAATCTTCTACAGGAATGATGAGCTTGTACATACGCCGTGTAGTGGGTTGATTGCCAAACATAGAATCATAGTTGTACTTGTTCTGAGCGACGTCGCTAAATTCAAAACCGCAATTCTGATAGAACTTGACAACACTATATTCTTTGGTATCTAAAGCTTCTACTGTGAGAAACATGGTTGCCGAGAAAATATCTGCATCTGCCATTAATTAGAAAGGGCCGATATGTTATCAGCCCTTACTATATCCAAATTATAACTCTTTTCCATCAAGTCCTATCCAACGTGCCTTATACTGGCTTCTAATCCGTTTGGAACGTTCCACACTCGCCTTTTCTTGCGCATTGAGTTGCCCATTGGCGACACGGGCAACGGCATCACGAATCTGATTCGCAATGTCTCCCCCGATAGGAGTACGCCTTGTCTTGATACCTAACATAACTGATTCAATGATTCAAATGTTCGGGTGGAAAGTTAGTAAAAAGAATCGAGATTTCCAAATTTTTCTGCAAAAAGCAGATTTATAACGATTTAATAGCTTTCAAGAGGTTTTCAATTTGCTTACCTATTGGAGTGTCTGGATTATCTGCCTTGAGTTTTTGCAGAATGGAGATTGCCTTGTCAATCTGGTCGTTCTTGATATAGGCTAAAGCCAAGTTCCAGGCAATGTCGTTGGCATAGGAATTATAGGTGAAATCTGTGTCAAGGGTTGCATAGATGGGCTCTAATTCCTTGATGATATTAGTGACGTTGCGTTGCTCCTTCACATTATTAAATAAGGTATAGAGATGGGTAACGGTGGCAGAGTCAACTTCACCACGAGAAATGTCACCCATGCTATATTCAGTATAGTATGGGGATATGATGCCAGAAAGTTCATTGTATCTTTTGTCTTTGGAATAGCCAAACATGATGGCAAAAACAGCAGCAACGGAGCAAGCCCAGAGTAGAACGGAACGTACACGATTGTAGGCATAGTCGTGAAGGATTGCTTGTTCTTTTTCTGCGTTTTGAATACGAATACCACGAATAAGTGATACGGTGGCTAACACTTGGCTACGAAGTTCCAGGTCAGCTTGTATCTCTGACTTGAAGGCTGCTTCTTCCTCCTCTGTCATCATGCCACGAACAAAGGCATCTATGCGATTGTCAATAGCTTCCTGTAATATATCGTTGCTCTTATCCATAAATCTTGTTCTTTAGTTCGTTGTACTTTTCACGGAACTTCTTGGCACATTTGTATTTCTGTGTCTTTACAGAGTTTGCATCTGTGAAATTGAAAATGTCTGCAATTGTTGAGGTGGAATAGTCGTTCCAGTAGTAGCCGTGTAGGATATTCTTGCAGGTATCGGTCATGGAGGCAATAATGTTGTTTACCAGTTTCTCCATTCGTAACTTTCTATCAGTTTCTTCCGTATCCATGCAGAAACCATAAAGTTCATCTATCTTGTCATTGCGTACTGCATTGGGATTAACGATTGCGTTTTCATTGAAAAGGGGAACCGACTTCTTCCGCTTACCAAGAAACTTCAAAGTCTGGTTGATGCATACTTTCATAAAATAGGTGCCCAAGGAACTTGAAAGAGTTGTGAGTTTTCCCTCACGCACATTCAGAAACAATGCCATCGATGCTTCTTGGAAAATATCGTCCAGGTCATTGTCTGTGACAGAGAATTTCTTCCTGAGATATGACAGGACACGCTCCCTTTCAGTAGAAATGAAAAGGTTCAGTTCCTTATCTCTTATGGGAATCTCCTTGTTCATATCAATAGCTGGTTTCCGTTACTATGTTTTGGTTATTGGGCCAATGCCCTCCTTTTAAGATAGTAGCTTTAAGGCCATTCAAGAAATCAGATGCGTCCTTTGTCAAAGGTTTTGCTGAAAGAGTCTGAGCAATATTGTAGGAGAGAGGGCCATAATGCTTGTCTGCAACTTTGATTTCTCTGTTTACCTGATCTGCCCGACACGCCTCGATGAACATTACATGGGATAGTTTTACAGAAGTTTCTATCTTGTAATGGGATTTCTTGTCAGGTGAGGGCTTGAATATCTTTCTGTTTGAAGTAAAGCCAACGTTGGTTCCCCTCACTGCCTCATCATTTGCTCTTGATGATGTACCTGCGTGGCAAGCATCAATAATAACATAAAGGAAACCTGTTGTGCCAATCTTCTTTCTCAGTTCTTTAAAATAGGTGTTCATTTGGTCGTCTGTCAGATGACACTTCCCTTCATAGACACCCTTACGGTATATTTTATAGGCATCTATGGGAACAATGGCTTCATCCCATCCGTCAGCCTCATCTCCGTTTAGGTCTTCTATCGGTTGTCCGTGTGTAGAGAAATGTATGTAGGCAATATCTCCCTTTTTTGTCTTGTTGATAAAGTGTGTGAGTTGCTGAATGATGTTGTTGTATGTGGCTTGATTATCTAATAGTGTAGTTAGATCGAAACCTTGTTTCTGCAATATGGGGCTGAGCAGGAGAATATCTGCTGTACCATTGATATTGTTCCACTGATAGCCTGTCAGTGCTGTGTCATAGTGAGAGATTCCTACCATGAAAGCCCTTTTTCGCTGGGCTTTTCCAGTAAGCGAAATAAGGCATATTAAGCATACTATCAGTATTCGTTTCTTCATCATTCGAATTATTTTTGGCAAAAGTACAAAAAAAATTGGATTTGGCGGTTACCTTTTTCTTTTTTCTGGTATTAAAGGGCAAAGAAACAACAAAATAGTAACAATTTAAACAATAAGCAAAATGAAAAGATTATTCTTACACATCAAGCGAATTTTCAAGAAGTTCTGGTTTATCATCTTCTTTATGTCGGCAATTTCTCTGGTCTTTGGATTAGCACTGGTGATAATAATGACTATAATATCAATGCTGTTCTTCAGTGATCCAGTAGATGTTGATGCCATCTTGGACAACTTCACGGAAAGGGAACTGGAGATCATCCTGTCAGAAGAGATGGATGAGAGTGTAGCGGATGAAGAATACCTGGAGTTGATAGCAAGATACCAGTCCTACTTCTGCCCTAAGAAAATAGATTCTATAACGATTTGGACAGGCTCACAAGTTACCACGGACTCCTTTATCTATGAGTATGAATTGAGAAAACGTATTGAAGGGTTTAGCGTGGAAAAATTGAGAAAGGATATTCTTGGTAAGATTAACAAGAGTAGTGTTCATGTCCAGCGTATGGTACGCACGAACAGAAACATGATATTCAGATATACATATCGTGATAATTACGAAACATTTGATATTGTGATCAGCACAGAAGAGTTAAAGGGTTAGAAAAGCGAATTATTAACGAATAAATATAGCACGACTATGGCACTATTTAATTGGTTTGGCAAGAAGCCAGTAGAGAACGAGCAGATTGTTCCTGAAGTAATAGAACCGACTCAGGAGCAGAGTAACGAACAGAATGCCCCCAAAGAGGATGAAGATAAGAAGAAGGTTATCACCATCACCTGGGGAACTGGGATGCCCATTGATGTTATCTTCAACTTCATCCACAGGAACTTCGAGGAGGAAGGATTTCAAGATGCACTTGTCAACTGTGACATCACCTATCGGGATGCAAAGGAGAAGATTATCCGCAATGATTTGGAGATGCTTTTTAAGCGGATCGTCTTGAAGTACAAGAGCGATATTAGGATGGTAAACGTGAGAATCGATAATGCTCAGAAGGCATTGGCTCTCGCAGCAGCATCTGATATGGCAGCACTCAGGGAGACATACGAAGAGCATCTAACAGAGATTCAGGAAATGCAACAGCAACTTGAAGCCAACGATCCAAAGATGACGACCATGATAGAGTCTTATCGCAGAGGATTCCTTAAGGGTATTGCAGCCAACGCAGTTAATTTCATCAACAACAAGTAAAAAGCTACAATTATGAAGACATTACGGAATATAGGGTGTTTCCTTATCGGATGGGATAAGAAAATTTTAAGTGAGTGTGGCGAAGCCAGTTTCCGGCAGTATCGCAAACTTTTATCAGCCATTAGCATTATGATGGTGCTCTGGGGGACTATCGGTTACTGTTTTGCAGACCGGTACATCAATATAGAGTCATGTGCATTAAAGCTTTGTGTCGCGTTAGCCTTTATGTTCATTGTCCTTTGTGTAGAACGGGTCATCATATTGACAGTTGGTAAGGCACGACTGATGAGTGTCATGAGGGTGTTGCTTGCTCTATGTATGGCGTTATTAGGCTCGTGCATCTTTGACCAGATTATCTTCCGCAATGATATTCAGCAGGCCATTCAAGAACATCGTGAGGATGTGATAGGCAATACGATTACCAAGCGGTTGGCTATCTACGACGGCGACATACAACGCATTACCCGAGAGATGGACTCGCTGAGTAAGGCAACTATCGCACTCAACGAAGAGTTGCAGAAACGCCCCGTGATTAAAGGTACTAATGTATCAACCCAAGAACAGGTCGTGGGCGTGGATGAAAACGGTAAGCCGCAGAAGGTAAGAACACAGACGGTTAATACGGTGACATTGGCTAATCCTTTGGCAGAACAATTAAAAGCGAATAACGACCAGATACAGATATACTCCGGGCAATTGGAGCAACTTCGACTGGATAAGAAGGAAGTAGCAGAGAAGGTGAGAGAAGAAATGAGCCAACGCGCTCCTGGTTTTATTGAGGAACTGGAAGCCACATTGAAAGTGGTGTCGCAAAGCAAAGTCTCATTGGCATTCTACATTGTGTTGTTTTGCTTCTTGACTTTCCTCGAACTGTTTGTGTTGACAATTAAAATGGGTGAGAATAAATGTGATTATGAACTGATAGTAGAAAACCAACTAAATCTGAAGAGAAATCTGATGGAACAGACGGCACAGAGTGTATTAGTGAATAAAAAATAATAGTAACGAATAAAACTTAGAGATTATGGCAAGAGATTTTTATGATGATTCTTACGAAGAGTACGATGATTACGAGTGTGAGAGCTACGATGAAGGTGGCTATGAGTGGACGGAAGAAGACTCCTGGGATGCGTTGACGGATGGGATGTATGGCGATATGCCAAGCGATCCGAGAATGTACGATGCGATGATGGATGCGATGGGATTCTAAATAGTTGACGTCATGGAGAAGCAAGTACAGCGGATGTTCTCAAAAGAATTGGAGCAGTTTTATTGCTCCATTCTTTTGGACGAGGTGAAGGAGAAGGTTCGCAAACTGAAGGCGTACGGAGTGGATGAGGCTGAGATTATGGCAGCGATGAACGAGAAGGAGTTATTCCCACAATTAGTAGTGACGGAAGACTACAAGGTTGTGCTGGCTGACGGAGTAAATACAGAGGTGAAGATGGAGCCGCTGGTAAAGGCTGTGTATCTGCTGTTCCTCTCGCATCCGGAAGGAATTGTACTGAAGTGCCTGTCTGATTATCGGAAGGAGTTGACAGCGTTGTACCTGTTGTTGCGTCCTGCGGGTCTTACAGACAGGGTCGTGCAGAGCATTGAGGACGTTACGAACCCCATGCTGAACTCAATCAACGAGAAGTGTGCCAGAATCAGGAAAGTGTTTTCGGGTCTGTTGCCCAAGAGTGTCGCAAGGTACTACTCAATTTCGGGCAAGCGTGGGGAGGCGAAGAAGATTGATTTGGTGCGAGCCAATGTGGTATGGAAGTGTAAATTGCCAAATCCGCAAGGCTTGTGATGGGAAAAGATGGGATAAAGAAAAGAATAAGTTTTAATTTTGCAAACAAAACAGTATTTGAATATGAAACAGCATGGTAAAGTGGCGTTTACGCCAGAGTTCGTAGAGAGTCTGGAGGAAGGACAAGTGTTTGTATTTGGCAGCAACCTGATTGGATGTAAGACCACCAAGGGGAACATGAAATGGACTGAATCGAAGAGAAAACAGTTGAAGACAGAATAGTTAACTATATGCCAGGACAAAGATACTCAAATCGACGTGGCCAGACTGCAAACGGTCAGTTATCATTGGACTTCGCGTATGGTCATGTTCAGCCTCAGGCTCTTGAGGTTGAAAAGGCTGTGCTGGGAGCATTGATGATTGACCGCGATGCGTATATGGAGGTATGCGAGGTGCTGCATGTGGAAAGTTTCTACGAGCCTCGAAACCAGAAAATATATGCTGCTATCCAGCAACTGAACATGGAAGAGAAACCTGTGGATGTGCTGACTGTAACTGAGCAACTGGCAAAACTGGGAACACTTGAAGAAGTTGGTGGTCCTGGGTATGTGGCAGAACTCAGTTCGAGAGTGGCCACGTCTGCAAACATTGGCTATCATGCCAATATCGTGGCAGAGAAATATCTTTCGAGGCAACTGATTTCATATACCAGCACCATAGGCACCAAGGCATTCGATGAGACTTGTGATGTAAACGATGTCATTCAGGAGGCTGAGAGTATTCTGTTCGACATAGCCCACAAAAACATGAAGAAGGACTACACCTCAGTAGATCCTTTGATTGAGGAAGCGACAAAGATCATGCAGGCATCGGCTGGCAATAATGGTGGCGTGACAGGCATCTCAACTGGTTACTACCGCCTTGATGACGTAACGAGCGGATGGCAAAATTCTGATTTGGTCATCATTGCTGGAAGACCTGCAATGGGTAAAACGGCCTTTGCTTTGTCAATGGCAAAGAACATTGCAGCAGACCAACACATCCCTATGGCATTCTTCTCATTAGAGATGTCTGGAGTTCAGTTGACGAATCGTTTGATATCTAACGCATGTGAAATTGGCGGAAAGAAGATTCTGAACGGCAATCTTGACCGTACGGATTGGGATAGGTTTGATAAGCGAATCAACAATCTGATAGGTGCACCTCTTTATATTGATGACACACCAGGTTTGTCAGTTTTTGAACTGAAGACAAAGGCGCGTCGTTTGGTCAACGAGCATCAGATAAAGCTGATTATGATAGACTATCTGCAATTGATGAACGCCAATGGGATGCGGTTCAATAATCGTCAGGAAGAGGTTTCAAATATCTCACGTTCACTAAAGGGGCTGGCCAAAGAGCTGAATATTCCTATCATTGCACTGAGTCAGCTGAACCGTGGTGTAGAAGGTAGAGAGGGGGCAGAGGGTAAACGGCCGATGCTGTCAGACCTCAGAGAGTCGGGAGCTATAGAACAGGATGCGGATATGGTAGTATTTGTTCATCGCCCAGAATACTACCATCTATATGAATCTTCAGATGGTACTATTGACTATCGTGGCAAGGCAGAAATCATCATAGCAAAACATCGAAAAGGTGCCACAGATATTGTCTTGCTTGATTTCAAAGGAGAGTTTACACGCTTTGAGAATCCGGAGGATAATTCACTGGGAGATATTCCATTGACTGAAGGTGGTGAAATAAGAGGTGACAAACTAAATGATGAGAACAATCAGCCTGTAGGGGTAGATTCTTTTGGTGATGCGCCGATTACGCTCCCACCTCCAATAAACGAGCCCGCACCATACTAATATGAGTATAGAGGAAGTATTAGACAGAGCCATCATGTCTGAGCAGACGATAGAGATAGAGTACTGCACACGAAGCGGGCATGTCTTTGCCTGTGAGATTACCGATATAGGCTATTCTCAATACTATGGTGGCGGGTATATTGTGGCTCGTCGGACAGACATAGGTGAAGACAGGACATTCAAGGTGAGCAGAATCTTGAGTGTAAACGGGCATTACTTCTCGCGTATCTTCTGGCAACAGATTGGTGATGAGTTTAAGAGAATATACTAGTGTATAAACTTAAAAATGCTTTGGCACCTATTAGGGCCATTGAGGATACTGCGGGGTGTGGTGAATTTCGTGATTTTTCTTGCTATAAAAAATTAAATTTAGTACCTTTGCACCGTAAAATGTAATAGTTCGTTCTTTAGACTGAGATTTAGAAAATGAAAAAGATGAAGCTATGGATGCTTTCAGTCATCCTTGTCATTGTTTGTGGTGCATGTGTAGTGACCTGCTTTAGCAGTGAGGACGATAAATCCGCGGTGGTCAGTCCGACCGATGACAGCAGCCAGTTTGTGACTTTGACAGATGCTGTGCCAGATGCTATTCTGGAGATACGCTACTATGGTACGTATAACTTCGTGGGCACTCGCATCGACGGCTATGAGCAGCCGACGGCTCTGCTGACCAAGCAGGCTGCCAAGGCACTGAAGGAGGTGAGTGATGACGTGATGTCGCAAGGCTATCGGCTGAAGATATATGATGCCTACCGCCCGCAAAAGGGTGTCGACCACTTTGTGCGCTGGGCACAGGATATCAACGATACCAGGATGAAGAGCTACTTCTATCCCGACCTCGACAAGAGCGTGCTCTTTGAGCAGGAGTACATCTACGAGAGGAGCGGTCATACTCGAGGCTCTACGGTTGACCTGACTCTTTTTGACATGAAGACGGAGAAGGAACTCGACATGGGCGGCACCTTCGACTGGTTCGGTCCTGAGAGTCACCCAGACTTCTGCGGTAATCCCGAGACGGGCGAATATACGGGCGACAACTCGAAGAGTCCTGCCGAGCCCAAGCGCAGCATCACTGCCGAGCAGTTCAAGAACCGCATGATTCTGCGCAAGGCGATGCTTGCCCACGGTTTCAAGGCTCTCGACAGCGAGTGGTGGCACTTCACACTGAAGGACGAGCCCTTCCCCAATACCTATTTCACCTTTCCCGTCAAGCAGTTGGGAGGTGCTGCATCGAAATGAAGATAGTAGTAGACGACAAGATACCCTATATCCGTGAGAAGCTGGCCTTGCTGGCTGACGAGGTGGTGAGCCTGCGCGGTGCTGACATCAGGGCTGAGGACGTGAAGGATGCTGATGCGCTGATAGTGCGCACGCGTACCCGCTGTGATGAACAGCTGCTGGGTGGTTCCAAGGTTCAGTTAGTGGCAACGGCTACTATTGGTTTCGACCATATAGATACTGGCTATCTGGAGCGGACAGGCATCCGCTGGACCAATTGTCCCGGATGCAACTCCGGTTCGGTGGCACAGTATGTGGAATGCTCGCTGCTCTTGCTGGAGCAGCAGAAAGGTCTCCGCCTAAGTGAATCGACCATCGGTATCGTGGGTTGCGGACATGTAGGTTCGAAGGTGAAGGCTGTGGCTGAGCGCCTGGGCATGCATGTGTTAGTGTGCGACCCCCTGTTGGGGCAACCCGATTTCGTGTCGCTCGATGTCATTGAGCGCGAGGCGGATGTGATTACCTTCCATGTTCCGCTGAGCAGGGTGGGGCAGTATGCTACCTACCATCTGGCCGATGAGGCATTCTTCCATCGGCTCGCTCGCGTACCTTATATAATAAACACCAGTCGGGGTGAGGTGGTCGACAACGCGTCTTTGCTTCATGCCTTAGACAGTGGTCGTGTGCGCGATGCCGTGATTGATGTATGGGAGGGGGAGCCGCAGTTGAACCTCGCACTGCTTCAGCACGTCTTTATCGGTACTCCGCATATAGCAGGCTATTCGGCCGATGGTAAGGTGAATGCCGACAATATGGTGATTGAAGCTTTGTGCCGCCATTTCTCTCTGCCTCATCCCGGAGTGGTGACAGCTCCATCACTGCCCGCCGGATTTGTCTATACGGGAAATCCGCTGGAGTTGTATAATCCTCTGAACGACAGTCGGAAGTTAAAGTCGGCCCCTCAGAATTTCGAAAAATTACGGAATGAATATCCGCTTCGGCGAGAGTATTTTGACAAGTAAAAGTGTCAAAATGACATCTTCCGCGTTTAAAAATTGCACAGTTTATGGGGTGTTGTGCAAAAACAAGTGCTTTTTTCTTCAAAAAATTTGCGTAATTCCATAAAAATGTGTTACTTTGCACCCGCTAAGCCGCATTTTTGGGTTGGCATCATAAAAAAGAGAAATCAATTATTAACATTTTAAAGAAGAAAATTATGTCAGAAATTGAAAGCAAAGTAAAGGCTATTATCGTAGACAAGCTCGGTGTTGATGAAGCAGAAGTGAAGCCCGAGGCAAGTTTTACTAACGACCTGGGTGCTGACTCACTGGATACCGTTGAGCTCATCATGGAGTTTGAGAAGGAGTTCGGTATTTCTATCCCCGACGACAAGGCTGAGAAGATTGGTACTGTTGGCGATGCTATCGCTTACATCGAGGAGAACGCAAAATAAATAATATGCTTACTTAGCCCCCTAAGTTAGGGGGATGGGGGTCTGAACAAGTGTATTCCTGTATCACTCAGGGCCTGTTCAGGCCCCCAACCACACTAACATAGGGGCTAATGCAAACAATAATAAAAATATGGAATTAAAAAGAGTAGTAGTAACAGGTTTAGGTGCCGTTACGCCCCTGGGCAACAATCCTGAGGAGACTTGGGAGGCTATGCTGGCAGGCAAGAGCGGTGCTGCGCCTATTACCCTTTTCGATGCTTCTAAGTTCAAGACGCAGTTTGCCTGCGAGGTGAAGAATCTGGATATCAATGCCTATATCGACCGTAAGGAAGCACGAAAGATGGACCGTTATACCCAGTTGGCCATTATTGCAGCCATGCAGGCCGTTCAGGACAGTGCTATGGACCTGGAGCAGGAAGACAAGAACCGCATCGGTGTAGTCTATGGTGTAGGTATTGGCGGTATCAAGACTTTCGAGGAGGAAGTCACCTACTATGGTGCCAATCGTGACGACGGACCCAAGTTCAATCCTTTCTTCATCCCGAAGATGATTGCCGACATTGCTGCCGGTCAGATTTCCATCATGTATGGCTTCCATGGTCCCAACTATATCACGGCTTCAGCCTGTGCCTCGTCATCGAATGCGCTGGCCGATGCTTTCAACCTGATTCGTTTAGGCAAGGCCAATGTCATCGTTGCCGGTGGTGCTGAGGCTGCTGTCTGCGAGACGGGTGTAGGTGGCTTCAATGCCATGAAGGCCCTGTCTACCCGTAACGACGAGCCCGAGAAGGCCAGCCGCCCGTTCAGTGCCTCGCGCGATGGATTCGTCATGGGTGAGGGTGCAGGTTGTCTGATTCTCGAGGAGCTGGAGCATGCCAAGGCCCGTGGTGCCAAGATCTATGCCGAGATGGTAGGTGCAGGCATGAGTGCCGATGCTCATCACATCACTGCCTCTCACCCCGAGGGCTTAGGTGCCAAGCTCGTGATGCTGAACGCACTCGAGGATGCCGGCATGAAGCCTGAGGATATCGACTATATCAATGTGCATGGTACCTCCACCCACGTGGGTGACATCTCTGAGGCGAAGGCCATCAAGGATGTCTTTGGTGATGCAGCCTACAAGCTGAACATCTCCAGCACCAAGTCGATGACGGGTCACCTGCTGGGAGCTGCCGGAGCCGTAGAGGCGATGGCCACCGTGCTGGCTGTCAAGAACGACATCATTCCTCCCACCATCAACCACGAGGAGGATGACAAGGACGAGGAGATTGACTACAACCTCAACTTCACCTTCAACAAGGCCCAGAAGCGTGAGGTTCGTGCTGGTCTGAGCAATACCTTTGGATTCGGTGGTCATAACGCTTGCGTAGTTTTCCGTAAGTATGTGGATTAACGACCTCATAGATATTCTAAAGCTCCCTTTCCGCAAGGAGAAGGAGCTTTTTTCTGCCCTTTACGACATTCTTGGATTCTATCCCCGCGACATCAGCCTCTACAAGCAGGCCCTGCTGCATAAGAGCATGGGAAGGCGCAACGAGAAGGGGAGGCCCCTCAACAACGAGCGGCTGGAGTTTCTGGGTGATGCCATCCTCGATGCCGTAGTAGGCGATATTGTCTTTCGCCACTTCCCTGGCAAGCGCGAGGGTTTCCTCACCAACACCCGCTCCAAGCTGGTCAGCCGCAACACGTTGGGCAAGCTGGCTCAGGAGATGGGAATCCAGCAGCTCATCAAGTCGTCCGACCATAGCACTTCCCACAACAGCTATATGAACGGCAATGCCTTTGAGGCATTGGTGGGTGCCATCTATCTGGACAGAGGCTATCATGCCTGTATGCGGTTTATGGAGAAGCGCATCCTGGCACAGGTTATCAATATTGACAAGGTGGCCTATAAGGAGGTGAACTTCAAGTCGAAGCTGTTGGAGTGGAGCCAGAAGAACCGCGTCAAGATAGAGTTCCGCGAGAGTCAGGCCAAAGAAGAGAAGACGGGCAGTCCTGTCTTCACCACAACGGTGCTGATCGAGGGTATAGAAGGGTGCACGGGAAAGGGCTATTCTAAGAAGGAGAGCCATCAGCAAGCCTCCAAGGAGACGCTGCTGCGCCTTCGCCGCGAACCCCAGTTCATTGATGCCGTCTTTGCAGCCAAAGGCAATCGCACCAAGATGGAGGAAGAGCCTGTCATGTGTGTGCCCGACCTGGAGAAGGAGCAGCAGGACTTCATCATCGAGCATCCCAAGGAGCCTGCCTCCCCGGATGTTGCCGCTGCCCCTGCGAAGCGTGCCTTAGCCCCTGCGAAGCATGCCGAAGAGCTGGATGACGAGCTGACACTCGACGACATCACCGCTACCCCTCGTGAGCGTACCCGAGAGGAAATCATAGCCGAAGCTGAGGCTGCTGCATTCAGCGAAACAGAGAAATAATCGTGATTCCGCCTGATTTTTTGAACAAAGTTAGGCGGAATTACTATTAAAAATAGTAAAAATAAGGTCTATCCGAAAGTTTATGTTTATCTTTGCACCTTAGTTGAAATGCAAAGAGATGAACATAACAAGTTTAGTCAGACATATATTCACTCCCCGCATGCGGGAATTGGAGAAGCACCAGACAGGTGGCGAACTGCTGCAACGGCAGGTGTTGACCCATCTGCTGAGTGAGGCCAGGAGCACGGAGTATGGTCGTGAGCACGGTTTTGCCACCACCAAGGGCTACGAGGATTTCGTCAAGTTCAATGCCGTCAACACCTATGAGGAGTTGAAAGGCCAGATAGACCGCATGCGGCATGGCGAGAGCGATGTGCTGTGGCCCGGAAGGGTGAAGTGGTATGCCAAGTCGAGCGGTACCACCAACGACAAGTCGAAGTTCATTCCCGTCAGCAGCGAGGGCTTGCAGAAGATTCACTATGCCGGAGGCTTCGACTCGGTGGCACTCTATCTGAGGAACAATCCCCAGTCGCGCCTTTTCGACGGGCGGGCACTGATATTAGGAGGCAGCCACTCTCCTAACTACAATGTGTCGGGGTCGCTCGTCGGCGACCTCTCGGCCATCCTGATAGAGAACATCAATCCGCTGGCCAACCTCGTGCGAGTGCCCAAGAAGCAGACAGCCCTGCTCTCCGACTTCGAGGTCAAGCGTGAGCGTATAGCCCGCGAGGCAATGGACAAGAATGTGACCAACATCAGCGGTGTGCCCTCATGGATGCTCTCCGTGCTCAACTGCATGATGGAGATAACGGGCAAGAGCCATTTGGAGGAAGTATGGCCCAACCTTGAGGTGTTCTTCCACGGAGGTGTGGCCTTCACGCCCTATCGTAAGCAGTATGAGCAGCTTATCACCTCGCCCAACATGCACTATATGGAGACCTATAATGCCAGCGAGGGCTTCTTCGGCTTGCAGGACGACCCTGCCGACAAGTCGATGCTGCTGATGCTCGACTATGGGGTGTTCTACGAGTTCCAGCCGATGGATGGCGGTGAGATTGTGCCGCTCTGGGGAGTAGAGAAGGACAAGAACTATGCCATGATTATCTCCACCTCCTGTGGCTTGTGGCGGTATATGATTGGCGACACCGTGCGCTTCACTTCCACCAACCCCTATAAGTTTGTCATCTCCGGACGCACCAAGAGCTTCATCAATGCCTTTGGCGAGGAGCTGATAGTCGACAATGCAGAGCAGGGGCTGGCCTATGCCTGCGAGCAGACTGGTGCCGAGGTGCTGGAATACACCGCTGCACCCGTCTTCATGGATGCCCAGGCCAAGTGCCGCCACCAGTGGCTCATCGAGTTCTCGCGCGAGCCGCAGGACATGAAGGTGTTTGCCCAGCTGCTCGACCAGAAGCTGCAGCAGCTGAACAGCGACTACGAGGCCAAGCGATACAAGGACATCACCTTGCAGCCTTTGGAGATTGTCAAGGCCAAGACGGGACTGTTCAATGACTGGCTGAAGCTGCGCGGAAAGTTAGGTGGTCAGAACAAGGTGCCGCGACTCAGTAATACGCGTGAGCACATTGATCAACTGTTAAGACTGAATAAATGAGAAAACTGCTCTATATCCTGATAGCTCTCTGCGCCTTTATGTCGTGTGCGCGAATGGGAACACCCGATGGCGGCTGGTTCGATGACGACCCGCCCCGTGTCATCGGCTCCGTACCGGCAGAGCGGGATACCAATGTCACCACCAAGAAGATTACCATCTACTTCGACGAATACATCAAGCTCGACAATCCTTCGGAGAATGTCATGGTGTCTCCCCCCCAGCTGGAGGTGCCCGAAATCAAGGTTGTCAACAAGAAGATTGTCGTGGAGCTGCAAGACACGCTGAAGCCCAACAGCACCTATACCATCGACTTCAGCAATGCCATCTCCGACAACAATGAGGGCAACCCGATGGGCAACTATGCCTTCGTCTTCTCCACAGGCGAGAAGATCGACACCTTCGAGGTGGCAGGCAATGTCATCGATGCCCAGAACCTGGAGCCCATCAAGGGTATCTCCGTCGGACTGTACAGCAATCTGGCCGACTCTGCTTTCCAGAAGGAGCCCATGATACGTATCGGGCGCACTGACGGGTCGGGACATTTCGTCATCAAGGGTGTGGCCCCTGGCGAGTACCGAGTCTATGCCCTGCAGGATATGGACGGCGACTATCGCTTCAGCCAGAAGAGCGAGATGATTGCTTTCACGCATCAGACCTTCAAGCCTACGGCAGGACCGGACATCCGTCAGGACACCATCTGGCGCGACTCCTTGCGCATTGATAACATCGTAAGGGTGCCGTTCACCCATTTCTATCCCGATGATGTGGTGCTGATGGCCTTCAACGAGGTGCAGACTGAGCGCTATCTGCTGAAGACCGAGCGCCAGGAGCCCGACAGGATAGGTGTCTACTTCAGCTATGGCAACGACACGCTGCCCGTGCTGCGCGGCCTGAACTTCAATGCCGACTCAGCCTTCGTGCTGGAGCCTTCCGAGAAGAAGGACACCCTCATCTATTGGCTCCGCGATACCACTCTGGTCAATACCGACACGCTCTCGCTCTCTATGGAGTATCTTATGACCGACAGCACCGGACGGCTGGTGAGCCAGACCGATACCCTTGAGATGGTAGCCAAGACACCCTATGCCAAGCGGCTGAAGGAGAAGCAGAAAGCCTTCGAGGAGTGGCAGAAGGAGCAGGAGAAGAAGAAAAAGCGCGAGGAGCCTTACGACAGCATCTATCCTGTCAAGCCCCTTGAGCCGACCTATAAGATACCCAGTGCGATGGCCCCCAACAGCATTGTCACCATCGAGATGCCTGCCCCCTTGCAGCATCTCGATACGGCAGCTATCCATCTCTATTCCAAGATTGATACACTATGGTATAGGGCACCGTTCACCTTCGAGCCCGTCAAGGGTAAGCTGCGGCAATACCAGCTCATGGCCGACTGGTATCCTGAACGCGAGTATAGCTTAGAGATAGACACACTGGCCTTTACCGACATCTATGGCCTCTCCTCGGCTTCCTATAAGCAGGGCATCAAGGTCAAGTCGCTCGACGACTTTGCCACCCTCGAGTTCCAGCTCAGCGGAGTGGCCGATACCAACATTGTAGTCATGCTGGTTGACAAGAGTGACAAGGTGCTCATGCAGACAAAGGCAGGCCGCAGCCGTACGGCCGAGTTCTTCTATGTCACCCCCGGCACCTACTATGTTCGCGCCTATGTCGACCGTAACGGCAATGGTGTCTGGGATACGGGCAACTATGAGGCCGACCTTCAGCCCGAGGATGTCTACTATTATCCTCGCGAGATAGAGTGTAAGGAGAAGTTTGATGTGACGCTTAGCTGGAATCTCACCGAGAAGCCCCGCAACCAGCAGAAGCCCGGTGAGCTGGTCAAGCAGAAGCCCGACAAGGAGAAGAAGAAGCTCCAGAACCGCAATGCCGAGCGGGCGCGCCAGCTGGGCATCGAATATGTAAAGAAACAAATGGTAAAGTAACTATAGAAAACAAATATTCAATATGAGAAATACAAATCATTCATGGTTCCGCAAGATGGTAATGCGTGTGTTACCCCTCTGCCTCTTGGCCCTTATGCCCTTAGGAGCATCAGCCCAGTGTGGCATTGAGAATACTGCCTTCAAGTCGGGCGAGTTCCTCAGCTACGACCTCTATTTCAACTGGAAGTTCGTATGGGTGAAGGTAGGCACCGCCTCCATGTCCACCGTACAGTCGAAGTACCAGGGGCAGAAGTGCTACCGCAGCAGCCTCATTACGCGCGGCAACAGCCAGCTGGACAATGTGTTCATGATGCGCGACACCCTGCTGTGCTATACCGACCTCGACCTGGCACCCCTCTACTTCCGCAAGGGAGCCCGTGAAGGTGACCGCTACTATGTAGACGAGCTGTGGTACACCTATCCCAACCAGAACTGCCACCTCCGTATGCACCGCATCGACCACGACGGCGAGGTGCACTGGAAGGATGCGGAGTATAAGGACTGCATCTACGACATGATGAGCATCTTCCTGCGTGCCCGCAACTTCAATGTCGAGACCTTGAAGGTTGGCGAGAATATCCCCATGCCTATCAGCGATGCCCGCAGCCTTAGCAATTCCTGGCTGAAGTACACGGGTAAGACCACCCTGAAGATGAAGAACAACAACGACAAGTACCGCTGTCTCACCTTCTCGTTCATCGAGCGCGAGAACGGAAAGAACCACGAGCTTATCCGCTTCTACATCACCGATGACAAGAACCACATGCCCGTGCGCCTTGACCTGTTCCTCAGCTTCGGTTCTGCCAAGTGCTATCTCTCGGGCTTTAAGGGACTGCGCAATCCTATGGAGTCAAAGGTAAAATAATACGTGTCCGACTATGGCAGCAGCAATCAGCAGGACAGAGGCTATGACGCAGAAGATGCGGCGCTTCACGGATGCAGGATGCTATCCGCAGGATGACGACATCGACTTTCTGCCCGAAGGCCATGTCTATCTCTATCGGGGGGTGCAGCAGCTGTTGCCTGTCAGCAGCCTCATTGCCTACTTCTTCGAACCCTTCAATGCCCAGCGTGCTGCCGAGCAGCAGCAGGCCCGCTACGGCATCCCCGTTGCCGAGTCGCTGGCTAAGTGGGAGCGTATAAGGCGTATGGCCAGCGAGGTGGGAACCTTCATGCACGAACAGACGGAGAACTACTTCCAGAACGGTCGCTTCGACACCGTATGTCCTTTCTCCTATAATGGGCACGACGAGCCTGTCAGCATCGAGCGCGAGAAGCTCCAGTTCCTCCATTTCATCAGTGACTACCGCATCCAACCCTACCGTCAGGAGTGGCCCGTCTTCGATTCCGACCTGAACATTGCGGGCACCATCGACATGATTTGCCGGAATGATGACGGCACCTTCACCATCTACGACTGGAAACGCAGCCGCAAGGTGGCCGATGCGCAGGGCAATGCCATCACCCAGGCTTTCGGCGGGCGCACCTCCATCAATGGCATCACCATCCCCGACACCTCCTATCACCACTATTGTCTCCAGCAGAACCTCTACCGCTATATGCTCCAGCAGCACTATGGCATACAGGTCAGGGCCATGAATCTCGTGGTGCTCTGTCCCGACTATGATGACTATAAGGTGGTTCCCGTGCCCATCATGGACGGGCTCATAGGCCAGCTGGTAGGTATCTGCAAGACCCGGGAACTCGGCACACGGCTGCTGAAATGAATACTCCTACACACCCACGACGCAATAATGAACGAAACCGTACAACTACATAACCTAAGCATCGGATACACCGCCAAAGGCAACGAAAAAGTGGTGGCCAATCATCTCAATGCCTCCATCAGGAGTGGTGAGCTCACTTGCCTGCTGGGTCAGAACGGCATCGGCAAGTCCACCCTGCTGCGCACCCTGTCGGCCTTCCAGCCCAAGCTCAGTGGCAGTGTGCAAATCAACGGGCGCGAGATAGCCGACTATACCGACAAGGAGCTTAGCCGCACCATTGGTGTCGTGCTCACCGAGAAACCCGATGTACAGAATATGACCGTCGAAGAACTTGTAGGCATGGGCCGCTCACCCTATACGGGCTTCTGGGGAACACTCACCGATGCCGACAAGCAGGTGGTCGGCGAGTCCATTCGTCTGGTGGGCATCCAGAGCCTGCAGCAGCGCATGGTCTATACCCTCAGTGATGGTGAGCGTCAGAAGGTCATGATAGCCAAGGCACTGGCCCAGCAGACACCCGTCATCTATCTTGACGAGCCTACCGCCTTCCTCGACTTTCCCAGCAAGGTTGAGATGATGCAACTGCTCCACCGGCTGGCCGCCAGCGAGCAGAAGACAGTCTTCCTCTCTACCCACGATGTTGAGCTGGCACTACAGATAGCCGACTGCATCTGGCTCATGGAGCCAGAGCAACTCAGTGTGGGCACCCCCGAACAGCTCGCCGGACAAGGGGTATTAAGCCGTTTCATCGAGCGCGACGGCATACGTTTCGACAAGCATTTACTAACCATACACGTAACACGATGATTGTAGGACATGGAGACGACCTCTACCGCTATGATGACCTGGTGAAAATCAATTTCAGCAGCAATGTCTATCAGCATGCCGACCTCTCGCCGCTGAAGGAGTGGCTCAGCGAGCGTTTCGACCTGTTGGCCAACTATCCTGAGCCCGAGGCACGCAGTCTTGAGAAGCTCATTGCCTTCAAGGAGGGCATATCCCCCGAGAGCGTGCTCGTGACCAACGGTGCCACCGAGGCCATCTATCTCATTGCCCAGCTCTATCGCGGCAGTGCCTCCATCATCCCGCAGCCTACCTTCAGCGAGTATGCCGATGCCTGCCGCATCCATCATCACATCATTTCCTATGAGAATACCGACGACCTCGTCAAGCTGCCCCGCGACCGAGTCTATTGGATATGCAACCCCAACAACCCTTCAGGCAATGTGCTGATGAAGGGATTCGTGGACTACCTTGTGCGGCGCTCACCGCGCTATACCTTCGTTGTCGACCAGTCCTACGAGGCTTATACGCGCGAGCCCCTGCTCTCGCCACGCGAGATGAACGGAGTGCCCAACCTGCTGCTGCTCCACTCCTTCAGCAAGACCTATGCCATTCCCGGGCTGCGGCTGGGCTACATCACAGGCCATCCCAACACCATTCAGCTGCTGCGCACCCTGCGCTATCCCTGGTCGGTCAACAGCATGGCCATCGAGGCAGGAAAGTTCCTCCTCAAGCGCGGCAAGCCCGCCATCCCCGACCTTGATGCCTATCTCGCTGAGACCGAACGGCTGCGCACTGCTATGCGCCAGATAGACGGCATCCGTGTCTTCGAGACCAAGACCAACTACATGCTTTGCGAGTTGCAGACTGTCACCGCCTCCGAGCTTAAGTCCTACCTCATCCACGAGCATGGCATGCTTATTCGCGACTGTAGCAATTTCTATGGGCTCTCCAACTTTTTCTTCCGCGTCTCCACTCAGCAGCCCGACGAGAACGATGCCCTCATCGAGGCCATCCGCCAGTTTCTGGAGACAAGATCATAGCCCACTAATTAGAAGTTCGTACAAGGTTAGCAAAATTATGTTTCCAAGTTGGAAACACATGTTTCTAAGTTAGAAACATGTATCTACAAGTTGGGTACATATGTTTCCAAGTTGGAAACATAAAATCTTCAGTAACCAAAAATCTGGCGGAGGTAGAACAAAGTAAAGCCTCATGCCGCCAGTCGTTCGCGAATGCCTCATGCCGTTTGGCCAGCTTTCAGTTTGAAGCGCAGGCGGTCATTCTTCTTTTATGCTTCGCCCTTCTTCATCCTGTCGTAGTATTCAGCTGTGGCTGTGAAGAACACGTCGCCACTGGAGTTGAGTGCCGTCTCAACGCTGTCTTGTATCACACCGATGATGAATCCTACGGCTACGGCTTGCATGGCTATGTCGTTGCTGATGTTGAAGAACGAGCAGGCCATGGGTACCAATAGCAGTGAACCGCCAGCCACCCCCGATGTTCCACAAGCTCCCAAGGTGGCTATGACACACAGCAGGACGGCTGAGGCAAACGTCACCTCCACTCCTATTGTGTGGGCTACAGCTAATGTCATCACGGTGATGGTGACGGCTGCAGCATTCATGTTGATGGTGGCACCGAGGGGAATACTCACCGAATAGAAGTCTATGTCGAGTCCCAGCTTCTTGCACAGGTTCATGTTGATGGGTATATTGGCCGCCGAAGAACGGGTGAAGAAAGCCTGCAGACCGCTTTCCTTCAGGCAGGTGAACAATAGCGGGTAGGGATTGCGACAAAGCATGATATACGAGATGAGCGGATTGAATATCAGCGTATTGGCCATCATGCAGCCCACGAGGAGCAGCAACAGTTGTCCGTAGGTAGTGAACACCTCCAATCCGCTCACTGATACCGATTTGAATACCAGTCCCAGAATACCGAACGGTGCAAACTGTATGACCCATTTCACAGTCAGCATGATGACCTCTGAGAAATCCTGTATCACGTTGATGGTCTGCTGGCTGGCTTTCTGCTTTAAGGCGAGACCAAACAGAATAGCCCAGAACAGGATGCCGATATAGTTGGCCTGGGACATTGACATGATTGGATTGGTCACCATATTGGTGAGAAGATTGGTGAATACATCGGTGAGGGCACCTGGGGCAGCATGGTCGGCAACATCGCTCAACTGGAGCGTGACGGGAAACAGGAAACTGCCTACCACGGCACACATGCCTGCAATAAAAGTGCTGAGCATGTATTGTGAGATGACCACGCGAAAACGGGGACCCAAGCCGCCGCCGGCCTTGGCAATGCTGACAGCCACCAATACGGCTACCAGAACTGGGGCGATTGCTTTCAAAGCACTGACGAAGATAGTTCCCAGAATGCTTATACCTGTCCACTGGGGAGCGGTAAGTCCAAGAAAGGCTCCAATAATGAGACCGGCGAGTATGCGGAGTACGAGACTCGTTTCACTCCATTTATCGATAAGATTGCTAAATGTCATGTATAAAGAAATTATTATTGTACTTCCAGTTCTTTGAATTCCACCTTGTCTGTGTAGACGCGCAGGGTATAGGTGCCTGCGTTGATCTGGGTCCCGGTGGTGGTGGAAAGCATCTTGAACTTCGGGGGTGTGGGCGGGAAGCTGACCTCGCGGTCTACCAGCACCATATTCTTCGAGTCGGTGATGGTCATACGGGCATTGACAGCCTCGCCCGTAGTGTTCTTATACCGGAAGCGCAGGGCATATTCCTGTCCAAGTCCGGGGGTGATAATGAAAGTGGTGCCTTTCTTGTTGGAGTTGGCTTGAGGTTGGTAGATGCTGGCTGGACGGGCCTCGGTGTCTTTGGGCAGTTGCTCCTTTGGCAACTTTGCAACGGTATCCGTGTCGAGGGAGAGCCAGTTGACAGTTGACAGTTCTCTCTTCGAGAGTGGGGCGTTGCAGTTGGCGTTGCAGTCTCGTTCTGCAACGGCTATGGCACTGAGGATGGCTTGTCCGGCTTTCACTTCTGGGAAGGAGATGTGGAGGCGGCCCTTACTGGCCTTGGCATAGACCACGCGTTTCATGGCACCGCAGTAGCCAGCCTCTGCCCAGGGGTCGAGGTCGTTGACAACAGTCTGGCCGTTGACAGCCACATCGAAGATGCGCAGTCCCTCGTAGTCGGCAGTCTCGGAGGCCTCGCGACCATGCCAGGGCTCGGCGAAATAAAGCTCGATGCGGTAGGTGGTGGTGTCTGTCGGTACAGGCAGTGTCCACCACAGACGGTGACGGCCATAGCGGAAGCGTTGGAACAGCGGGTCGCTCTTGGTGCCCCGGATGTCGGCAGTGATAGGACGCTGGGATGCCTGCAAGGCATGGATGCCCTCGAAGTCTTGTCCCCAGGAGTGGCTGTAGAGGGTGTCGTCGGCTTGCCACTGCTGCCCGTATTCGTCGGTATAGGCATCTCCGCCGCAGTTGATGCGGTAGAGATAGTGGTAGCTCTCTGCTCCCTTGACCAGGTCGCGGTTACGGTCGGCAGCGGTGGGGATGATGGAGGAGGGAGGAATGAGGAGGGAGGAGGGTTGAGGTCTGAGGTTTTTATACATATAGTAGGCCTGGGTGGGTTCTTCCCAGGCAGTGACGAGACCCTTGTAGTTGATGGGACCAATCTTGTCGATGCGGCGCAGGGCACCATCGGGCTGTACACGTCCGGGATTGTCATGGGAGTTGAAGATCCACTGGAAGTGTCCGCAGACACCGAGGCTGTCGGCATACGCCTGCTCTGCCAGTCGGGCCTTGGTCTCTAACAGTTTGGTGAACGACTCCTCGCTGTATTTGGCCTCACCATGCAGGTCGAGGGTGCGCCACGCTCCATACTCCCCATTGAGCAGCTGTTCGGGTTGTGACAGTTCGTGGTGATAGTTGTCGGCAGTGCCGCCATAGGTGCCGCTCCAGTTCTGGATGACGTTCCAGTCGGTACCCTCGCCACCGTTGCAGGTCGTGATGGCACGCTGGTCACGGCAGGTGGGGTCGAGGCTGCGGATGATGGCCGAGCACTCCTCGGCAAAGGCCTTGGGCAGCACGCTCTCATTCTGCAAGCCCCAGAGGATGACGGAGGGCGAGTTGCGGCGCTCTTTGATCCACCTCACTAAGAGGCGCTTGAAGGTGTCGCGGAACTGGGGAGTGTCATACCATATATGGGCTGAGAACTGACTCCAGAAGAGCACCCCCTGTTCGTCGCATAGCTGCTGGTAGAGCAGGTTGTGAGGCTGATGAGCCTCGCGGAGGGCATTGAATCCGGCATTGGTGATCTGCTTCATGCGCGAGCGTATCTGTTCGGGGGTGAAAGCGTGACTCTGACCCAGCAGATGCTCGTATTCACAGGTGCCGTTGATGAAGACGGGCGTGCCGTTAAGATAGAAACGGTGGTCGGAAGTTGAGAGTTGAGAGTTGACAGTTGACAGTTGAGAGTTCTCTCTTTGAGAGTGTGGCTTCGCAATGACTGTTGACTTTTGGCGGTGGACGGGCCAGGAGATGGAACGGATGCCAAAGGGGGTGCGAACCTCGTCGGTAGTCTTGCTGTCGCGCTTGATCATGGTGGCCAGTGTGTAGAGATAGGGGTCACCGATGCTCCAGCGGTGCGCATTGCTGACGGCTGCTGCCTGTCGGATGGTCTGGGTCTCACCAGCCTGGAGCGTGAGGGGCAGTGCCAGTCGGAACACCTGCTTGCCCGAAGCCAGCGTGAACTTGTTGACCACCTCGATAGTTTGAGGCTGACGGGTGTAGTTCTTCACCTCCGTCTCGATGAATACCGAGTCGCAGGCAGCATTGTTCCAGATGTGTACACCAAAGGGCTCGATGCGCACCGCATCGGTCTCGATGAGGCTGACGGGGCGGAAGATACCGAAGGGCTGGCTACCCTCGGAGAATCCCCATTCCGACGAGCAGCCGCCACAGACCCACGGAGAGGCCGTCTGCATGGCAGGATGGTCGACAGCCACGCGGAGGCTGTTGCTGCCTGTCTGAAGCTGGTCGGTGACATCGAGTGTCCAGACGGTGCGTCCTACCAGTTCCTTAGGATAACTGTGGCCGTTGAGGGTAACAGTGGCATAGGTGCCTACCCCCTCAAACTGTAGGAAGTAACGCTTGCCGGCTTGCTTTGTGGCCTGGAACGCCTTATGGTATTCCGCACTGCCGTGCAGGTTGCCATGCCGCAGCTGTCGGTAACCGTAGTAGTCATCGAAGTTGTGGGGGAGGTTTATGCTCACAATAGAATCGTGAGCCACAGGACAGCGAGCTGTCCAGTCATTGTTCAGGTTGGTAATGGTGCGGCGGCCCTTGCGCTCTGGGGCAGGGAAGGCCACCTCGGAGCGCCCCATGGGTACACTGGTGGCTACGGCAATGCCGCGCTGCTGGTCGTTGTTGACGGCACAGTAGAAATGATAGACCACTCCATTGTGCTTCACCACATAACTCTTATGGGCAAACAGCTCGTCATACGACTTCGTGGGCCAGATGAGGTCGGGGCCCGTCCAGTCCTGCCAGTGAATCAGGTCGCGCGAGACGGCGAAGGTGTTATAGGCAGCATACTTGCGGTCGGGGTTATAGGCCGAGAAGTAGAACATGACATAGAGAGCCTCCCCCCTGTCCCCTCCCAAAGAGGGGGTATCCATGCGGACTATCTGGGCATCACCAGTAATGATGCCAGGGGCCTCGTGGAAGTAGACGGGATTACCCTGATAGCGCTTCCACCGCTTGAGGTCGTTGCTGAGGGCAATGCCGATGCGCTCGGCTTTGAGGTTGTTGTCAGGGTTGATGCCACCGGCATTATAGAACATGATGAAGCGCTTGCCAAGTCTTTTCTGTGGGTCATCATAGATGGTGCTCTTATACTGTGTGAGCTTTTCCCACCACTGTACATCCTTGTCGTGGATGCTCAGCAAGGGCTTGTCGGCTGTCTGCCATTCGTGGGCTTGGGTGATGTCGCCACTTGTCCAAGCCATACCGATATGCAGGGGTTCGCGCACAGCCTCATAGCCTGTACCGTGCCCGCCGATATAGGTCATCCAGTGCTTGCCCTTATACTGGCCCAGCTCATAGCTGCCGTCCCATGTCCAGTCGATAAGGGCAGGGAATCCGCCCCGCTGGTTCATGTCCCAGCCGCTGTCCTTATATGAGAGGATGCGTCCCTGTGTCTGCCAGTGCAGCAGGTCGTCAGAGGTAGCCAGCCACGTCTCGTAGCCGCGACCGTCGAGACCTTCCTTACCATTGTAGACCACATAAGTCATCAGCCACTTTTCGCCTACGCGAAATACCGTCGGACAGTCTATCTTGTGGTAGTTGTCCGTGGGAGCCACCACCATGCCGTATTTATAGGGCGTGCGCACCTGCTGGTAGATTTGTTCCATGACTGTGTTGTCAATCGGCTGGGCCGTGATCATGCTGACAAGGGTTGACAGGAGGCTAAGGGCGAATACTCTCTTCATTGTTGTTGATATACTTTTAATATAGGTTGGGCTACCTCGTTTTTATTTCTGGAACAGCCAGTCTACCTCGCCTGAGGGACCGTTGAGTCCGCAGTCGCGGGCCTTGATGTCGGAAGTGGTGAAGCCTGCCACCATAAGGATGCCCTTGGGCAGGCGGATGGTCTGCCGACCTGCGGGCAGTGAATACTGGTGGATATTCACCTTCGGCATCTGCACGATGCTGATGGCATTGGTGAGCAACGGCTCTGCCTGTCCGTATTCATTACCCGTCGCATCAATCTCCAGCTTCGGGGCCTTGGCAAACTTCTTGTCATCATCCTTGAACAGACCTACGAGGAGTTTCACGGGTTGCGAGCTCTCGTACGTGATAGTGGTACCCACCAGACGGGTGGTGTCGCGGTTGAGCACCAGAGCCTGCATGGCTGCCAGTTCGGGGGCTATGGAGTCAACGGGGGTGTCGGGACGGTTCTCGAAGAGGATGGCTCCCTTCTTGAGCGGGATGAGGCGGGCGGGATGAGGAGTATGGATGGTGACCTGGGCAGACTGGGCAGGCTGTATGCTGATGCTGCTGGCTGCCACGGGGTGCTTCAGTTTCTCGATGTTCTCCTTGAAGGCATCGAGTTCTTCCTGATAGACGGTTGCCAGCTCGCGCCAGGTCTTCATCTTGCCACCGTCGCCGCCCACGGGGATGCGCCGCTGGGCGGTCTGCATGGAGTTGGCATAGAGATACCAGTCATCGGTCATGCGGCTGAGGTCATACCAGATGCTCAGGCTCTGTTCGAGCCAGACTACTGCCGACTCCAGGTGGCTGATGTCCTGTGTCCACTTGTAGCGTAGCACCTCGGCAGCCGCGCGCACCTTCAGCTGGAAGGCTTTGGCAAAAGAGGCATAGCAGAGGAAGTCGTTCCATACGCGCTGATACTCGTCGGCATGACGGGTGGGCTTGGCAGCGGCAGCCCCCATCTCTACGAGTGCCCGGTCACCGTGGTTGACACACTCGTCTACGATGTCTAATGGCAGTTCTCCCACATGCTTCTCACCCTTGTATTCCTTTTCTATATATTCTATCAGCTTCTCACCCTGAGGGCCGCAGCTCTCGTAGAAGCCCGGATAGATGGTGTACTTATAGGGGTTGACCAGCTCGCCCATCGTCATGCCTAAGAGCAGTGTCTGGCGGTTGCCCTCGGTGATGCCGAAGCGGCGCAGCAGCTTGGGGGCTATCTCACCCGCCTCGTCATAGGCATTGAGCACATGTCCGGCTGCGGTGGTGTCGATGCCATAGTATTCGGCCAGCTGTTGTTTCCAGTAGGTCTTGTCCTCGCCTCGCTGGTCGGTCCACGCATAGCGGCCCCAGGCCTTATACCACATCCAGTCGCGGTCGAGCTGCTTCAGCCTGCTGCCATCGGGCAGTTTGTCTGCGGTGTAGGGCCAGTCCCAGTAGGAGGCCTGCGGATAGAGGTGCAGTCCCTTCGAGTGGTGTACACGGTGCATGGCCTGGACAGTCTTCTGGATAAAGGCAGGACTCGACCATCGCCAAGGTTCCAGATTGGCCAGGATGTGCACATTATCTATGTGTACAGGAGCAGCGGCCGCCAACTGGCGGTGGGTCTCACCCCAGGGACCGCCTGGGGTATAGGTGGTCAGGCTCTCGCCCGTATACTTCGACATGGTGTAGATGTTGGGATAGAGCGGCAGGCTCTCCTTCAGTACTAACGGCCCGTCGGTGTCGTGCGAGCGGAGTACGATGGGGGGAAGATGTTGAGAGTTCTCGCTTTGCGAGTGTGGCTTCGCAATGAGAGTTGAGAGTTGAGAAGGGTTGGAACTGTCAACTGTCAACTGTGAACTGTCAACTGCCTTCAGTCCGTCCTTGATGCCAGGGATGATGGTCTCCTTCATCCACTTCACATCATCCTCGATGGTGGCCATAGCCTCACCTAAGCAGACCAACAGACCGACATGAGGATAGTTCTTGATGAAGGCGGCTATCGACTTGCGGGTATAGTCGCTGATGAGCGGGGTGATGGGACGGTGGCGGTCCTGGGTCTTCAGTCCGTAGTGGTCGGCAAAGGGCTTGCTGAGAATAATGTTATAGAACATCTGGATGACCCAAATGCCTCGCTTGTCAGCCTCCTTGGTGAGAAATGAGAACATGTCGACATTCTTCTGGAAAGTAGCCTCGTCCACCTCTAAGGCGAAGGGATAGTCCTTCAGCTTCACCAGTGAGGCGAAGGGATGGCCGTTCCAGAGATACAGTGAGTTGTACTTGTTCTCCACCATCATATCGAGGTATTTCACCCACTCCTCCTTGTCGTAGAACCAGGGGAAGTTCTCAGGGGTATAGGGATATTCATAGACCCCATGACCAGGCAGGTAGACGGTCTTCTGCAGTCCGATGCAGGTGCCGCGCATCACCATCTGCGGAGCCTCCTTGACGGTGTGCTGCCGTATCGTAGCAACAAACTTGTCCATGCTGCCCGCCTGTCTGATGCGGTCAGCCAGCTCCACGCAACCGTAGATGACACCCGTCCCGTCGTTGCCCGTTACCGTGATACCCTTCTTATTCTTGGCTATCGTATAACCTTCTGCTGTTCCGCTGTTTGCGTTCGAAAGCATAATCTTGCAGTCTGCTTTCTTGGGACTGACGGTATAGCCCATCTCCGTTAACTTCTTCTGCAGGTATTCTGCAGCATATTGTTCACGTGCTGATGCTTTCTTTCCTGTCTGGATACTAATTCGTTGCGCCATAGCCGTGATGGCTAACAAGGCGAAGACAGCAATGACTGTAATTCTCTTCATTTTTAAGTAGTTTTATTATATAAAAAAGACTGATAACATCGTTATTTGTCATCAGTCCTTATTGGTTCATGAGTTATAGCCATTTTTGCAATTGATTACTTCTTTTTAGCCTTCAACTGCTGGACGTAGGCTCGATACATGGTTCGCCAATCTCTTCCGCTGTTGGTGAAATACTGTTCTATCAGCTGTAGGTCGTTTACCCAGCCTGTTGCCTTCTTCAAACTGCCTTCATCAATCACTTGTGCCTGCACAGAAATGGTCATACAGAGTGCAAAGAGAATCACCCAAAAAACTTTCTTCATCATGTTCAATTCTAATTGGTTATGTCTTTGTGTATTATTAAGAAGACTGACGAACAGGTTAATTGTCATCATCCAATAACTCTCTAATTACTCTCCTAGTCAACTCATGTTCTCCTACACTCCATCCCAGTCCTTTCCTTACTCCATCCATAATTGTTGTCCGATTGTTGTCCGATTGTAGTCCGATTGTTGTTCGATTCGTTAACGGACAACAAACGGATATCAGACGTACATTAAACGAACAAAGACAGACGTTAACAAAGCCCCCTGTTTTCCTAAAGGAATAAAATTCGGTTTTGACCGACCTGAATTTGGTGAGATAGTTATTCTTTGTCAATCATTACGGTGGGTGTGTCGTGATAGCAGCCAACTACCGTAATGTTCTTACCAGTTTTATAGCGATAGAGGCCTGAGAGAGTGGTGACAACCAGTTCGTAGCTGCGACCTATCTCTAGCTGGTCTATGGTGAGGAGAGTTAGATAGCTATTTGTTTCCTTTGGCTTGAATTCGTAGAACACACTGTCGGGGATGAGCACGGTCTGTGGGTCGTCCAGGTTCAACGTAGTCGAAAACGTTCCCTCGGGTGTGCTGATGCCCATAAACACAAAGTGTACGTCGCTGCCGCAATAGGTACGTAACAGTTCGAAGCTGGCATTCAACCTATCCACGTCGTAAACCATCATGCAGCGCAGTCCCGGCCACAGCAGGGGAACCAGCAGCGTACCGATCTGGTGACCCTCCATGATTTCGCGAATGGCATTGGCTCGCTCCGTGTCGGGCTGTATATAGTTGTTGCCGTGCTCTATCGTTTCCGTAAGCCACGGCCAGTGTTTCTCAATATAGCGAAGCATCTCGACCATGTTGTCATAGTGGTCGCAGATGGCCAGTGATATGTTCTTTTGCGCGAGGGCATAGAGTGCCTGCAGATAGAGAATCTTATCTTCATGTTGCGATTCCGCGATGTCGACCGGTACGACATACACCTGCTTGTTTTCGAACTCCCGCTTTACCAGCAGCCTGCCCAGCAGGTTACCCATGGTTACGCCCGACGCCAGCCGTTCTACGCTGTTGTCCACCAGGTTCAGCGTCATGCCGTCCGTCAGGAAGCCGTGATTGCCGGCAATATAGAATCCCGAGCAGAAGCTGTAGGCGTAGCTTGCCTGTACGCCCCAGCGTGACTGTGGAAGTCCTCTGAAACCGTCCCAGATGGAGATATGCTCAGTGAGATAGGCCGTCAGGATGTTGCGCTTGCCGGCGGCAATGCGCTCGATATAGTCTGTATAGTCGGTATACGATGTCAGCGGAATGTAGTGTTTGAAGTCGTCTAGCGTGCGAATGTACTTGAAGTTGTGCGCTAGTCCGTATTCTGTCTGACCGTTCTCGCGCATCATCCTCATAATGAACTCCTCCTGACTGTGCATTGGGTTGTACGTGATGTCCTCCAGCCTGTTTCTCACCTGTTGGCCGTCCATCCACCGCGCCTCGTTCACCATCTTGATGATTCTCTCGTTCATCTGATATATTATAAATCTGGTTCCTTTATTAAATTCGATTTTGCAAAATTGACCTCGTAGGGTTCCACATTGCCCTTGATGTTATAGGATAGCATGGCCTTGTCTATTGACACGTCCAACGTACATGGTGCACCTTCTATCAACGGAATACAACTGTTGCTGCCAACGGGGAATCCACAGCAGACGGGAATTTCGTATTCGTGGAGATGGGCTACCAGCATCTGTTCGACGCTGCCATACTGCAGGTCGTACTTGATGGAGTTGAACGTGCCGAAAATGATGCCTTTGACCCGTTCGAAGTCATACTGCAGACGTAGCATATAAAATAATCGGTCAATATTGTGTAACGACTCCTCGACCTCTTCTATAAAAAGAATGATGTCGTGTTTCGCTGACAGGTGGATCTTTGTTCCTGCTACTGCGGAATAGCTTGAGAGGTTGCCTCCCACGAGAATACCCTCAGCATGACCGCACCGGTTGTAAGGGTGATAGGGAATGATGTATTGCGGCAGGGTGCCAAAAAGCATGTTACGAATGATGGAGGTCGTAGGCTCCTGTCGACTAGCAATCTGGAACGCCATCGGGCCATGAATACACATGACACCTGCAAAGGCTATTGCATAGAGCAGCATGGTGATGTCGCCATGACCGATGAACCATTTGGGATGTTGCTGGAAATTCTCTTGGGGAATACGGTCCAGAAGGTGAATGGAACCATAGCCGCCTCGTGAACAGATGATGGCTTTGATGCTGTCGCCTTCGAGGGCCCATAGCAGGTCGTCGGCGCGATTGTCGGCAGTACCTGCATAAGCATTGACATTAAGGTTGTTGGTGTGGGGCCCGATAATAGGCTCAAGTCCCCAACCTCTAATGACTTCTGCAGCCTGCATCAAAGCCTCCTGTGGCACCCAATAGGCAGGAGATATTAACGCGACTTTATCTCCTGCCTGCAAATAGGGTGGCTGTATAATCTTTTTACCTTGATACATTATTTATTTAAATAGAAAACTACTTTTTGATGATGTTATAGACTCTTCATCCATGAGGCAACGGTTTGGCCGTTGAACTGCTTGAAGGCTGCAGCGAAGGTGCTGTAGCTGCGGAATCCGCTCTGCTGGGCAAGCTCTGTGGCGGTGAAGGGAAGATTCGAACGGATACTTTTCTGGTAGCAACGCATGAAGTGGTCTATGCGCAAGCGGTTGATATAAGTATTGTAAGTGATGCCCTGCTGAGCGAAATAGTTGCCCAGATAGGTGCGGTTGGTGCCGATGGCCGTGGCGAGTTGCTGCAGGGTGATGTCGTGCTGTAGATAGGACTGTCGGGCCTCGCAGTATGTTTCCAGTTGTTGTTGGATATTGATAGTGATGGGCAGGCTCAAGATTGCCATTTCATCTTCCTGGCTGGTGTAGGATGGCTTGTCGTCAAGCTGCTGTAGCGTCTCGACGCGCCAACTCAGGAAGACAATGATGGCGAGAGTCTCCACTTGTGCCAGATACTCTCTTGCCATGTTGCCCGGATTCGTGAAATAAATCTCATAGATGACAAAGAGAGTGGATATGAACAGCAGGCTCTGCCATACCTCCTTGTGTTCCAGATCGGCATAGTTCTCGCGTAGCCAGCGGCTATACTGTATCAGTGCGTGGATATAATACAAGACAAAGATAATCATGACGGTTGTCTGCCAGTAGGTCGTCAGGTCAAAGCCGTAGAATCCATTGTGCCAGGCGATGCCCACGGCAGCGGCCACGAGGATTGGTAATTGACTCAAAACCCACGGCCAGAGGGGACGCTGGCGGTCCTGCAACATGCGCAGCAAAAAGGCCATCACAAGTGGAACAAGGGTGATATGGTCGAGCGTTACCGCCACGATATTGCGTACCAGACGGTCGTCAGTCAGCCAATAGATGCCCAGCACATACCACCAGATGTGGCTCAGTGCCGCGGTGATGAAGAAGGCTGCCGTACATAGGCGCAGCGCCTTCGGTGGAGTGACGTCTGGCGCAATGGTATTACTGCGTCGCAGCCACAGATAAAGGCCTGTTGCTAGGGCCAATATGGCAATAGCGCCATAGAGCATGAGGAAAAGGTTATCTTGGAGACTTTGTTGTACGTACATCTATATAAATTAAAAGTGAAAATTTCAAGGTTCAAAACCATCATCTTCGGGAACAAGGGTGGCACGATATTCAGCGGGAGTAATACCATAGCAACGCTTGAACTGCTCACGAAGGTTTGGGGCAGAAAAGCCAACCTCACGGGCTATTTCAGTGATAGTCATCTCCGATCGGTTGGTTAGCAGGTCGTAGGCCACCTCCATGCGAATAGAATTGATGTATTGCGGAAAAGACATACCATCTGCAAAGGCATTGAGCTGATCATTCAAATGATGACGACCAATACCAAAATGCTGCATAACGTCCTCACGCATCAAGTTGGCTTGTGCGTAAAGACGTTCCTTGCGGATGACTGTGTCGATAGTTTTGAAGAGGTCTTTGTCCATGATTGGAATAAAAATTTTCTGCAAAATTAATCATAAATAATTGGATGCGAAAGAAAAGAAATGCACTCATTTGGGTCACGTACCAAATGAGTGCATCGAATGCAGTTATTTTGTAAATTCTGAAAGTGTTTTGTAAATTCTGATAGTGTCAGGTATTCATATTCTGACGGTATTCGGCAGGTGTCATACCATATTTCCGTTTGAATTGTTCGCGCAGATTGGCGGATGAGAAACCTACTTCGCTAGCAATGGCCGATATAATCTTGTCGGGTTCGTCGCGAAGTAGTCGGAGTGCCTCCTCTAAACGGATAATATTGACATACTGTGGGAAGGAGAGTCCGCCGGTGTAATCGGACAGCAAGTCGTTCAGCGTATGGCGGCTGATATTGAAACGGTCGCAGATATCCTGGCGTTGTAAGCCAATATTGGCATAGAGGCGCTCAGAACGGATGGCTGTGTCTATATGCTTAAAAAGCTCTGAATCAGCGTTATTAACCGTCCTTGAATCGATGGACTTGGGTTGCATGCTGTTAATCATGCGCACCAATGCATGGTTCTTTTCGCTGACAATACGTTTCTGACGGAAGAAATAGATGGCAAATGCGATAGCCAGTACTGCCAATGCGGCAACGGCGATGCTAATGATATGGGAACGTTCGGCCTCGGCCTCCTTCTCCTGAATCTCTAATTGCTGCTCGTAGGCATGGTAGCGGGCAGCATACTCGTGGGCCTTGCCCTTCATGAGGCTGTCGCTGAGTACCTTCGAGAGGTCGGCATAGCGAGTCTGGTAGTCGTAGGCTTCAACGTAATGGTTCTTGGTATGGGCGGCAATAGCGCGGGAGCGGAGAATGACGGCATAGTCGTCGTTCAGCGTGTCGGCAGCCATGCGTCGTGCTATTTCTGCGTAGGTGGCCAGAGCTTCGTCATACATACCCAAGGCCATCTGCGTCGGGGCAATCATACGGCGGGCCCTGAAGGTCTTGCCAAAGTCACTCTGGTCGAAACGGGCAAGATGTTCTTTGGCCTTCGCCTTCTCATTGATCATGGCGTTGGCTTCAGCCATGAAGCCGTTAGCTTGTGCGCGGCTGAAGTCCAGATAGCGGTCGCGGTCATTGGGATGGTCGCTCCACGAAAGGCGGTAGCTGTCCTCAGCGTAATCCTTGGCGTGCTGCTCGTAGTGGTTCAAGCGGTCGAGGATGCGCTGCCCCAGGGTAATGATCTCGTCGTAGCGATGCAGTTCGTTAAGGGCGTTGATCTTACGCTTGCAGGCAACGATGAATGCATCCATGCGGTCGATGCTGCCGGGAGCATCGAGATGGCTGATGGCCTCGTCGAGTTTGGCAAGCCCTTCGTCCTCTTGTCCCAAATGCGTCATCACTAAACCGATGTCGGCCTCGCTGCGCCAGCGTTCGGTTTCCTGGCCTTGCTGCTGACAGAGTTCGGCCTTTTGAGTGGCCCAATGTATATATTGCTCGTAGTCGGGCTTGGCACGGCTGGTAGCAATGAGCAGGTCAAGGATATTCTCCTGTTCCGCAGCGTCGTTGCGCACGGAGTCGTGACCGAGCAGTTCCTTGCAAATCAGGATGGCCGAGTCCTGACGTTGCTCCACAAGCGATTTGCTATAGATCCTGGCACGGATGCACTGAGCGCGGTATTCGCTGATGTTACCTAAAAGCAATGCTGAGTCGAGCAAAGTAAGCGCCCGCTCAGGATTGGTAGCGTAAGTGACCAGTATAGTATCCTGCTGATAGGGCGTGTCACCCAGATGCGGCAACTGCCTCACAGGCTTGCCGTCTCCACATCCCACTAGGGTCAGCAACGCGGCATAAATAAAAACAAGGTGTACGTTTGGCTTCATTCTATATTATTATGTCTGCTTATTTCAATTGGTTTAAGTCTATCTCTTTGTAGGCTATGCGCAGGCGGCGCCAGGTGTAGACGGCATGGAGCTTGCCGTCGCGGCCCTGGATGATGCTGGGGTATGAGTACTGGCTGATGGGCGAGTCCTCGAGTGTCAGTGCGTGTCGCCAATGGGCTCCGTCGTCGCTGATGGCAATGGAGAGGGGCGTGCGGACACCCTTCTTGGTGCCTGGCAGCGAGGCGAAGTCGTTGTAGATGAGCACATGACGACCGTCCTGCATCGTTACGGCATCGGTGCCCGACTGGTTGTTGGGAACATCCAGGAGCGTCACGTTAGTCCAAGTGTCACCATTGTCGGAGGAGAAGGATGTGCCAATCTTGCCGTTGCGGGTGCGCATGAGCACTTGCAAACGGCCGTCCTTTAGTTTGAGGATGGAAGGCTGGATGCAGTCGATGGGGTGACGGCCGTCAGCGGCAGCCTTACCACCGGCATCAGGAGCCTCGATATCTTCCTTCTTGCCCGACGAAGAAGCGTCGGGAACTGCGGCTTTCTCTGACTTTTTGTCAGAGTGTGGCGTTGCAATCATGTCCTCTGTGCGCATAGCGAGCTGAGCTTTGACGGGACCTACATATTTCCATTCTTTTTTGGCAATGTCATAAATCTCCATGTGGAACTTCCAACCGTTGTCCTCGGTGCTGGAGGGACAGAGCAGGCGGCCGTCGATAATCTCGGGCTTGTTCTTGATGGGGCCGAGAAAGCCCTTGGGCAGGGGTTCCTTGTCACTCCAGGTCTTGCCACCGTCTTTTGATTTGCAGAGCCAGCCCGTCCAGTCGGAGACCTTTAGGCCTATCTTGAAGAAGAGCCACAACTCGCCGTTGGGCATCTCTGTGATGACGGGATTCCAGCAGGCCTTTCTCTTTTGGTTGGCCGAGGCCCTGCCTCGACATACAGGACCGTCTGAGGCTGGGGTGCTCTCTGCGGTGATGCCGGCTATCTGGGCATGAGGACTGCCGACTTCGAAGACACCATCGGCAGCCAGAATGGGCTTACTCCATTCGTTGCTGCCTTTCTCCTTGATACTTACCCAGATGCAGACATCGGGGTTGCGCTCATGCTTGCCGCCGAAGTAGGTGGCCACGAGGTCGCCCTTCTTGGTTTCGACAATGCTGGCCGAGTGGCACTGCGGGAAGGTGGCCTGCTCGTAGAGGAACTCGTCTTTCACGATGGCAGGCGAGTTGGTGGGAATATCCACACTGAAGTGGTAACTGCCAGAGCCCAGTGTTTCTACCTTTCCGTTGGGTAAATAGACTTCGGCCGTAGTATTACAGGGGATGCGCACATCCCACTCTACATGCTGTAATGTCTTTTTCCACTTACTTTCTATGGTGCCGTAGGGAGAGATGTAGCTGGCATTGGCCCAGAAACAGTCAGGAATACTGAAGTCGGGCTTCAGGATGAAGTGTTGATAGCCTCTGGAATAAACAGTGTCAATCGTCTCAGTACGGATGCCGCCCAGGTATTGGTAGCACCACGTGACGAGGTCGCCCAGCAGCATGACATGGTTGCCACTATTCATCTTGGGTGAGGCCGTATTGCCGTTCCACAGTTCCCAGATGGTGGTAGCCCCGTTCTCTGCCATATAGCCCCATGAGGGATAGCTCTTCTGCGTGGCTATCATGTAGGCGATGTCGCTGAAACCATTGTCCGACAGGGCCCGTAACAGCCATGAAATACCGATCACACCGCACGGTACATGGGCATTGTTCTTCAGGATGATGTTCTCTACCACATTCTTCGTCACCTCTTGGCGGTATTCATCCGGTACGATGCCAAAGGACAAGGGCAGGAGATTGGCAGTGGCGGTATTGTTGCCATAGAATATGGAGTCGGGATACAGCACGTGTCCTGGCCGTAGCGAAGTACCCTTCTTCACGGTGAGGAAGTGGCGGTTGAAGTCCTGGACCATCTGTTCACAGATAGGCTTCCAGTAGTCAGGCTCGCATCCCCATGAACAGAGCAGTTGCAGCACGCGGATGAAATAAGCGGTAGAAATCAGACTGCCGTCCGTCTTCCGGGTCGGATCCTGCGAATGGATCATCTCCAGACTTTCAGGCGGTACGCACCAGTCACCATAGGTATCTTTCGTGATGATGCCGTCCTGCATATATTCTTCCATCAAGTGCTGGAGCCACCGCTTGATAAAGGGATAGCTCTTATCGATGGCCTCGCGGTTGCCATATTGACTGTAGAGCATGTTGCAGCCGAAGGGAAGCGCTGCGGGCCAGGTTACATCGTCGTTGTAGTAGTTCCAGAAAGCCGGGGCCACGTCGCTGAAGACACCATCCTCGCGCTGTGATTCGCAGATGTCACGCATCCACTTGGTGTAGAGGCGCTCGTTGTTGAACATATAGCTCTCCCCCAGGCTTCCCATGGTCCGGTCACCCAGCCAGGGCTGCCGCTCGTTGCGTTGTGGGCAGTCTACGGGCATCCCTTTATAGTTGGCATAGATACCCCACCAGGCATTGTGCATGACCTTGTTCAGCATGGTATCCGAACATTCGAAATGCCCCAGTTGTTGCATATCATCACTGACGGTATAGGCATGAACTTCTTTTGCGGGTCCTGTGATCTGCGCATAGCGGAAACCATGATAACTGAAGATAGCATGCCACTCTTGAGAGTTGACAGTTGAGGGGTGAGAGTTGACAGTTGGGCCGCAGATATAGATATCCTCTGACTGGGCATCGCGCAGATTATCCAGATAGAGTGTACCGTCGGGGTTCAGCTTCTCGGCATATTTCACGCGGATGGTATCGCCCTCGCGACCAGTCGGGACAAAGGCTATCCAGCCAGCTATGTTCTGATGGAAATCGTAGATAGTACCCTTAACAGCAGTCGACTTAGAATGGACCACAGCAGGCTCTGGTGTGAGCGGCGACATAACCATGCCGGGAGCCATCTGAGCCCGCAGCGTGCCCAAGGGTATCTCTGAGCGCTCGGCATTCAGCCACGCTTTGTCATCATAGCCAGCCACATCCCAGCCCGTTAATTGTTTGCGGGCATCAAACATCTCACCATCGTATTCATTGTTGCTACGGATAGGTCCGTCGGCAGTAATCTTCCATTTCTCATCGGTAGCTATCCGCTTGGTAGTACCATCGGTAAACTCGATGAGGAGGTTGATGCGACACTTGGGGTAGCCAAAGGTCACAGCCTTGTAGTGCTTGTTCTGACGCATGGGGAACAAACGGCCATTGCCTAATATCAGGCCTATGGCATTTTTCTTCTTCAAGGCACTGGTCACATCGTAGGTGTTATAGAGCACCGTCCTGCGGTAATCGGTAGGCATGGGTACCAGTACCTCGCGATTGAACACCACCCCATTGATATGTAGCTCGTGCAGTCCTATGCCTGCCACATAGGCAATGGCACGCCTGACGGGCTTCTCCAGTTCGAACTCTTTCCTAACATAGCGGGCAGCCAGGCGCGAGTGCAGGCCACGCTCCTCGCCAGGCATCAGCTTGTCCAGACCAATCCAGCGGCCTGTCCAATGGCTCTCCTTCAGCAGTCCGATGCCAAAGCATTCTTCCGCGCTCCACTCACTTTCACCGACTGTAGTCCATACCTTGACCTTCCAAGTACACTGCATGGCACTCTTCAGGGGTTTTCCTTTGTAGCACACCCATAATTGCTGGTCGCTCTCCACCTTGCCGGAGTTCCATACCTCCCCCTGATCGGTAGATACAATGATTTGATAGGCAGTCTGGCGCACATCCTGCTTGTCGGAGAGGATAATCCACGAGAAACGGGGTTTTGCCGTGTTGATGCCCAATGGCTTTTCCAGGTTTTCCACACGGAGCCAGCCGACACTGGCAGACCCTCCACTGGCAGACCCTCCAGTGGCAGACCCTCCCCCTTGCCCCTCCCTTGCAGGGAGGGGAGTAGTTAGTAAGAGCGTCAGGATTACCACTAAATATTTGATGCTTCTTTTTACCATGTACTGCTATGTTTATTATAATCTCATGTTTCAGTGTACTTAACTATCTACTCCCCTCCCTACAAGGGAGGGGCAGGGGGGAGGGTCTTTACTCATTCAAGTCTCTCTCCTTGGCCTTATACCCGTCGGGCGACAGTTCCGTCTGGTCTTTCTTCAGGTAGTCCTTCGTGTTATCAATAGCAATGAGCACACCGTCCTCCACGCGTGCCGACTGGGGATGGTAGCGGAAGGTGAGCAGCTTCGAGTCGAACTCGCCTAAGTACTTCAACTTACCTGTGGCAGCCGTCATCCACCACACATTCTTCTTGGTTCCGCTGATCTTGGTCAGGTCAATCCTCATCGTATTGCCGTTGTAGTTATATACTAAGAGATAGTCGTTGCCACAGGTGGCAATCAGGCGGTTGTACTTTTCGCCGTTGTTGTGGATAATGCTCTGGTCGGCCACGCGCTCAAAGTAGGGGAACGACAATATCAGGCGTTTCAGGTATTGCATCTGCAGGAATCCCGGGTCGTGCAGGGCCTGATACCAGGTCTTCACATCACCGGCATCTCCATAGCTGGTAGGATAGCCAGGCTTCAGCATCTGCATGATGGCATTGTGGCCGTAGGTGTGTCCGCAGCTGCCTGCAAACACGCTCCAGTAGGCATAGCGGCGCACATCGTAGTCCTGCCAGCGAGCTTCGTTGGGGTCGTGCAATCCCACGGGGATGTCCTCATACGAAGGCTCTGCATCCAAGACAGGCTTGATGGGGCTGTACTTCCATGTGGAGTCGACATACATCCAGTTGTCCTCCTCCGTGTTGTCGGGGATGGGGTAGTCGGCATTGCCCATGCGCTGGCCATAGCGGCGATGTCCGCTCTGGAAAGTGTGAAAGTCCATCCACTTGGCCTTACTCCACCATTTGGCCGAGGTATAGCGGCCACGGGGGTGATAGGTCATCAGGTGGTTCTTGTCTATCGACTTGATGGTGGTGGCAAGGGCCTCCCATACCTCAGGACGGATGTCGCCCTGGATGTCGCCGCCCATAAACCAGATGATGTTGGGCTTGTTCTTGTAGCGGTTGGCGAGGAAGGTGCCGTACTTCTTGGCATCCTCTACCGACAGCTTGCCGTCCTTCACCAGTCCGCCCCAGATGCACACCATGCCGATATAGATGCCTTTGTCGGCAGCCTGGTCGATGATGTAGTCCAGGTGGTCCCAGTAGCCGTAGACACCCTTGCGGTTGATGTCCTTGAAGTTCCAGCCGTCCGGGTTCGACATTTGTCCGTAGATGTTGTAGGCGGGCACACCGTCGATGGTCTGTACCTGCACCACATTATAGCCGGCCTTGGCACAGCTCTGCAGATACCATTCTGCCTCAGCTCTGTCCAGACGCTCAGGTAGCAGCCACCCTGTGTCACCGAGCCAGAAGAAAGGCTGTCCGTTTTCAAACTGCAGATAACGCTGGTTATCCGATACACGAAGCTTGCCGTTGTCCCACGGCTTGCCTGCTTGTGCTGACACTGTCAGCAGTGCGAGGCTCAGTATCATCAGTAGCTTTTTCATAAGTCTAACGTTAGCTATATAATAAAAAGACTGATGACACCCTAAAATGTCATCAGCCTTTATATAAGGTGTAGCGTTCGCTTATAACTGATATTCCAGCATCACCATCGAGTAGGGAGCCAGGTCCATATCAAATTTTTTCTGAGCCTTGCCTGTCTCCTTCTTGGGAAGGATGGGCTGTGCCTCGTAGTTGTTCTCACTGTCGGCAGCTCCGGCAATCACAGTCTTAGTGACTGTTTTCTTCAAGGGGAAGCGGCTGAGGTTGATGTCCACCTCTTTCTCCTCGCCAGTGGCATTCACCAGCTTGACATAGAGCTTGCGGCTCTTGGTGTTCAGCACTACCGACTGGCCGTAGTGGACATCCTCCTGAGGCTGTTCTATGCCTTTCTGGTCTCCCTCGAAGTGCACGCAGTCACCATAATAGTACTGACCCGATGACTGTCCGAACAGCTGCTGTACATAGTAGCTACAGGTGAGATAGGCGCGCTCGTTGTCAAAATAAATCATATCCGGATTCCAGTTGGTGGCATCCTTCTTGGCAAAGAGCGGGGCATAGGAGGTCATGCATACCACATCGGCATTGCGCTCCACATGCAGCAGGTAGAGGCCTTCTGCCAGCGCGTCTATCAGCTTTTTGTCCTTCGAGGCATACTCGCCCAAGTAGACCTTGGTCTTGCGGTCGCGAGGATATTGGTCATACTGGCGGCTCTTCAGGAAGTAGTCGTTCTTTTCGTAGTAGTGCTCGTCAATGATGGGCATGGCCAGTTCGTCAGCCAGCTTCCAGCCAGCCTCGTAGTCGGGGTTTCCGGGATGTGAGCCCGGACCGGCAGTACCCACGATGATGATTTCGGGGTGGGCCTTGCGCACTTTGTCATACATATACTTAAAACGCTCAGCAAACTCGGGGGTAATCTTCTCCTCGTTGCCGATGCCTAAGTATTTGAGTCCGAAGGGTTTGGGGTGGCCCTGCTCAGCACGCTTCTTAGCCCATTTCGAGGTAGCGGGGTCTCCATTGGCCCACTCGATGAGGTCCAGGGCATCCTGTACCCACTCGTCCATCTCCGACATCGGACAGACATCCTGGGCCTGATGCGGCCACATCTCCCAACCGCCATTCGTGCCCTGACACGACACACCACATGGCAGAATGGGCAGGGGCTCCATGTTCAGGTCTTCACAGAACTGGAAATACTCATAGTATCCTAATCCCATCGACTGGTGGTAACCCCACGTATTCTTCAACTGCCGGCGGGTCTCCTTCGGACCGATGGTGGTCTTCCAGCGGTAGGTATTCCAGAAACCGTCACCACCGCCATGCACCACACATCCGCCAGGGAAGCGCAGGAACTTTGGCTGCAGGTCGGCCAGTGCCTGGGCCAGGTCCTTGCGTAGTCCGTGACCCTTATAGGTGTCCTGGGGCATCAGCGACACCATGTCGACATCGATTACACCTGTATTGAGCACCAGCACCTGGAGAACGGCATTCGTACAGTCCTCTGAGGGCGTGAGCACTGCCTCATATTTCTTCCAGTCCTTGCTGTCTGCCTGAATGGTGGCTTCTGCCAGCAGCTTCAGGTCCTTGCCCCATCCCTGTGGGATGCCCAGCACCACGCGTATCTGCTTGGCTGCACCCTGATTGCGGAAGAAGGCTGAGAAGTCGTACTTCTGACCGGCCTTTACCGAGATGCCCTTGAAGCCCTCGTTCTCCAGGCCGTAGCCTCTCCATCCCTTATAGTCAAAGAACTCGCGTGTGCGCTCCACATGCAGGCGCATGTAGGTGGGGTTGTTGGGATGGATGCCCTGGTCCTTGCGAACCTCCAGCATACCCAGCGAGTGACCGGGACGGGCCTGCTTCCATGCCGTACCTGCTCCCCAGCCGTCACGCTCTACGGGACTGTACTCAAACGAACCGTTTTGTATGAGCTCGGCATACAGACCACCGTCTGCAGAACTGCTGATGTCCTCAAAGAAGATGCCGATGAGCTCGTCACTGATAGCCTTGCCGCCTTTCGGGGCGTTCATGGGCTTTTGGGCCTGAATACCCATGGTTGCTGCCACGAAGAGGGCAGCACAAGAGATAATTTTCTTCATATTGGTTTAGTCTATTGATAGATTTCCACTGCAAAGATACAAAAAAGGATGCAACCATACAAGCATCGTGTATTAAAATGCTACAATTTAGTAATTATTTGCAACACCATCCAAAACACCCCTCACGCGTATGCATGTTTCAACATTATTTAAATGCTTACCTCTCTTCATCACCCTTTCACCCCTTAAACCCCACTATAATGGCACTTAACTGTTAAGAAAACAAAAATTCTACTATATATATAAGGTGTAACCAAAACTTTTCTCTACTTTTGCAGCCCGAAATCATAAAAAGCAATATCATTATGCAGAAAAATCTGGTGATAGTAGAGTCGCCTGCTAAGGCAAAGACGATAGAGAAATTTCTTGGCAAGGACTACAAGGTGATGTCAAGTTATGGACATATTCGCGACTTGAAGAAGAGGGAGATGAGCATCGATACCAAGACGCTCATTCCCGAATATGAGATTCCGACGGAGAAAGAGAAGCTGGTCAAGGAACTTCGTACGCAGGCCGAGAAGGCCGAGAAGGTATGGCTCGCTTCCGATGAGGACCGCGAGGGAGAGGCTATCTCCTGGCATCTGTGCGAGGTGCTGGGACTGGATGAGGCGAAAACCAGCCGCATCGTCTTTCACGAGATTACCAAGCCGGCCATTTTGGCTGCCATCGAACATCCGCGCCATCTGGATATGAATCTGGTCAATGCCCAGCAGGCCCGTCGCGTGTTAGACCGCCTGGTAGGCTTCAAGCTGTCGCCCGTGCTGTGGAGAAAAGTCAAGCCGGCCTTGTCTGCAGGTCGTGTGCAGAGTGTGGCTGTCCGACTGATAGTAGAACGCGAGCGTGAGATCCAGAACTTCAAGAGCGAGCCCTACTATAGTGTGAACGGCATCTTTGCCATCACCAATCCCGATGGCTCACAGGTGGAGGTGAAGGCCACCCTGTCACAGCGCCTGAAGACACATCGCGAGGTGGAGCAGTTCCTGGAACAGTGCAAGGAGGCTTCATTCCATGTCGACTCCATCAGCAAGAAACCTGTCAAGCGCTCACCGGCACCGCCCTTCACCACCTCTACCCTCCAGCAGGAGGCTGCCCGCAAACTCGGATTCACCGTGTCGCAGACCATGATGGTGGCACAGCATCTCTATGAACACGGACAGATTACCTATATGCGTACCGACTCTGTCAACCTCTCCAGCTTGTGCATCCAGGCTTCGAAGGATGAGATACATGGACTCTATGGCGAGAACTATAGCAAGGTACGCCAGTATCACACCTCTTCCAAGGGAGCGCAGGAGGCCCATGAGGCCATCCGTCCTACCTATATGGACCGCCCCGAGATAGAGGGCACCCAGCAGGAGCGCAAGCTCTACGAACTCATCTGGAAGCGCACCATAGCCAGTCAGATGGCCGATGCCGAGATTGAGAAGACCACCGTCGAGATAGCAGCCCCCTCTCTCTCCTCTAAGTTTGTAGCCCAGGGCGAGGTGGTGAAGTTCGATGGTTTCATCAAGGTTTACCGCGAGTCGGTAGACGACGAGGATAGTCAGGAGGAGGAGAGCCACATGCTACCCCCGATGAAGGAAGGGATGCCGCTTACCCGCCGCGAGATACAGGCTACCGAGCGCTTCAGTCAGGGACCGCTGCGCTATACGGAGGCCTCGCTGGTACATAAGCTGGAGGAACTGGGCATTGGCCGTCCTTCTACCTATGCACCTACCATCTCTACCATCCAGCAGCGTGAATATGTGCAGAAGGGTGACCGCAAGGGTGAGGAGCGCACCTATACCATCGATACTCTCAAAGGAAAACTCATCACCCAAAAGAAGCGCAAGGAGATGGCAGGTTCCGACAAGGGAAAACTCCTGCCTACTGATATCGGTATCGTGGTCAACGATTTCCTCATGAAGTATTTCCCTGTCATCATGGATTATAACTTCACTGCAAAGGTGGAACAGGACTTCGATAAGATTGCCGAGGGTGAAGAGAAATGGACGGACATGATGAAAGCCTTCTACAAAGACTTTGAACCGACCGTTGAGAAGACTCTGAACACCCGTCAGGAGCACAAGGCGGGTGAGCGGGAGCTGGGCCTGGATCCCAAGACGGGCCGACCGGTCTTCGTAAAGATTGGCCGCTTCGGACCTGTGGTGCAGATTGGTCAGGCCGAGGATGACGAGAAGCCGCGCTTTGCACAGCTGCCCAGTGACAAGAGCATGGAGACGCTGACCCTCGACGAGGCCCTCGAGCTCTTCCAACTGCCCCGAACGGTAGGCAGCTTCGAGGGCAGTCCTGTGGTCATCGGTGCCGGCCGCTTCGGACCCTATGTGCTCCATCAGAAGCAGTACACCTCCCTGCCCAAGGGTGCCGACCCGATGTCAATCACCCTCGAGGAGGCTGTAGCCCTTATCACCGAGAAGCGGCAGGCTGAATCGCAGAAGCACCTGAAGGTGTTCGATGCGGATGGCAAGTTGCAGATTATGAATGGCCGCTATGGTCCGTACATCGCTTTTGACGGTAAGAACTATCGCCTGCCGAAGACCTTACACTCGCGTGCTGCAGAACTCACCTACGACGAGTGCATGGGCATCATCGAGAAACAACAGAAGAAATAGTTAATCGTAAATACTATACTTATGCGACGGATTATCCTCGTGGGCTATATGGGTTCTGGCAAGACCACCGTAGGCAAGGCTCTGTCCAAAGAGACAGGCATGATGTTCTACGACCTCGACTGGTATATTGAGAGCCGCATGCGCAAGACGGTGTCAGAGATTTTTGCAGAGCGGGGCGAGGAGGCCTTCCGGGTCCTCGAGCACAACATGCTCCATGAAGTGGCTGAGTTCGAAGATGTCATCATCAGTTGTGGTGGAGGAACTCCCTGCTTCTTCGACAATATGGACTATCTCAACCAGCAGGGCGAGGTGGTGTATCTCAAGGCCAGTCCCGAGACCCTTTACAAGCATCTGCTTATGGCTAAGGTTGAGCGCCCCCTGCTGAAGAACAAGAGTGCCGAGGAACTCATTGCCTATATCACCGACCACCTGAAAAGCCGCGAGCCTTTCTATCAGAAAGCACGCTATATCCTCGATGTCAACCTGTTGGATGACTATGATAAAATCAAGATATCAGTAACCAAACTACGCGAACTTCTGAAGATATGAAGAAATGGACGATTGAAGACTCTAAGGAGCTCTACAACATCAATGGCTGGGGTACCAGCTACTTCGGTATCAACGACCAAGGCAATGTGTTTGTGACCCCCTGCAAGGATGGCACAGCCGTCGACCTTCGTGAAGTCATGGACGAGCTGTCACTGCGCGATGTGCAGTCACCCGTGCTTTTGCGCTTCCCGGACATCCTCGACAACCGTATCGAGAAGACTTGGAGCTGTTTTAAGAAGGCTGCCAAGGAGTACGACTACAAAGGCGAGAACTATGTGGTCTATCCCATTAAGGTCAACCAGATGCAACCGGTGGTCGAGGAGATTATCTCTCATGGTCGTAAGTTCAACCTCGGTGTGGAGGCGGGTTCCAAGCCAGAGCTGCATGCCGTCATTGCCGTACAGTGCCAGAGCGACTCTATCATCATCTGCAACGGCTACAAGGACCAGTCGTACATCGAGCTGGCTCTGCTGGCACAGAAGATGGGCAAGCAGATATTCATCGTGGTCGAGAAGCCCAATGAACTGGATCTCATAGCTCGCGAAGCCAAGAAGATTGGGGTGCGCCCGAACATCGGCATCCGCATCAAGCTGGCCTCCAGCGGCTCTGGCAAGTGGGAAGAGAGCGGCGGCGATGCCTCGAAGTTCGGGCTCACCAGTGCCGAACTGCTGGAAGCTCTGGACCTGCTCGACAAGAAGGATATGCGCGACTGTCTCCGACTGATACATTTCCATATCGGTTCGCAGATTACCAAAATTCGTCGCATACAGACGGCCCTCCGCGAGGCTTCACAGTTCTATGTGCAGTTGCATAAGATGGGATATAATGTCGACTTCGTTGACTGTGGCGGTGGATTGGGTGTCGACTATGACGGTACCCGTTCGCCCTCCAGCGAGAGCTCGGTCAACTACTCCATCCAGGAGTATGTCAACGACTGTATCTATACCTTTGTCGAGGCTGCCAACAAGAACGGGATTTCTCATCCGAACATCATCACCGAGAGTGGCCGTTCCCTCGCTGCTCATCATAGTGTACTGGTCATCGATGTGCTGGAGACGGCTTCCCTGCCCGAGATGCCCGAGGAGTTCGAGCCCGATCCCGACTCCCACCAACTGGTAAAGGACCTCTATGATATTTGGGACAACCTGTCACCGCGTAATGTGCTCGAAGACTGGCACGATGCGGAGCAGATTCGCGAGGAGGTGCTCGACCTCTTTACTCATGGCATTGTCGACCTCAAGACGCGTGCCGAAGTGGAGGCGATGTACTGGAGCGTGTGTCACGAAATCCATGCGCTGGCCAAAAACCTCAAGCATATCCCTGAGGAGCTGATGAATATCGACAAACTGCTGGCCGACAAGTACTTCTGCAACTTCTCCCTGTTCCAGTCGCTGCCCGACTCCTGGGCTATCGACCAGCTGTTCCCCATCATGCCCATCCAGCGGCTGGATGAACGGCCTACGCGCAATGCTACCCTTCAGGATATCACTTGTGACTCGGATGGGAAGATAGCCCAGTTTGTCACCAACCGCCCCAACTCGCATGCCCTTCCCGTCCACTCGCTAAGGAAGAACGATAAGTATTACTTGGGTGTCTTCCTCGTGGGTGCCTATCAGGAGATATTGGGTGATATGCACAATCTCTTTGGTGACACTACCGCTGTCCACATCTCCGTCAAGGACGGACAGTATCATATTGACCAGATTATCGATGGTGAAACGGTGGCCGAAGTGCTCGACTATGTGCAGTACGACCCCAAGAAGCTGGTGCGCCAGCTCGAGATATGGGTGGCCAAGAGTGTGAAACAGGGCAAGATTACCCTCGAAGAGGGCAAGGAGTTCCTCTCCAACTACCGCTCTGGACTCTACGGATATACCTATCTGGAATAAGAATTTCGATATCTCGATATTTCGACATCTCGGAAAAAACAACAACAATGAAACAAAAACTGACAATAGTAAAAGTAGGTGGGGCTGTGGTGGAGGATGAGGCCCAGCTCGCACAACTGTTAAAGGACTTTGCGGCCATCGAGGGTCGCAAGGTGCTGGTACATGGCGGTGGCCGCAAGGCCACGAAGATAGCCGAGCGCCTGAATATCGAGACCCACATGGTCAATGGCCGCCGCATCACCGATGAGCAGATGCTGGAGGTGGTGACGATGGTCTATGGCGGACTGGTCAACAAGAACCTGGTGGCCCGTCTGCAAGCCAACGGAGTAAATGCCTTGGGACTGACTGGTGCCGATGCTGACATCATCCGCAGTCATAAGCGCCCGCCAGTGGTGACGGCCGAGGCTACTACTGATTATGGCTGGGTAGGCGATGTGGATAGGGTCGACGGTGCCATGCTCAGCCGCCTCATCGAGGCGGGCATCACCCCCGTGGTGGCTCCGCTGACACACGATGGCAACGGACATGTCCTTAACACCAATGCCGACACGATGGCTTCCGAGACAGCTAAGGCTCTGGCCCGCGACTATGAGGTGACCCTCATCTTCTCGTTCGAGAAGAAAGGGGTGCTTCGCCATCCGGACGATGATGACAGTGTCATTCCCGTTATCACGCGCGCATTATATAATGAGTATAAGGCCGATGGCACCATCAGCGGAGGCATGCTGCCCAAGATAGAGAATGCGCTCTCGGCAGTCGATGCCGGTGTGTCACGCGTCATTATCACCTTGGCTACGGCCATCGACGGCCAACATGGTACGGTCATCCAATGAAATCTATCAGTTTCCAGAACGACATCCTGCCACTGAAGAACGAACTCTTCCGGCTGGCACTTCGCATCACACAAGACCGTGCGGAAGCAGAGGACGTGGTTCAGGAAACGATGATGAAGGTGTGGAGCCGTCGCGACCAATGGCAGCAGATTGATAATATCGAGGCCTTCTGCCTCACCATCTGCCGCAACCAGGCCCTCGACAAGCTCCGCCTCCAGCATTTCCAACCTCAGACCTTGGCTGCCACTGCGGGCAATACCCCGTCCTCCATCGAGGTGCAGGACTCCAGCCATTATGCCAACCCTGAGGAGCAGACCGTCCAGCGCGACCGCCTGCAGTTGGTTCGCCAACTTATCAGTGAACTGCCAGAGCGGCAACGCACCTGTATGCAGTTGCGCGACATGGAGGGAAAGAGCTATCACGACATTGCCGTCATCATGGATATTACCGAACAGCAGGTCAAGGTCAATATCTTCCGGGCCCGACAGACTATCCGCGAACGCTTCCAGCAAGCCGAGAATTACAAAAAATGAATTTTTTTTGGCTCTCACTGTAACTTTTTCTTTTTTCCTTCGTCTTGTATTATAGAGAACCCAAATAAAGCATATGGATTATAAGTATATCGAAGGACTGATAGAGCGCTATTTTGCTGCGGAGACCTCCTTGGAGGAAGAGCGCATCCTGCGCACTTTCTTTAGTCAGGAGACCATCCCGGCTGAGTTCAGTCACTGGCGCCCCCTCTTTTCGGCAGAGGCTGAAGAGACTCTGGGCGACGACTTCGATGACCGTATGCTGCAGATGATTGGCGAAAAGCCACAGATGGTACAGGCTCGCGAGGTATCCCTCACTCAGCGCCTGCAGCCACTCTTCAAGGCCGCTGCCGTCATCGCTATCTTCCTGACCATTGGCGGTGCCATGCAGGCCCCGTGGGATAACAGCTGGAATGCTCCTGAAGACTATGCTGCCCTGCAGCAAGGTGTCGACACCGTAGGCATCCAGCCCGTGCAGGCAGAGAATATGGGGGAGACGGTGGTCGGCGACAGCACAAAGGTGCCCATTCCCGCCCAGTCCACCAACTGAGGATGAATAATATTTTCTATGCTTTCTCTATATTACATCATGTTTAGTTAAAACACACACACGAAGATCAATGAAACTGTGAAGTTTCAATTCTCTCAAATTTTCATAACATACTAACGAGGAGCGGGCTGCCTGTCTGAAATGTCAGAGGCAGCCCGCTCAATTCTTAATTTTTCTTAACTCTTTGCGCTTAATTCTTAGTTCTAAAGATAATTAGTTACCTTTGCACTCGCTTTACAGAAAGCACTGGACTTGTAGCTCAGTTGGTTAGAGCAACAGACTCATAATCTGGAGGTCCCAGGTTCAAGCCCTGGCTGGTCCACACCCAACCTATTTGTTAAGAAACAAAGAAACAAAGACACAAAGTTTTTCCACTGTGCGCAGCCCTTCGTGTCTTTGTGTCTTTGTGTCTTTGTGTTCCATAAGAAAATGTTCCAAGTTATGATGCTATTTTTCTCAGGGGGTCAACGGGGTCAGGGGGTACACAATGTTGACTATGAGGATGTTGGCGGCCAGAATGATGATGTTCATCAGCAGGCCGATGCGCATAAAGTCGCTGAAACGGTAGCCGCCGGGACCATAGACCAGCATGTGGGTGGGCGAGCCGATGGGGGTGGCGAAACTGCTGCTGACACTCACCATCAGGGCAATGAGGAAGGGGTAGGGCTCGTAGCCCAACTTCTCGGCAGCCTCGTACATGATGGGGAAGAACATGGCTCCCGCTGCCGTGTTCGAGATGAACTCGGTGATGAAAGTACCGACAAAGCAGATGGCCGTCATGACCACCAGCGGATTGGTGCCGCAGACATCGAGGATGCCGAAGGCCAGCCTTTCGGCGATGCCTGTCTTCTGGATGGCCAGTCCCAGCACGACAGAGCCCGCAAACACCATGAGGATGTCCCAGTTGATGGATTTCATGGCCTGGTCGGGTGTGCAGCAGCGGAACAGCAGCATGGCGGCAGCAGCCAGGAAGGCGCACTGCAACAGTGGCATCAAGCCTAAGGCCGATACCACCACCATGGCTATCATGATAGTCGTGGAGATGAGCGTATGGTAGCCGATGTTGGGAACTTCCTCGGAATCGAAGAAGTGGAGGTTACGCTTCATGGAGTCTGTGTCCATCGTAAACTGTTTCGAGCATACCAGCAGCAGCGTGTCACCAGCTTCCAGTATGACCTGTCGCGGTGCTTCCACGATGCGCTCACCCTTGCGGGAAACAGCCGCCAGCATCACGTTGTTGTCTTTCTCGAACGAAGTGCCGCCAATGGTTTTTCCTATCAGATTGCTGCCGAAGGTGACATACGCCGTGCGCAACTGGCTATAGTTGTCCATCTCGTTGATAGAGAACATGTGATGGTCGGAACTCACCAGCTTGTGGTCCACAGCCATCTCAATAAGGTCGTCTATAGGGCCTGCATATACCAGGAGGTCGCCACCCATGATGGGCTCTTCACCACTGAGGGGGATGGGTATGTTGTCGAAATGATACATCTTGAGCAATGTACCGCTCTTGATATTGTAAAGGCCAGCCTCATTCAGCGTCTTGCCGATATAGGGATTGTCCGAAGGCACTTGCAGTCCCAGGGTGTATTCGCTCGATGCCTCAAACGCACTCTCAGGAGCCTTGCGGTCGGGCAGCAGGCGCTGCATGGCGATGATGGAAAGCACACCGACAAAGAGGCAGAACAGTCCGGGAACAGTAGTGGCCAGGATGTTCATTGCCGTTCCTGTCTTGTCGGCATAGAGGCCCGAGATAATCAGGTTGGGCGGTGTACCGATGAGTGTACATACGCCTCCCATGCCCGAAGCATAGCTCAATGGTATCAGCAGTTTGGAAGGCGGGATGCCCAGTTTCTTCGACCACATCTTCACAATGCCCACAAAGAGGCTTACCACCGTGGTGTTGCTGAGAAACGAGCTGAGTGCCGCCACAGGCAGCATCAGTCTTACTACCGCCTTCGAGAAACTGTTGGGTTGGCCTAACAGGTATTTCACGACATACTGCAGCACGCCTGTATAGGTCAGACCTGCCACCACTACAAACAGCACACCAATGACAACCACCGATGTAGCACTGAAGCCGGAGAAAGCCTCCTTGGCATCGAGCACACCCGTGACAAAGAGGATGCCGATGGCTGCCAGAAACACCAGGTCGGTCCGCAATTTCGTTGTCAGTAGCACGGTGAACATGGTCAGCACCGTGGCAATCGTAATCCATGCATGGAGGTTAAACCCCCAGAATACTATTGATTCCATTTTGTCTTAATTTTTTTGCCAACATGGTAAGTGTTTTGTCTTATTCCGCTGCAAAGTTACTAAGTGTTTTGTCTTATTCCGCTGCAAAGTTACGAAATCATATTTATTTTTATTTTATTGCATCATTAAAAAATGTGTTAATTAGTGTAAAACGAAAATAGGTATCGTTTTTAATGTTTACCTTTGCACCCCAAGTGCTTAGAAGGCAGTAGGTGATGACAACAACAGAAAGAAAATATGGATTAACCGCCGAAGAGGTCGCCCGGAGCCGGCAGGAGCATGGCGAGAATGTGCTGACTCCCCCCAAGCGTACTTCGATGTGGCTTTTGTATCTGGAGAAATATCAGGACCCGATGGTGCGCATCTTGCTGGTGGCTGCCCTCGTGTCATTAGGCTTGTCGTTTGTTAAGAACGACTTCATGGAGACCATCGGCATCATTGCCGCCATCATCCTGGCTACGACGGTAGGCTTCTATTTCGAGCGCGATGCAGCCCGCCGCTTCAGTGTGCTCACCCAGATGAGCGAGGATCAGTTGGTCAAGGTGGTGCGCGAGGGAAAAGTGCAGGAGATAGCCCGCCGCGAGGTGGTGGTGGGCGACCTCGTCCTTGTCGAGACTGGTGACGAGGTTCCTGCGGATGGCCGACTCGTGGAGGCGGTAGACCTGCAGGTTGACGAGAGCTCGCTCACTGGTGAGATGCTTACCAACAAGGGGGTGCGCTCCGAGGTGCAGCAGGCCGAAGGGGCCGCAGGAGAGGCCTATCCCAAGGACATGCTGCTCCGCAGCTCGATGGTGATGGCAGGTACGGGCCGCTATGTGGTGACGGCAGTAGGCGACGAGACTGAGATTGGTCATGTGGCCCGTCAGGCTACGGAGATTACGGGGGTGAAGACCCCGCTCAACCTCCAGCTCGACCGTCTGGCGCGGCTCATCTCGAAGGTAGGCAGTGCGGTGGCCATGGCCAGCTTCGTGCTGTTTCTGGGCCACGACATCCTCACCAACGACCTCTGGCAGGGCACCGACTATGTCGGCATGACCGAGGTGGTGCTGAAGTACTTCATGATGGCGGTGACGCTTATTGTGATGGCTGTTCCCGAGGGACTGCCGATGGCGGTAACCCTGGCCTTGGCTCTTAACATGCGGCGTATGCTGAAGTCCAACAATCTGGTGCGGAAACTGCAGGCCTCTGAGACGATGGGGGCAGTGACCGTGATCTGTACCGACAAGACGGGCACCCTGACTGAGAACCGCATGACGGTGGTCGATGTAAGATGTATGGAGGATGACGGAAGTAATCCATCAGCCCTCATCCCTCATCCCTCAGCCCTATACAAGGCCATAGCCCTCAACACCACGGCTACCCATGAGGTGGGCAACCCCACCGAACAGGCGCTGTTGCGCTGGCTGGTGGCCGAGGGGATTGATTACCAGCAGTTGCGCGAGGACCACCCCATCACGGCGCGTGAACCCTTCTCCACCGAGCGGAAATATATGGCAACGACCATTGGTGCCACCACCTATCTTAAAGGTGCTCCCGAGGTCATCATCGCGCGCTGCAAGGACCACCTCGAAGCGGCCACACTCAGCGAGATACAGGCACAGCTGCTGGAGTGGCAGCGGCATGCCATGCGCACCCTGGCCATTGCTCAGGACAGCACCCTGCTGGCCATTGTGGCCATCAGCGACCCCCTCCGTCAGGAGGTGCCGGCAGCCATCCGCCAGTGTGAGGAGGCAGGCATTGATGTCAAGATTGTGACGGGCGACACCGCCGAGACTGCGAAGGAGATAGCCCGACAGATAGGACTCACCGCCGACAGCCTCAATCCTCATCCCTCTCTGGAGGCATCGGGGAGTATCACGACCCTTACGGGTGCTGAGTTTGCTGCCATGAGTGATGAGGAGGCGCTTGCCGTTGTAGGCGACCTGAAGGTGATGTCGCGGGCCCGTCCCTCCGACAAGCAACGCCTGGTAGCCTTGTTGCAGCAGCGTGGCGAGGTGGTGGCGGTGACGGGCGATGGCACCAACGATGCTCCCGCCCTCAACCGCGCTCATGTCGGACTGTCGTTAGGCTCTGGTACCAGTGTGGCCAAGCAGGCCAGTGACATCACGCTCACCGATGACTCCTTCCACTCCATCGTGCAGGCGGTCATGTGGGGGCGCTCGCTCTATCGGAACATCCAGCGTTTCATCTACTTCCAGCTGATTGTCAATGTGACGGCCCTGTTGCTGGTGCTCTGCGGTGCCTTCGTGGGTACCGAACTGCCGCTCACCATTACCCAGATACTGTGGATTAACCTCATCATGGATACCTTTGCCGCAATGGCTCTGGCCTCCCTGCCTCCCAGCCGCGAGGTGATGAAGGAGAAGCCGCGGGCCCGCGATGCCTTCATCATCGACAAGCGCATGATGCGGGGCATCATCCTCACCGGAGGACTCTTCTTCCTCATCACCTTTGCACTGCTATGGTATTTCGAGCGTGTGCGGGGAGTCGATGCCACCGAGCTCACCGTCTTCTTCTGCATCTTTGTCATGCTCCAGTGGTGGAATCTGTTCAATGCCCGCTGTCTCGGCTCTACTCATACCCCCTTCCATCGGCTGTGGGCGTGTCGGGGCTTCCTGCTGGTGTTGGCACTCATCCTGGTGGGACAGTGGCTCATCGTGACCTTCGGAGGCGAGATGTTCCGCACCGTACCCCTCTCCTTCGACACCTGGCTGGCCATCATCTTCGGCACAGCTCCCGTATTGTTGTTGGAGGTGGTATCGAAAAATAGAAAGAGATGATCATGGGATACGTAGCAACGATAGGGATGTTCGACGGGGTGCACCAGGGCCACCGTTTCGTGTTGCAGCAGGTGGTAGCCTGTGCGCGGCAGCAAGGCTTGCAGCCGTTGTGCATCACCTTCGACCATTCGCCCCGTCGGGAGCAGGTGCTGACCACCCTCGACGAGAAACTGCGACTCATCCGCCAGACGGGCATCCAACGTATCGAGGTGCTGCCGTTCACCGATGCCCTCCGCCGGCTCACTGCCCGTGCATTCATGGAGCAGGTGCTCCGCCAATTGCAGGTACAGGTGTTGCTCATCGGCTACGACAACCGCTTCGGTCACAACCGTGAGGAGGGCTTCGACGACTATGTGCGCTATGGCCGGCAGTTAGGCATCGAGGTCAGGGCCTTACCTGCCGAGGGCACGGTGAGCTCCTCGCTCATCCGCCGGCAGCTGCTGCAAGGAGCCGTCCGCGAGGCTGCCGACAGTCTGGGGCATCCCTACCTCCTTCGGGGCACCGTGGCCCACGGCGAGCATATAGGTACCCGGCTGGGATTCCCCACAGCCAACATCGAGCCCGAAGAGCCGCGCCAACTCATCCCCGCTTCCGGGGTCTATGCCGTGAGGGTTCGCACAGCCGACGGCAGCCAGACCTGCGTGTGGAAGGGGATGATGAACATCGGTACCCGTCCTACCTTCGGCCCTCATGCCCAGACCCTTGAGGTCCACCTGCTCGACTACGAGGGCGACCTCTATGGGCAGCAGCTCACCGTCGAGTTCGTAGCCCGACTGCGAGGCGAACAGACCTTCGAGAGTCCGGAGGCTCTGCGCGAGCAATTACAGAAAGACGCAATAGAAGTAAAGAGACAGTTATGAAGAAAGCTATCAGTTATCTATTCATTTTCATGGGCATCCAGTTGCTGTTGGGTGCCGTCGTGGCGGCAGCATGGAATTTTTTCGCCCATTCCACCGGGGAATCGGCCCTCAAGCTCATCACTACCTCGGCGGTGGCAGGCATCGCCACCATCGTGGTCTTCCTGGCCACCCGATGGGCCGAGGTGTCACCGGCCTGGCTGCGCACACGCCCCTGGACGGTGCTCACCTGGAGTGTCGTCGCCTCTCTGGGAGCCATCATCCCCTCGGCATGGCTGCAAGAGCAGCTGCCCGAGCTGCCCAACCTCGTGGAACAGGAGTTCGACCTGATTCTGCAAAACCGCTGGGGCTATGTGGTCATCGGCCTGCTGGCATCGCTCAGCGAGGAGGTGGTATTCCGCGGAGCCATCTTGCGCAGTCTGCTCCGCAGCAGCCGCCTGTCCGTATGGGGGGCCATCGCCCTCTCTGCCCTGATGTTCTCCGTCATCCACCTGAACCCTGCCCAGCTGCCCCATGCCTTCATCATCGGACTGCTGCTCGGCTGGATGTATTACCGCACGGGCAGCATCCTGCCTGGTGTCGCCTATCACTGGGCCAACAACTCCGTCGCCTATGTGCTCTATAACCTCTATCCCGACCCGGACATGAAGCTCATCGACCTCTTCGGCACCGACAGCCGCGTCCTGATGGCGGTAGGATTCTCCCTCCTCATCCTTCTTCCCGCCCTCTACCAGCTCCATCTCAACATGCGTCGGGCATCCTAACTAAACCGTTACTATGACTACTACAACCTTCGACAAAACACCACAATTGCAGTGGTTTCCCATGCGTATCACGTATGGGCGGCCCGAGCGCATGATGCGCTTCCAGGAGATGCTCAACCAGCTGCACCTCGAGAACTTCATGCCCATGCGCATTGAATACCAGAAGACAGACAACTGGGATGTCAGCAAGTCCTACGTTCCGGCTGTCAATGGCCTGATCTTCATCCGCTCCACCCGTGAGCAGCTCACCCAGCTCAAGATGACGCGCAGGGAGTTTGAGCCGATGCACTATTGTACCAACCTTTTTGCCGAGAACGATTACGACCGGGTGCTCGTCATCCCCGACCGGCAGATGGAGAACTTCATGCGTATCTATAAGTACACCGACAGTCGCATCCGTCTCTTGGAATATACCGATTTCATCGCGAAACCCGGTAAGCGGGTGCGTATCACCCAGGGCGATTTCGAAAATACCGTAGGCACCATCAAGCGCATCAAGAAGAGCCAGTGTGTCGTGGTCCAGCTCGAGGGCTTTGCCGCCATCGCCATCGCCTTCGTACCCCCCTCCTGGCTTCAGGAACTCTCCGAGTCCGACTACCAGCAGTTCATGGGTGCCAGGTGACTTTGTTCACTATTATTGATAATGTTGCTGAATATCAGTGCATGAATTGACCTATTACATCCAACAAAATCAATGTCTTTTCACAACGCTGCCTCCTCTAAGGCAGTGACCCCCTCCTTTCGCCTGGAATGAAAAACTCCCCTCCTAAGTTAGGAGGGGGAGTTCATTCATTCGGTCACGGGCTGTAGGTCCCAGTACTCCTTGACCACATCATAGCAGGGGCATTTGCGTGTCGGATCCAGGTCACGGTGACCGACGATGACCGCCTTCGGAAACTGTTGATGCAGCTCCTCCAGAATCTTTCGCAGGGTCTCGACCTGTGCCGGAGTACGGGTGTCAGCCTCTTTACCCTTCACGTCCAGGCCGCCCTCATAGCAGACACCTATCGTGTGCTTGTTATGCCCTTCCACATGGGAGCCGGGCTCAGACAGCGGTCGTCCGTTCTCAATACTTCCGTCGCGACGCACCACATAGTGGTATCCGATACCCTTCCAGTGGATGCCGTGGGTCACGCGACTCTTGTGCCACTCGTCTATCCGCTTGGCAGAACTTGTCTGATACGGCCTTACTGCCGAACAGTGTACTACGATCATACTGATTGTTCTCATCTTATGCAACTGGTTGCGCCCAGTGCCGTCAGCACGGCAGCGAGCAGGTTAATAACAGTCTGAATCACAAATTTTGCAATCTCTTTCTTCTTCATATTATTTTATATTTTTCGTTTTTACATTACCTAATCATATCTCCCTCCACCCTCCACCTTCAGCCTTCAGCCATCAGCCCTCAGCCTTCAGCCCTGATATTACTACAATCCCTCATCACTTGGACCACCGTCGGTGTTACCAGATCCCGACTGGTCGCTGCTGCCAGAAGAGTCCGAAGAGGAGTCCGAAGAAGCGTCAGAACCGTTCGTTACCGTTGTCGTACCGTCCGCATTGATGGTTGTGGTGGTACCGTTCTCCGCTACGATGACGATGATGGTACTGTCGCCAGCGAGGGCGTTCAGGGTGATGGTCGTCGGCCATGCACCAGTCAGGAATACCTCGTTATAGCCGCTCTTCGAGGCAATGCGGATGCTCTTCGGGTGCTCCGTGGCATAGTCGCAGATAGCCTGCTCCACCTCGTCGATAGTTACATCCTGTCCTGCCACATACTGCTCAGCCAGAGTCTGCAACGCCAGTGCCAATCCCTTTTTGTTGAGGCTGTAGTAACGGTTGCAAGGGCTGCCGTCTTTCGCTGTGATGGTCTGGCGGATGGTACGGAGATGGAACTTCATGTGCATCTGTACCATTTTGAAGATAGCCTGTCTCAGCTTTGCCTCTGGGCTGGAGTAGGTGCTGGCAGGGACGGTGGGAGCGCTGCGGGCAAACGTCTTGCCTTTTCGGACATAATACGTGATTCCGTCGATAGTACCTGTACTTTTGCGGCCAATGCCGACTTGTTTGATCTGTGCCATAGTCTTAAAAATTTAAACGTTTTACATAAAGTTACTTCCATGGGTTCTTGTTCTCGCCTTTCATGTGCACCTGAAACTTGAAACCTGAAACCCATTGGATTTCGCTTGCAAAGTTACATACACAACAGCCCTGCGGGTTCCACGGCATACCGGGGAACCTCAAGGGGTCTTTTTTAACACAATAAACATTTATTAACCCAAAAAGAGATGAGATTTACATTTTCGAAGAGTTTTGATCTGTCTCTTTACCAAACCTTGTTACAAGATTTAGCAAAGGAGATGGAAGACTATCGCTGCCTCAGTGGCAGCGCGGTGAAAAAGATGAAAGCTGACCTGCATGTCAGCCATCAGACCCTCAAAAAAGGTACTTGACGGTGTGGATGTCAGTCCGCTGTATTATGTGGCAGTACTGCTTTACATCATGACCCGCCTGAAAACGCGGGACCAGATAGACGAACTCTTCGAAACCCTCAAGCGAGTGTTCATGGGTGCCCTTGACGACCACCCTCCACCGTGCCACGCCATCATCCTTCAAAAAGCCTTTAGCCTGCTTACTGCCTGCTTCTACCCTGCTTACTGCCTGCTTCTACCCATACTCATGAGTAAGGCAGTAAGCAGGCTGAAAGCTGCCTAAAGCGAAAGTGAAGCGAGCATGAAGCGGGAGAACTATCTTGGAAAGAAAAATAAATAAACATTTATTTTGTGCTTTGCCTTTTTATTCGTACCTTTGCAGCCGTTAAATGTATATAAATCACAATTGTTGCTGAATATCAGTGCATGAAATGACCTATTACATCCGACAAAATCGACGTTTCCTAGAGCCACTACCCACCCCAAGGCAGTGACCCTCTCTCTTTGATTCCGTCCTCAAAAAGTACTTCTTTTTCACCCGAGTGAATAATAATGTAAAATACTATGAATCCTCTGAAACGAATATTGACTTGGTACTTCAGTAAGAACTCATTACCTTACTGGTGCCTGTTGCTGAACGACTGCCTGTTGGTGTTCTTGTCAACGATACTGGCTTACTGGGCATTTGAGAAAATGGCCATGCTATTTGAACATCGAGTCGAAGTGGTCTATACGGCCTTGCTATATGTGGCTGTTAACCTGATAGGAGCAAGGATTTTCCGTACCTATTCGGGAGTGGTGCGTTACTCCTCGTTCGTAGACCTGCTAAGGGTGGGATATGCCAGCCTGCTCAGCATCGTGCTGACGGTAATCCTGTCGGAAGTGCTGCAATACTATGGATGGACAGCATGCGCAACCCTGACACAGACCGAGACTGTGGTGGCATTCTTTATAGCGACGATGGCTATGTGGGGAGTGCGCATCATGGTGAAAACGCTCTATGATGTGGCATTCATGGACAAGCGCACCCTGAGGGTGTTGATATACGGCGCACTTTCGGGAGGGGTCGGACTGGCGAAGAATATCCGTTCGCAGCGGCCCAGACGGTTCACCCTGTGTGGCTTTATCTCGCATGACAACCGGGCCCGGCATATGCAGCTGATGGGAGAGAACGTGTATAACGTGGACGACGACCTGGCTGCCATCATCAAGGCGAAGCATATTGACGGTGTTTTGGTATCTCCTCTGCGTGTGAAGGAGTTCCGTAACAACCAGGAGATACAGAACACGCTGATAGGAGCGGGCTGCAAAATCTTCATGGCAGGAACGGCCGTAGAGGCCAAGGTAGAAGAGGGCAAGCTATCGGACGAAGAGATACAAAGCATGCAGTTGAAGGAGGTCTCGGTAGAGGACCTGCTGCCACGTGCTGAAATTGACATCGACATGAAATCGGTGGGTGAGCTGCTGGAGGACAAGACCATCCTGATTACGGGTTCGGCTGGTAGCATTGGTTCGGAGATGGTGAGGCAGATAGCCCTGTATAAGCCCAAGAAGATGATACTGATAGACCAGGCAGAGACTCCACAGCACGACGTGCGTTTGATGATGATGAACCAGTTCCCGGAGATTGATGCCGAGACCATCGTGACGAGCATCGACCGCGTGACCCGCATGGATACCATCTTTGGGAAATACCGTCCGGACTATGTGTTTCATGCGGCTGCCTATAAGCATGTGCCGATGATGGAGGACAACCCCTCGGAGGCAGTGCTTAACAATATCTATGGTACAAAGGTGATTGCCGACCTGAGTGTAAAGTATGGAGTGAAGAAGTTTGTGATGGTGTCGACGGACAAGGCCGTGAACCCCACCAACGTGATGGGCTGTTCGAAGCGTATCTGCGAGATTTATGTGCAGAGCCTGAATCGCAAGTTGCGCAAGGAAGCGATGGACAAGCTCGGTGGTAAGCCCGACTATGTGAATTATACCCAGTTTGTAACCACCCGTTTTGGGAATGTGCTGGGATCGAACGGCAGTGTGATTCCCTTGTTTAAGGAGCAGATTAAGAATGGCGGTCCGGTGACGGTGACAGACGAGAGAATTGTCAGATACTTCATGCTGATACCAGAAGCCTGTAAACTGGTGCTGGAAGCTGGCACCAAGGGTAATGGAGGTGAAATCTTTGTCTTCGACATGGGGCAGCCAGTGAAGATAGCCGACCTGGCCAAGCGTATGATTGCCCTGTCGGGTGCCAAGAATATAGAAATCAAATATACCGGCTTACGAGAAGGAGAGAAGCTGTATGAGGAGGTTCTGAATGAGTTGGAAGGTACAAAGCCGACCTTTAACAAGAAGATTCGCATTGCCCAGGTGCGCGAATACGACTATGAGATAGCCAGCACGCAGATTGATGACTTGATAGCAATCTCAAAGAAGTATGATAATATGGAGACAGTCAGGAAGATGAAGGAAATCGTTCCTGAGTACAAGTCGAACAATTCGGTATACGAGCAGTTGGACAGGTAATAACCCTACGGCCATTAAAACGTGTAAGCGAGGTTTCCCAAAAGCAGAAAAACAGCATAATCCTTGCAGATATCGAATTAAATGCTTATTTTTGCAACCGATAAGTCAAAATAGGAGAAATAATTATGGATGATATGAAGTTTAACAACAGACTTGAACAAGTCCAGTGGTACGAGCAACAACAGGGCTGGGGGCCTCTTACCGAAGAGGATAAACAGGCTCTTGACGAAGCAGTTAGAATGGTAACAAATCTCTAATTGTCCATGCGTGTTCTGCTTGACACTCATATTTTCATCTGGTACGCCAAGGAACAGGATAAGTTGTCCAAAGACGTACTATCGATTCTTAGTGACTATGAAAACGAAGTTTACGTCAGTAGTGAGACACTGAAGGAACTAGTAGTGCTTTGGAATAAAAAGGAACACATCCGTAAGTGGTGGAAGACCTCTTTGGATCTGGTGCGTTCCGTAGAGGATGTGTATGGTCTCAGGGTACTCTATCTTCATAAGGAGCATTATGAGACATATTCCAAGCTTCGCATAAATGAGGTTCAAGAGCATTATGATCCTTCCGATCACCTAATCATTTCGCATGCCTTGACAAATCGGCTGACATTGATCTCTGGCGATGGAAAGTTCCCATTCTATCGCAATCAAGGTCTAGACCTTATAGAGAATAAGTAAAAGAGCAGAGTCATGGCTCATGATATTACTTGTCAACATATAGTCCAATTACATTCTGAGTGGTCAAAGCTTGATGAGACTAACAAGGTACACATGTTAAAGCGTGACCGAAAGAGTCTTGTTGACTTTTTACGTTACCTCACCCTTGCTTATCGAAGCAAAGGGGGCTTTTCGCCAATAGAAAGGCAGTCTTATCTCCAAGTGATTTCCTGCTAATGGATAAGGGTTGAATCCTCCTCCATCTTCCATCTTACTTCTTCCATCTTCCATCTAACATCATGTCTGAAATCTCCGATGCCATACAGACCAAGTGCTTGGCTTTCAGTGACCGCATTATAAAACTCAACGACTACCTGCTAGAGCAAGCAAGTCAGAAGTATGATGCAGGACGTCAGAAGTATAATCGCGGCAGCAAACAACATCAGCCCTCAGCCCTCAGCCATCATCCATCACGAGTTCCCGTACACCTTCAATCGGTGGCGGCTTTAGCCAACCAACTATTGAGGTCGGGAACGAGTATCGGAGCAAACAATGCAGAAGCCTGCAATGCCATCACTAAATCCGACTTCAAGAGTAAGTCTTATATAGCACTAAAAGAAGCAAGGGAGTCTCTATACTGGATTGAGCTTCTTCACAGGAACAGCTACATAGATGACAGACAATATGAAAGTATATACGGAGATTGTGAGGAATTAGTCAGAATACTTGTGGCTCGTTGCAAAAAGTTAGACGAACAATTGAAGCAGGAGAAGTAACTCAGCCTTCAGCCCTCAGCCTTCAGCCATCTTCCGCCATCTTCCATCTTAAACAAACGTTAAATACGCGGTTGCAGAAAAACAGCATAATCCTTGCAGATATGGAATAAAATGATTATTTTTGCAACCGAAAAGTCAAAATAACTGAATTTGTTGCAAGTAATATGTGTAGATACAATATGACATTCGATGATGCTATCGTAAACGAGGTGCTGCCACACTTCAAGGACGAGCAGTCTCTGTTGAAGTGGATGCAGGTCAGTATGGAGCATCTCATGCTTGAATACGCCGCTCAGTTTAAGAGTCCTGCTGTTGATGGGAAACATTTGCTTAGCAAGCTGAATGCACTGCCTGATACGCCAGAAAGCTTTCTGAAGCTTGACGGCATTCTTGGTAGGCAGAGAAAGTCCTTCTCTTGGGAAGAGCTGCGCGAGGATGCATATTCAGACAAATATGGCATATGAAAGTTTTCCTTGATACAAATGTCATCCTGGAGTTCTTCATTGAGCGTGAAGATGTCCGGACTGCAGCCCAACTATTCAAAAGACTGAAGGACGATAAGGCTGAACTTTATATGTCAGTTGGGAGCTTTTATACGATGCTGTTCTTGATTGACAAGTATTTACGGAAGGAATTGGGACTGACAGGTGATGACCGTATTGCGACACTTCGTTCTCTTGCAGTGAAAATTGTAAAGGCTATAAGTGTTGTTGAGCAGGACAACGAGAGCTTGTTGCGCGGAGTCGAAGACATGCAGTACAAGGACATTGAGGACAGTTGTCAGCATGAGGCTGCAGTTGCGAAAGGCTGTGAGTGCATCATAACCTACAATGTAAAGGACTATCCTCATTCACTTTTGCCCGTCTTATCTCCAAGTGATTTTCTGTTAATGGATAGAGGTTGAGTCCTCATCCATCTTCCATCTTCCATCTAACTTCTTCCATCTTCCATCTAACATCATGTCTGAAATCTCCGATGCCATACAAGCGAAATGCCTCGCCTTTGGCGACAGAATAATCAAACTCAATGACTACTTGTTAGAGCAGGCTGCTAACAAGAAGCCTGCATATAAGATTGTCAAAGGTAAGCGGGTATACGAGAAGTCAGTACCAGTTTACTTGCAATCTGTGTCAAACCTCTGCAATCAGTTACTTCGTGCAGGAACGAGCATTGGAGCGAATAATGCCGAGGCATGTAACGGCATTAGTAAAGCTGATTTCAAAAGCAAATCTTTTATTGCACTAAAGGAGGCTCGAGAATCACTTTATTGGATTGAATTGCTTCATAGGAATAATTTTATTGATGATAGGCAATACGAGTCTATATATGGTGACTGTGAGGAGTTGGTAAAAGTTCTCCATCATCGCTGTAAAAAGATCAATGACACGGAATAAGAGGAGTTATAGGATGGGTGTAGCAACATCTTCCTTCTTCCATCTTCCATCTTCCATCTTCTGCCCTCAGCCCTCAGCCATCTTCTGCCTTCTGCCATCTTCCATCTTACTTCTTCCATCTAACATCTGAAAATGGGGAGGGTATTTTATTCTCTCAATGAGGGATTACAGATATGAAAAGCAGTAGCGAAACTTTTAAGCCACTTATACCTCCTCCAATCAAGAATATCAAAGCAGTAACTGAGCCACTGAAGGAGCAGATCCTGAAGGGTGATGTCCATACTATCAACGAGATGAGGGCATGGCTGAAGCCTTTGGGCTATAGCGATACGATCAACGAGACGGCAATCAATTTCATCCTGCGTGAGTTCGTGATGAGTAAAGTGTCATGTGATGAAATAAGCAATAACAATGCATGAAGTAAATATCGAAATAAAGAATGTCGCTGCTCGTGAAGACATACAAAGATGGGAAGATCATATGCTTGTAAAGGCAAAATGTTGGAA
>DDPY01000031.1:0-6672 GCA_002342415.1 Prevotella sp. UBA2456 | reverse complement strand
TTACTTATCTTACGACACTATGTGAAGACTGTATCAAATATACCAGAAGTTATGGTGTTCTGGTAAAAGAAAAATATTTGATGATAGAACCGCGTAAATAATAACTGAAATAAACCCTTCCGGAGGAAACCCCCTGTTTTAGCTTTTTAGTGGCAGGTCCTTCGGATATAATAAACGTTTAATAACAAAAAAAGTATGCGATTAATTATTGAACCCGACTACGAGAAAATGTCGAAATGGGCTGCAAACTATGTGGCCAAGTGTATCAACGAAGCAAAGCCGACGGCAGAGAAGCCCTTTAAACTAGGCTGTCCTACTGGGAGTTCTCCCTTGGGCATGTACCGAGAACTGATAGCCCTGAACAAGGCCGGCAAGGTATCGTTCCAGAATGTGATCACGTTCAACATGGACGAGTATGTGAATCTCCCCGAAGAGCATCCCGAGAGCTACCACAGCTTCATGTGGAACAACTTCTTTAGCCACATCGATATTAAGAAGGAGAATGTGCATATTCTCAATGGTAATGCTAAGGATTTGAAGGCTGAGTGCGAGAACTACGAGAAAGCCATTGAGGCAGCAGGTGGTATCGACTTGTTCATGGGAGGTATTGGCCCTGATGGACATATTGCCTTCAACGAGCCAGGCTCCAGCTTGCAGAGCCGTACCCGCCAGAAGACTCTCACCACCGATACCATCATTGCCAATTGTCGTTTCTTTGACAATAACGTAGATTTGGTTCCCAAGACCGCCCTGACTGTAGGTGTCGGTACTGTGATGGATGCCAAGGAGGTAATGATTATGGTGAATGGTCACAACAAGGCCCGTGCTCTTCGCCACGGAGTAGAGGAGGCTGTGAACCACATGTGGACTATCAGTTGCTTGCAGATGCATCCCCATGCTATCATCGTGGCAGACGATGCAGCATGTGGAGAGTTGAAGGTCGATACCTATAGGTATTTCAAGGATATAGAGAAAAACAATTTATTATAATGAGAGAATTATGAAGGGAGTTGAGCATCAGCCATCATCCTTCATCCATCATCCATCATACATCTCTTATTACATCATCCATCTTCCATCAGCCATCATCAATGATAACAGGCAAAAGTATTAATTTTCTAAATTATGAATTCTCTAACCCCCTGTAATAAAAGGGGTAGGAATCCGTTGGGTGCTTACTTTTTGGAGCGTAATGAAATACGTTCGTTATTTTCTTCTTACACTTCTACTGATTGCCATAGTCGAGGGCATTTTTTTCCTTCATCGATGGTTCGATGGCTTTGAGTTCCAGTATCAGGATGGTATAAGCTTGATAGCACTTTGGGCAGCGGTGCTGACCAGCGTGTTTCTCGTTTTCGCTGTGATGGGACTTTGGGCTATTGATAGTCGTATTAAGGAATTGACTGAACTGAAGGATAGTCTCTTTGCCGTTGATCGTGAAATGAAAGACGAACTTTCACAGTTGAAGATCCAATCTCGTGAGGAGCGTAATAAGATAGTCAAGCAGGCAGAAAAGGAGGTCGCCAATCTCATCAGTCTTAGTGCCACTCGCCAAAACCTCTATGATCGACTGGCACGTATTGCAAGTGCTCTCGCACCTGACCAGCGTGCTCTCCTCTACACAGAATTCTTGCAGGAGAATCCAAATGCAGAAGGGGTTAACTTAGCCTTTGTGCATATATGCCGTGGTGATGCCTATCTGGAAATGGGCCTTAATAAAGAAGCACTTCGTGACTATCAGGAGGCGCAACGGCTGACACCAGAGAACGAAAGCTCTTATATTTCTCTTGGCATCTATTATGTCCGTCAAAAAGACTATGCAAAGAGCATCGAATATTTTAAGAAGGCCATTGAGCTTAAGCCTACGCTGGCCTCTCTCTATATGAATGTCGGTAATTCTTATTCCGCCATGGGCGAATATGAAAAAGGGAAGGAGTATTTTGATAAGGCTAAGGATATCAATCCCAATATAGCCGATATCTACTATAATGAGGCTAAGTATGCAATGGATGCTGATCGTGAGAAAGGCACACCCATCGCAGAAATCCTCTATAGGCACTGCCTGACGTTGAATCCGATATTTTATCGTGCAAGACTAAATTTGGCCAGTATCATGAGAGAACGCAGTCAGGATGAGCTTGCTTTTGAGGAATACAATCACGTGCTGACTGCTGGAGTAAATCAAGATATTGTAATGTCATATATCCAACGCGGCATATGTAATCGTAAGACGGGAAACTATGCAGCAGCCTTGTTGGATTTCCAGTATGCATACCTTATCGCCCCCCACAACGTGCAAAACCTCTCAAATCTTGCTACCATACACTTAGCTCTTCGACATTACATGGAGGCAGATCAGTTCATGAGATTAGGCATGAGTGAGGCTGACAAACAAGATAACCATACTTGTGATCCTGATTTTGCGGCAGTTCAGGCTGAGTTGCTCAGAATACAGATGATGATGCAACCTGGCTTTGCAGTGAAGCTGAACACGGACGAGAATGGTAATGTTGAAACAAAAAATCAGAATTCCAAACAATGAACATAACTGTTGATAGGACAGCCATTGAGAATGACGCTTTGGCTAACTTGGTTTTTACGCAGATAAAACAAGTGGCCGATGAGGATTCTTGTATCTATTACAAGTTCCCTTTTTTCAGAGGTGACATCGAAAGCGAGAATGTGGAAGCAAAACTTCTTCTTCTGTCTCCTTTATATGGTATATTCTTCTTTGATCTGGAAAGTAGAGGGGTATTTGATGACCAGTCAATGGAACGGGTAGACAATCTCTATACGGAGATTTCCTCTAGAATTAAGAAATTTCCTACTCTTAGACAAGGCAGAGGGCTTCGATATGATATAACATCGGTAGTAATAGGGAACTACGACTATCAGGAACTTGACGGCTATATTCTTTGCAAGGTAGATGACGTTGCAGAGCTGATAAAGACTCGTGGATGTGGTGATATTCCAGCAGAAGATTTTCGTTTACTGGTGGGTAGCATTGAGGGCACTGCCAGAATGATAACCAAGAAAGAGCGGAAGTTTGTTCGACCTAATACAAAAGCTCAGATTTTGGATGACATACAGAATCATATCGCTAATTTTGATCAAAGGCAGAAGGAAATTGCAATTATTGACATTAACTTGCCTCAGAGGATTCGCGGATTGGCAGGTTCTGGCAAGACAATTGTTTTGGCATATAAGGCAGCTCTGTATCATTTGCACCATCAGGAAGATACAATATTATATACATTCTTTACGAAATCTCTTGCAGACACTGTAAGGGAGCTTATTAAAAGGGTGTACAAAATCTATTCCAATAATCAAGAGCCCTGTTGGGATAATATTCATGTACTTCACGGATGGGGCGGTTCAACCACAGAGGGAGTCTATTACAATGCCTGCAGAGATAACCAAGTGTCACCACAAACGCTCAGGGAGGCTCGTGGTCATGGAAAAGACGCTTTTGCCTATATTTGCGAACAGCTGATAAACCACGACATAGAGAAGAAGTACGATATGATACTCATAGATGAAGGTCAGGATTTTCCGATTGAGTTCTATCGCCTATGCTATAAACTCTGCAAGACAAAAAGAATCTGTTGGGCTTATGATGATTTCCAAAACATTTTTGAGGTAGATATTCAGGACGAGCATAAGACTTTTGGCTATGACAGTTCTGGTCAGCCTTTTGTCGACCTCAGTGTAAACCCTGAACTACAAGATAAAGTTCTTGAACATTGTTATCGTACACCTCGTTACGTGCTCATCTCAGCATTTGCTTTGGGGCTGGGCATCTATTATAGTAAAGTTCTTCAGCGTCTTGATACCACACACCTATGGAGCTCATTGGGCTTTGAGGTAGAAGAAGGCGACTGCCAAACGGGTTCCCACATGGTCATATCCAGACCAGAAAGGAATACTCCTTCCTATTCAAACGCCCAATTTGATGAAACAACAATCAACACAGCTAAATGTGCCAACATCCAAAATGAATGCGAGTTAATGGCGAAAGAAATTACCAACTGTATTAACAGTGAGGGACTATTGCCAACAGATATATGCGTGATATGCTTGGATATGAAGAACATCGATTCTTATTTTCATAATATAACTTTACATCTTGCTCAAAATGGCATAAACGTTTTCAATCTCATCCAAGCACCTTATGCTAACACGGCTTTTTTCAGGGAAGGATGCGTGACTCTTTCTACAGTGAATAAGGCAAAGGGCAATGAGTGCGGCGTGGTGTTTATTTGTGGGAGTGATGCAGTCTTTAGTATTCCCGATAACGTCGTTATGCGTGACAAATTGTTTACTAGCATGACTAGGACGAAAGGATGGCTATATCTTTTTGGCTGTGGCGATGGTATGGATATGCTTATGGCTGAATATAACAGGCTGAGGGAGCATAACTACAAATTAGTTTTCCAACAGCCAGACAAGAATGACACAAAAAACATTGAGAACGTGAGCAGAAAACGTGAGAAACTTGGTATGTCGATGTCGTCACTCCTGGAGCAGTTTAGAGGAACTGGAATGACAACAGACGAGATTATTAAGTTTGTCGCTCAGAATCTTAGGAAAGGTGAAGATGAATAACTCATTGTTCATTATGTCGATAAAGGAAGCTGCCAAGGTCTGTGAGGATTGTGGTGTCTTGAAAAGTCACATCAGACCGTCGTCTTTCAATGTGGTAAAACCAGACATTAAAAATTTTTCAGATTATAAGACTTATGTCAATGAGTTGCTCATACGCGGCGAATATGACATACTGTTGAGCGATGACTCTTTGTTCCAGTTTGAGATAAATCTCAATAAAAGTATTACGGTAGACGGTAAAAAGGTCAAGTACGATTACTACAAGTACACTTTTGCTCAAACTCCTGAAAGAAGGATAGGCTTTGATGAATATATGGAAGGTATCGATAGAAGTTCTCCTGATTACAATGAAGAACTCTACATGGAAATGTATGAGAACGACTCGCCGTTAGGTGAAAACTATTCGCCCTTCTATATCCGCTATGATGTTGACTATAAAGGATATCTTCCTAACAGTCATTCTTATGCTCACATGCATCTTGGCTTCAAAGAAGGATATAGGATGCCAGTGTCGCTAATTCTGACTCCAAAGGCATTTGTATGTATGGTATTGAAACTTGTATATTCTACTCAATGGAAAGAAAAGATAATATCAGACAGCGGGACAAAAGCGAGAACCTATTCGGCATTGAAAACTCAGTGCTTGAACGAGCCAAATAAGTATTGGACTTCAGAAGAAAGGGTGGACCTTTATATAGGATAAAAACATTACGTTAAAGACACAATGGAAGTAATAAAGACAGCAATCGAAGGCGTGGTGATTATCGAGCCACGGATATTCGAAGATGCCCGTGGGTATTTCTTTGAATCATTCTCCCAACGTGAATTTGAAGAGAAAGTGGGGAGGGTAAATTTTGTGCAGGACAATGAAAGTAAGTCCTCGTATGGCGTTATGCGAGGTTTGCATTTCCAGCGTCCACCATTTACGCAGAGTAAGTTGGTGCGCTGCGTGAAGGGTGCAGTACTCGATGTTGCAGTGGATATTCGTAAGGGAAGTCCTACCTATGGACAGCATGTGGCAGTGGAACTGACGGAAGATAACCATCGGCAGTTCTTCATCCCTAAAGGTTTTGCTCATGGTTTTGCGGTCCTTTCTGAGACAGCTGTGTTCCAATATAAGTGCGATGAGTTCTATCATCCTGAGGCAGATGGAGGCATTAGCATTCTTGATGACTCGTTAGGCATTGACTGGCGCATCAAGGACAAAGCTATTTTGAGCGATAAAGACACAAAACATCCACTTTTAAAGGACTTCGACAGTCCCTTTGATATCAACGTCTCGCTCTATTAATTTTCAATTGTCAAATCTGCGATTAAGCGAATACAGTCGAATGCTAGCATTCTGAATGTTGAGTGGAAGCAGGTTCAAATAAAGTTTAATTCTCAACTTTCAATTTACGACATGAAGGGCATAGTTTTAGCCGGTGGCAGTGGTACCAGGTTGTACCCTATCACCAAGGGAATCTCCAAGCAGTTGATTCCTATTTTCGACAAACCAATGGTGTATTACCCCATCTCAGTGTTAATGCTTGCTGGTATCAGGGATATTCTAATTATCTCTACTCCTGATGACCTTCCTGGATTCAAACGACTTCTTGGAGATGGTAGCAACTATGGAGTCAACTTCGAGTATGCAGAGCAGCCGTCACCTGATGGTTTGGCCCAGGCATTCATTATTGGTGATAAGTTCATTGGTAATGACTCTGCTTGTCTTGTTCTTGGCGATAATATCTTTCATGGTGCAGGTTTTAGCAAGATGCTTAGGGATGCAGTACATACTGCAGAAGTGGATAAAAAAGCTACAGTCTTTGGTTATTATGTCAATGATCCTGAACGTTATGGAGTAGCAGAATTCGACAAAGAAGGAAACTGTCTCAGCATAGAAGAGAAGCCTGCACAGCCTAAGAGTAACTATGCAGTAGTAGGTCTTTACTTCTATCCCAACAAGGTTGTAGAAGTCGCAAAGAACATTAAGCCTTCTGCACGTGGAGAGTTGGAAATAACTACCGTCAATCAAAAGTTTTTGGAAGATGGCGAATTAAAAGTTCAGACATTAGGTCGTGGTTT
>DDPY01000053.1:49310-170002 GCA_002342415.1 Prevotella sp. UBA2456 | reverse complement strand
AATATGAACGACTACTATGATGTGGCACTGAAGGAATACCGATTAAAAGAGTTGGAAACTCTTAATTGTCAATTGTCAACTGTCAATTATCAATTTATTAAGGGTGATATTTCAGATAAGCAGACCGTTGACGGCATCTTCGAGAAGTATAAACCGCAGGTGGTGGTAAACCTCGCTGCTCAGGCTGGTGTTCGTTATAGCATCACCAATCCTGATGCCTATATTCAGAGCAACATGATTGGCTTCTATAATATATTAGAGGCTTGTAGACACTCGATGGATGAAGTAAGATGTAAGAAGGAAGATGAAAGATGGCTGATGGAAGATGGAAGATGTAAGATGGAAGGTGGAAATGATCAGCCTTCAGCCATCAACCATCAGACATATCGAGGCGTTGAGCATTTGGTATATGCTTCATCATCGAGCGTGTATGGTGGCAATGAGAAGGTGCCGTTCTCGACGGATGATAGGGTGGACAACCCGGTCTCGCTATATGCTGCTACCAAGAAGAGTAATGAGTTGATGGCGCATTGTTATTCGAAGCTGTATAATATCCCTTCAACTGGATTGCGCTTCTTTACCGTTTATGGTCCTGCTGGTCGTCCTGATATGGCATACTTCGGTTTTACTAACAAACTGCTGAAGGGTGAAACCATCCAGATATTCAACTACGGCAACTGCCGTCGTGACTTCACCTACGTTGATGACATCGTTGAGGGCGTGTATCGTGTGATGCAAGGTGCTCCAGAGCGCAAGAAGGGTGAAGATGGATTGCCCATCCCTCCATACGCAGTATATAACATCGGTGGTGGCCAGCCAGAGAACCTGCTGGATTTCGTGAATATCCTGCAAGAGGAACTGGTTCGTGCTGGTGTGCTACCACAGGATTATGATTTCGAGGCTCACAAGCAGCTTGTTCCCATGCAGCCCGGTGATGTACCAACAACGTATGCCGATGCCACAGCCCTTGAACGTGACTTTGGCTTTACACCAAAGATAACTTTGAGAGAGGGATTGAGAGCTTTTGCCCAATGGTATAAGGCTTTTTACTGTAAATGAATCCCTGCATTATAGCCGTCCCTTCACTGGAGGGACTCTAAAGGTATAAACAATTCTATGGATAATTGATGTCTGAAGGATGATGGAAATATGACGCAGGAAGAGAAGTGGAGGAAGAACTATGCGGAGGTGGTGGAGTATATGGATACGTACCACCGGAATCCGTCGAAGCACCGCGTGGAGGATCATCTGTTGCTGAACTGGATGAAGCACCAGCGGAAACTGATGAACAGGGGTGAACTGAAGCCTGACAGGGTGGAGATGTTCAAGAGGCTGCTGGCAAAGAGTGAGGGCCTGAAGCGGGTGAACCAGTGGGAGGTGGCGGTTGAGGAAATCATGAAGAATGATGCCCTCAGAAACTACCAGCAGGAGATGATCGACAGACTGGAAGAGGCGTGGAAGCAGTATCGGAGTGTGATGCTGCAGATGCCGACCGGGACAGGAAAGACGGTGCTGATGGCAGAGGTGATACGACGGAAGATGGCTGAAGTAAGAAGGAAGAAGTCTGATGGTATACTGATTGTGGCGCATAGAAGGGAACTATTGGACCAGATACGAGGAACGGTGAAGTACTTCGGGATAGACATGGAGAAGGAGCACGTGGTGGTGGAGAGCATACAGAAACTGAGTCGTCTGATGTCTGATGGAAGAAGTAAGATGGAAGAAGTGCCGTTCTCGCCGTCGCTGGTGATTATTGATGAGGCACACCATGCACTGGCGAAGACGTACAGAAGGCTGTGGGACTGGTGGCCGGAGGCTAAGTTCTTGGGAATGACGGCGACACCTTGCAGACTGAACAATGAGGGATTTCTGGACTTGTTTCAAACACTGGTGCAGTCGCATACCATACAGGAGTTTATCCAAAAGGGGTGGCTCAGCGACTTTGACTATGTGACGGCTGAGCCGGACAACCCCATCCTGAAACAGGTGGCTGGACTGAAGAAGCGCGGACTGGACGGGGACTACCAAACGAAGGAGATGGCTCTGGTGATGGACTGCGAGGAGTCGATAGAGAATCTGTATCAGGCATACAGAAAGTATGTGAACGGGAAGAAGGGTATCGTGTATGCCATTGACCGTAACCATGCGCGACATATCACGGAATACTATCAGAGGCAAGGAGTGAACTGCTGCTGGATAGAGGCCAAGACACCCACGGCAGAGCGCGACCGACTGGTGCAGGAATACCGTGACGGACTGATTGACGTGGTAGTGAATGTAGACATTTTCTCAGAAGGGGCTGACTTCCCCGAAGTGGAGTTTATACAGTTGGCACGGCCTACACTGTCGCTCTCGAAGTACCTACAACAGGTGGGACGTGGGATGCGTATTGCTGAAGGTAAGGACAAGGTGGTGATTCTCGACCATGTGGGGATGTATCAGGCTTTCGGACTGCCGACGGAAGACTGGAACTGGCCGCTGATGTTTACCGGACAAATGGCTGGAAAGGCGGGACTGGGCCGTGAGAGCCTGCTCTTCGTAAGGGGTGACGGATACGATAAAGAGTTAATCAACACACACATGGTGAATATCAAACGGAAGAATGAGGAACATAGGGGACTTGAGATATTCATGCAGCACGGACTGTATGGCATCACTATGGACGGCAGGATAATCCATAAGCCCTTGTTCCTTCAGGTCAGAAGGGCTGATGACGGTTATTTCGCCTATTGCACTTATCCGTATCAGGTCTATAAGAATCGCGTGACCATCATAGACAAGGAAGGGCACGACCTGGGACTGAAAATGTACGGTAACCTGGAATGGGAAAATGAATCGCTGCTGAAAGGACTGGATGCCGACGGTGAACCGCTGTATTGGGACAAGGAATATAATGCCTATTATCATGAGAAACCTGTGTTTGAGAGTGTCGGTGGAATCGAGATGGTGAGACTGAAGGATGGCTACGTGCTGAGGAAATCTCCGACGCTCATCAAACCAACGAAAAAGCAGGATATCTACTATAATCATAATATTGTGTGGATGAACGGCTGGCTGCTCTCCAAGTATGCTCCTTCTGCAGGTGGAGGCTATAGCCCACAGAAGATATTGTCATACGGGTATGACTATTTCTGTGTGAGGACGGAGAAAAAATATTTGCCAAGCGTGACTATCATTGACACGGTAGGGAATGTCGTTGAGCGCCGATGGACAGTGCCCAACGCGGAGTATCACAAGTCATCCAATTGTTCGTACACCCCATTGCGCAATGCCGATACGAGGGAAGTGGGATTTCCTGGCAAACGATGATGGGGGGATGAAGTAAGAGGCAAGACGGAAGAAGGATGAAATAAGAGCCGAGGTAGTGATGATGCTATCCCGGCTTTTGCTGTATATGGAGGTTGGTATGCGAACCCCTAAGAAGTTAAAAAAGCACTAAGGGGAATCGTTTTATTGGTATAAGTGTCGTTAATTTGGAAATTGTTTCGTACCTTTGCACCTTAAATAAACATGGAATAAGAGAAAATGGCTTGTATACTACATATTGAAACCAGTACCAATGTCTGTTCGGTGGCCGTGTCGGAAGACAGCCAGTGTATCTTCCAGCAGGAAGAACGTGGCGAGAAAGGGGCAGGAGCCGAACGGCTGGGCACGATGGTAGATGAGGCTCTGTCGTTTACCGACAATCATGCCATACCCTTCGATGCGGTCAGTGTCAGCTGCGGGCCGGGCTCCTATACCGGGCTCCGCATCGGTGTATCGATGGCCAAGGGCATCTGCTATGGGCGCAATCTAAAGCTGATTGCTGTTCCGACACTGGAACTGCTGTGTGTCCCCGTACTCTTGCGTAATCCTGAGCTGGAGGAGAATGCCCTGCTCTGTCCGATGCTCGATGCCCGCCGTATGGAGGTCTATGCAGCACTATATGATCGCAGTCTGAAGACGGTGCGCAAGGTGAGTGCCGATATTGTTGAGGCTGATACCTACCAGTCGTGGCTCGATGAGCGGCCCGTCTATTTCTTTGGCAATGGTGCCAAAAAGTGCATGGATATCATCCAGCATCCGAATGCTCACTTCATCGAGGGCATAGAGCCGCTGGCCAAATGGATGCAGCCTTTGGCCGAGAAGCGCCTGCTGAACGGCCAGACGGAAGACGTGGCTTATTTTGTTCCTTTCTACCTGAAGGACTTTGTGGCCATTAAGCCCAAACCTCTGCTTTGATAAGATTAAAGAATGTAAATAGTAAAATATTAGAATACAACCTCATGGATATCAAAGGATTAGACTATAATACGCAGCGCGAGAAGCTGGTGATGCCGGAGTATGGACGCGAGATTCAGAAGATGGTCGACTTGGCAGTAAGCCTGCCTACCAAGGAAGAGCGCAACCGGTGTGCCCATGCCATTATCCGACAGATGGAAAACAAGAATCCCCAACTGCGTACCTCCACCGATTATGAGCAGACACTATGGGACCATCTCTATCTGATGAGCCACAAGCAGTTGGATATTGACTGGCCCTGTGATGTGGATGGGGCAGAGAAAATTCTGACTAAACCCCAGCCCATGGCACACCCGGTACATGACGAGGCTGCCCATCTGCGCCACTATGGACGATTGCTGACCCAAGTGTTTGAGAAGCTGAAGACAATGCCTGAGGGACCGGAACGCGATGAACTGGTTCGACAGACTGCCAACCAGATGAAGCGCGACTTGGCGGCTTGGGGGCATGGCTCGATAGAAGACGAGAAGGTGGCCGATGACTTGGCACGATATACTGACGGCAAGATACAGATAGACCTGCATACGTTCCGTTTTGACCGGTTGAACTTTTCGGATCCTAATGAGTCAAAGAAAAACAAGCGTAAAAAGTAAGTTCACTTTCAAGACTTAAGGAATATGGCAACATTCAAGATAGAGGGCGGTCATCTGCTGAAAGGTACTATCACTCCCCAGGGTGCCAAGAACGAGGCCTTGGAAGTGATTTGTGCCACACTGCTTACCAGTGAGAAAGTCGTCATTCGCAATATTCCCAATATCCGTGATGTCAACAATCTCATCCAGCTGCTGTGCGACATTGGTGTGCGGGTGGAATGTATCAGCCAAGGTGAATACTCCTTTGAGGCCGATTCCCTCGACCTGCAATACTTGGAGAGTGACGAGTTTGTGCATAAGTGTGCAGAGCTGCGTGGCTCTGTCATGATGATTGGTCCGTTGTTGGGCCGCATGGGTAAGGCGGTGGTCACCAAGCCCGGTGGTGACAAGATAGGCCGCCGCCGACTGGACACTCACTTCCTGGGCTTTAAGAGTCTGGGAGCTAAGTTTCGCCAGATTCCTGACCGTAATGTCTATGAGATTGGCTCGAAGCGGCTGAAGGGTTCCTATATGTTGCTCGACGAGGCCTCTGTCACTGGTACGGCCAATATCATCATGGCTGCGGTGTTGGCAGAGGGTACCACCACTATCTACAATGCAGCCTGCGAACCCTATGTCCAGCAGTTGTGCCACATGCTTAACCGCATGGGGGCCAACATCAGCGGCATCGGTTCCAATCTGCTCACCATCGTGGGTGTGGAGCGCCTTCATGGAACGGAGCATAAGCTGCTGCCCGACATGATTGAGGTGGGATCGTTTATTGGTATGGCTGCTATGTGTGGTGACGGTATCCGCATCAAGGATGTGTCGCTGCGCAATCTGGGCATTATCCCCGATGCCTTCCGGCGGTTGGGTGTAAAGGTGGAAGCCGATGGTGACGACCTTTTTATTCCTCATCAGAAACATTATATTGTCGACTCGTTTATCGACGGTACTATTATGACCTTGGCCGATGCCCCCTGGCCAGGACTCACACCCGACCTGCTGTCTGTACTTATTGTAGTGGCTACGCAGGCGCGAGGCTCTGTGCTGTTCCATCAGAAGATGTTTGAGAGCCGCTTGTTCTTTGTAGACCGACTGATAGACATGGGAGCACAGATTATTCTCTGCGACCCGCATCGTGCCGTTGTTGTGGGGCATGACCGTAATCGACAGTTACGGGCCAGCCGCATGTCCAGTCCCGACATCCGTGCAGGTATTGCCCTGCTTATTGCTGCCATGAGTGCTACAGGCACCAGTGTCATCAGCAATATAGAGCAGATAGACCGGGGCTACGAGAATATTGAGTCGCGACTGAATGCGCTCGGTGCGAAGATAGAAAGAATGGAGTGAGAAACGAAATAAGAGTATAACAGGCTTCATGATTAGGCAAGAGGATGTATATAGGATAGGCCGTCTGGGAAAGTCGCACGGAGTGAAGGGTGAGGTGTCGTTCCTGTTCGATGATGATGTCTTTGATCAGGTGGATGCTGAATACCTTGTACTGGAGATAGACGGAATCCTGGTGCCGTTCTTTATGGAGGAATACCGCTTCCGCAGCGATAGTGTCTGTCTGGTGAAGTTCTGTGATGTAGACACCCAGCAACGGGCATCGGAACTGACGGGATGTGATGTGTATTTCCCTCGTGCATTGGCTGCAGAGGCCGACGAGGAGCTGTCGCTGGCTGCGCTCGTTGGTTTCAGTCTGATTGATGCTGTCAGCAGTCAGCCTGTGGGGCGCATTGCTGCCATTGATGACTCTACCCTTAACATCCTGTTCGAACTGGAGGACGGGCGGCTTGTCCCTGCCTCCGACGAGCTGATTCATCACATTGATGCCCAACAGCAACAGATTATAATGGATATCCCCATGGGATTATTAGATATATGAACAAGAAACGACAAATTGCCATTCTCGGCTCTACAGGGTCGATAGGCACTCAAGCCCTTCAGGTCATTGCCGAGCATAATGATTGCTATGAGGTGTACTGCCTGACGGCAAATAACAAGGTAGAGCTGCTGGCAGAGCAGGCACATCAGTTCAAACCGGCTGCTGTGGTGATAGCCAACGAGGCACGCTATGACGAACTGAAACGACTCATGGATGACCAGCCCGACACGAAGGTGTATGCTGGTCCAAGAGCACTCGAAGAAATTGTTGAGGCGCAGCCCATTGATATGGTGCTGACCGCAATGGTTGGTTTCGCAGGGCTGTCACCTACCATTCATGCCATCAAGGCCCATAAGACCATCTGCCTGGCCAATAAGGAGACTTTGGTGGTGGCAGGTGAGCTTATTCGTGATCTCGCCTCTGAGTATCATGCTCCGATACTGCCGGTAGATAGTGAGCATTCTGCTATCTTCCAGAGCCTGGTCGGCGAAGACCGGAACCCTATAGAGAAGATTTTGCTCACTGCTTCCGGAGGCCCTTTCCGCAATTTCACTATGGAGCAGCTGGAGCGCGTCACCAAGGCTGATGCCCTGCGGCATCCCACATGGGATATGGGGGCCAAGATTACTATCGACTCGGCTACGATGATGAACAAGGGATTTGAAGTCATCGAGGCTAAGTGGCTCTTCGGAGTCAATGCCTCGCAGATTCAGGTGCTGGTACATCCGCAGAGCATTGTCCACTCTGCCGTACAGTTTCAGGACGGTGCCGTAAAGGCCCAGCTGGGTGTCCCTGATATGCGCCTGCCTATTCAGTATGCTTTCTCGTTCCCCCAGCGCATGCATCTCAGCGGTGACCGCTTGGACTTCTTTGCACAGAAGTTGGAGTTTTTCGAACCCGACCTGAAGAAGTTCCGTTGTCTGGCATTGGCTTTCGAAGCAATCCAAAAGGGTGGGAATATGCCTTGTATTGTCAATGCTGCCAACGAGATAGTCAACCGCGCTTTCTTGGAAGACCGCTGCTCGTTCCTGCAGATGAGCGATATCATCGAGCAAACAATGTCGCGTTGCAGCTATTCGGCAACACCCGACTATGATACCTATGTTGCCACCGATGCCGAAGCCAGGAGGATAGCTTCCGAAATGGTAGGATAGTAGAGCGGTGAATTTCGCAATATCAAGATGTCGTAATATCGAAATAAAGTCAAAAAATAAGAAATAATTAAATAATAAATGGAAGTTTTTTTAATCAGAGTATTACAGTTCATGCTGGCTATCTCGCTGCTCGTACTGTTGCACGAGGGTGGCCACTTCTTCTTCTCCAAGCTCTTCGGAGTAAGAGTAGAGAAGTTCTATATCTTCTTCGACTGGAAGTTCAGTCTGTTCAAGTTCAAACCCAAGAATAGTGACACCGAATATGGCATAGGATGGTTGCCCTTAGGCGGCTATTGTAAGATAGCAGGTATGATTGACGAGAGTTTTGACACCGAGCAGATGAAGCAGCCGGTTCAGCCCTATGAGTTCCGTTCCAAGCCTGCCTGGCAGCGACTGCTGATCATGATTGGTGGTGTGCTGGTTAATTTTCTGTTGGCCTTGTTTATCTATTCTATGATCCTGTTCTACTGGGGTGACAGCTATATTCCCGTCAAGGACATGACTATGGGTATGAAGTTCAATCAGGAGGCAAAGGCGTATGGCTTCCAGGATGGTGACATCCTGGTGGGTACGGAGAATGGGGCCTTCAAGGATTTCTCTGCAGACCTGTATCGCGAGATTTCAGAGGCTCACCGTGTGGACATCATCCGCGGTGGCAAGCAGATGAGTATTAGTTTGCCTGGTGACCTGAACTTGCTCAATATGATCAAGGCCGACCCCTCGTTTGTGCGTCCGTTGCTTCCGGCCCGTATTGACAGTGTGATGGCAGGCTCTCCTGCCCAGAAGGCAGGCTTGAAGGCGGGTGATGAAATTCTCGCCATCAACGGTTCACCCGTTGACTCCTACAATGAATTTGTCGACCAGTTGGGTCGCCGCGAGGACCTCCTGCTGACAGCCAAGACGCAGGCCGACTCGTTGAAGGCCCGCACAGTGAGCATCGTCTTTGGCAATGATGCCCGCACGGATACGGCTACTGTTGTGCTGACTCCTGAACTCAAGCTGGGATTCTTTGCTCCCAGCATTGCAGCCCTCTATAAGCCCGTCACCATCGAGTACAGTTTCTTGGAGAGCATTCCTGCCGGTATTAAGTACGGCTGGCATGTGTTGGCATCCTATGTCGATGATATGAAGTATGTCTTCTCTGCCGAGGGTGCCAAGTCGTTAGGGGGATTCGGGGCTATTGGCAGCCTCTTCCCGCCCATGTGGGACTGGTATATGTTCTGGAAGATGACCGCTTTCCTCAGCATCATCCTTGCCTTCATGAACATTCTGCCCATACCCGCACTCGATGGTGGTCATGTGTTGTTCCTGATATATGAGATGATAACCCGCCGCAAACCTTCAGAAGAATTTATGATTCGTGCCGAGTATGTAGGTTTCGGTATCCTTATTCTGTTGATGGTGGTGGCTAATCTCAACGATATACTGCGTTGGCTGGGATATATGTAACTCCCAGCAGCGCTCATCATTGCTATTCGTTATACGGATACGAAAAAATCGCAAGAACTTCTGTTGCTTGCGATTTTTCTTTTGTGTCGACACTTGGACTCGAACCAAGGACCCCCACCATGTCAAGGTGATACTCTAACCAGCTGAGCTATGCCGACCTCTTTTCTTGCAAAGGTGCGCCTGACAGGACTCGAACCTGCACGTCGCGAGACACTAGATCCTAAGTCTAGCGCGTCTACCAATTCCGCCACAGGCGCTACTTAATTCCTGTATTTTTGTGAACGCGGGTGCAAAGGTACGAAAAAAAGTGTAAAGGGAAGAGTGAAAAATGAAAAAGTTGCTTCCGTGATGCGTTATTTTTAATTTGTTAACAATCTTCGTGCTGTTTCAATGATGAGGTCGATACCCTGTGCTGTCGCTTCATCCGTGAGGGCGGCTGGAATATCGGGGGCAATGCCGAACTCTGTCTGCTGTCGTTGTGCGTCGTACATCGGACAGGCCGAATAGCGTATATTCCATCCGTTGGGCAGCGAGCTGGACATCGGCATGCCGGAGCCGCCTCCCGTGTGGTCGCCTACCAGCCGCACCTGCGGCAGTGCGTGCATCCATACGGCAAAGGCGTTGGCGGCACTGTAGACACTGCGATTGGTGAGCACGCAGACAGGTTTATGCCAGCGCAGATTGCTCGAAGGCTCCAGATATTGTGCTTCCATGCTGGAGAAGTCGTTGTGGCCCGTACCAGTCTTGTGCTGCATATAGCCCACGAGGGTTTTCTCGTGCACGAAGCGGGCTGCCAGCCGCTCGGCTGTAGTCAGGTCGCCGCCGCCGTTATTGCGGATGTCGATAATCAGACCGCGACAGAGGGCAAGGTAGGAGAGGGCATCGTCGAGGTTGCCTTCGCCTACAGGTGTGGCGAACGACTCATAGCGCACGTATCCGATATTATCATCGAGCACGCGATACGATAGTCCGGCAGAAATCTTGTAGTCGGTGCCCATGTATCGCCGCTCCAAGGTGTCGCTATAGTTTTGGGGATAGGCTTCGTGCCAAGCCCAGTAGCGTCCGTAGTCCATCGAACTCGACAGATTGACGTGTCCGTCGCGCAGTTCTGCCAGCATGTCGGTGAGCACCTCGAAGAGCTGCGTCTCGGTCATCTTGTCGCTTACGCGTACCTTATATTTATTATATACGGCATTCCAGTCGAGTCCGTATTCATGCTGCTTGTAGTCGAAGAAGCAGTAGTGCTCGTCAATGATGTGCCAGAGCGATTCGAAGTTGCCAGTAGGGCTGTTGGGTCGTTCTTCGGTGTCGACACAGCTGGCGAAGAGCCAGATGCTCAGGAGGCAGAGTGGTAATAGTATCTTCTTCATAATGCGCGGGGGATGATAGAGAATCGGCGGGTGATGCCGATGAGGAAGCGGTGTGTATAGACGTGTTGCTTCAGATGGTTGACTTTCTGCTGTTGCATATTGCCCAGATAGCCCACACGTAGGGTTAGCTTGCGGCTGATGGGAGCGTCGAGTGTCAGCATGTGTCTCCATTCGGGTGCCGAGACGAAGGTGGTGGGCACGATGTTATGGTCGTAGTTGCCACGCGAGAAGATTTCGTAGTACGACTGTCCGTAGTTGGGCGAGAAGCAGATGCCCGCCAGTGGCAGTGCGAGCTCATAGCGTGCTGTGAATGGTTGCCCCCAGAGCTGGAAGCGATAGGTAGCCACGCCCGTTGGCATGATGTTCAGATGTACTCGCGCCTGAGCAGGATTGTTCGAGTTGGCAGTGTTGTAGATGACTCCTAAGGAAGCGTTGAGCATCCCGCCGGCTTGGAGTGTTAGCCTGCGGTCGAGGAGATGCCAGGCATAGAGCCGGCCCCAGTAGAAGTTGTATGCCGCTTCCAGCTCGCGCTTCGACTTGGCGCGGTCTCTGACAGTCGCAATGTTGGCTTCGTGCTCGATAATCGTGCTCCATCGGCTATAGGGGCGCTGCCGCTCGACGGTGGCAAGGAACGAGGCTCCGAATCCGCTGAAGTGCTCCTGTGACAGATAAGTGTCGAGCACCTTGGTCATTCCCAAGCCCACCATCTGGCTGCGCGTGATCATCTTCAGCGAGTCGTTGGCAGTCTGTGCCACCGTCATTGCCGATGGCAGCAGGGCGAGAGCCACAGTCGTTATGAGTATCAGCAGGCGTTTATTCATAGTCTTTGTCTGTAAACAGGTTCTGCTGACCGGTGAGTTCGTCCAGCACCTGTTGTTGAGATTTGCCGGCATCGGGGTCAAGGTTCTCCTCTTCTTCCTCTTCCTCGTCGTTGGGTTCGGGAGGCTCAGGGAAACGCAGGGGCTCCAGTTCCTCGATGCGCTCCAGCTGGTAGGTAGTGAGTCGTTTACCCTTTGCCTTGTAGCCTTTCACGCTGATAAACTGCTCCACATCAATCTCCTCAGACCCTCGGAAGGCATCGTTGCCCCCATAGACCACGAGCAGTCGGGGATAGGCGGTGTCGGTGAGCAGCAGCTGGCGCGAGTCGGCGTTCTCGCCCAGGTAGTTCTGCTTGCGCTTCGAGGCTTCCATGAGGAATCGCTTCACGTAGGGATAGCCCTGATTGTCGGCATCGTAGAGCACACAACTCCATACCTTGTCAGCCTCATATTTCTCGAGGTGGGCGATGTTGTCTTCGAAGTGTACGTTGGCATCGAATCCTGACAAGTAGTAGTCTCCATTCTGGAGAATCACCAGTATCTGGTCGCCATCGTTAAACTCGCCCAGCAGTCGTCCGTGCTCGTCGTAGTTCAGTCGGTTCACGTCTGGGTCGTACCACACCTTGCGTCCGCCCAGGGTGGAGTGCCCGTGGCTCTTCAGTCCGATGCGGTGCACCTGATACTTCGTGAGCAGGTTTCCCTTGGCCGCACGTCCCTTGATCAGTATCTCGGAGAAATCCTTGTCGAAGAAGATACGCTTCAGCTTGGGTGCGGGGTCGAGGGTCACCTTGATGACCTCCGCCTCGCCATTGGGGTTGGCCGTGAAGTAGAGCACGCGCGAGCCTTTGGTACCTGTCGTGATGTCGTATTCGCGGTCGCGAGTGATGGCTGGCACGTTGAATCGCTTGATATAGTAGTAGCCCTTCGGTCCGTCGCGGTAGACGGCATTGTAGATGGTGCGCTGGTCGTTCTTCTTGTAGACACCTATCCAGAGGATGTTCTTGCCTACAAACAGCTTGTCGGCCACGCGTACCACCTTGAACTTACCGTCGCGATAGAAGATGATGATGTCGTCGATGTCTGAGCAGTTGCATACAAACTCGTCCTTCTTCAGCCCCGTGCCGATGAATCCGTCCTGGCGGTTGATGTAGAGTTTCTGGTTGGCCTCTACTACCTTGGTAGCCTCGATGGTGTCGAAGTTGCGGATTTCCGTCAGTCGCGGATGGTCTTTTCCGTATTTGTCCTTGAGGAACTGGAACCACTGCGCCGTCACCTCCACCAGGTTTGCCAGATCGCGGTCTATTTCTTCAATCTCGGCCTTGATGCGGGCCATCAGCTCGTCGGCCTTGTCCTTGTTAAACTTCAGGATGCGCTGCATCTTGATTTCCAGCAGGCGCAGGATGTCATCCTTGGTCACCTCGCGTACCATCTGCGGATAGTAGGGGGTCAGTCGCTCGTCAATGTGTTCGCAGACGCTGTCGATGTCGGGAGCTTGCTCAAACTTCTTGTCCTTATAGATGCGCTCCTCGATAAATATCTTCTCCAGTGAGGCAAAGTGGAGCTGCTCCAGCAGCTCGTTCTTCCGTATCTCCAACTCTTGGCGGATGAGGTCCTTGGTGCGGTCGACAGAGTGCCGAAGCACGTCGCTGATGGTGAGGAACTGCGGTTTGTTGTCCTCGATGACGCAGCAGTTGGGCGAGATGTTGATCTCGCAGTCGCTAAAGGCATAGAGGGCATCCAGTGTCTTGTCCGACGAGACTCCTGGGGTCAGCTGTACCTGTATCTCCACCTTGGCAGCAGTGAGGTCCTCCACGTGGCGGGCCTTGATCTTGCCTTTTTCTACGGCTTTGAGTATAGAGTCTATAATGGTCTCGGTAGTCTTCGAGAAGGGAATCTCGCGGATGACCAGCGTCTTGGGGTCCAGCTTCTCAATCTTGGCGCGCACCTTCAGCACACCGCCGCGCTGTCCGTCGTTGTATTTCGACACGTCGATGCTTCCTCCTGTGGGGAAGTCGGGATAGAGCTGGAAGGGCTCGTCGTGCAGGTAGTGGATGGCAGCATCGCAGATTTCGACGAAGTTGTGAGGAAGTATCTTTGACGATAGTCCGACGGCAATACCCTCGGCACCCTGTGCCAGCAGCAAGGGGAATTTCACGGGCAGCGTGATAGGCTCCTTGTTGCGGCCGTCGTATGACATCTGCCACTCGGTGGTCTTGGGGTTGAAAACGGTGTCGAGGGCAAACTTCGACAGTCGGGCCTCGATATATCGGGGCGCGGCAGCCTTGTTGCCCGTCAGTATGTTACCCCAGTTACCCTGCGTGTCGATGAGCAAGTCCTTCTGGCCCATCTGCACCAGTGCGTCGCCTATCGAGGCATCGCCGTGAGGGTGGAACTGCATGGTGTGTCCCACGATGTTAGCTACCTTGTTATATCGTCCGTCGTCCATGCGCTTCATCGAGTGCAGGATGCGTCGTTGTACAGGTTTCAGTCCGTCCTCGATATGTGGCACGGCACGTTCCAAAATCACGTACGAGGCATAGTCGAGAAACCAGTTTTGATACATGCCGCTGAGATGGTGGACAGCAGCCGCATCGAAACGGTTCACGGGTTTATAGTCGGAGTGGGCCTCACCGTCATCGGCGAATGTTCCGACGGGTGAACCGTCGGAGGCTGATGTGTCGCTTTCCGTGGGAGAGTCGGTGGGAGTAATATCGTCCTTTATTTCGTCGTCCATTAAGTGTAATTTATTAAATAATGTTGCAAAGATACTAAATAATTATGAATTATGAATTATGAATTATGTTTTTTTTAGTACCTTTGCAGCCATAATTTCGAAATTATTAGATTTTTTATGGCACAAGAAGATGTTTTTAAGAAAATCGTGAGCCACTGCAAGGAGTATGGTTTCGTATTCCCCTCCAGTGAGATCTACGATGGATTAGCCGCCGTCTATGACTATGGTCAGAACGGTGTGGAGTTGAAGAATAACATTAAAGAATACTGGTGGAAATCGATGGTATTGCTGCACGAGAACATCGTGGGCATCGACTCAGCCATTTTTATGCACCCGACGATATGGAAGGCCTCGGGTCACGTCGATGCTTTCAACGACCCTCTGATAGACAACCGCGACTCGAAGAAACGCTATCGCGCCGACGTTCTGATTGAGGACCAGATAGCCAAGTACGACGAGAAGATTCAGAAGGAGGTTGAGAAGGCCCGCAAGCGCTTCGGCGACTCGTTCGACGAGCAGAAGTATATGGAGACCAGCGAGCGCGTGAAGGAAACCAAGGAGAAGCGCGACGCGCTGCATGAGCGCTATGCTGCAGCCATGCAGGGTCCCGACCTGGAAGCCCTTCGCCAGATTATCCTCGACGAGGAGATTGTCTGTCCTATCAGCGGCACCCGCAACTGGACCGATGTACGCCAGTTCAACCTCATGTTCTCTACCGAGATGGGAGCCTCTGCCGATGGTTCGATGAAGGTCTACCTGCGTCCTGAGACCGCTCAGGGCATCTTTGTCAACTACCTGAACGTGCAGAAGACGGGTCGCATGAAGATTCCCTTCGGCATCGCCCAGATTGGTAAGGCTTTCCGCAACGAGATTGTGGCCCGCCAGTTCATTTTCCGTATGCGCGAGTTCGAGCAGATGGAGATGCAGTTCTTCGTCGCTCCCGGCACCGAGCTGGAGTGGTTCCCCAAGTGGAAGGAGACCCGTATGAAGTGGCACCAGAACCTGGGCTTCGGAGCTGAGAACTATCGCTTCCACGACCACGACAAGCTGGCCCACTATGCCAATGCCGCTACCGATATCGAGTTCAAGATGCCGTTTGGCTTCAAGGAAGTCGAGGGCATCCACTCGCGTACCAACTTCGACCTTTCGCAGCACGAGAAGTTCTCGGGCAAGAGCATCAAGTACTTTGACCCGCAGACCAACGAGAGCTACACGCCGTATGTCATCGAGACTTCCATTGGTGTCGACCGCATGTTCCTCTCCATCATGTGTCACTCCTACTGCGAGGAGAAGCTTGAGAACGGCGAGACCCGCGTGGTGCTGAAGCTGCCTGCAGCCCTGGCCCCCGTCAAGCTCGCTGTCATGCCGCTGGTCAAGAAGGACGGACTGCCCGAGAAGGCCCGCGAGATTATCGAAGACCTCCGTTTCCACTTCAACTGCCAGTACGACGAGAAGGACTCTATCGGCAAGCGCTATCGCCGTCAGGATGCCATCGGTACGCCCTATTGCGTCACTGTCGACCACGATACGCTTAACGACGGCTGTGTCACCCTCCGCTTCCGCGACACGATGGAGCAGGAGCGTGTGCCCATCAGCGAGCTCAACAGCATCATTGAGGACAAGGTAAGCATTGCCAGCCTCTTAAAGAAACTGAAGTAATGAACATCAGACACTATCTATTCATCGGACTCTCACTATGGGCTCTTTCCTCTTGCAGCGAAGCTAATGAGGAAGACCCGGAGTGGGCCAACTGGAAGCAGAGAAACGAGCTATACTTCGAGGAGCAGTATGCCGGGCACTATGTCGAGACATCCACCTCGTTCGTCATCCCCTCCTGGGGAATGCCCAGCGAGACGACGGCCGACCTGCCCCATACCAGCTACATTCTGGTCGACGTGATTGAATCGGCTGTCGGCAGTGACGACGAGCTCAGTCCGCTCTACAGCGACTCTGTATCCGTCAACTACTCCGGGCGGCTGATGCCCTCGGACAGCTATCCCAAAGGCTACGAGTTCGACCGCAGCTGGCTCAATGTCTACGACCCCGATGTGGATGTGCCCTATACGGTAGCCGTCAATGGGGTAGTGGAGGGATTCAGCACTGCCCTGCAGCATATGCACCGCGGAGACAAGTGGCGCGTGACCATGCCCTACCAGTTAGGCTACGGCTCGACGGACAGGTCGGGAATCCCTGCTTACAGCACGCTCGTATTTGAGATAGAACTTATAGACTTCTGGTCCAAGAAAAAAGGTGATCGTCTTTAAACGGTCACCTTTTCTTTTTCCATATCCCTTCTTGATTTCGACTTCGTCACCAGCCACACGCCGCTGAACACCAATACCACTGCCAGCGCATGCGTAGGTTTCAGTATGCCGATACCCATCAGCAGCGACGCCGCCACGGAGACGATGGGCTGTACGTAGTTGTAGACGCTGACCACCGTAGGCCGCAGCGTCCGCTGGCCAATCATCGTGAGGATATAGCCCAGGAACGTGCCTACCCCCACCACGTAAGCCACCTCCCACCATGTCTTCGCCGGTATGGGCTGGCTCACCACCTCGCTCACATGGCTGAACGTAAAGGGCAGCAGGATGAGCGTAGCCCACGCGAACATATACTTGTTGATGGTGAACACGTTGTAGCAGCGGATGAGCGGATTGAACAGCGACAGGTAGAGGGCAAACGAGAACTGCGCGAACAGACACAGCAGGTCGCCGCGAATGTCGCCCACCTTGCCGTCGGCATGAGCCGCCGAGGTCAGGATCAGCATCAGCGCGCCGCTGCATCCCATCAGTACGCCCAGCGCCTTCTTGCCCGTGATGGGCTCCTTCAGAATCAGTGCCGACAGAATCATGGCGAAGATGGGCATCGACGTGGTCACGATGGAGGCATTGATGGGCGACGTGATGCTGAGCCCCAGCGTATAGCAGCACTGGTTGCACACCAGTCCGAACACCGCAGCCCCGATGAACATCAGCTTGTCGCGCCGCGGCACATGCTCTTTGGGGGCGATGAGGCTTGCCAGCAGAAACAGCAGGCAGGCCCCCACCACGCGGAACGTCACCATCGTGATGCCGTCGAAGCCATGCGTCATGGCGTCCTTGCCCACAGGAGCCATCAGGCCCCATCCGGCGCAGGCCCCAAACATACTCAGATGCGCTATGAGCGCCTTATTATCCTTCATCGCTGCTAATACTATGATATTCGAATTCAAATTTTCGGCAAAGGTACGAAAAGTTCATCGCTTATGCAAATGTTCAGTCCGAAAATCGGTCTTTCTCCCCTTCTGCTCTTCGCCTTTTGCGACACTTATGGCAAGGAATCCGTCTTTTGTCACATATTGGGCAGGGTTGCCGCAACGACTCGGAGCGAAAAGGAAAAGATTTGTTGGAATGAGCCAAAAACCGTCGTATCTTTGCATCGTCAATCAGACAGAACAGCGGTCTTTGACTTACTGAGACAGATTAGAAAAAAGGAGAAACGAGGTTCAGACCCCAGCACCTCTGACCGAGGTGCTTAACTCTCTCTCAGTTTCCTCTGCTTCCTGACCCACAAAGCAGAGAACAACAAACATCAAAGGAAGCTGACGAGGTATTCTCTTACCTCATGCCACTTACAGCTCTGCTTCTTAAATAAAATAAAGTATAAACAATTAAAAAGAAAGAGCTTATGAAGAGATTTTCAGTATTGGTAACGAAAGTGCTCATGAGCACACTTACCGCAGGTATTTTCGTATTTGGTTTCTCCTCATGCACCGACGATAACGACACTCTTGGCGGCAACGGCCAGCAGCCTATCCCCCCCGGCGCCAAGACCGAAATGATAGAGGCTTATGGACTGACGTTCCATAACTTCATCCATGACGACGACGTGACCATCCTTAATGCCGACACCACCCAGTTGAGCATCAGCAAGGCATATGCCGAGAAGATGGGCATCAAGTCGTTTGTGAACCACCCGATGGGCATCTGGCACCGCCCCGAGAACCTGCCCTACCTCCGCAAGTGTACCGGTGAGAAGGTGGTGGGCGACCGCATCATCATCGACGTGGTGAATGCTACCGTGGCCGAGGTTGTAGGCGAAAAGGCGGTAAACCTCAAGTCTGACATCTACGTCAACCAGGATGCCAACGCCGTGAAGACCCGCGCTGCCGGCGACAACATCCCCGAGTATGCCGCCAAGTATGTGGACAACGACAACGTGATTCACCCCGCCTGTGTCCTCCTGACCGACCCCTACGGCTACGACAAGGACTACAGCACTGCCGACGACCCCGTCTCCGAGACGATGACCCGCGCTGCCGCAGAGGGCAACTACATGTACATGACGGCCGACGAGATTGCCGCCGGCAACACCCGCTGGGGCTGCCACAACAACATCATCAACTTCAATAACAAGCTGGAGAAGCAGTTCGACTTCCCCATTGGCAAGGGCAGCAAGGACACGCTGTTCGTGAGCTTTGCCTCCGAGATGGAGTTCGCACTCAACTACTTCATCACCCTCGACGGCGGCATCCATTGGAACTGGTGTATTCCCAACCCCTATCTGAAGAAGTTTGAGGCTGGTGTCGACGGCAACTTCCACTTCAAGGCCGACATTGCCGCAGGCTGGCAGAAGGAATGGAAACTCGACCCGGATGAGTGGCGCTGGGAACTCGTCAAGTTCCGTGGCTACACCTTCACCTTCATGGTAGGCCCGATTCCCGTGGCCATCACCACCGACCCGCACCTCGACTTCGCCGTCGACGGCAAGGTGACCGGTGCTGTCAAGATGGGCTTCAGCTACGAATATTCCAACTCGTTCAAGGGTGGTTTCGGCTATCAGGACGGCCGTGGATTCTACGCCATCAAGGACTTCAAGGAGATTAAGAACAAGTTCGACATGGATCCCTTAGCCATCGAGCTCGAAGCCAAAGGCGGTGCTGGAATCTTCCTGTGCTGCGACCTGAAAATCTATGGACTGGCCGGCCCGAAGGTCGGAGTGGGACCGCGCCTGGGAGGAGAACTGAATGTGACACTCTCACCCTTTAAGCAGGAGGCATCCTTCGCAGCCAAGATTGGCATGAAGGCCAGCGCCGTCATCGGTGCCAAGGTCGAAATCCTCGGCTACGAGCTGGCCGATGCAACCTTTACCTACGACCTGACTGATGAGTGGATACTCGCCGCATACAACTGGGAACTGGAGGGGGACGAGGAGATTCACAAGAGCCCTGAGGAAAAGAAGAAGGCGGACGCGAAGAACCTGTATCAGAATGTGATCAAGAGCTTCGACGTGCAGGACCGCACCTACGACCAGTATGAGAAAATGGTGAACATGCTCATCGACATGGATGGCTACGACCGCCAGCAGGCTGAGGACAAAATCTACGAGGAGATGCATCGCTACGTGCATGACATGGACTACCAGACTGACAGCGATAAGCTGAAGCCATTGCTGGCCGACGCCATTGCACGCTACTTCCAGAAGGTGAGCGAGTGTTACGATGCCTTCCTGATCGAGAAGAGCTGGCAAGAGGTGGCGGCAGAACTCAGGGAGTGCCCTGCCTATATTGAGAACGCACGTCTATGGAGAACCTATAAGATGGACATCAACATGGACTTCCTGCACCGTCACTTCGTCAGCGAGATGGGTCGCGAGCCGGCAAAGACGGCAGCAGACCTCGAGGTGCTGGCCTACTATGTGCTGACATACTCCAAGCTGGCTTATATCTACACCCCGGGCTATCGCTCTAAGTTCACCGGCGTAGTGGAGAACCTGATAAAGTACGGCAAGACGCTCGGTCAGTACAATGACAAGCAGATTGAGATGGCTGCCTACGAGACGCTGCTGGAGATTAACATGAGATACCCCGCCACACCCTTTGCCAATCTCTCCTGGGACAGCGACTCCGACGATCCCCGCATTCCGCGACTTATCCAGGAGTATGAGTATCAGCTCAAGCGGGTGAAATACTAACAGTGACTTCTCTCTGACGGGAATCACTCACAACACTAAGAAAGCTTCCCATTTCGGTGGGAAGCTTTTTTTTTGTTTGTTAAGCGTAGCTTTTCCTCCACTGCACTCGAAAACTTTTTTCCCTGCACTCCAAAAAGTTTTCCTCTGCACTCCCGAAAAAAGTTGAGTTAACTCAAAACATCAATCGAGTTAACTCAATCGATTATTTGAGTTAACTCAAAAAAGGGTGCGGGATTTTTTTTTTCGCTGAACGAGAAAATAGAAAGGGATTTATTTGGTTTTCTGCGCGATTCTTCGTACCTTCGCGTCAGTAAAAACTTACGACTATGAAGTATGCAACCTGTATTAAGCAGATAGAGATCGACTCTCTGTGGAGTGGCAAGAAGCACATCCTGTGGACGCTGGACCCCCAGGTGAACATCCTGAGCGGCATCAACGGCGTGGGCAAGTCGACCATCCTGAACAAGATATTCCGTAGTATCAATACCAACGGTGACCTGCAGAACCATCTGCTGAAGGGCGTACACATCATCGCCGACCCCGAGGATGCCACCCACGTGCGCTTCGACATCATCCGCTCGCTGGACTCGCCCGTGCTCGACCTGGAGACGATGAACCTCGTGGACTCGCGCATCAGGAGTGCGCTCGACTTCCAGCTCTACCACCTGCAGCGCAAGTATCTGGACTATCAGGTGAACATCGGCAACCGCATCATTGCCGAACTGCAGCGCGGCAACACCGAGGCGGCGCAGCAGCTGTCGGAATCGAAGAAGCGATTCCAGGACATGGTGGACGACCTGTTTGCCGATACGGGCAAGACAATCGTGAGGACGGAGAACGAAATCCGCTTCTCGCAGATTGGCGAGACGCTGGTGCCCTATCAGCTGTCGAGCGGCGAGAAGCAGATGCTCGCCATCCTGCTCACCGTCCTCGTGGAGGACCAGCAGCCCTACGTGCTCTTCATGGACGAGCCCGAGGTGAGCCTGCATATCGAGTGGCAGAAACGGCTCATCGACCTTATCGTAGAGCTGAACCCGCACGTGCAGATTATCCTGACCACCCACTCGCCGGCCGTCATCATGAACGGCTGGATGGACCGCGTGACCGAAGTGAGCGATATTACTGTCTAGTATCCCTAGTATCCCTAGTATTTCTAGTATGCCTAGCAAATTAAAAGATAATCTCAGCAGTAGCTACTTCGAGGCGGCCAACCGGCTGACCTCCAAGCAGGCCCGTCGCCGCATCGTGGCGTATGTCGAGAGCTACGACGACATCTACTTCTGGCGCACGGTGCTGAGCCGCTTCGAGAACAGCGAGCGATACTTCGAGGTGATGCTGCCCTCGCACCGCAAGCTGGAGCGCGGCAAGAAGTCGGTGCTGATGAATATCCTGGGCGGCAAGACGGGGCCGGACATGATTGCCTGCGTGGATGCCGACTACGACTATCTGCTGCAGGGAGCCACCGAGCAGTCGAAGCGCGTGCTGGACAGCCCCTACGTCTTCCATACCTATGCCTATGCCATCGAGAATCTGCAATGCTACGCCCCGTCGCTGCACGACGCCTGTGTGGCGGTGACGCTCAACGACCATCGCATCTTCGACTTCGAAGACTATCTGCGCCAGTATAGCGAAGCCGTCTTCCCGCTCTTCGTATGGTCGGTGTGGGCCTATCGTTCCGGTCATCATAACAAGTTCACGCTGTCGGACTTCGGGCGGGTGACCGAGCCCGGCGGATTCAACATGTATCATCCTCAGTCCTCTATCGACCACCTGCGGCACAAGGTGGGGGTGAAGATACGTCAGTTGCAGGCCGACTATCCGAACAACAAGGCTGACTATCTGAAGACAAAGGAGGACATCAAGGCCTTAGGCATCACCCCGCAGACCACCTATCTCTATATTCAGGGACACCATCTGTTTGACGCTGTGGTGGTACCTATATTAAATAAGGTGTGCAACCATCTGCGCCAGGAGCGACAGGACGAGATTGCGCGTACGGCCCGTCACCACATGCAGAAACAAAACGAGATGTCCTGCTACGAACACTCGGTGCAGGACATCCGTCAGACGTTGAAAAAGAATGTGGGCTATCAGTCGGCTCCCCAGTTCCTGCACATACAGCAGGACATCGAGGCCTACCTTACGACAGCACGTAAGTCTCCAGAAACTTGATGGTACCCTCGGCGCGTACCTCCTTGGCAGTGGCGGGCACGAGGATGGTCTCTCCGGCCCGTAGCGCTGTCTGCTCGCCATCAATGGTCAGCGTGCCTTCGCCCTTCAGTCCGATGAGGATGACGAAGGAGTCAAGCTCCGAGTAGTCGATGGTCATGGGCTCGGTGAGGTCGTAGACGGCAGTGTTGAAGTAAGGGCACTCCACCAATAGCTGGCCTTCGTTCTTCGCGGGCGTGTACTGCTGGCGATAGTCGGGCAACACGCTGTAGTTGATGCTCTCGGCAGCCTCCTTGGTATGGAGCTGGCGCAGGTTGCCGTCCTTGTCGCGGCGTCCGTAGTCGTAGATGCGATAGGTGACATCGGAGGTCTGCTGAATCTCGGCCAGATAGCAGCCGGCACCGATGGCATGGATGCGTCCGGCAGGGATGAAGAAGCAGTCGCCCTCGCTGACCTGATACTGTGCCAGCGCGTCGCAGATGGTATTGTTCTCGACCATCGCCTTATACTGTTCGGGAGTAATCTGCATCTTTAGACCGTTGTAGAGCTTGGCCGTGGGTTGCGAGTCCATCACGTACCACATCTCGGTCTTGCCGCGCGGCTTGCCCTGCCGATGGGCAATCTCGTCGGTGGGATGCACTTGGATGGAGAGGTCCTGATGGGCATCGATGAACTTGATGAGCAGGGGGAACTCATCGCCGAAGCGCTGATAGTTGGCCTCGCCCACCAGAGTGCCTTTCTCTTCTCTTACTATTTCGTTAAGACTCTTTCCGCCGCAGGCGGTCTCGTTGCCGGGCACACCGCTAATCTGCCAGCTCTCTGTACCCCAGATGAGGGTCTTCAGAAGGGGAGTGAATTTGTAGTAGTTCATTTTTTTCTTTTTGGCGATATTTCGATATTTCGGTATTTCGAGTTCTCGACATCTCGACATTTCGGGTTCTCGAGTTTAGTTGTCTTTCCAGAATGCCCGGGTGAAGAGCACCAGTACGCTCATGATTTCCAGACGGCCCACGAGCATGAGGAACGAGCAGGTCCACTTGATGTATTCGGGCAGTTCGCTCCACGACATGACGGGGCCTATCTCCGTGCTCAGCGAGGCACCGACATTGCTGATGCAGCTGAGGGCGATGACCGCCGAGTTGGTATAGTCGATGCCCGACATAATCATAATGGTGGCGGTGATGAGCACCATGAAGGTGAAGATGGCAAAGAAGGCGAGCAGGGTGGAGAGCTTCTGCTGGGAGACGGGCTGTCCGTTGACCTTGACCGGCAGCACGGCATTGGGATGCAGTATGCGCTGGAACTCGTTGCGCAGCACCTTGAACACCATGACCAGACGGATGCACTTGAAACCGCCGGTGGTAGAGCCCGAGCAGGCTCCGATGAACATCAGCAGTCCTAAGACTATCCATGTGATGGGTGGCCACATGGCGGCATCGTCGTTGTAGATGCCCGTCGTGGTCATGAACGATACCACGTGGAAGAGTGCGGAGCGGAAGGCACGCTCCAGTCCGTAGCCGTTGCTGGTCATCAGCAGATACATGATGCACGAGGTGGCGGCAGCGACGATGAAGAGATAGAGCTTGAACTCGGAACTCTTGAAGAGCGCTCCCACCTTGAGCTTGAAGATGGCCAGATAGAGCATGGCAAAGTTGATGCCCGCCAGAAACTGAAAGACTACCGACACATACTCGATGGAGGGGGAGTTGAAGTAGGTGGTGGTGTCGTTATGGGTGGCGAAACCTCCGGTGGCGGTGGTGGTCATGGCGTAGTTGATGCTGTCGAACCAGGTCATGCCGCAGAGATAGAACGACGCGACGCAGGCGATGGTCAGTCCCAGATAGATGGTCCATATCCACTTGGCCATCGTCGACAGCCGGGGGTGCATCTTCGAGCGCATCGGTCCTGTGGCTTCGGCCGAGAACACCTTCACGCTGCCGTTGCCTACCATTGAGGGCAAGATGGCAATGGTGAAGAAGACGATTCCCAAACCACCTATCCATTGTGTCTGCGTGCGCCAATAGAGGATGCCGTGGGGCAGCCACTCCACATCGTCGAGGATGCTGGCTCCCGTGGTGGTGAATCCTGACATCGTCTCGAAGAAGGCATCGGTGACGTTGGTGATATAGCCTCCGATGAGGAAGGGCATCATGCCGAAGATGGTGAAGATGACCCAGCTGGCTGTCACCAGGAAGTAGCTGTCGCGGCGGCTCAGGTTGTTGTTGGCATTGCGCCCCAGGTATTTGAAGATGAATCCGGCACTCACGGTGAGCAGTGTGGAGACGAGAAAGGCCATCATGTCGTCCTCGCCATAGTAGATGGCAATCATGACGCAGATGGCCAGCATCGTTCCCAGCAGGAACAGCAGTGAGCCGATAATCTTATAGACCAGAGGAAAGTTTACCATAATATATTGGCCTTGAAATATTTCTCTACTTTCTGCAGGTTCTGCTCATGGCAGAACACCATCACCGAGTCGCCGGCCTCAATCTGTGTGTTACCGTTTACGAGGATGCCCTGTCCGTTGCGTACCAATCCGCCGATGGTGACACCCATAGGCAGTCCGAGGTCCTTGACAGGGCGCTTGGTGACGCGCGCCCCCTTGGCAGCGGTAAACTCGGCCACGTCGCTGTCGACGAGCATCAGGCTCTTGACATTGCTGACATCGGCGTCGAGCATCATCTGGTAGATATGGCTGGCGGCAAGTGTCTTCTTGTTGATGATGGTACCGATGTCCAGACTCTCGGCCATATCAACATAGTCGAGGTTCTCGACCATCGCTATTGTCTTGCGAACACCCAGGCGCTTGGCAGTCAGACACGCCAGGATATTGGTCTCGGCATTGCCCGTGAGAGCTACGAAGGCCTGTGTGTTCTGGATGCCCTCTTCCTGCAGCAGTCCGAGGTCGCGTCCGTCACCGTGAATCACCATCACGTCCTGGTCGGCCAGCTTCTCGTTGAGCTTCTCGCAGCGAGCCTGGTCCTGCTCGATAATCTTCAGGTTCATATAGTCGGGAGCCATCTTCGCCATGCGAACAGCCGTGCGACCGCCGCCCATCACGATGACATTCTTAACGTCGGCATAGTGCTCCTTGCCGCTAATCTGACGGACGTAGGGGATATACTCGCGTGTGGTCATGAAATAGGCGAGGTCGTTCTCTTGCAGCACGTCATTACCGCCAGGAATCAGTGTCTCGCCCTCGCGCTTGATGGCTACGATATGATAGGGGTCGTCGGGTCCGCAGAGCGTCCGCAGCGGCTGGTTCAGTACCTCACATGTGCTACGCAGCTTGATGCCCAGCATGACGAGGTCGCCACCGTTGACATCCCATCGCTGTCGCACCCACGACATTTTCAAGCCGTTGGTGATGTCGACGGCAGCGAGCACCTCGGGAAAGATGAGTGAGTTGATGCCCATGCGCTCGAAGAGCTCCTTGCGTGAGGGATCCAGATATTCGAAATTGTCGATACGCGCCACCGTCTTCTTTGCTCCTAAGGCGTGGGCTATCATGCAGGCGTTCATGTTGCGGCTCTCGTCGGGAGTGACGCCGACAAAGAGGTCGGCATTCTCGACACCGGCTTCCTTCATCGTGTTGATGCTCGTCGTGCGGCCCTGCAGAGTCATGATGTCATAGCGGCTGTCGAGGTCGCCCAAACGAGCAGGGTCCTCATCAATGAGCACGCAGTCCTGATGGTCGCGTGACAGCAGCTTGGCCAGGTGAGTACCTACGGCACCTGCTCCGGCAATGATAATCTTCATAGTTCTAATATGGCTCGTTTGATGCTTTCCTTGTCAATGCCCACAATGGCCTGCAGCTGGGCAACTGTACCGTGTTCCACAAATTCGTCGGGCAGTCCTAAACGTCGGATGACGGGCGTGAACCCATGTTCGCTCATCCATTCCAGTACGGCCGACCCCATGCCTCCGTTGCGGACTCCGTCTTCGATGGTGACAATCTTCTGGAACCGGCGGCCTATCGTCGTGAGCAGCTCTTCGTCGAGCGGTTTCAGGAAGCGCAGGTCGTAGTGGGCTACGGAGAGTGGAGAGTTAGAAGTTGGAAGTTGAGAAATTTCCTCGATGGCCTGGGCTACTTGGGTGCCGATGGGACCGATGGTGATGACGGCGACATCGCTGCCCTCGCGCAGACAGCGGCCCTTTCCGACGGGAATCTCTTCCAACGGGCAGTGCCAATCGACCAGCGAACCGCGACCTCGGGGATAGCGGATGACGAACGGACCCTTATTGGGCAGTTGTGCGGTGTACATCAGCCGGCGCAGCTCGTGCTCGTCCATGGGCGAGGCAATGGTGAGATGGGGGATGGGGCGCAGGGCTGCCATATCGAAGGCTCCGTGATGGGTGGGCCCGTCTTCGCCCACCAGTCCGGCGCGGTCGAGGCATAGCACCACGTTCAGTCGCAGGATGGCCACATCGTGGATGATGTTGTCGTAGGCGCGCTGGGCAAAGGCACTATAGATATTGCAGAAAGGCAGGAGTCCTTCCTTGGCCATTCCGCCCGAGAAGGTAACGGCATGTCCCTCGGCAATGCCCACATCGAAGGTGCGTTCGGGCATCTCCTTCATCATGATATTCATCGAACAGCCAGTAGGCATGGCTGGGGTAACGCCTACAATCTTCGGATTCTGACGGGCCAGTTCCAACAATGTCTCACCAAAGACATCCTGAAAGCGCGGAGGCGTGTTCTTATCTTTATCTACCAGTCGCTCGCCCGTTTCGAGATCAAACTTTCCTGGTGCGTGCCATACGGTGACATCCTTCTCGGCAGGGGCGTAACCGTGACCTTTCTGGGTGTGCAGATGGAGCAGCTTGGGACCTTTCATTCCCTTCAGTTGTCGGAGGATGCGTACCAGTTCCTTGACGTTGTGCCCGTTGAAAGGCCCGAAGTAGCGGATGTCCATGCCTTCGAACACGTTCTGTTGGTGGGAGATAGCCGACTTCACCGCATTGGTGAGGCGGATGAGTCCGCGGCGGCGGTCGTCCTCCATCAGTCCTACCTTGTGAAGCCAGCGTGATGCCCTGAAGCGCAGGGCGTTATACGTCTCGTTGGTCGACAGCGACAGCAGGTATTCCTGCATGCCTCCCACGGCGCGGTCTATCGACATGTTATTGTCGTTAAGGATAATCAGGATATCGTTGTCGGACGATGACACATTGTTCAGACCTTCGTAGGCCAGTCCGCCCGACATCGCACCGTCGCCGATGACGGCCACTACCTGGCGGTGTCTGTCTTTGTCAGCAACAGCCATTCCCAAGGCGGCAGAGATGCTGTTGGAAGCATGGCCGCACATAAACGTGTCGTATTCGCTCTCTTCGGGCGAGGGGAAGGGCCTCAGTCCGCCCAGCTTGCGATTGGTGCAGAAACGTTCGCGCCGTCCAGTCAGTATCTTGTGTCCGTAGGCCTGGTGTCCCACATCCCATACGATTCTGTCTTCCGGTGTGTTATATACATAGTGCAAGGCTACCGTCAGCTCCACCACGCCGAGGCTCGACGCCAGATGGCCTGGGTTGACCGACAGTTCCTTGACAATATCCTCACGCAGTTCCTGACAGAGCTGTGGCAACTGGTCGACAGCCAGTTTTCGGAGGTCTTCAGGGTATTTGATATCTTGTAGTAATTCCACTTTGATTCGATATTTGCCTGCAAAGATACGAATTAGCAGGGAAATGGCAAAATGAAAACCTGTTTTTCTTTCCTTTTTCGGTTGAAAGTATCTTCACTTTTAGCGACAGGCAGGGCAAATTGCATTGTCGGAAAAATAAAAACACGTTTTTTCTTGGTTATTGCATAATTTCTTCATATCTTTGCAAACAATAACTAAGAACATCACTCACTTATCAACTAATAGCGCATGACCTATCTCGAATTGCCCACAGAGAGCTCTGGACGAGACCCGTCAGCAGGCTGCCGCTCAGAACGGGGTGTCGCATTCTATCTGGCCATGGAGGAATATGTGGCTCGCCACCTGCCGCCAGCCGACTATTTCTTCGTCTGGCAGGTGGCTCCCAGCGTCATCTTCGGGCGCAATCAGCAGATGGCGAGCGAGGTCAATGTGGACTACTGCCAACGGCATGACATTCGGATGTATCGCAGGAAGAGTGGGGGAGGCTGCGTCTATGCCGACGAGCACAACCTGATGCTGTCGTATGTGACGGCCGACGAGATGGTGGGGCCTGTGTTCCATCGCTTTCTGCAGATGATACTGTTGGTGTTGCGGCGGTTGGGCATCGAGGCTACCAGCACCAGTCATAACGATGTGCTGATAGCTGGGCGCAAGGTGTGCGGAACCGCCTTCTATCATCTGCCCGGGCGAAGCATTGTCCACAGTACGCTGCTTTATGATACCAATATGGACCACATGTTGGCCGCTATTACCCCCAGCCGAGAGAAACTGCAACAGCATGGGGTGCAGAGCGTACGTCAGCGCATCACCCTGCTGAAGGACTATGCGTCGCTCACACTCGACCAACTGAAGGACCATATCCGTCAGACCCTTTGTGACGACTGCCGCCAACTGACGGTGGCCGAGGTAGGCGCTATTGAAGCAATCGAACAACAATACCTGAAAGAAGAATTCATACATTTATTATAAGTAGGTACGCGTATGGAACAAACGAACAAGAAAACCTGTCTCTACGACAAACACGTGGCTCTGGGGGCACTGATGTCGCCCTTCGGAGGTTTTGTGATGCCCATCCAATATTCTAACATTGTCGACGAACATCAGGCTGTTCGCCAGCAGTGTGGCGTCTTTGATGTCAGTCACATGGGTGAGGTGCTGATTAGCGGACCAGATGCCGAGCGCTATGTCAACCATCTCTTCACTAACGATGTGCGTCAGATGCCTGTGGGCAAGATTCTCTATGGCATGATGTGTTACGAGCATGGGGGAGTGGTCGACGACTTGCTGGTATATAAGCTTGCCGACCATCGCTTCTTCCTGGTCATCAATGCAGCCAATATCGATAAGGATTGGGATTGGATACAGCAGCAGGCTGTCGGCTACGAGGTGACGTTGGAGCACCAGAGCGACCGCTATGGCGAACTGGCCATTCAGGGTCCGAAGGCCGAGGAGGTGATGGAGAATGTGCTGGGCATCCCCTGTCAGGAATTGTCGTTCTACACGTTCAAGCTGCTCGATGAGGTTCTCGTCAGTCGCACGGGATATACGGGCGAGGACGGTTTCGAAGTCTATGCCTCGCCCCAGTATATCAACGACTGCTGGGACAAGCTGATGGCTGCTGGCGTAAAGCCTTGCGGGCTGGGCTGCCGCGACACGCTACGCTTCGAGGTGGGACTGCCGCTCTATGGTGACGAACTGTCTGCCGACATCACCCCTGTCATGGCGGGGCTGGGCATCTTCGTCAAACTCGACAAACCTGAGTTTATAGGTCGCGAGGCCCTGGCGCGACAGAAGTCAGAGGGACCTCAGAAGAAACTGGTGGGCATCGAACTGCAGGACAAGGCTATTCCCCGTCATGGCTATACGGTCTTGAAGGACGGAACGCCCATTGGCGAGGTCACCACAGGCTATCATACCATCTCGACAGACAAGAGTGTGTGTATGGCACTGGTGGATGCTGCCTATGCGGCCTTGGGTACGGAGGTGGAAATCCAGATCCGTAAGAAGACCTTCCCCGGGGTGGTCTGCAAGAAGCGCTTCTATGACAAGCATTATAAGAAATAGTTGAGAGTTTAATAGTTTAAAGTAAAAAAAGGATATTATGGCAAAAGTATTAGAAGGACTCTATTACAGTGAGTCGCACGAGTATGTAAAGGTGGATGGAGAGTTCGGTTATATCGGTATCACGGACTATGCTCAGCACGCATTGGGCAATGTGGTCTATGTCGATATGCCGGAAGTGGACGATGAGGTGTCGGCTGGTGAGGAGTTCGGTGCCGTAGAGAGTGTCAAGGCAGCCTCCGACCTGATATCGCCTGTCACGGGTGTCGTGGTCGAGGTAAACGAAGCGCTCGAGGACGAACCCGAGCTGATCAATAGTGATGCTTATGAGAATTGGATTATCAAGGTGACCATTGCCGACGCTTCAGAGCTCAACAGTCTGATGGATGCCAAGGCTTATGCCGCTTTCTGTGAGAAATAATAGTCTGTGTCGATGAGTTACAAGTATTTTCCCCATACGGAAGCCGACCTCCAGGTTATGATGCAGCAGGTGGGCATCGGATCGCTCGATGACCTCTATGCCCAGATTCCTGAGAGCATTCGTTTCCGTGGTGACTACGATATCCCTCTGAGTGCCAGCGAACAGGAAGTGAGGCAGGCTTTTCAACTGTTAGGCTCCCGGAATCAGCAGCTGGTATGCTTTGCGGGCATGGGGGCATACGACCACTATACGCCTTCCGTCATTCCAAACCTGCTGTCGCGCTCCGAGTTCCTGACCTCCTATACGCCCTATCAGGCTGAGATCTCGCAGGGTACGCTCCATTACATCTTCGAATATCAGTCGATGATGGCCGAACTGACGGGTATGGAGGTGTCGAATGCCTCGATGTACGATGGTACGACCGCCTGTGCCGAAGCTATGATGATGGCAGTGGCGGCAGGAAAGAAGGTCAACAAGGTACTGGTGTCGGGATGCTTGAATCCCCAGACCTATGAAGTGCTCGCCACCTACGCCCTGCATCAGGGCATCGAACTGGAACAGCTGCCTGTTCGCAATGGCTGTACCAGTCTCGACGATGTGAGAAGCCGGCTGGGCGAGGGCGGGGTGGCTGGTGTCATCGTGCAGCAGCCCAATGTCTATGGCATCGTGGAGGATCTGACGGGTTTCGCGGATGCCTGTCACGAGCACAAGGCGCTCTTCATCATGGATAGCGTCGCTGCCGACCTGGCTGTGCTGAAGACCCCGGGCGAGTGGGGAGCCGACATCGCCGTGGGTGATGGACAGTCGCTGGGCATCCCCTTGTCCTACGGAGGCCCTTATGTTGGCTATATGTGCTGCACCGAGAAACTTATCCGCAAGATGCCGGGACGCATCGTAGGCAAGACGGTCGACAGTCGTGGACAGCGTGCCTTCGTGCTCACACTACAGGCTCGCGAGCAGCACATCCGTCGGCAGAAGGCCACCTCGAACATCTGTTCCAACCAGTCGCTGATGGCACTCTTTGTCACGATGTATATGGCGTTGATGGGTCGCGAGGGACTCAAGGAGGCTGCCGAGATGAGCTATGGCGGTGCCCATTATCTCTGCGACGAACTGCTTAAGACCGGTCGCTTCCAGTTGGTTTTCGACCGTCCCTTCTTCAATGAGTTCTATGTCAGATACGATGGCGATGGCGATGCGCTCTATCAGCGTTTCCTCGATGCCGGCATCCTGGGTGGTGTCCGCCTTGGCGAGGGCTTCCTCTTTGCTGTCACCGAGCAGCGTACCAAGGAAGAAATCGACCGTCTGGTATCCTTAATCCATTAACTTAACCATCGTTACTATGAACAATCGATTATACGGAAATCTGATTTTCGAACTTTCCCATGAGGGGCGGCAAGGCTATTCTCTTCCTCGTAACAAGTTCAGCCAGTACCAAGTGCCGGAGAACTTGCGTCGACAGCACGAGGCCAAGTTGCCTGAGTGTGACGAACTGACGGTAGTGCGCCATTACACCAATCTCTCGCAGAACAACTTCGGTGTCGATAACGGGTTCTATCCTTTAGGCTCGTGCACCATGAAGTATAATCCCAAGATTAACGAGGAGATGGCCAGTCTGCCAGCCTTCCAACATCTGCATCCCCTGCAGCCCGACCATACCGTTGAGGGTGCCCGCGCTGCCATCTCCATGCTTGAGCGCATGCTCTGTGCCCTGACCGGACTGGCTCATTTCACCTTCAAACCCTATGCAGGCGCCCATGGCGAACTGACAGGACTCATGGTCATCGACAACTACCACCGTTCACGAGGTGACCTGCAGCGTAGGAAGGTCGTCGTGCCCGACTCGGCTCATGGCACCAATCCTGCTTCGGCTGCTGTCTGTGGCCTCGAAATCCTTGAGGTGAAGTCGACGGCTGACGGACTGGTAGACCTCGACGACCTGCAGCGACTCGTGGCGACAGAGGGCAGCAATATTGCTGCTATGATGATGACCAATCCCAATACCCTCGGTCTCTTCGAACAGCAGATTCCTGAGATAGCGAAGCTCATTCACGACTGCGGCGGACTGATGTATTACGACGGTGCCAACCTCAACCCCATGCTGGGTGCCTGCCGTCCAGGAGATATGGGATTCGATGTCATGCATATCAATCTGCACAAGACTTTTTCCACTCCTCATGGCGGTGGTGGCCCGGGCAGCGGTCCTGTGGGGGTACGCGAGGGTCTGCAGCAGTTTTTCCCGATTGTGTCGCCCTATCATGGCAACTTTGCTGTCATGCTGCGCGCCTTGGCATATATCCTGACCTTGGGGCGTGACCATGTGAAGGAGGTGGGGCCGCTGGCTACGCTCAATGCCAACTATATCAAGGAGTCGCTCAAGGATGTCTACGAACTCCCCATCGAAGGACTTTGCTGTCACGAGTTCGTGTTCGACGGCTTGCGCGACAAGTCTACGGGTGTCACCACGATGGATGTGGCCAAGCGCCTGCTGGACTATGGATATCACGCTCCCACCATCTATTTCCCCCTCTTGTTCCATGAGAGTCTGATGATTGAGCCTACCGAGAACGAGTCGTTGGAGACACTCGATGGCTTTATTGCAGTGATGCGCCGTATTGCCGAGGAGGCTAAGAGTAATCCGGAACTGGTGAAGTCGGCACCTCATGATACCCCCATCGGACGTGTCGACGATGTGCTGGCAGCCAAGCATCCAGTAGTCACCTATCAACAGTTGATCCATGATGCAGACTGATCTTCTTATTATCGGTGCCGGTCCCGGTGGTTACCGTGCGGCTGAGTATGCCTGCCAGCAGGGCTTGCAGGTGGTTATTGTCGAGCAGGAGGAGGTGGGAGGCACCTGTCTTAATCGGGGGTGCATACCTACCAAGACCTATGTCCACTCAGCAACGTTTGATGAGGCTGTGACGCGTCAACAGCAGGTAGTGGCCCAGCTGCGCAGTGGGGTGGAGGGCATCCTTTCAGCGCCGGGCATCACGCTGCTCCGCGGCCATGCCATGTTTCAGGACAGCCAGAGCGTCGTCGTCGAACGTGCTGCCGACGGTTCTGTTGTCTGCGTCACTTTCAAAGCCGTCATCATTGCCACAGGCAGCAAGGCCAAGATACCTCCGATTGCCGACATCGACGATTCGCGCGTGGTGACCAGCACGGAACTGCTACGTGCCACCAGTCTCCCGCGTCGCCTATGTATCATTGGGGCCGGGGTGATTGGTATGGAGTTCGCTTCCGTCTTCCATCGTTTTGGCAGCGAGGTGGTGGTGGTGGAGTTTCTGAAGGAGTGTCTGCCCATGCTCGATAGCGATGTGGCCAAGCGTCTTCGTAAGCTAATGGAGAAGCGCGGCATCACTTTCCGCATGAAGACGGCGGTTCGGCAATTTGCCGACATCGATGCCGACACCATCCTTATCGCTACGGGCAGGCAGGCCAATACCGACGGCTTGAATCTGCAGGCAGCAGGCATCACCCCCGATGTACGGGGCTTTATCGTGGCCGATGACCATTTCCAAGTCTTGTCTTCCCTTCATCCTCATTGCTACGCCATCGGCGATGTCAATGGCCGCCAGCTGTTGGCTCATGCTGCCGAGATGCAGGCTGTGAGGGCTGTCAATCATCTTTTGGGGCGTAGCGACGGCATCCGCTTCGACATTATGCCTGCCGCCATCTTCACGGATCCCGAGGCAGCCTGTGTCGGTCCGTCGGAAGATCAGCTGAAGGCCTCCGACAGTGCTTCCGGCTACCGCTGTTTGAAATCGTTCTGGCGGGCCAATGGCAAGGCGTTGGCTATGGGACAGACGGAGGGTATGCTGAAACTCTTCGCCGATGCCGACGACCGCATCCTCGGTTGTCATGCCTTTGGTGCTCATGCTGCCGACATCGTCCAGGAGGTGAGTGTGCTGATGTGTCGCGATACAATAGTCGGCCAACTACGCGATATGGTGCACATCCATCCTACCCTGAGCGAGATACTCAGGGACGCAAGGTGACGCCATGTGGGTTGGCTATCCTCTTCGCCCGTTCTGCTGGGCGTGTAGGACTATTCGGGATAGACGAGGTTTTCGGGTTGTATGCAGTCGAGAACCTCGTCTTTGTATTTCTGTGCCTCCCGACGGGCCAGCGGCAAGTCCATGAACGAGTAGTTGCCGCAGTCGCGAGGCGTTGCCCCAGGCACTTCGCCCTCGAAGGTCGCGGCAAACTGGAAGGCACGGCGCATCAGCTCCACAACGTCGCTTGAGGCATAGTCGCCTCGTACAAGCAGATAGTTGCCTGTCATGCAACCCATAGGTCCCCAGTAGACGATGCGGCTGGCCCATTCCGCGTCGTTACGCAGGAAGGTAGCTATCAAGTGCTCCAACGTGTGCATCGCCCTCGGGTCGATGGCAGGCTGGCGGTTGGGCTCTGTCATACGGATGTCGAAGGTCGTGACGACATCCCCGCCCACAGCGTCCTTGCGCGAGACGTAGATGCCCCGCAGCAGCCGCTCGTGGTCAATAGTAAAGGAAGGAATCTTTTTCAACTTTTCAGTTCTTTAGTTCTTCAAATCTCCATTTTGCCGTCACGCTTTAGCCTTGGTTAATGACTTTTTCAATCAGTTTCTTCGTGGCTTGGAACGAGTGCTCGGCTACGGTGTCCCAGAAGTCATGATATTGCGAGGCATCCGTGTCGCGCAGGGGGATGTCGCTGATGATGCGAAACGAGAGGAAAGGAATCTGGTTGAGATAACAGGTCTGTGCAATGGCACACGACTCCATGTCCACCGCCCGCGCCTCAGGGAACAAGTCTACTATCTGCTGCATCTTCTCGCGGCTGTCCACAAACCAGTCACCTGTCACGATGAGTCCCTGGTGGATGGGGGGAATCTGCGAGTCAGCCGAAGACTGCTGATCGGCGAGCGAGAGAGCCGCCTGAAGCAGCTGCGGGTCGGCAGCATAGCGTACAGGCAGTCCCTGCACTTGTCCGTAGACAGTAGTGTTGTCGATGGCTGTGCCGCAGTAGACATCGTGGTAAGTCACCTCCGAACCCACGATGATGTCCTGCACTTGAATGTCGTCGCCATTGCCTCCGGCACAGCCGCTGGAGATGATGGCATCGGGGTGGAACTCGTTGATGAGTCGCTGGGCACCTAAGGCGGCATTCACCTTGCCGATGCCACATTTCACTACGCGTACCTCATCGTCTGAGAACAAGCGTTGCAGCTGTCGCAACTCCTTGTCCATAGCTACAATAATACCTATTTTCATATTCTTTTTGTTGTTAAATGCTGCAAAGTTACGAAAAACTCTAAACTTTTTCGTATCTTTGCACCCAAAAACTTAAAAAAAGTATGATGAAGAGTCTGAAAGTATGGCTGCCCGATGTGTTGGCAGTAGTATTATTTGCAGTGATTTCGTTTGCCTACTTCTTCCCTGCAGATATTGAGGGGCGCATCCTTTATCGCCACGACTCGTCGGCAGGCAGGGGTGCAGGTCAGGAGATGTCGGAATACGAACAGCGTACGGGCGAGCGCACGCGGTGGACCAATGCCCTGTTCGGAGGTATGCCTACCTACCAGATGGCACCTTCCTACAATAGCAATGCCATCTTGACCAAGGTCGAGAAAGCCTACCATCTGTGGCTGCCAGAGAATGTGTGGTATGTCTTTGTCTATCTGTTAGGCTTCTACATCCTCATGCGCGCCTTCGACTTCCGGTGGTATCTGGCCATGCTCGGTGCCGTGGTCTGGGCGTTCTCCAGCTATTTCTTCATTATCATTGCTGCCGGACATATCTGGAAGGTGATGGCGCTGGCCTATCTGCCTCCGATGATTGCCGGAGTGGTGCTGGCGTTCAAGGGACGCTATCTCTGGGGACTGGTGCTCACGGCGGTGTTCTCGGCTTTAGAGGTGCTTGCCAACCATGTGCAGATGACCTATTATTATCTGTTCGTCATTCTGGCCATGTACATTGCCTATGTCATCGAGAATGTCCGTCAGAAGCGCTACACGCATCTGCTGAAGGCCACTGCTGTCTGTATGGCAGGTGCCGCTATCGGCATCAGCATCAACCTGTCGAATCTCTATCATACGTGGCTCTATGGTCAGGAGTCGATGCGCGGCAAGAGTGAACTGGTGAAGGAGAATGCTGCGAACCAGACCTCCAGCGGACTCGATCGCGACTATATCACGCAGTGGAGCTATGGCATCGACGAAACCTGGACGCTGCTCATCCCCAATGCCAAGGGCGGTGCCTCGGTGCCGATGGCACAGAGCGCAACAGCGATGAAGCATGCCGACAACAACTATTTAAGTATCTATCAGCAGATTGGACAGTACTGGGGCGAGCAGCCCATGACGGCAGGTCCTGTGTATGTCGGAGCGTTCGTACTCATGCTCTTCGTGTTGGGACTGTTTATCGTCAAGGGACCTATGAAGTGGGCCCTCTTGGTCGTGACCATCCTGTCTGTGCTGTTGTCGTGGGGACGCAATTTCATGCCCTTCACCGACTTCTTCCTCGACTATATCCCGCTGTATGCCAAGTTCCGTACGGTGGCCTCCATACTGGTGATTGCTGAGTTTTCGATCCCCCTGCTGGCCATGCTCGCACTGAAGCGGCTCATCGACGAGCCTTCTCTGTTGACCACCAAGGCCAAGTGGCTCTACACCTCCTTTGGTCTTACTGCCGGTGCCTGCCTGCTCTTTGCCCTGATGCCCCGCCTGTTCTTCCCCGACTATATCAGCCAGAGCGAAATGCAGGCCATGAGTCAGATACCTGCCGAGGAACTGGCTCCCTTAGTGCAGAACCTCACTGAGATGCGCGTGGCGGTGTTCACAGCCGACTGCTGGCGCTCGTTCTGGATTATCGTCATCGGCACCCTCTTCCTCTTGCTCTATAAGTATCAGAAGGTACGTGTAGAGTTGATGACCGCCTGTCTGGTGGTGCTCTGTCTGGTCGATATGTGGCAGGTCAACAAGCGCTATCTCAACGACGGCATGTTCGTCTCTGCCAGCGTGCGCGAGCAGCCCATCCAGAAGACGGCAGCCATCGACCATATCCTGCAGGACAAGGCTCCCGACTTCCGTGTGCTCAACCTCGCCACCTCGACCTTCAACGAGAACGAGACCTCCTACTATCTGAAGAGCATCGGAGGCTATCATGCTGCCAAACTGCGCCGCTATCAGGAACTCATCGACGCCCATATCGAGCCCGAGATGCAACGTCTGTATGGTGCTGTAGCCGATGCCGGCGGCGATATGACCCGGGTCAATGGCGACAGCATCTATCCCGTGCTCAATATGCTCAACACCAAGTACTTCATTCTCCCCTTGCAGGGCGGTCAGACCGTTCCCGTCGAAAATCCCTATGCCTATGGCAACGCCTGGCTGGTTGACAAGCTGCACTATGTCGACAATGCCAATCAGGAGCTCGATATGACGGGACAGCTCTCGCTGCGCCATGAGGCAGTGGCCGACAAGAAGTTCCAGGATGTCCTCGGTCAGGCTGTCGCTCAGGATACGTTGAGCCGCGTTACGCTGAAGAAGTATGAGCCCAACCAGCTGGTCTATGAGGTCAGCTCCGATAAGGGCGGTGTCGTGGTGTTCTCCGAAATCTACTATCCTGGCTGGACGGCAACCGTAGATGGCGTTGAGCAGGAACTGGGACGTGTTGACTACGTGTTGCGTGCACTGAAGGTGAAGCCCGGCAACCACGAGGTTGTGCTGAGCTTCTTCCCCAAGAGCATCGACCGCACCGAGACCATTGCCTATGCGGCCTATGCGGTGCTGTTGCTTATTCTTCTATTCCTCGGATACAATGCCTTACGTAAGCGCGGTGTGCATACCAGACAACCATCGCCAGACACAGCAGCGGAATAAGAAACGACAGATTGGTGCTGGGCAGTCCCAACACCGTGATATGACTTTCAATGATGATGGCCTGAATGGGTGGGAAGAACGATCCCCCCAGGATGGCCATAATCAGTCCTGCACCTGCTATCTTGATATTCTCACCGATGCCGCGCAGTGCCAACCCGTAGATGGTGGGGAACATCAGCGACAGACAGATGCTCACCGTCACCAGACAGTAGATGCCGTTGCGGTCGGTCAGGAAGATGACACCCATCAGCGCCGCGATGCCCAGTATCGCCATCGTCGACAGCATACGCTCCGGCGAGAACCAGTTCATGAGCCAGGCGCAGATAAAGCGGCTGCAGGCAAAGAAGACGATGGCTACGATGTTGAACTTCTGCGACAGCACCTCCGCCTCCTGTTCCGTCATTCCCTCGGCAATAAAGATACGCGTGCCGTAGATGATGATATACATCCAGCAGGCTGCCTGCGCACCCACATAGAAGAATTCGGCCAAGACACCCTCACGGTAGTTCTTGCGATGCCACAGTTCCGTTAGTATTGTCGTGATGTCCTTGCCATTGCCGGGCATATCGTAACGCGGCACATGGGTCAAGTAGAGCACCACCATGATCAGCACCACCATCGCACCGATATAAATATACGGCTCAATCAGAATGTTTAGGTCGTGGTCCTTGATGATGTCAAACTGCTGTTGGGGCATCTGCGCCCTCACATGACTCTCCAACGGGTTCAGGCGCTGGTGTACAAAGACGGCTACCAGCATACCTGCCACCGATCCTAATGCATTGAAAGCCTGGGCCGTGTTCAGACGCTGAACGGCACGCTTCTCGCTGCCCATGCAGTAGACATACGGATTGCAACTCGTCTCCAGAAACGACAGTCCGCACGTCAGCACAAAGTAAGCCCCGAGGAACGGCATGAACGACCCCACCATCTTGGCTGGTAGGAACAGGAAGGCCCCCAGCGCATACAGCGCCAGCCCCACCAGTACGCCCCACTTGAACGAGAACCGTTGTATGAACAGCGCTGCGGGCAGCGCCATGCAGAAGTATCCCAGGTTGAAGACTACGGGCACGAGGGTTGCCTCACTGGTGCTCATGCGGAATATTTTGGAAAAGGCACCCACCATCGGTGAGGTAACATTATTGGCAAAACCCCACAATGCGAAGCACAGTGCTATGAGTGTGAATGCGGCAAAAAAGCCGTTTAGCTGTCTCTTCGAGACTGACTTGTTTTCAGAAATGCTCATTAGTATGAATATTTATTTTGCGGCAAAGTTAATGTTTTTTCTGCAAAAAAAGTCTTTCTTCACCCAAAAAGTGACAAAAAAACCGTGTTTTTGTAGATGTCAGAAACTCCTACCCTCCTACCATGACAGGGCTGGAAGGCCGATGTACAAAGGGATTGAAGCATGGTAGGTGTTGCCGCAACTCCTACCATACACCTACCATCACTCCTACTATGCCGCCTTCTTTGGAATAGCTTTGTAATGGGTTACATGGCCATAATGAACTTTTTTTTGACTTGTACGCGATCTTGCAGGATAATTGAAATATAACGACAAAATTTAACTTTCTTCTGAGCTTGAATATCACTACTATTAAAGAGGAAAATTGCTCCTATTAAGGAAAAATATTTTTCTCAGGGCAGGGAAAATTTTCTGGCAGGCCTGCCAGTAAAAACACCCTCATTACCAGTTCTATGATGCCAATAGGAGAGAATCAAACGGGAAGCCGTGAAAAATATTTACTTTGTTTTTCTCTTACCTCTCACCACTTACTTCTTTCCTCTGAAAGTTGAGCAATGTGAATCATGCGAAACTAGAATCATTTACACGGTAGGGGTATGGTAGGAGTATGGTAGGTGTATGGTAGGAGTTGCGGCAACACCTACCATGCTTCAATCCCTTTGTACATCGGCTTTTCAGCCCTGTCATGGTAGGGGTGGTAGGAGTTTATGGATGAAATTACGGCTCGTTGAGGATGATATTACGGCTCGTTGAGGATGAATTTATAGTCGCTCCATCCAGCGGGAGAGGAATACGTCACCGACTGAGTAAGTAGTTCCTTCGAGGGTGATGTCGTCGTTGAGCAAGCCTTTTTCGCAAAGTGCATCTGCAAGACGACGGGAGGTTGAAGGTGTACCAATGTTGTGCTTCTTGAGAAATTCGGAGGCAGTAATCTGTTGTACACTGCCTTCTTTGGCTACTGCAATCAAATAATTCCATTGCTTGTTTGTCAGCATCTGGCGATATTGCAGGAAAACGGTCTCGCCCTGCTTCATCAGTTGCTGACAGGCGCATTTCACATCGTTGATGGTGATGTTGGTACTCTCATTTGCAAAGACGGTATGGCAGACTTGCTGGGTATAGTAAGTATGACGACGGGTCCATTCCAGTATAAACTGGAGGGCTTCGTCTGTGATGCTTCTGCCTCGTTCGTTCAATAGTTTGCGGATAAAAGTTGAATATGAGGTTTCTGATATTTTGTCAAGTGAGACAAAGGCTGTGCTGTTGTAGAAAGGTTTCTTCTCATTGGAGAAGATGTCTGCCATCAAGTATTTCTTGCTGTCACAGAAGATGAATGTCAGATGGTGTGTCTGCTGGATATAGGTTCGTAGTAGCGCTTCCATGTTCTTTTCCGGATAGTCACGGATCTGCTGAAACTCATCGATAGCGATAACGATGTGTTCGCCTTGACTGTCGAGGAAATCTAAAAGTCCGCGCAGCGTATATTCTTTTTCGTGTGCTGTCTGATAGGCTATCTGGAGTTGAGGCTCGCCTGTAATGTTGTCGAATGACAGTTGAGGACGAAGCGACTTGATGACAAATGGATTCTCCATAATAACCTTTGTTAGTGTTCTCGGGTGCAAATATACACAATTATTTCGAATTACGCAAAATGTGTTACACAAAATGTGTAATCGCAACTGCCTCAAAGTGAAAAATACTCAGGTTCACCATTATATCGGAATGGGACTCGGAGATGGACGCGTGGGAGAGGGAGCAGGAGACCGAGAGGATTTTCCGTGACGCTCTGGACTGAAAATATCTTCGGAAAGTTTGGCGGATAGGGGCATTTTTATTACTTTTGCAAGCAAAAAGCAAAAAAAGATGAAAAAGTTGCTCTCACTGCCACCCAATCTGGTGGAATGTTTTCATGATGTGACAGGACTGTCGCGCGACGAATTCTTTTGTACGAACGACCCGATAGGCCATAAGTTAGGGTCGGGTGGGGGAACGACGTGGCTGCTCCAGCAGGCAAAGGACTGGCTGCAAGGGGAGCGCTGCATCATCCTGCATGCCGGCGGACAGAGCCGGCGCCTGCCCTCGTATGCCCCCAGCGGAAAGATTCTGACCCCGATACCTGTGTTCAGATGGGAGCGTGGCCAGCGGCTGTCGCAGACATTGCTCGACCTGCAGTTGCCGCTCTATGAGCGCATGATGGCGCAGGCTCCCAAGCGGCTGACGACGATGATTGTGAGTGGCGACGTGTATATCCGTGCTGCCGAGCGCATCGGTACGATACCAGATGCCGACGTGGTGTGCTACGGCTTGTGGCTCGATGCCTCGATAGCCAAGGACCACGGGGTGTTCGTGAGCGACCGTCGTACGCCAAACGTGCTCAAGATGATGTTGCAGAAACCCAGTACGGAGCAGTTGACGGAACTGCTGAAAGACCATTTCTACCTGACGGATATCGGCATCTGGCTGCTGAGTGACAAGGCCGTGAAGCTGCTCATGAAACGCTCGATGGCCGCCCCCAACTCTCAACTCTCAACTCTCAACTCTCAACTCAAAGAGTACGACCTGTATTCGGAGTTTGGCTGCACGTTAGGCACGAACCCTACCATCGACGATGCGGAACTGCACGAGCTGTCGGTGGCCATCGTACCCCTGCCGGGCGGTGAGTTCTATCACTACGGTACGTCGGGCGAGATGATTTCGTCGACGGTGGCCATCCAGAATGTGGTGAACGACCAGCGCGACATCATGCACCACGACCGCAAACCTCACCCAAGCATCTTCACCCAGAACGCCCTGACCCGCTATCAGTTTACGGAGCAGAACACGAATGTATGGATAGAGAACAGCTGCATAGGAGCGCACTGGACGCTGACGCACGACAATATCGTGACGGGTGTGCCCGAGAACGACTGGACGCTGACTCTGGAACCCGGGCAGTGTCTGGACATCATCCCCATAGGTGAGACACAGTATTGTGTGCGCCGCTATCATATAGACGACAAGTTTGCTGGAAAGGAACAGCAGAAGAAACAATTCCCCGTGGTGGAGGACGTGGTATCGCTGAAGAGTCTGGACGAGGTGGACAGCGTGGCGGTAGGCTACCTGTCGGCAGAGGACATCTCGAATGTCGCCAACCTTCGCAGGCTTTTCGACCAGCGCCGACGCTTCCGCGCACAGAACTGGCCCGCCCTGGCCCGCAACTGGCAGCACAGCGTCTTCTACCAGCTTGACCTGGAAGATGCCGCTCGCGAGTTCAGCGAGATGCAGTTGCCGATGCCGGCACCCATCGCCGAGTCGGCTCCGCTGATGACGCGTATCCACGATGCCATGTTCAGAGGCTGTAGTGACCAGGCTTTCGCCTTGTTGCGCGAGGGACTGACGGAGGGTGTGCTGGTAGAAAAGCAGTTGCCGAGATGCTCCGTCTATAAGGACCAGATTGTCTGGGGACGCTCGCCGGTACGCATCGACCTGGCCGGCGGTTGGACCGATACCCCGCCGTACTGTCTGATGGAAGGGGGCGCGGTGGTGAATATTGCCATCGAGCTGAACGGTCAGCCTCCGCTGCAGACCTACGTGAAACCCTGCAAGGAACCGCATATCGTATTGCGCAGCATCGACTTAGGGGCGATGGAGGTGATAGAGACCTACGAACAGCTGGCAGCCTACAACAAGGTGGGCTCGCCGTTCTCCATCCCCAAGGCGGCACTGGCGCTGGCGGGATTCCTGCCGAACTTCTCGCAGGAAGCCTTCCCCACGCTGCGGGCTCAGTTAGAGCACTTCGGATGCGGCATCGAGCTGACACTGCTCTCAGCCATACCGGCAGGCAGCGGACTGGGTACTTCGAGCATACTGGCCTCGACGGTCTTGGGCGCTGTCAGCGACTTCTGTTCGCTGGCATGGGACAAGAACGAGATAGGACGGCGGACGCTGGTGCTGGAACAACTGCTGACGACGGGTGGCGGATGGCAGGACCAGTTTGGTGGTGTCCTGGGCGGGGTGAAACTGCTGGAGACGGTTCGCGGCTTCGACCAGAATCCGCTGGTGCGCTGGTTGCCTGATGCCGTCTATACCCAGCCGGAATACCAGCAGTGCCACCTATTATATTATACAGGCATCACGCGTACGGCCAAGAAGATATTGGCAGAGATTGTGCGCCGGATGTTCCTGAACCATAGCGGAGAACTGCATCAGTTGCGCGAGATGAAGGCGCACGCAACGGACATGTATGAAGCCATTCAGCGGCAGGACTTCCAGCAGATGGGCTTGCTCGTCAGGAAAACGTGGCAGCAGAACCAGGCCATAGACAGCGGCACCAATCCCGACAGTGTGCGCAGGATTACAGATATGGTTGACGACCTGTGCTTAGGCTACAAGCTGCCCGGTGCGGGCGGTGGCGGCTATCTGTATATGGTGGCCAAGGACCCCGAGGCAGCAGCCCGCATCAAGCAGACCATTCAGGCCGCCCAGCCTAACCCTAATGCCCGTTTTGTGGAGATGACGCTCTCGAAGACGGGACTACAAGTGAGCAGAAGCTGATGGAGTTCAGAACGAGGATAGAGATTAAGAAGGCGGACTTCGAGATTGGTCCCTGCGAGGAACTGCTCTTCGTGGGCTCCTGCTTTGCCCAAGGTATCGGGCAGCGTTTCCGCGACGAGGGATTCCCCGTGACGCTGAACCCATACGGCACGATGTATAATCCTGCCAGCATCCTGCACACTATAGAACGTTGCGAGGCGGTGCCGAAGACGGCTTTTCTGACGCTGGGCACGAACCATGTGTACCTGTTGAAGGAGACGGGCGAGATCGTGGACAACTGCGAGAAGCGGCCCGCAGCCCTGTTTCAGGAAGAGACACTGACCATCGACGAGTGTGCGGACTATCTGCGACGGGCTGTCGGCGTGTTGCGACAGCGCAATGCTGCGGTCAAGGTGATGCTGACGGTGAGCCCCATCCGCTATCGGAAATACGGCTACCACGAAAGCCAGCTGTCGAAGGCTACCCTGCTGTTGGCGGCAGACAAGGTGGTGGGCGAGGCTCAGGCTGCCGGACTGCAAGGGACGGTAAGCTACTTCCCCGCCTACGAGATCGTGATGGACGAGCTGCGCGACTACCGGTTCTATGCTTCCGACATGCTGCATCCTTCCGACCAGGCAGTGGAATACATCTGGGAGCGGCTGGTGGACACCTGTTTCTCGGCAGAAGCCAAACAGTATCTTGCCGAATGGCAGCCCTTGAAACAGGCATTAGCTCACAAGCCCTTCAACCCCGAGGGGGCAGAATATCGGGCTTTTATGGATAAAACTATGTTAAAAATAGCAGAATTACGAAAAAAATACACTACCTTCGCGCTATGAATTACACGATTGAGAAGATTACCACGCTCATCGGAGCGCGTCGCATCGGCACTGCCGATGCCCAAATAGGCTGGTTGCTGACGGACAGTCGCTCGCTTTGTTTCCCTGAAAGCACGCTGTTTTTTGCATTGAAAACTGCCCGCAACGACGGGCACCGCTATATCGAAGACCTCTATCGCCGGGGTGTTCGTAACTTTGTAGTGGAGAAGGACTCTCCATTCTCCACTCCCCACTCTCCACTCTCTGATGCCAACTTCCTCGTGGTGCCCTCGCCGCTGGAAGCCTTGCAACGGTTGGCAGAGCGCCATCGCGACGAGTTCGACATCCCCATTATCGGTATTACGGGCTCCAACGGCAAGACGATGGTCAAGGAATGGCTCTATCAGGTGCTGTCGCCCGACTATGTGGTGACCCGTTCGCCCAAGAGCTACAATTCCCAGATTGGTGTGCCCCTGTCGGTGTGGCTGCTCAATGAACAGACCCAGGTGGGACTCTTTGAGGCAGGTATCAGTCAGCTGGGCGAGATGGAGGCGTTGCACGATATCATCCAGCCCACCATCGGTGTGCTGACCTCCATCGGTGCTCCCCATCAGGAGAACTTCCGCTCGCTGGAGGAGAAATGTATGGAGAAGCTGAAGCTGTTTCACGATGCAAAGGTCGTCATCTATAATGCCGATGACGACCTGGTGAGCCGCTGCATTCGCCGTTCCGGTTTCAAGGGCCAGAAGATTGGGTGGCATCGCGACGAGCTGTTGCCTACCTATCAGCTGCCCTTCTATGACGAGGCCTCCATAGAGTGCTCCTTGGCAGTGGCTGCAACTGCACGCTATTTAGGCGTATCCCAGGAGCAGCTCGCTGAGCGTATGGCACGACTGGAGCCGGTGGCAATGCGTCTGGAGGTGAAAGAGGGACAGCATGGATGTACGCTCATCAACGACTCGTATAACTCAGATATCAACTCGCTCGATATTGCCCTCGACTTTGTGCAGCGAAGGGAAGAGCGCGAGGAACGGAAGAAACATACCCAATGTACGCTGATACTCAGTGACATCTACCAGAGCGGCAAGAGTGACGCAGAACTTTATGGTGAGGTGGACAGGCTGTGCTCAACGCGTGGCATCACCAAACTGATAGGTATCGGACCGCACATGATGGCCCAGGCCAGTGTCTTCCATCTGCCCTCGACGGAATTTTTCACTACGACAGAGGACTTTCTGCAAAGCAATACCTTCCGGCAGTTGCAGAACGAGGTAGTGATTATCAAAGGCTCGCGCTCCTTCGGTTTCGACAGGATTACCGAGCAGTTGGAACAGAAAGTCCACGAGACCATTCTGGAGGTGAACCTCAACGCATTAGTCGACAACCTGAACTACTATCGCTCGTTCCTGAAGCCGGAAACGAAGCTGGTATGTATGGTGAAGGCCGATGCCTATGGAGCCGGTGCGGTGGAAGTGTCGAAGACGCTGCAGGACCATCGGGTGGACTATCTGGCTGTGGCAGTGGCCGACGAGGGCGTCACCCTGCGCCGCAGCGGCATTACGCAGAACATCATGATCATGAATCCAGAGATGACGGCCTTCAAGACCATGTTCGACTACGATTTGGAGCCTGAGGTGTACTCGTTCCGCCTGATGGATGCGCTCATCCATGCTGCCGAGAAACAGGGTATTACGGGATGGCCGGTACACATCAAGCTGGATACGGGCATGCACCGCTTAGGCTTCGACCCTGAGCGGGATATGGACGAGCTGATACGCAGGCTGAAGTCGCAGAATGCCATCATACCGCGTTCGGTATTCAGTCATTTCGTAGGCTCCGACAGTGATGACTTCGACCGCTTCTCTGCGATGCAGTTCGAGAAGTTCGACCGTGCCAGCCGCCAGTTGCAGGCTGCCTTTGACCATAAGATACTGCGCCACATGGACAATTCGGCAGCCATTGAGCACTTCCCCGAGCGGCAGATGGATATGTGCCGTCTGGGACTGGGCCTCTATGGTGTCGACCCGCGCGACAATCGTATGCTGAGCACCGTCTCAACGCTGAAGACCACCATCCTCCAGTTGCGCCATGTGCCCAAGGACGAGACGGTGGGCTACTCTCGAAAGGGAATACTGAAGCGCGACTCCGTCATTGCCGCCATCCCCATAGGCTATGCCGACGGGCTGAACCGTCACCTGGGACGTGGCACCTGCTACTGTCTGGTCAACGGACAGAAGGCTCCGTATGTAGGCAATATCTGTATGGATGTCGCCATGATTGATGTGACCGATATTCCCTGCAACGAGGGCGACAGCGTGGAGATCTTCGGCGAGCATCTGCCCGTCACCGTGCTCAGCGATGCCCTGCAGACCATCCCCTATGAAGTGCTGACCAGCATCAGCAGTCGCGTCAAGAAGGTCTACTTCCAAGACTGACGAAGTAAAGTAAACTTAAAAGAAAATGGACTGATTGTTTGGTCGGTCCGTTTTTTTTTTGTACCTTCGCACCCAAATACGCTAAAACAAACAAAACAATACAAATCTACATGGAACAAGTCTTCAGTTACATTATCAGTTTGGGCGCATCGGTGATGATGCCCATCCTGTTTACGATTATTGGCCTGTGTATAGGCCTGAAGTTCGGCCGTTCGCTCAAGTCCGGTCTTTATGTTGGTGTCGGTTTCGTGGGCTTAGGCATCGTGACCGCCTTGTTGACCACCAACTTCGGCGGACCGCTGAGTGAAATCTCCCAGTTGTACGATCTTCAGTTGAAGGTGTTTGACATGGGATGGCCCGCTGCCGCCGCTGTGGCCTATAACACGGCCGTGGGCGCACTGATCATCCCCATCTGCCTCGGTGTTAACTTCTTGCTGCTGATTACAGGCTGCACGCGTACGGTGAACATTGACTTGTGGAACTATTGGCATTTTGCCTTCATCGGGGCTGTTGCCTACTTTGTGATGGGCGAGTCGTTGGCATGGGGCTATTTTGCCGCCATTGTGTGCTATGTCATTACGCTGGTGATGGCTGACCTGACGGCAGACAAGTTTCAGGAGTATTATCCCGAGTGGCAGGGCATTTCCATTCCTCAGCCGTTCTGCCAGAGTTTTGTGCCCTTTGCCCTGATTATCGGTAAGGCGCTGGACATGATTCCCGGCTTTGAGAAACTGAACATCGATGCCGAGGGCATGAAGAAGAAGTTTGGTGTGATGGGCGAGCCCCTGATTCTCGGTGTCATCGTAGGCTGCCTGATAGGAGCCTTGGCACAGTTGGACATCAAGAAGGTGCTGTTCCTTGGAGTGACGATGGGTGCCGTGATGGAGCTGATTCCTCGTATCACATCATTGTTTATCGAAGGACTGAAGCCCATTGCCGAGAAGACCCAGGAGGTGGTGAAGCAGAAGTTCAACGGAAAGAAAGTCTATATCGGAATGTCGCCAGCAGTGGTCATCGGTCATCCCACCACATTGGTGGTCAGCCTGCTGTTGATACCTGTGGCACTGGGCTTGGCAGTCGTGCTGCCGGGGAACCAGTTCCTGCCTCTGGCATCGCTGGCAGGTATGTTCTATCTGTTCCCCATGGTGCTGCCCTTCACTAAAGGCAACGTGGTGAAGACGTTTATCATCGGCCTGGTGGCACTGGCCATTGGCCTGTACTTCGTCACCGATATGGCTCCTGCCTTCACGCAGGCTGCCCACACCGTGTTCGAGCAGACTGGCGACAAGGCTGCCGACATCCCGCAGGGCTTCGAGGGCGGTGCATTGGACTTTGCCTCGTCGCTCTTCGGATGGGTCATCTATAAGTGTGTGGCCTATCTGGAGTATGTCGGAGCAGGTGTGCTCACGCTGATTACTATCGGAATGGTGGTCTGGAACCGCCAGCGTATAGCCAAGGAGAATAAAGAGAATAAGTAAACAATAGAATAAAAATTATGAAAAAACAAGTTTTAAGTTTATTGATGATTATGAGTGCATTATCCGTATCAGCTCAGCAGGACGTGAAGTTTCAGACTGCCTGTCATCCTGAAGATGTAAAGCATTACGACACGAAGACCTTGCGCGATCGTTTCGTGATGGAGAAAGTGATGGAGGCCGACAAGATCCATCTCACCTATTCACACTATGACCGCTTCATCTTTGGCGGGGCTATGCCGGTGAACAAGACCCTGAAGCTGGAGAACTTCCTGGAACTGGGTCTGGATGTGGACCCCAACATCAAGGAGAAGTATTTCCTGTACAACCGTGAGTTAGGTGTTGTCAACTGTGGCGGCGGCGATGGCGTTGTCATCGTGGACGGTAAGGAGTACGCACTGGCTCCGAAAGAAGCCTTATACATTGGCCGCGGCCATATTGCAAAGGACAAGGATGTCAACAAAGAGGTGCTCTTCCGTTCGAAGGATGCCAAGAATCCGGCCAAGTTCTATCTGAACTCTGCTACGGCCCACCAGCACTACAAGACGCAGTGGGTGACCCTCGACGGCCGTAAGGGCTCGTTGAAGGCCGCAGTCTGGGGACCCGTAGGCTCGTTGGAGGAGTGTAACAACCGTACCGTCTATAAGCTCATTGTGAACGATGTGCTGGAGGAAGGTCCCTGCCAGCTGCAGCTGGGTCTCACTCAGTTGAATCCCGGTGCTGCCTGGAACACGATGCCTCCCCACACTCATGGCCGTCGTATTGAGGCATACTACTACTTCAACCTGCCTCAGGAGCAGACCATAGCCCACATTATGGGCGAACCGCAGGAGAGCCGTGTGGTATGGCTGCACAACGAGCAGGCTATCATGTCGCCCGAATGGAGCATGCACGCTGCTGCCGGTACCTACTACTATACCTTTATCTGGGGCATGGCCGGTGAGAATCTTTATTATAACGACAAGGACAATATCCCCGTTATTGACATCAAATAGTTGGTGGTAAATCGAAAATAGTAAATCTGTAAATAGTAAATCCCATGGCTCCTATTCAAACAACCAAAATGTCCAACTGGCGTTGGGTCATCTGTGCGTTGCTTTTCTTGGCAACTACTGTCAACTACATGGACCGGCAGGTCTTGTCGCTCACTTGGAAGGACTTTATCGCTCCAGAATTCCACTGGAACGATAATGACTATGGTACCATCACCGGATGGTTCTCTATCTTCTATGCCATTGCCAACCTCTTTGCAGGTAAGTTCATCGACTGGATGGGCACTAAGAAGGGTTATCTCATTGCCATCTTCGTATGGTCTACGGGTGCTGTGATGCACGCCGGATGCGGATGGGTGGCAATGAATATCGAAGGCTACGACAGCATCGAGGCCCTTCGTATGGTACAGGCTGGCAGCGATGCCGCTGTGGCCATTGCAACCATCTCGGTATGGCTGTTCCTCTCGTGCCGTATGATCCTGGCTTTGGGTGAGGCTGGTAACTTCCCTGCTGCCATTAAGGTGACGGCAGAGTATTTCCCCAAGAAAGACCGTGCCTTTGCAACCTCTATCTTCAACAGCGGTGCCTCCGTTGGTGCCTTGGCTGCTCCCGCCACTATTCCCTTGCTCGCTCGTGCATGGGGCTGGGAGATGGCTTTCGTAATCATCGGTGCGCTCGGTTATATCTGGATGGCTCTCTGGATATGGGCCTATGAGAAGCCTGCCAAGAACAAGCAGGTGAACCAGGCTGAGCTGAACTACATTGAGCAGGACAACGACTTGGCTGAGGTGCAGAACAAGCAAGAGGCCAAGGAGGAGAAGACCATCCCCTTCTGGCAGTGCTTCACCTATAAGCAGACCTGGTCGTTCATCGTGGGTAAGTTCATGACGGATGGCGTATGGTGGTTCTTCCTGTTCTGGGCTCCTGCCTACTTCAGTGACCAGTATGGCTATACCTCGGATTCGGCTATGGGTATTGCGCTCATCTTCACGCTCTATGCTATCTGTACCATACTTTCTATCGGAGGCGGCTATCTGCCCAAGGTCTTTGTTGAGAAATATGGTATGAATCCTTATGCAGGACGTATGCGTGCCATGCTGATCTTTGCTTGTTTCCCCGTGCTGGGACTGTTTGCACAGCCGTTGGGAACCTATAGCGCCTGGTGGCCTGCTATCCTGATTGGTCTGCTGGGTGCCGGACACCAGTCGTGGTCGGCAAACATTTTCTCGACAGTCGGCGACATGTTCCCCAAGTCAACTATCGGCACCATCACGGGTATTGGCTCTATGGCCGGCGGCGTAGGCTCGTTCCTCATCAATAAGGGCTCGGGTATGTTCTTCACCTGGGCTGACGGTCAGGGCGGAGCTTTCTCGTTCTTCGGATTCGACGGGAAGCCTGCAGCCTATATGGTCGTATTCTGTATCTGTGCTGTCGCTTACCTCATCGGTTGGTGCATCATGAAGGCATTGGTACCGAAGTACAAGCCCATCGTGCTTGACGACTAATCTCTATCCAAGCAACAATAGAAAAAAAGTCTCTCGATAATGCGAGAGACTTTTTTTCTTTGTTTTGTTTGGTCATTTCATGGAAATGTGCTATCTTTGCAGAATACAAATTGTAAATAGTACTGCTCAATGATACGAAAATTATTACTGATACTTCCCTTTCTGCTGGTTTCAATCATCGTAGAGGCAGCCATTCCTGAGGTAAAGTTCCGTCGGCTGGACACGCGCAACGGATTGTCGAACTCGCAGGTGAACTGCGTGTTTCGCGATAGTCATGGGTATATCTGGATAGGAACCTCCTATGGTCTGAATCGTTATGACGGCTATCGTGTGAAGGCTTTCTTCTCGAGTATGCGCGATACAACGACGATGCGCGACAACTATACCGACCAGATTATGGAGGATGCCGAGGGTCGTCTGTGGCTGAAGCAGGGAATGAACTACTGCGTGTACGATCCGGTGACGGAGAAGTTCGAGCGCAATGTGTCCCGGGTGGTGGATAAGTTTCTTCCGGGCCGCAATGCCGTCGAGCGAGTCTATATTGACCATGACAAGAACTATTGGATTAAGTTCTATGAGGAGGGTATCTTCTACTATAACACCAAGACCAAGAAGACTACCGAGTTCCGGATGGGATATGGTAAAAACCAGATTAAGGAGCACTATGGGATAGCAGCCATGACAGACTATCCTACAGGACTGGTGATTATGACTTATACAGGCGAACTGCTTTGCCTGAATGGTAAAACAGGTGAGATAGAGTGGGAGAACTCCTGGATGCACGAGCATGGTGTTTTGGAGAGCCAGAACTACAAACTGTTGATAGACAAAGAGGAAAACCTGTATGTGGTGGCGGAGCACTATACCTTTATCTATGTCAAGAAGGAAAACCGCTGGTACTCAACGGTCCGCGAACTGATGCTGTCGCAGGGTATCGAGGGACTGCCCGAAGGCTTGCAGGTATGGGATGTCAAGATAGACCACAAGGACCGAATGTGGGTGGCTACCGATCACATGGGAATATTTGTCATCGACCGTAAGGATAAAGAGGTTCGTCAGTTCCTGAACAATAAGTTTGATGAATCCACGATCAGTGACAATACGCCGCGCCAGATTTATGTCGACGATCTCGGATTGGTATGGATCTCTACCTATAAAAATGGTGTGAACGAGTTTAAGGAGGGCTTGGCCAGTATTGCCAATTTGGAGTTGGGCGACATCAATACCGTGGTGGAGGACAAGCACGGCTACTATTGGCTGGGCAGCAATACAGACGGAATCTTTGTTTACGACCCGAAGGCTAATGAGATAGTGAATCACTATACCAAGGACAACAGCCCTATGCTGGGTAACATCATGGTGGGCAGCTGTCTGGCCAGCGACGGGAGCATTTGGTTTGGTTCTTATAATGGTGGACTGATACGCTGTATCCCCTCTAAGACAGACCCGCGGCAGGCTACTATTGTCAACTGGCGCTCGACGGGCGACCCCAAAGGACTTTCCACCAATAATGTCTGGAGCGTGACAGAAGACAAGTGGCATCGTATCTGGATAGGCACACTGGGCGGAGGTATTCAGATGCTTGACTTGAAGACAGGCAAATTCCGCACTTGGAATACAGAAAACAGTGGCCTGCCCAGCAATTATCTGACCAGCGTATGGTGGATAAAAAAAGGCTGGCTGATGGTAGGAACGAGCTGGTTCTGGTGCTTCGTCAACCCCGTGACAGGAAAGCTGGCCAATCGCGTATTGCCTGATCTTAACAATCTGCCCAACAATATGGGTTCTACCAACTGTGTCATTGAGGATTCACGCGGATTGATCTGGCAAGGGTCGGCATCTGGTGCTGCGGTATATGACCAGCTGACCAAGAAGACAAGGCTTTTGGATATGACCGACGGACTGTATGGCTCCAGCATCAATTCCATTATAGAGGATCAGGAGCACACGATGTGGGTTGTGACCGATCATGGTGTCTCTAAGGTGTTGCCAGAGCGTCAGGAGGATGGAACCTGGCATTTTACGGTGCGCAGCTATAATAATCGTGACGGACTGCAACAAGAGACATATAATCAGCGTTCCACCTATCTGACTCGCGACGGCTTGATCCTGATTGGCGGTCAGGGCGGTTTGGATATTATCAACCCCAAGGCCTTATCGAATGTCAAGAGCAAGGAACGCCCGGTCTTTAGCGGTCTACAACTGTTCGATGAAGATGTGCCCGTAGGTAGGGAGATTGATGGACGAGTCATTCTGGATGAGGCATTGGACTACTGTCGGGAGATAACCCTAAAGTATAATGACCAGTTCACGATACAGCTGGCCAGTGATGCGGGCAATATCAACAACGGTAAGCGCTTTGTCTATCGGTTGGAAGGCTTCAACGAGAACTGGGTGAAGACCTCGGAACTGAACCCCAATATCACTTACAACTCGCTTCGTGCCGGCAGTTATACCCTTCATGTCCGTATGCTCAACGATGACGGTACCTTTGGTGAGGAAGAGAGTACGCTGGAGATTACCATCCAACCTGCTTTGTGGCGAACACGTTGGATGATTCTCTTATACATGCTGCTTATTGCACTGGCAGCATGGTGGTGGCACCGCTGGTTCTTAAAGCGTCAGCATCAGCTGTTGGAGGCAGAAAACCTGCGTCGTGAGACCGAGAAACAACACTGGATGAGCGAGATGCGCGTCCAGATGGCAAAGGAAAAGTCGGCCTTTGGTGTTCCAGACCCTGTCAGCGAAGAGCAGCACGAGAAGCTGGTGTTGAATCGGAAAGAAGAAGACCTGGTATCGACCATTAAATCTATATGCAAAACTTTCTCTGCAACGGAGGAGGGCCAGAAAGCTAAACTAAGTTGCCGTTCGCTGGAAAAGGAACTGATGGTGAAGATAGACCATGAGCAGTTGGCTGTTGCCATGAATATCCTTTTGGGGAACTCTGTGAGATTCTCTCCTGGTAATTGCCAGATAACAGTCAATTTAGGGAAGGGCGACAACAACCATGCGGTTATTCAGGTAGCTGACAATGGTATAGGCGTTCGTGATGAATTCAAGGCGACCGCCTTTGAGCCTATGATGGGCAGCGAAGGTATTGGGCTGGATAAGGTGAAAGAAATCATTGTAGCCCATGAGGGTACGATTCGCCTGGAGGATAATCCTGGCGGTGGTACTGTCATTGTGATGACCCTGCCTATGGAGCCGGAGATAGAAATCGAGGAAGCAGTAATGATGGACGAAGAGTAAGTGCCCATGAGAAGAGTACTCATTCTTTGGCTTCTATTTGCTGTTGCATCCATTCAGGCAATGGATTCTGACATGAAGTTCCGCAGGCTGGACACTCGTGACGGGCTGTCGAATACCCAGACCAATTGCATATTCCGCGATTCAAGAGGATTTGTTTGGATAGGTACTCCCTATGGACTGAACCGCTATGACGGCTACCGTATTCGCACTTATTATTCGCAGAACAGGGATACGACAACACTGCTGAAAAGTTTTGTCGACGATGTCCAGGAGGGACCTGATAAAAATCTCTGGTTGCGGCATGGTACCCAGTATTCTATATTCAATCCTTTGGATGAGAGCTGCGACCGTCACCCTGAGCAATGGTTGCGCAAATATGGCGTGCAGGGTGTGATAGAACGGTTGTATATAGACAGGAAAAAGAATTTCTGGATCAAGACCTACGACCAGGGAATGTGGTTCTTGAATTCGCTAACAAGGAAGACGCATCGTTTCGACTTTGGAGCAGGGCCGCAGGAGGTAGGCAACGATTTTGGAGTGAGTGATTTTGAGGAATCCGGGAATAGCTTGTTGATGGTGTCAAATAACGGCGACCTTATCTGTTTCCATACGGGCGATGTTCGTATTTCGTGGAAGAGCAGCAGGCTGCGCCAACTGTCGGCTCCTAAGAATGCCGGTTACACTCTGCATGTCGATGACAGTAAGAATATATGGGTGCTAACCGATGGAGATGCCTATGTCTACCTCCGTAGAACGGGGCGTTGGCACACTTCAGCAAATGAAGCACTTCAACTGATGGGTATCTCCCAGATACCACGTGATCTGATAATATGGGATGTGGTGACCGACTGTCATGGGAGACTTTGGTTTGCCACCGACCATGAGGGACTTTGTGTCGTAGACACGAAGGAGCGTCAGATGTTCCAGTATTTGCCGGTAAAGAACGATGAGACGACAATTAGTGATAATACCTTGCGCAAGATTTATCGTGACCAGTTGGGCCGGATGTGGATTGCCACCTATATGAATGGTGTCAACTATTATACGGACAATTTGTTTAACTTTAAACACGTGGACTTAGGTAATGTCAACACTGTCTGCGTGGACCAGAACGGTGCCTTATGGGCAGGTACCAATGACGACGGTATCGTGTACTATAATAGTCAGACCGGCACGCGTACTATATATAATAAGGAGAACAGCGGCTTGGGTTCCAACATTATAGTGAGCAGCCTGAAAGCCAGTGACGGAACGCTGTGGTTTGGAACCTACGAAGGGGGACTCATTCGCTATAGAGACGGAAAATTTGTCACGTTTAAGGCCGATGGTAAACCCGATGGTTTGGCAAATAACAGTGTGTGGGCCATCAGCGAGGATGCTGGCGGCAATGTCTGGATAGGAACGTTAGGAGGTGGCTTGCAGCGTTTAAATCGTGAAACGGGAAAGTTTGCCACCCTGAATACGGACAACTCGAAACTCCCCAGCAACTACATATCCTCTATCCAGCAGGCCAAGGACAGTATGCTGCTGGTGGCGCACAGCGAGTTCTACTCCTTGGTGAATACACATTCGCTGGCGATAGAGAACTTACGGATAGAGGAACAATCCAATGATGTCCCCGTCACTTCCTCTTCCATCTGTGTTGTGCAGGACAGTCGCGGACTGATCTGGCAGGGAGCTGCGTCGGGAGCCACCGTCTGCGATCCGTCTACAAAGACTACTTATCTATTGGATATGAAGTCAGGTTTGGTGGGTTCGACGGTGAACGGTATTGTCGAAGACCGCTATCATGGTATGTGGATTGTAACAGAGCATGGTATTTCCAATGTCATCCCGCAGCGCGGAGAAAGCAACCGCTGGACTTTCATGGTGCGTAGTTATAATAATCGCGACGGCTTACAGGACGGCCCGTTTAATCAGCGTTCTGTGGTGATTGCCCCTGATGGACGTATTGTTGTAGGGGGACACGAGGGGATTGACATCATCAATCCGCAGTCGTTGACCACTGAAAGGTCGCTCAAGGAGATTCCTGTGTTCAGCGGAGTCCGTATGTCGGATGGCACTTACCGGAATGTTGGCGACAAACTTCAATTGGACTATTCCGAGAATATGTTCACGATTCAACTCTGCTCCAATAGCGGTGAGGTGCACAATCGCGCCCGGTTTGCTTATCGACTGCATGGGGCCAACAATCATTGGCACTATACGGAGGATGCAAATTCTGACATTACCTATATGGGACTGCCTTCTGGCAGCTATACCTTGTGTGTCAGGATGTTGGAGAACGACGGCATCATGGGCCAGACGGAAATACAGTTGCCTATCACCATTGCGTATCCTTGGTATCGGTCGTGGTGGATGTGGCTCCTGTATATGATGGTAGCAGCCTCTGTGGTCTATTGGCTATATCGCCGTAGTCAGGAGAAGTTGCGTCTTGAGAAGTTGAAGATGGAACAGGAAAACACTCACCGTATTGACGAGGTTAAGCAGAAGTTTGCCGATACGTTCAATGAGGAACTGCGCATTCCTTTCCGCCAGGCCTTTGACAGTCTTAATGCGATGATGCAGCGCGAGACCGACGAGCAGCGCTATGAGCAACAGCAACAGGTGTTCAATCAGGTGGAATCCCTGTTGGAAGAAGTATCCAAGTTGGCAGAGAACAACCAGATAAAGACTAAACTGAAACCCCAGATTCGCGAGTTGGAGATTGTCAGTCTGGACGAGAAGCTGGTCAAGGCAGCTACCGACTATGTTGAGAACAATCTCGACAATGCAGATATCAGTGTTGAAACGATGGCAGAGCAGTTGGGCATGTCGCGTGTACACCTTTATAAAAAGTTGACAGCCATTACGGATATGACACCGTCTGAGTTTATCCGCCAAATCCGCTTGCGCCATGCAGAGCAGCTGTTGAGCAAGAGCCAGTTGACGGTGGCTGAGGTAGCCTATAAGGTAGGATTTAACAATCCCCGCTACCTCTCCAAATATTTCAAGGAGATGTATGGAGTGATGCCTTCTGAGTATAAAAACAAAAATAAAAACGAAACAAATCGTGATTGATAACATTTTGTGACGCTCCATTTGGCAGATTATTCGTACCTTTGCAAACGCTGAAAACTTAAACAATAAATAAAGTACACAATGAAGATTATGAAGACAATCATGGCAGGAATACTTTCCTTGGTAGCTCTGACGCTGATGGCTGCAGACTATACGGTGGAAGGCCAGTATGTAACTATTCCTGTAAAGAAAGTAAAGACCGGAGGTGCCCAGTTGGTGCGCTTACAGGTGGTGAACGACAACATCATCCGTGTGCAGGCAACGTCGGAGACAAAGTTACCTGAGAAGCAAAGTCTTATCATCGTCCCACAGACAGCTAAGCCCAAGTTTACGGTGACGGACGGCGACAAAGTATCCGTCAAGGCTGCCCATGTCGAAGCCCGTGTAGATAAGGAGACGGGTGCTATTACCTTCTTCGATGCCAATGGTAAGAAAATGTTGCAGGAAGCCGAGGACGGAAAGACCTTCAAGCCCTTCCGTGTTCCCGATAGGGAGATTGGTGTCGATGTGGCCAAGGTTCCTGAGTCCCATCGCAATGGACTCACGTGGCGTATGCTATTTGACAGCCCCGACGATGAGGCTTTCTATGGCTTGGGGCAGCACCAGTCTGAGGAGCTGAATATGAAGGGAAAGAATGAAGACCTGTTCCAGTATAATACTAAGGTCAGCGTGCCTTTTGTGCTTTCCAACAAGAATTATGGCCTGTTGTGGGATTCGTATAGCTATTGCCGTTGGGGTAATCCCGATGACTATCTACAGCTGAATCGTGCCTTCAAGTTGTACGACAAGCAGGGTAGGGCAGGCCATCTTACAGGTATTTATACCGACAAGCAGGGCAAGCGTATTGTCCGTGACGAGGATTCTATCTACTATGAGTATGGTTTCCCCATGACTTCCAAGCTTGCTGTAGCTACCGATAACGGAGGTATCAAGAATCTGCCCAAGGGCTTCAATCTGCAGGGAGCCAATGTGACGTATGAAGGCTTTATCGAAGCCAAGTGCTGTGCCAGTGGCCTCTGCAAGTGCAAGAAGAATGGTGGCAAGTGCGAGTGCAAGCATAAAGGAAGAAAGGACCTTTATCAGTTTATCCTCTACTATTCAGGTTATGTAAAGGTCTATATAGATGGTAAAGAGGTAGTTCCCGAGCGTTGGCGTACAGCGTGGAACCCCAATACCTATAAGTTCTCCACCGAGTTGGCGATGGGCAAGAAAGTCCAGCTTCGCATCGAGTGGCAGCCTGATGGCGGTGAGGCCTATTGTGGCCTGCGCGTATCTGCTCCGCGTAGTGCAGAGGAGCGTGGTCTGCTCAGTGTATGGAGCGAGATGGCCAAGGATATGGATTATTACTTCATTGCCGGCAAGAATGCTGACGAGATTATCTCAGGCTATCGCACACTGACGGGTAAGGCTCCTGTCTACCCCAAGTGGGTGCTGGGATTCTGGCAGAGTCGCGAGCGCTATAAGACCTCTGGTGAGATTGAGGAGACGCTCTCTGAGTTCCGCAAGCGCCAGATACCTATTGACAATATCGTACAGGACTGGAACTACTGGAAAGAGGATCAGTGGGGTTCCCACCAGTTTGAGGCCTCGCGCTATCCCAATCCTCAGGCTATGCTCGACTCGGTTCATGCAATGGGTGGCCGCTTCATGATTTCGGTATGGCCTAAGTTCTATTGCAATACAGCCAACTACAAGGAGATAGACAAAAAGGGCTGGATGTACCATCAGGCTGTGGTTGACGATATTCACGACTGGGTAGGTCCCGGCTATGTGGGTTCGTTCTACGATGCCTATGATGCCGGAGCCCGTAAGATGTTCTGGCGCCAGATGGACGAGAACCTCTTTACTAAGTATAAGCATGGTATTGATGCCTGGTGGATGGATGCCTCAGAGCCCAATGTCCGCGACTGTACCCCCATGTGGTATCGCAAAGCCCTTAGTGGTCCTACCGCCTTGGGTACTACCACAGAGTATTTCAACGCCTATAGCATCGTCAATGCAGATGCCATCTATAACGGTCAGCGCAGTGTGGCTCCCAATCAGCGTGTCTTCCTGCTAACCCGTAGTGGCTTTGCTGGCGAACAGCGCTACTCAACCGCTACCTGGTCGGGTGATATTGGTACTCGTTGGGAGGATATGCGTGCCCAGATGACGGCAGGTCTCAACTACTCGATGTCTGGTCTGCCCTTCTGGGGAATGGATCAGGGCGGATTCTGTGTGGAGAACCGTTATGTGAAGGCACAGCAGGATTACGAGAAGACAGGCGTGGAGAGCGAGGACCTGAAAGAGTGGCGTGAGTTGCAGGCTCGCTGGAGCCAGTTTGGTGCCTTCATCCCCCTGTTCCGCGTACACGGTCAGTGGCCCACGCGTGAGATTTGGAACCTTGCACCAGACAATCATCCCTGCTATCAGTCGTTTGTCTATTACGACAAGTTGCGCTATCGTCTGATGCCCTACCTCTACTCGATGGCAGGTTGGGTACATCTGAAGGACTACACCATGATGCGCGGACTCATTATGGACTTTAATGGCGACCGCGAAGTTGAGAATATCAAGGACCAGTGGATGTTTGGTCCTGCCCTGATGGCTTGTCCCGTAGGCTACTACAAGGCGCGCAACCGTTCCGTCTACTTCCCCAAGGCTTCTGGGTGGTACGATCTCTATACTGGCGAATACATTCAGGGAGGACAGCGCCTTGTCGTTGATGCTCCTTACGAGCGTATCCCCGTCTTTGTCCGCGAGGGTAGCATCATTCCCTTTGGCCCGGAGATGCAGTACAGCGACGAGCGTCCTGCCGATGTCATCACTCTTTATGTCTATGCCGGCCGCGATGGTCAGTTCCAGCTCTATGAGGACGAGGGCACCAACTACAACTACGAGAAGGGAAAGTATGCCACTATCGACATCACCTATAACGATGCCGCCAAGACCCTTACCTTGGGTAAGTGTAACGGTTCGTTCAATGGTATGTTGAAGAATCGTCAGTTCCATATTGTCTATGTCACCAAAGACAAGGCTCAGGAACTCACCTTCACACCGAAATCTGCCGTCTCTGTGACCTATAGCGGAAAGGAAATGAAGGTTAATCTGTAGAAACCTTTTATAATCTATTAAGGTGGCGGTTATTAAATCGCCACTTTTTTTTGTGCTTTCCGTAAATAGTGTTATCTTTGCAAACTAATTATTGCTAACCAGATGAAAAGAATATATAAACGCATTCTTGGAAGTCTTTTCGGCTTTCTCCTGCTGGGCACTCTGGCAGAGGCTGCAGATACTCCAGACTATAATGAGTCGGCAGAGTATAATACACTGCGCGATTCGCTGAACCATGCTTTCAACGATGGCGACAGTGCCCGTTTCTTTGTCGCTGTAAAGAATCTGGAAGACTATTTGCTTCAGCAAGACGACCTTCATGCCTATTATACCCAGCGCTGTAATGAGATTGTATTCCAACTCAACCGTCAGCGAATCTTCGAGGCCTATAAGCTTGCTACCCAATTGTCTAAGGAACTCACCGAGCGCAAGCTTGACAAGGAGATGTATATGGCTATCAATATGATGGGACATATCTATCGGTACAGTGGTAATAAGGAGAGTGCCAAGCGTTGTTTTTGGGAGGTAATCCACCGCATGGAGCAAGAGGGCTATACGGAGAGTCTGCCTCCTATCTATATGAATCTGGTGAATATCTATATGGACGAGAACCCTCAGGAGGCACTGCGCCTTATCGACAAGGCTGCGTCTATTGCCAGCAAGACTAGCCCAGAGCGTGTGTTCGACATTGAGACGCGCCGTTCGCTGGCTTATTATCTGATGGGTGACAAGGAACGCTTTCTTCAGGGATACAAAGCCTATAAAGAAGGCGAGTCCAAGGGAATGTCGTCGGTTCATGGTCGTACGATGGAAATCTATTATCTCGCCAGTCAGGGCTATACCGATGAGGCAGCCAAGCTGGCAGATGAAAAAGGTGACGACCCTTACGAGACTAAGGCTGATATCTATGCGCGGGCAGGCCGTTGGGAGGAGGCTTATAAGTCCCTTCAGTTAGGGGCTGCCGAGAGCGATTCCATCAATAGTGTGATTCTGTCCAGCTCTATGCAGGACATTCAGCGCGAGTTGCAGTTGTACGAGTTGAAGCGTCAGGCCAGTCACCGCTGGTTCTATGCTTTGGCAGCCATCGTCTGCCTGTTGCTGTTGCTGGTGTGTGCCCTGATATATATCGTACAGTCTCGTCGCCGTCATCTTCGTGAGATGAAGAAAGCCTACGACAAGATTCTGGAGTCCGACCAGATGAAAACTGCCTTCATCCAGAATGTGAGCCATGAGGTCCGCACGCCTTTGAACATTATCAGTGGTTTTGCACAGGTAATCTCTGCCTCCGAGTTCGAGTTGTCATCGGAGGAGCGTCATCATATAGCCGAAACGATGATGCGCAACACGCGTCTCGTGACGATGATGATCAACGAAGTGCTGGAGATGTCGAATGTCGACCATGTGGACACGACACCTTCTACGCCCCTGCCCGCTAATGATGCGTTGAACAAGATTGTCCGTGACTTCCGTCATGAACTGTCGCTGAACGAGGACTCCCTCCGCTTCGAGTCCACCCTCGATGATAGCTTTACCGTCAGTATACGCGATCATGTACTGAACCGTATCCTTCATCCGTTGCTCGACAATGCCGTCAAGAATACCAAGGAAGGTGTGGTACGGGTCTGCGCTAATGAAGAGAAAGGTCGCCTGGTCATTTCTGTCATCGACAACGGACCGGGTGTACCAGAGTCTGAGGCGGAGCATATTTTCGAGCGTTTTGTCAAGCTCGATTCTTTCAAAGAAGGTTTGGGCCTGGGGCTGACGTTCAGCCGCACGATGGTTCGTCGCTTAGGTGGCGAGGTTTGGCTCGACACCACCTATGCCGGTCCGGGTGCTTGCTTTAAGCTGATGCTTTGATTATAGCAGTTTCAGACAGAGCATGGTCATATCGTCGCTGGGTTCTGCTCCATCGACGAAATGGGTCACATTCTTCTTGAGCGATTCAATCGTCTGTTGGGCAGACTCGTGGGTTAGGTGTTTGGCCTGCATCTGTAATCTGTCGTCTCCATACTGTTCCTGCCGTTTGTTCTCGGCCTCGTTCAGTCCGTCGGTATATAGCAGGAGCGTCTTTCCCTTCATCTCGTTCCAGTGCTCTCCTGCGTACTCCAGTTCTGGCCATAAGCCAATGGGGGCATTCGGTTCTACTTCTATATACTCACCGTCGATGAGTGGTGGGTTGTGGCCTGCATTACAGATGTCCATCCTGCCTGTTTCCAGATGGGCAATACCGATAAACATCGTCACAAACATTCCGCTCTCGTTGTCTGCCGACAGTGCATCGTTTAACTTGGTGGCGATATGCTCAGGCTGTAATCCGTCCTTTGCAAAGGTGCGGAACAGGTTTACTGCCACCGACATCAGCATTGAGGCGGGAACACCTTTTCCGCTCACGTCGCCAATGCAGAAGTAAAGTTTATTGTCTTGCAGGAAGAAGTCGTACAGGTCGCCGCCTACCGCTTTGGCAGGTTCCATCATGGCATACAGGTCGAAGTGGGGATGCTGCGGAAATACTCTCGGCACCATACCCATCTGGATGTCGCGCGCTATTCGCAGCTCGCTTGCCATGCGCTCACGGGCTATCGTGTGTTCCTCCAGCTGGTCGTATGCTACTTGCAGTTGTCGGTGGGCTTCTTGCAGACGCTTGGCTGCCCGCTGTCTGCGATACAGATAGAAAGCCATGTATCCAATGGTGAGCACAGCGATGAAGGCTCCTGCCAGCATCATCATGTGATGCGTGCGTTCAGCATGTTGCTGGGCTTCCATCTTCGACATATACTCACTCAGCTTCAGGTTTTTGTTGCGCACCTCCAGACTGTCGTTCTTCAGTTGCGTGGCGGCATTCTCCAATTCTATCTTCTGGTTCTTGAGCGTCAGGTTCAGCGCTTCCTCTGTCAATTGTTTCTGTTTCAGCTCGTCTGCTATATGGTCCAGCTGCATCTGCTGGTTCCTCAGTCTGAGCTCCTTGGCTTCCAGTTCCACGCGTCCCATGTCCAGTGCCGAGGTCATCTCCATCAGCAGATGCCCATTGCGTGCCGAGTTCACCGAGTCGCGAATCTTGCTGTGCCATCTGGTCACGTTATAGGCGTTCTTGTAGTCGCCCATACGCTTGTAAATCATCTGCTTCATCTCCAGCTGTGCCAGCTTGGAATTTATTTTGTTGGCTTGTTCCAGCGCTTTTTCATATTCCTCGTTGTTGATGAGCCGCCAGCATTCCACACGCGGCCCATATAAACCGTCGCGCCCCAGCTTTTCCTTCACTTTCTCGCGTTCGGCATATACCTCGTTGAATCGCGCCTTGTATTCCTTGGCCCCAATCTTATAGTTGGCAGTATCGGCAATAGCCAGACACTTCAGCGACAGGGCATTCAACTGGTGCCGGGGCTCTATGGCCGGGTCCTTCAGTGCCAGGTCGGCATAGTGGATGGTTCTCAGCGGATGTGTCTGGGCGTACTCTATCTTTGCCAACTCCAGATAGGGGGCAGCAAGGCTCTCTTGGGGGAAGTGCTCGTGCTGGTAGTCGATAGCCTCTTTCAGCGTGTTTCTCGCTTGCTCGTAGTTTCCCATCATCGAGAGAATACACCCCGTGACGTAGGTGCCGCTGAAGATGCCAAACTTGTCGTCGTGGTTGAGGGCATATTCCTGAAGCTCCTTGGCTATCTGCAGTCCTTTGTTCCTTCTTTGGTTGTTGGCATGAAAGAGTGCCTGGTTCGACCACGTGCGGTAGAACAGGTGCGTGTCTCCCGCCTTCAACGTGGCTTCCTTCAGACGGTTGGTCACGTCCATGAATTGCTCTAATGGCGTCCTCCTCGAACTGTAAAGGTCGTACATCTGCTTTTGCAGCTGCTTGATGCCGTCCGTGTTGCCTTGTGCCATGACGGACAGGCAAAAGTACAATCCGAAGAGTGCAAATGTAGTCAATATGTACCGCTTTAGTTTCATTTTTTTGTAAAATCCCTTGCAAAGATACGATATTTTTGGGATTTTTCGTAACTTTGTAGCTGTTTTTGTACAACAAACAAATAATTTCAATGATGAAACGACTGCTGCTAACGCTTCTTGGTGCTTTGTGCCTGCTATCTGTCGAGGCTCGCGAGCGCCAGAACTTCGATGCTGGATGGCGCTTTATTCTGGCCGATTCAGCGTCTATGTCCCACTATGCTTACAACGACTCCCACTGGCGTTGCTTGGACTTGCCCCACGACTGGGCCATCGAGGGCGACTTCCTGGCTTCCAATCCTTCGGGGGCGAGTGGGGGAGCGCTCCCTGGCGGTGTCGGCTGGTATCGCAAGCATTTCCGTGTCACTGACCCCAGTCTTTATTTCATCGAGTTCGACGGTGTCTATATGAACTCCACCGTCTATGTCAATGGCGAGAAGGTGGGATTCCGTCCCTATGGTTATAGTTCGTTTCAGTATGACATCACGCGCTATCTGCGCAGTGGCGACAATGTCATTGCCGTGCGTGTCGACAATAGCGACCAGCCCAACTCGCGCTGGTACTCTGGCTGTGGCATCTACCGCCATGTGTGGTTCGTCAAGACAGAGCCCATCCATGTGCGTCACTGGGGCGTCCATGTGGTGACCGATGCCAAGACTGGTCGCGTCAAGGTCGATGTTCAGGTGGCTGGAAGTGGTTATAAAGTGCAGAACACAGTCTTCGATGCCGAAGGACGTGAGGTGGGACTGAAGGTCAGGCACCCTCACCTTTGGTCGCCAGCCCATCCCTGTGTCTATAAAGTGCGTACCCGCATCCTTGCCAAAGGGCGCATCGTGGACGAGGTGTGGACTACAACGGCTTTTCGCGACTTCCGCTTCGATGCCAAGACGGGCTTCTGGCTCAATGGGCAGAACATGAAACTCAACGGCGTCTGCGAACATCACGACCTGGGCTGTCTGGGAGCAGCCTTACACGAGGATGCTCTTCATCGCAAGTTGGTGAAGCTGAAGCAGATGGGCGTCAATGCCATCCGTTCCAGTCATAACCCTCCGGCTCCCGAACTGCTCAATATGTGCGACACGATGGGCTTCATTGTCATGGACGAGTCGTTTGATATGTGGCGCCGCCGCAAAACCCAGAACGACTATGCCCGCTTCTTCGACGAGTGGCATGAACGCGACCTCACCGACCTCGTCTTGCGCGACCGCAACCATCCTTGCATCCTTATGTGGTCTATCGGTAACGAGGTGCTGGAGCAGTGGTCCTCTGCCGAGGCCGACACGCTGACGCTCGAACAGGCCAACCTCATTCTCAATGCCGGTCACGATGCCTCCACATTGGCCAAGGACGGCGAGATCAGTGTCAATACGCTGCTGGCCGACCATCTGGCCGACATCGTTCGTCGCTACGATACCACGCGCCCCATCACGGCAGGCTGTAACGAGCCTTCGCCCGACAATCATCTCTTCAAGGGCAAGGCCATTGATGTCGTGGGCTTCAATTACCATCATCAGTGGATTGCCGATGTGCCCAAGAACTTCCCCGGCCGTCCGTTCATCATGACCGAGAGCGTCTCGGCCCTGCAGACCAACGGTTTCTACCGCATGCCCTCCGACAGCATCTTCAAGGCCCCCAAGGAGTGGTGGCTGCCTTATACCGACCCCACCTACATGTGTTCGGCCTACGACAACATGCACGCTTCGTGGTCCAGCACCCACGAGCAGACCTGGGACGTGGTGAAGCACAGCCCCTTTGTGGGCGGACAGTTTATCTGGACCGGTTTCGACTATATTGGCGAGCCTACTCCTTATTCCTTCCCGGCACGCTCCAGCTATTTTGGCATCATCGACCTCGCCGGACAGCCTAAGGACATCTATTATATGTATCGGAGCGAATGGACCACGAAGCCCGTGCTCCACCTCTTTCCCCACTGGAACTGGCTCGACGGTCAGGAGGTAGACCTCTGGTGCTATTACAGTCAGGCCGACGAGGTAGAGCTTTTCGTCAACGGCCAATCGCAGGGCGTTCGCCGTAAGACAGCGACCTTCCATCCTACGCAGTCGTCACTGAATTCTCCCTACCACGTGGGATGGCGCGTACGTTTTGAGGCTGGCGAGGTGAAGGTTGTCGCCCGCAAAGACGGGCACGAGGTGGCCCGGCAGACTATCCGTACCGCTGGACAGCCCGACCATGTCCGCCTCACTGTCGACTATCAGGGCCGTGACCTCACCTTTGTTCAGGCCGAGGTGGTCGATAAGGACGGCAACCGCTGTCCCTGGGCCGACAATCAGCTGTTCTTCAGTAGTGACGATGCACAGATTATCGCTACCGACAATGGCTGTCAGACCTCTATGGAGCGCTTTACGGCACCTGAGCGCAAGGCCTTCTTCGGGCGTTGCATCGCCGTGGTCAAAGGCAAGGGCACCGTCACCGCCCGCGCCATCGGATTGAAATCAACAACTATCAAGCTATGAATAAATTCCTAACCCTATGTGTCGCCTGCTGTGCACTGTCCGCAGCATCCGTACAAGCTCAGATTCAGACCAATGCCGGTGTCCAGTATCTGCAGTGTATGCAGAAGGATATGTCGACTGATTTCTCTGATTTGTCCAACACCTATTTTCTGGCCGACTCGCTGGCCGACTTCAATGCGGCAACTGGCGAGGGACAGCTCAACTGGAAGCGCTACCGTCTGTCGCCCCGACAGGCCTTCAACCTTAATGGCTATTGGCCCGTCCGTATGCAGATGCTCGACTTCCCCGATGCCGCCTACGACAACGATCCCAATCTGCGGATGAAGGTTAGCTTTGTCAGTCCGCGCTGTCTGCGCATCCGCATGAAAACCAGCAATATGGACCCTGAACGCAACGATAGCGAGAGCCCGATGCTCTGTGGCCCGGTGCCCACCACCGATGTCTGGCGCGCCGGTGCCGATGCCCAGGCCGTCAGCTACACTTCGCCCTATGGCACGCTGGAGATTCAGCGTCATCCCTTCCGTCTTGTGCTGAAGGATAAGCATGGCCGCATTCTTACACAGACGCGCCACATCATCGACAACGACTCGTCGCAGGTGAAGCTCCTGCCCTTCTCGTTCATCAAGCGCGGCTCCGACAACTCGCGCGCCCTCAACCCCGTCTTCACGCTGGCTCCGGGTGAGCGCATCTATGGCTGTGGCGAGTCGTTCACCTCGCTCAACAAGGCCGGTCAGAAGGTACATCTCTCCGTCACCGACCCTCAGGGACCCGAGACCGACGGGCAGTATAAGCCTGTGCCCTTCTTCTTCTCCAATCGAGGCTATGGCATCTTCATGCATACTTCGGCACCTGTCACTTGCGACTTCGGTGCTTCCTATATCGGTGCCGACCGCCTCTTCATGGGCGACGAGGAGCTCGATTTCTTTGTCTTCTTCGGCTCGCCCAAGGATATTCTCTACGAGTACACCGGCATCACGGGACGTTCGCCCATGCTGCCGCTGTGGAGTTTCGGCACGTGGATGAGCCGCATCACCTATTTCTCGCAAGCCGAGGGACTCAACATTGCCCGTGAGCTGCGCCGCCACAAGATTCCCAGCGATGTCATCCACTTCGATACGGGCTGGTTTGGAGTCGACTGGCAGTGCGACTACGAGTTTGCCCGCGACCGTTTCCCCGATCCGGTGGGCATGCTGCGCCAGCTCTCAGACGAGGGCTTCCACACCTGTCTGTGGCAACTGCCTTACTTCACGCCCAAGAACCGTTTCTTCCCCGAGATTGTCCGTCGTGGCCTGCACGTCCGCAATGTGGCTGGCGGCATGCCTTACGAGGATGCTGTTCTCGACTTCACCAATCCCGAGACCGTCAGCTGGTATCAGCAGAAGATTGAGGGACTGATGCGTCAGGGCGTTTCTACGATTAAGTGCGACTTCGGTGAGGCTGCTCCCTACAACGGTATCTATCATAACGGGCGGGGCGGACTCTATGAGCATAACCTCTATCCCCTGCGCTATAATAAAGCTCTCTGGGAACAGGTAGAACGCTCGCATCCGGGCGAGGGCATTATCTGGGCCCGTTCGGCCTGGGCTGGCTCTCAGCGCTATGCCCTCCATTGGGGCGGCGATGCTGCTACGACGAATACCGGCATGCTGGGCGACCTGCGTGGCGGACTGTCGTTCGGACTCTCCGGCTTCTCCTTCTGGAGCCACGACATGGGTGGCTTTGTCACTGCCTCGCCCGAAGATATCTATCGCCGCTGGCTGCCCTTTGGATTCCTCAGCAGTCACACCCGTGCCCACGGTGCACCTCCCACTGAGCCCTGGCTCATCTCCGAGTCGTTCACCAAGGCCTTCCGTCAGGCTGCCGAACTGAAGTATCGGCTGATGCCCTATGTCTATGCCCAGGCCAAGGACTGCACCGAGCGCGGCCTGCCGATGGTGCGTGCCCTGCTGGTCGAGTTTCCCGACGACAAGGGGTCCTGGTTTATCGAGGACGAATATATGTTCGGTTCTCAGATACTCGTTGCTCCCCTTATGGAGTCGGGAACGGGTCGCGATGTCTACCTGCCTCGCGGCAAGTGGATCGACTACCAGTCGGGACGGGTCTACGACGGAGGCTGGCAGACCATCGAGGCCGGCGAGATTCCTGCTGTCATCCTGGTGCGCGATGGCTCGCTTATCCCGCATGCACCGTTGGCCCAGCGCACCGACCAGATCAAGTGGGACCAGATAGAGCTCAAGGCTTACAAGGCTGATGCCAAGAAGTGTACGGGCCTGCTCTTCCGTCCCGGTGATACAAAACTGCAAACTATCGAACAATAAATAATAGTATTAAAAAAATGGAAAAATCATTGAAGCCCGCTACGCTTTGCGTACAGGCAGGCTGGAAGCCCAAGAATGGCGACCCACGCGTGCTCCCCATCATCCAGAGCACCACTTTTAAGTATGACAACACCGAGGAAATGGCCGACCTCTTCGACCTGAAGAAGGAAGGCTACTTCTACACCCGTCTTCAGAACCCCACCAACGATGCCGTGGCCAGCAAGATAGCAGCCCTCGAAGGTGGAGTAGGGGCTGTGCTCACCTCTTCCGGACAGGCAGCCAATTTCTATGCCCTGTTCAACATCTGTGAGGCCGGCGACCACTTCGTCACCTCCAACGAGATTTACGGCGGCACCTACAATCTCTTCGGCGTGACCCTCAAGAAGCTTGGCATCGAGTGTACCTTCGTATCGCCAGAGGCCTCTGAGGACGAGATCAACGCTGCTTTCCGTCCCAACACCAAGGCCCTCTTCGGCGAGACCATCTCCAATCCGGGCTGCAAGGTGCTCGACATCGAGAAGTTTGCCCGCATCGCTCATCAGCACGGCGTGCCCCTGATAGTCGACAACACCTTCCCCACGCCTATCAACTGCCGCCCCTTTGAGTGGGGGGCCGACATCGTTACCCATTCCACTACCAAGTATATGGACGGTCATGCCACTCAGGTGGGCGGATGCGTCGTAGACAGCGGTAACTTCGACTGGGAGGCCCATGCCGACAAGTTCCTCGGACTCACCACTCCCGACGAGTCCTATCACGGCATCGTCTACACCCAGCGCTTTGGCAAGATGGCCTACTGCACCAAGCTCGTATCGCAGCTCATGCGCGACCTGGGCAGCATTCCTGCACCTCAGAACTCGTTCCTGCTGAACCTCGGACTGGAGACGCTCCATCTGCGTGTGCCCCGCCACTGTCAGAATGCCCAGCGCGTAGCCGAGTTCCTGCAAGCCGACCCCCGTGTGGCATGGGTACACTACAGCGGACTCCCCGGCGACGAGGCCTACGAGCTTGCACAGAAGTATCTGCCCAACGGCTCCTGTGGAGTGATTGCCTTCGGACTCAAGGGCGACCGCCAGACCGCTGTCAAGTTTATGGACTCGTTGCGCCTCGTTGCCATCGTTACCCATGTTGCCGATGCCCGCACCTGTGTGCTCCATCCTGCCTCGCATACCCATCGACAGATGAGCGATGAGCAGCTGCGCGAGGCTGGTGTTGCTCCCGACCTCATCCGCCTCTCCGTAGGTATCGAGGACTGTGACGACATTCTGGCCGACATCCGCCAGGCCCTCGACAAGATATAAGCGAAGCTATCCAATAGGCAAATATTATTCTCATCATCCCCGCCGAGTAAGCACTCGGCGGGGATGTTTCTATGGCGGAATGTCAAGATTCTTTGGGCATGGTGCCATGGATAAGAAAAATGGGTAGAAATCGTGAGTTAACTCAAACGATCGATTGAGTTGACTCATTCGATGAATCGAGTTAACTCAACGGATAAAACGAGTTGACGGCCCTGATTAGGGAAGTCGAACAATGTAAAAGATTCGGATTGAATGCAGTGGCGATGAGGAAAGAAGAGCGGAAGATGGAACTGGATAGCGGTCGGGAAAGGGCTATCGTGCGAGTAGCGACATATAGTCGTCGTAGGTGATATGTCTGCCGCCCATGGAGTGGAAGAGTTTGGTCTCAAACTGGCAGTCGATGAACCGGCCGCCGATGTTCTCCATTGCCTTGGCCAGATGGATGAGGGCGAGCTTGGAGGCGTTGGGAACCAGCGAGAACATGCTCTCGCCGAAAAAGGCATTTCGCAACGTGACACCATAGAGTCCTCCTACGAGCCTGCGGCTCAGCCTGTCGGCCGACGGCTCCCATACCTCGACGCTGGCGGCATAGCCAGACTGGTGCAGACGGGTGAAGGCTTCGATGATGTCTGGTCCGAGCCAGGCTCCATGCTCTTCGTTGCGCCCCCGGACGGTCGAGCAGCCTTGGATGACGGCGTCGAAATCCTGGTTAACCGTGACCTCGTATTTGTGCTGTCGCAGCAGTTGGCGCATGGAGTGGCTGACATGTATCTCGTCGGGGAAGATGACGTAGCGGTCGAGGGGACAATACCAGTGGGGCTCGCGCTCCATCTGGTAGGCATACCAAGGGAAGAATCCGTTGCTATAGGCCAGCACCAGACGCTCGACAGACAGGTCGCCGCCGATGGCTACGAGACCGTCGTCCTCGCCCCATCGGGGATTGGGAAACCAAAGATCGTCATCCAATTGCCAAACCATTGTTATTTACGATTTACTATTTACGATTGATTTGTTCATTGTGTTATTGGGCTATTCTGTTGGGGCAATAGTCCAATAGTGGAATTGTCCAATAGTCCAATAACCACGTGTCCGCCTTGGCGCAGGCTGCCAAAGAGAATCTCGCGCATCAGCAGCGGCTTCAGCTGTTGGGCGATGACGCGATCCATCTCGCGGGCTCCGTATTCTGCCGTGAAGCCTTCTTGGAGCAGATGATTGAATGCTTCTGCAGTGAGTGTCAGCGTCACCTGTTTGCTTTCCAACTTCTGGTCCAGTTCTCTGAGCTTCTTTTTCAGGATGAGGGTAGCCATCTGCTTGTCCATGTCGTGGAAGACCACGGCTCCCGACAGGCGGTTGAGAAATTCGGGCTTGAAGGTCCGCTTCACCTGTTTCATCATGGCATCGCCCCGACTGACATGACTGCTGAATCCGATGCTCTGCGAGGCAAACTGCGCCCCGGCATTGGAGGTCATGATAAGTACCACGTTGCGGAAGTCGGCCTTGCGTCCTTTGTTGTCCGTAAGCCGGGCGTAGTCCATCACCTGCAGCAGGATGTTGTAGATGTCCTGATGGGCTTTCTCTATCTCGTCGAGCAGCAAGACGCTGTTGGGCGACTTGCGGATGGCATCGGTGAGCAGACCTCCATCCTCATAGCCTACATAGCCTGCCGGCGAGCCTATGAGCTTGGCTACGGCATGCTTCTCGGTATATTCGCTCATGTCGAAACGGATGAGTTCGATGCCCAGTTCTTTGGCTAACACGCGTGCAACCTCTGTCTTGCCGACTCCCGTAGGTCCGACGAAGAGCAGTGAGGCCAGTGGCTTGTTGTCGTCGAGCAGACCTGCACGCGACATCTGGACGGCCTCTACCACCTGACGGACGGCTTCGTCCTGCCCATAGATTTGTGAGCACATGCGCGAAGAAAGGGTTTCCAGCTGTCGGTAGTCGTCATCCTCGGCAATGGAGAGGGCATCGACCTTGCACGTCTTGGCCAGTACATCGGCAATGAGTGGCTTGGTCACGAGCGGGCGCTCCTCTTTCTCCGTGTTGCACTCGAGGTAGGCTCCCGCTTCGTCTATCAGGTCGATGGCCTTGTCGGGCAGGAAGCGCTCGTTGATGTGCTTGGCACTGGCCTCTACTGCAAAATCAATGGCCTCGTCGGCATATTTTACCTGATGGAAGTCCTCATAGCGTGACTGCAGTTGGCGGAGAATGTGCTTGGCCTCGTCCATCGTCGGTTCGGTGATGTCTATTTGCTGGAAGCGTCTTATCAGTCCCTTCGAGCGGGAGAAGTGGCGGTTGTATTCCTCGTAGGTCGTGGAGCCGATGAATCGGATGGTGCCCGATTCGAGGTAGGGTTTCAGCATGTTTGACGCATCCATGGCACTGTCGCCGGTGGCTCCTGCGCCTACCAAGGTGTGTATCTCGTCGATGTAGACGATGTTGTTGCTGCCTTCATGCTGTACGCCGTCCATAATCAGCTTGATGCGGTTTTCGAAATCGCCACGATATTGTGTGCCGGCCAGTAGTGTTCCCATATCGAGCTGATAGACGCGGCTGCCTTTCAGTCTTGGGGGAACCTGGCCTTCTTCTATCATCCTTACCAGTCCCCAGACGAGAGCCGTCTTGCCCACACCGGGCTCGCCCACATGCAGCGGATTGTTCTTGTCGCGTCGGCAAAGCACCTGAATGGTGCGTTGCAGTTCGTGCTCGCGGCCAATGAGTGGGTTCTGCTGTTGGTAGTGGTCGTTCATGCAGGTGACCAGACGCTTCCATGCAGGCTGGTTGGCATTGTCCTCTGCCGTGTCGGCCTCGTCGTTCGCCTCCGTTCCCATTTCGTCGTCAAAGTCGTAGAAAGCGATGAGCTGACTCATGAAGCCGGCTTCCTCGCCGTGTAGGTTGTCCTTAAGCAGGTAGGCAGCCCATGACTCATCGAGCGACAGAATGCTCTTCGCCAGGTGGGGGATGTCCAAGGCTTCGGCACTGCTGGAGGCTACTTGCTGCACAGCCAGTTCGATGACCGTTGACAGTTGTTCGGAAGCTTCCGGCGTGTAGTCCGTTCCCTCGGGCAGTCGCTCCACGCTGTCCAGATAGTCCTTGATGCGGTCGTGCAGTTGGAAACCATCACCGAACATGTTTACTGATGCGTTGAAGTTGCTTTCGCCTGTCAGTGCCAATAGCAGATGCTCAGGCATGATAAACTCATGTCTGTAATCCTTGCAGAGGTTGTAGGCCGTGTTTAATATGCGTGATGCACGTGGTGTCTGTCTTATCTGTGCCATAGTGGAAATGCAGCGTTATGGTTGCCCCTCGTTCATGGATTCTAATGGCTCTACGGTCAGTCGTAGCGGATAGCCCTGTTCGCGAGCCATGCTGGTGGCCTTGCGAGCCTTCGACACTGCAATGTCGTAACTGTAGATGCCCACTACGGCCTTGTCGGAGTGGTGTACTTGCAGCATCAGTGCCTCGGCCTCCTCCTGGCTCTTCAGGAATATCTGTACCAGTATCATGACGACAAACTCCATCGTTGTGAAGTCGTCGTTATAGATGACCACCATATATCGCCGCGGTTCCTTCAGGTTTGTGCGCTGCCGCTCTCTTAGTTGTGACTGTTCCTTTGCCATTGTATATTCGTATTGGCTGCAAAATTACAAAAAATAATCCACAAGTCATAGCATGATGGCCGAAAATCGTCATACGGGATGGCTTCACGTATTCTTCTTCATAAACTTTCCTAATAAACTGGGCAAAATTAGCCATAATTCAGCGATTATCGCTATCTTTGCACGTACATTTAAGCACTTTTAGAAGATTACTAAACAAATACGATTATGAACATTCTGATTTTACAGGCTTCTCCGAGAGCCAAAGGCAACACCGCTTGGATGGCGGAAGAGTACAAGAACGCTGCCGAGGCAGCAGGTCACAAGGTGACGCTGGTCAACGTGTCGCGCAAGAAGATTGCAGGCTGTCTGGCTTGCGAATACTGTCATAACAAAGGCAACGGTGCCTGCATCCAGAAGGACGACATGCAGGAGCTCTACCCGCTGATGGCCGAGGCCGAGGTGCTGGTACTGGCAGCGCCAATCTATTACTTCACGCTCTGCGCCCAGATTCAGGCTCCCATCCAGCGCATGTATTGCGTCAACGCTCCCGCCAAGGTGAAGAAGATGGCCCTGCTCGTATCTTCTTATTCTCCAGGTGTTTACTCTGGCGCAACGGCTGAGTACCACGACATCTGCAACTACTGGCATGCAGAAGACAGCGGTATCGTGACTGCCAAGATTGACGAGCAGAAGACCGACGAGACCAAGGCCAAGATTCAGGCTATTGTCAACAATCTGTAGATGAAGGTACGCATCACCGCCATACGCCAGACGGTCTATCCCGATCTGATGGCGAAATACGAAAATCCTATCGAGCATACTTGCGTACAGCCAACATTTCAGGACAGCCATGATCAGAGACTTTATCGCCATTGATTTCGAGACTGCCAATCAGCAGCCGTCGAGTGTCTGCTCCGTGGGCGTGGTTATGGTTCGTAATGGTCAGGTGTCCAATACGTTCTACAGCCTCATACAGCCGGAGCCTAACTACTACACCTACTTCTGTCAGCGGGTGCATGGCATCACACAGAGCGATACGGACGATGCCCCCGTGTTCTCGAAGGTTTGGCAGCAGTTGGAGGAAAGGATTGTTGATGTATTCTTCCCTGATATGCAGGCTACAGATGACATCCGCCACCAGATAGCCGCCATCCCCTTCGTAGCCCACAATGCCCGTTTCGACGAAGGATGCCTGAAAGCTGTATTCCGAGTATATCAGATGGACTATCCCGACTACCGATTCTATGACACACTTACCGCATCCCGCCGACAGTTCGGCCATTCCCTCCCCAACCATCAATTGCACACCGTAGCAGCCGCCTGTGGCTATGACCTTCAGCGACACCACCACGCACTGGCCGACGCCGAAGCCTGTGCAGCGATAGCCTTATACCTTTTATAAGACAGGCGCAATCAAAAATAACGTGCCATTATCATCCAATAACCTGCCCTTAATGTAAAATAACCTGCCCTTATTGGAGAATAACCCATGCTTATTGTTTTCGTCAGCAAACCTGTCACCCTCCTGTCACCCTTGTCACCCTATGAAAATAGGGTGCAGCCCTTTGTACATCGGCATTCTGACACCCTGACACCCTAAAACACAAAAATCTATGTATGAAAACACAAAAAGGCATGAAATAGCAGATTTTGCCAGAACGCGTCCTAACACTTTCTCCACCGCATTCTAAAAATTATTGGAACGCACTCAAAAAATATTTTCTCTGCACTTGAAAAATATTTCCTCTGCACTTGAATAGAGCGTAATCTTGTAGTTAAAAAAATGCCAATCGAACACGAAACGAATCCCCCGCGCTCGACTACCATAATTCGAGCGCGGGGGAAGTGTTGGGCTATTTTGTTAGCATTAAATAATTTACCTGACAACCTTTGTGGTCACTTTCTGTCCGTTAGACAGGTGTTCCACCCGGATGTTGATGCCGCGCTGAGGCTCTGTGAGCTTACGGCCATCGAGCGAGTAGTACTCGGTGGCTATCACTTCGGCAGCGGCCTTCTGGGTGCTGATGGCAGTCTGTTCGCTTTTCGACACGATGCCGTTGACTGCGACGTCCGTGATGCCCATCGGCATGTTGGAAGCAAAGTTGAAGAGATGGATCACCAGGGTGCAGGTGCCTGCGGAGGGTACACCGTCGTTGACAGCCGCTGTCACCTCAGTCACGTAGGGCTGGCGGTTGCAACGCTCGGCAACGGTTGTCTCTTTGATGACCTTCTGCGTGCCGTCGCTGCTGATCCAGTAGGCAGAGAACGAGCCGCCGACAGAGGATGATGCCTCCTTGTTGCGTGATACCTTGAAGCTGACACTCGTGGGCTGGAAGCTGTTACCCTTGGTGGGAGTGATGCTGAACCTGACGGCATTCGCGTCGCTGGCTTCTGCGTCTTTGTCGTTGCAGGCAAAAGCCGTCAGCGTGAGGTCGTTGTTGGTGCTGATGGTGCCGGCAGAGGTCAGGTTGGCACCTGTGGCGACCGTCGTGGTGAATGCCCCGGCGAAGTCGGCACTATACGATGGTGTGGCATTCACGGTTCCGTCGTTGTATGCCCAGGTAATGTTGCCGTCAAACTCCTTGCCGTTGTTGATGGCTGCCACCACCGTTCCGTCTTCTTTCGTGTAGCGGGGGTAGTACTCCTTGACACTCTGCTCGGCATCCTTGTTGCCGGCAATCATGATGTCCTGCACCAGCGAGTTGGCATACACCTCGAGGTTGGTGTACCATCCCTTCTCGTCGAGGGTGTAGGTCATCGCGTCAGAGGCATCGTTGGGGTTCAGTCCGTTGGCAGTCTCCCATGCGTCGGCAATACCGTCCTGGTCGGTGTCGAAACCTGTGGGATGGCTGCCCGTGGGGAAGTTTTCCTCGGTGTAGCCGTTGACATCACTCACCAGGTCGATGCGACCAGCTTTGCCTGTCACTGAACCTTTGTACTCTGCTGTTCCATTTTTTGCCTCGCGCATGTAGCGTTCGTCAACGTCGTCACGATAGAGTGAAGAGCCGCCATAGCTTTGGATCTTTTCAAAAGCTTTGGCTGCCGTGTGGGTAGTGACCTCGCCAGTAGGTGCAGGCGCGCTGAGCTCTACAGGCAGGGCGTCTTTGCCTTGTACTTGTGTATAGCTCTCGGCACCATAGTAGTGCTTCTCGTCATAGGTGTAGTAGACTCCTCCGACGGCAGGCACGCTGGTATCGTAGCTCATCTTGTCCCAACCGGCATTCTTGTCGTCAATCAGGTTGCCCTCCAGATAATAACGGCTGGTCATACCCCAATACTTGCTGTTGTCTGCAGAGTTGCCACTGTCGCCATAGGAGACGGTGGTCAAGCGGTTTATGGTGGCAGCAGGACCACTCTTGAAGTAGTTGCCCACCATGTTAATCTGCCCGCCGCCAGGTCCGCCATAGCAGCCGTTGGCATTGTAGACCACGCAGTTGCGCAAGTCCACGTTCTCGGCTTGTACGGCATTGGCCCACTTGTATTCGCTGTAGTATTTGTTCGCTGTATATCCTGTCCAGTCGTAGCGGGCTCCGCAGAAGCGGGGTGAACGGTTGTTGACGTGCAGAATCATATTGTGGTGGAACGAGGCCAACTTTCCGCCCCAGATGCCGCCATAGCCGTGGGCACCCTTGCCGTGACCAGCGTTGTTCAGACTCTCGCCAAGCGTACACCATTGCATGGTGAAGTTGTTGTTGTCGTAGAACGAAGCCACCTCGTCGATAGACCACGAGAAAGAGCAGTGGTCTATCATTAAATTGTTTTTTTGTCGCTGCCACATGGCATCGGCACCGTCGTTGGTGTCCTTCTCGGAACCTCGGCGGAAACGGACAAAACGGATGATGTTGTTGGCACCAGGTCGTACGGTATAGTAGCGGATAGTGATGCCAGGCGATGGAGCCGTCTGCCCCAAGATGGTGATGTTGTCCTTGATAGTCAGATCTGACTTAAGGGCAATGACACCTGCCACGTCGAAGACGATGGTGCGATTGCTGGAACTGACGGCACTGCGGAATGAACCTGTGCCGGAGTCGTTAAGGTTGGTCACATGGACCACTGTTTTGGCGCGTCCGCCTGTGGTGTAACGTCCATGTCCCTCAGCACCGGGGAATGCTGGAACGTCGTCAGCCATCGCCGTCAGTGAGACGACGATGGCTGCTAATGTTAATAGATACTTCTTCATTCTTTTCCTTATTTTTTGCTTGTTGCTATTACTTGCTCATCAGGTTCTCGGTGGTGTAGCCGAGCATCTCCATCTCAAGGCTTGCCCAGATGAAGGGACCTACGCCCTTGGCATCGTTGGCACGGATGGGTTCAGAGAGATAGTAGTCGTAGCCGCCGTCGCGCCTGCGGTTTTCCTTGACGGAGCCCTTGGGGTTGATGCGTTTCATGGCAGCCTCCACATCGGGGGTGGCAGCAGGACCGAGGCCGGCCACCGAGCAGCAGCGGGTGAGCGAGATGGTCTGGTCGGCATGTACCTGGATGAAGTTCTGTATCATACCCTTGTAGGCACGGATACCGGCATCGCGGTATTTCTCGCCTACATAGCCCTTGCGGTAGGCCTTCAGCAGGGCATAGGTGAACATAGCCGAGCAGGTAGACTCCAGATAGTTGCCCTCGCGGTCGGGGGAGTCCATCACCTGATACCACAGTCCGCTCTTCTTGTCCTGCCACTTCAGGATGGCGTCGAAGTCTTTCTTCAGCAGTTCGATAACCTCACCGCGGAAGATATAGTCCTCGGGCAGTGCGTCGAGCACCTCGATGAGGGCCATCGTGTACCAACCCTGGGCGCGGCCCCAGCAGTGCTGCGAGAGTCCTGTCTCCTTGTCGGCCCAGAAGGTCTTGCGCGTCTCGTCGTAGGCGTGGCGGTTCAGCCCCGTCTTGGGATCGAGTGTGCGCTGATAGGTAATCTTGAGCTGGTTCACGGCATCGTCGTAGATGGCATTGATGGCTTTCTTGCTCTTTTCGGTGATGGGGGCGGTGAGGCAGCGGTAGGGCAGTCCCATGAAGATGCCGTCGAGCCATACCTGATAGGCGTAGATGGCCTTGTGCCAGAACACCTTGTCGGCAATCGTGCGGGGCTGGTCCTGCAGCTGTTTCATCATGGTCTGCATGGCCAGCAGGTTCTTCTCCTCGGGCCACTTCTGATACATACGGGTGACGAAGTGTCCGGTACGGATGTTATCCAGGTTGTAGTCGAGGATGTTATAGCCAGTGATGTCGCCGTTCTCGGCAATCATCTTGTCGGTATAGTCCTTACAGTACTGCAGGATGGCATCGCCGCCATAGCGCAGGTAGGTGTCGAGCATGCCTTCCAGTTCGATGCCCATTACATAGCTCCACTTGGGTTTGCTGGAGAAGTCGAGCAGATAGCTCTTCGGCACGCGCTTCATCTCAGAGTAGGTGAGCCACTCGGAATAGTGCTTGTAGGGCATCTGCTGCAGTACAAGCGAGCCGTTGATAATCAGGTTGTCGTACTTCACATCCTGAGCCAGACCCTTCTGGTTGATGGGCTTGTCCTGCACACCGTCGAACTGGCAGTTCTTGACGGTGATGTTGTTGACGGTATAAGCCAGTTTGGGATCATCGTAGCCTACAATCATCACGCCGTAGCGTGACTTCTGGCAGGTGACGTTCTCCATTGTCACATTGCGTACGGTGGGGTAGAATCCGCGACAGCACACCTCGCGCGGCTCGTAGTCGGTATTGATTTTCAGCACGGCCTCCTTGCACTGGCCTACTTTCACGTTGCGCATGTTGATGTTCTCGATGATGCCACCGCGACACGAGTTGGTCTTGATGCGAAGCACACGGTCGAGCGAAGGTGAGTCCATCTCGCAGTTCTCGGCATATACATTCTGGCAACCGCCGGAAATCTCGGAGCCGATGACCACGCCGCCGTGGCCGTTGTTGAACTTGCAGTTGCGGATGATGATGTTCTTCGAGGCGCGTCCGGCATAGCGGCCCTGACCACCCTCGCGGCCGTCGTTGTTGCGGCCGCTCTTGATGGCGATGCAATCGTCGCCGGTGTTGAAGTAGCAGTTCTCTATCAGTACGCGGTCGCACGACTCGGGGTCGCAACCGTCACCATTGGGGCCGTCGTTGTTGATATGCACGCCACGTACGGTAATATCGGTAGACAGCAGGGGATGGATGACCCAGAAGGGTGAGCGCAGCAGGGTGACATCCTCGATAAGGATGCCCTCACACTGGTTGAGGTTGATCATTTGGGGGCGCAGGCCGTCCTTCGGGCCAAACTTGCGCTGAGCCATGTCCACGCCGTCCTCGGCATACTTCAGCAGGCGGGCGCGGGCACCCATATTCTGGGCAATGCCGCCCTCCTTCATGCCGAACTTCTTGCTGCCGCACCAGGGCCACCAGGTCTGGTTCGAGCCGCCACCGTCGATGGTGCCCTTACCCGTGATGGCAATGTCCTTGGCCCGATAGGCATAGATCAGCGGCGAGAGGTTCCAACAGTCGAGTCCTTCCCAACGTGTGGGTACGATGGGATAGAGCTCGGGCTCGAAGGCAAACTCCAGCACGGCACCTTCCTCGACAACGAGGTTGACACCGCTCTTGAGTTCAATAGCAGCAGTCAGGAACTTCTTTCCTGCCGGTACCACCACGCGACCGCCACCCTTCTTCGAACATTTGTCGATGGCCTTCTGGATGGCCTTCTGGTTCTTGGCAGCCGTATTGTCGGGCTTGGCACCATACTTGGTAATGTCATACACCTTGTCTGCAAACTGAGGCATGCGAATGCTCTGTTCAATCTGCTTGTACTGCCCTTCGTCCCAGCCTTTGGCCTGAGCGCCCAGTGCCACAATGGCACAAAGCAGCAGCGTCTGGAAAAGTCTTTTCATAACGTTGTATTTCGTATTAGTTTGTATTTGTTTCAGTAGAATCGTTTGCAAAGATAATGAAAAACTGCGAGAATCCCCACGCTTTCACATTATTTAATAAGTAGACGGGAGCCGACAGGAAATGATGACGGCATGTGGAATGTAGCCGTTCGGCGCTTATGCAAGTACGAGGTCAAAAATTTCTCGGAGCTTGCCTACGGACGGATTTTCTTCTTCCATCTGTTGGAACTGTTCGCTGCGGGTGAGAATCTTGCCCAGCTCCTGATGCTCTGCCACCCGGATGGTAAGGGTGATGTCCTTGTTGTGGAGATGGAGCTTGAGCGTATTGATAATGCTGCCCTTGATGCTTTCGACTTGTTCCTGGGCGAGTTGGTTGTCAACCAGCACCTCAACGGCCGGAAACTCGGTGATGGTGGGGCTCATGTTCTTCATGCGTGTAGCCACACCACTGAGACGCTGGGGCATGCGGTTGCACATAGAGAGCCATTCGAGTTCGAGCGCGTGCTGGTCGAACGGCTGCTGGTCGCCGGCAGAGGGGTTGTTCTCCTGCTGCGAGCCCTCGGCGGCAGGCATGTTGCCTCTCGGCTTGTTGCGAAGATTGTTCCACGAGAAGCTGATGCTACTCATGAGCTTTGGGGTTGGCTTGGGGGAGGGAGTGGGTGTTGTGGGTGTAATGGGTGCTGTGGGTGTAGTGGGTGTAGTGGGTGTGGTGGGTGTGGGGGAGGATGCAGCAGGCTTAGCCACAGCTACCTGCGGGGCTGCGGTCTTGGGCCGAGGCTGCTGCATCAAATGCTTAAACAGGGATTTCAATCTTCTGGGCTTACGCCCACTGGCTGGCCCCTCGTCGGGCTGGGTAATCTGGGCGATTTCAATAAGTGTCAGCTCGACGAGCAGCCGCTTGTTGGACGACTGCCGATATTGGATGTCGCACTGGTTCATCAGCCGCAGTGCCTCGTAGAGCATCCGTGTGTCGCATCGCTTGGCCTGCTCCTGATAGCGCTGCCGCTGCTGGTCGCTGACTTCGAGCAAAGGCAGCGTCTGCGGGTCTTTCGCCATCAGTACGTTGCGTACGTGGCGCGCCAGACCCTGTATGAGCAGTCCGCCGTCGAATCCCTTGTTGATAATGCCGTTGAGCAACAGCATGATGTCGGACACCTTATTATTTATAGAGAGGTCTATCAGCTGGAAGTAGTTCTCGGCATCGAGCACGTTGAGGTCTTCGATTACTTTCTGGTAGGTGATGTTGCCCTGACAGAACGAGGCACACTGGTCGAAGATGGACAAGGCATCGCGCATACCGCCATCGGCCTTTTCGGCGATGACTGCCAGCGCCTCTTCCTCGACGGTGATGCCTTCGCGTTGAGCTACCGACTTGAGGTGGTCGATGGTGTTGCGAACGGTCATCCGCTCGAAATCGTAAATCTGACAGCGGCTGAGGATGGTGGGAAGAATCTTGTGCTTCTCGGTAGTGGCGAGGATGAAGATAACGTGTGCAGGAGGCTCTTCAAGGGTTTTGAGAAAAGCATTGAAGGCTGCCGTAGACAGCATGTGAACCTCGTCGATGATGAACACTTTGTATCGGCCTACCTGCGGCGGGATGCGGGTCTGCTCCATGAGCGTCTTGATATGCTCGACGGAGTTGTTCGAGGCAGCATCCAGTTCGAAGATGTTGAACGAACGCTGCTCGTTGAATGCCTGACAGGACTCGCAGTGTCCGCAGGCCTCGCCCTGTTCGGTAGGGGTGAGGCAGTTGATGGCTTTGGCAAAGATACGTGCGCAGGTGGTTTTGCCGACACCTCGCGGACCGCAGAAGAGGTAGGCATGAGCCAGTTTCCCGCTTTTCACGGCGTTGCGGAGGGTAGTGGTAAGTGCCTGCTGACCGACCACGGTATCAAACGATATGGGGCGGTATTTACGCGCAGAGACAATATATTCTTCCATAAATTTTTAGTAATGTGCCTGCAAAGTTACAAAAAAGTTTAGAGTTTAGCGTTGATAGTTGAGATAAATTTTGTAATTTTGTAGCCAAAATAGGAAAAGTATGAAGAAACTGAAATCCATATTGGTGCGAATCTATCATGTGAAGGCGCTGAAATATGCGTTGGTAACCCTTATTGCCGTCTTGCTGATAGGGTTTATCGACGAAAACAGCGTGTGGCACCATATTCAGAACAAACAGCGTATAGGTGAGCTGCAGGACGAGATCAAGAAGTATTCCGATCTGCACCAGCGTAATAAGGATCAGATTAAACTGCTTGACAGCGATCCGAAGGCGATGGAAAAGATTGCCCGCGAGCGTTATTTTATGAAGGCAGATGATGAGGATATCTTCATGCTGAGTGATGACCAAGAAACAATGACGAGCGATGAGACAGCTGAGTAGTGTTGAAGTGTGGCTGATGCTTGCCGGAGGGCTACTGATGGTGATAGGTTCGGGTGCCAGCTTGTTCCTGCAGTCGTGGGCTCCCTATGTGTTTGCGCCTGGGGCTGTGTTGTTTGCCGCCATGCAGATGCGTCAGTGCTATGAGGGTAGCGATTTTACCATCCGTCGCCTTCGCAAGATGATGTTGCTGAGTGATGTTCTGTTCCTGATAGCCGCCCTGCTGATGTTTGCCAACGAGAGCAATTTCCTGGGATTGAACTACCTTTCATATATAAAATATGTGCATAACAACTGGATTGTCGTGCTGTTGATAGCAGCCATCTTACAACTGTATTCAAGCCACAGAATTGCTAACGAATTGGAAAAAGAGGCAAAAAAACGCTAAATAATTGCTCAAATGTTTTAAAATGAGCAAATATATTTCCTTATTTCGATATTACATTGTACATTTGTGCCGAAATAAGAAATACTAACGATTGTCTATGAACAAATTTCTATATGCATCCGTTGTGATAGCTCTGCTAACATCGTGTGCCAGTTCGTATAATGTGACTGGTAGTTCGTCGGTGTCGGCAATGGATGGTAGCAAACTCTATCTGAAAGCACTCAAGCAGGGTGCCATCAGGAATATCGACTCGTGCGATGTGGTGCATGGTGAGTTCCACTTTGCGGGACTGTTGGACTCTGTTCGCATGGCTAATCTCTTCATGGACGACGAGAGCATCATGCCCGTCGTACTGGAAGAGGGTGAAATCGTGGTCAAGATTGGTCCGACGGGTCCCAGCGTGGGCGGAACTCCGCTGAACGACAGCCTTTACAAGTTTATCGACAAGCACAATCAGCTGATCAACCAGATGAACGAGTTGGGACACAAGCAAAACCAAATGATACTGGAGGGTATTGACGAGCAGACCATAGCCCAACAGCTGAATGCCGAGGCAGCGCAGATTACGGCTGCTGAAGACGACTTGGTGACGAAGTTCATCGAGGCCAACTACGACAACGTGCTGGGACCGGGTGTCTTTATGATGATTACCAGCCAGTATCGGTTCCCCATCCTGACCCCTCAGATAGAGTATATCATGTCGAAGGCAACTAAGGCTTTTAAGGACGACCCCTATGTGAAAGACTACTATCAGACGGCTCAGGAGAACGAACAGCGCATGAACGGGCTGAGCGACCCTGTGAATACGTCGGCACCAGCTCCAGCACCAGCTCCTGTTCCTGCTCCCGATAGCTTGCAGACTCCCCAGCCCCTGATGAATACCCCCCAGCGATGAAGACATTTGTCACAGGCGGAAATATTGTCAATGAGGGCCGATGCTTTAAGGGCGCTATCGTCATTGAGGACGGGAATATTGTAGAGGTACTTCCGCATCCGGCATCTCAGACTCAGGATTTAAACTCTTTTGACGAGGTTATCGATGCCTCCGGTTGCTATGTGCTGCCAGGCATCATCGACGATCATGTGCACTTCCGCGAGCCCGGACTGACCCAGAAGGCAGATATAGACAGCGAGAGCCGGGCCGCCGCCGCAGGTGGCGTGACCTCGTATTTCGATATGCCTAACTGCATTCCGCAGACCACTACCCGTGAGGCTCTGGAAGATAAGTTTCAGCGCGCCATCCAACATAGTCACGTGAACTACTCGTTCTTCTATGGTGCCACCAACGATAATGCGGACACCTTCTCTCAGCTGGATGGCTCCCGCATCCCAGGCATCAAGCTCTTTATGGGTTCGTCGACGGGTAATATGTTGGTGGACAAGCAGCAGGCATTGGAGCATATCTTCAAAAACTGCCGGCTGCCGCTGATGGTGCATTGCGAAGACACGGACATCATCAATCGTAATATGGCTGCAGCCAAAGAAGCCTGGGGCGACGATCCCCCCGTTGCGCTTCACGCCATGATACGCAGTGAGGAGGCTTGTCTTGCCTCGTCGCGCAAAGCCGTTGAACTGGCTCGCAAATACGGCACTCGTCTGCATATAGCTCACATCTCGACAGCTGAGGAACTGGAATTGCTGGATGCCAATCATATTACGGCAGAAGCCACCGTCGGACACCTCTATTTCACCCAACTCGATCACGAGCGCTTAGGGGCTAAAATCAAAGTCAATCCATCCATCAAGACTCCCGTCGACCAGTTTCTGCTGCGGCAGGCCCTGAACGACGGCCGCATCACCGTGATAGGTACTGACCATGCTCCCCACCTGCTGGAACAGAAACAGGGCGGCTGTGCCAAGGCGGCATCGGGCATGCCGATGATACAATACTCGCTGGTCACGATGTTGGAACTGGTAGACCAGCGTGTACTTACGTTGGAGCGTCTGGTTGAGCTGATGTGTCACCAGCCGGCACGTCTCTTTGGAGTGCAGAAGCGCGGATTCCTAAAGAAAGGCTATCGTGCCGATATGGTGATGGTGCGCCCCCAGTCGCCTTGGGTTGTCACCAAGGAGAACATTCTGAGCAAGTGTGGCTGGAGCCCCATGGAAGGTCATGAATACCAGTGGAGGGTTGAACGCACGCTTTGCAATGGTCATTCTGTATATGCCAATGGGAAAGTAGACAGCAGCTACATAGGAGAGGAAATCAGATTCGACCATGAAGATTGACTACGACATCAGCCAAGTGGCTCCGTATATCAACTGGGACTATTTCTTCTATGCCTGGGCGATGCACAACAAGCCTGAGGCCGAGAAACAGAAGCTGCGTCAGGAGGCCGAACAAACGTTGAGACGGCTGGAAGGTCGCTATCGTGTCTATGGATTGTTCGAACTGTTTGATGCCCATAGTGACGGGGATGATGTGGTGATAGCCGACAGCGGACGGCATATAGCCTTCCTCCGCCAACAACAGCAAGGGGGCGAGTGTCTCTGCCTGGCCGATTTCATCCATCCCCAACACGACCGCTTGGGCGTCTTTGCCACTTCTGTTGACAGCGGGCTGGAAGCAGACTTTGATCATGATGCCTACGAGAAGATGATGGTGCAGCTGTTGGCCGACCGCCTTGCCGAAGCGGCTGCCGAGTGCATGCACGAGGACGTGCGCAAACACTATTGGGGCTATGCTCCAGACGAACAGTTGAGTATGGAGCAGTTGCACGCAGAGCAGTTTCAGGGCATTCGCCCTGCCGTGGGTTATCCCTCGCTGCCCGATACCAGCATCAACTTCGACATCGACCAGCTGATTGGCCTGTCGAAAATAGGCATCCGACTCACCGAGAGCGGAGCCATGAAGCCTCATGCCAGTGTGAGTGGATTCATGATTGCCCATCCGCAATCCCGCTATTTCGCCATCGGAAAGATTGGCAGCGACCAGTTCTCGGACTATGCCTGCCGACGTGGACTGCCCGTAGAGGTGATACGCAAGTTTCTTGCCACAAATATCTGAATTTATTGATGATTGCTTTTAAATACTAAACGAATATGATAGCGCGTTACGCCATACCCTTTTTCTTCATCATGGGACTCGTAGTAGCTCCCATCGTATTTGCCCTGTTGAGTCGTTGGCTCGCTCCCCGGCGCCTCTGGCGTAGAATAGCCCTCGCGTGTACTATTATTATATGGGCACTCGTCTGCTATGGTTCCTTTGTTGGTTTCGAGCAGATGGAGGTGGTGCGGATGAAGTATGCTTCAGCCGATCTGCCTAAGGCTTTCAACGGCTATCGCATCGTGCAGTTCAGCGATGCCCATGTGGGCACTTATACCGGTTCGCGCCAATGGCTGCTGCAACGAGCCGTCGATAGTATCAATGCCTTGAAAGCAGACATGGTGGTGTTTACCGGTGACTTGGAGAATCTGCATCCTGAAGAGTTGAAAGATCAGTTGGGTATCCTGCGCCAGGTGCGGGCCAAGGACGGCGTGTTCACGATTATGGGCAATCACGACTATCCCACCTATCTGGATATAGACGAGCGGTCGAAGCAGCACTTAGTGGCCCTGACGGAGCAGTATGAGCGGCAGATAGGATGGCAGCTCCTGCTGAACGAGCATCGGGTAATTCGTCGTGGCAGCGACTCTATCGTGGTGGCGGGAATGGAGAACTGGGGCTCTCTGAAGCGCATGCCCCGGCTGGGCGATGTGAAGAAAACGATGGCTGGAGTCAGCGACTCGTCGTTTGTGCTGATGTTGCAGCACGATCCGTCGGCGTGGCGTGCCAAGATATTGCCCGAGTGTCATGCACAGCTGACCTTGAGCGGACACACGCATGGCGGGCAGTTCTCCATCTTTGGCTGGTCGCCGGCTGCGTTCACCTACGATGTTTGGCACGGATGGGACCGTGAGGGTGATCGTGCGCTTTATGTATCCTCTGGGCTGGGTGGACTGATACCGTTCCGACTGAACATGCCGGGAGAGATTGTGGAAATCACTTTAGAGTCGAAGAACTGAAAAATACTGTAAAAGCAAGAGAGAGAGGATGAAGTCATGTTGAGGATTCTATACTGCATTTATCAGATATTGGTTGCTTTTCCCGTCACGATACTGATGACGATATGGACGGCTGTCCTGGTGGGCGTGGGATGTACGCTGGGCAATGGCCACTTCTGGGGCTACTATCCCGGGCGCTGGTGGGCGCGTGTTGTCACCAGGGCTTTCCTGCTGCCTGTCAAGGTGGAGGGCAGCCAGCATCTGGAGCCCGACCAGTCGTATGTCTTTGTCGCCAACCATCAGGGCGCTTTCGATATCTTCCTGATTTATGGCTTCTTAGGTCGTAACTTCAAGTGGATGATGAAATACCAGATACAGCAGATTCCTTTTGTGGGCTATGCTTGCCGGAAGTCGCATCAGATTATGGTCGACAAGCGTGGGGTAGGGGCTGTCAGGCGCACCTACACGACCGCCCGGCATATTCTGGAGACGGGCAACTGTTCGGTAGTGGTGTTCCCTGAGGGTGCACGTACGTTCACGGGTCACATGGGGCAGTTCCGCAAGGGAGCCTTTGCGCTGGCCGACGAGTTGCAATTGCCAGTGGTGCCGCTCACCATCAATGGCTCTTTCAATGTGATGCCTCGTATGCGCGACTGGCATTTTGCCCACTGGCATCCGCTTTCCCTCACCATTCACCAGCCCATCTATCCTGTCGGACGGGGTACGCAGAATGTGGAGGCCACCATGCGTCAGGCTTACGACAGCGTGATGTCGTCTCTCGTTCCCGAGTACCAAGGGTATGTGGAGAATCCCGACCAGTAGTAAACATTGAACATTGATCATTGAACATTGAACATTTTGCTGCGCCAGAGAACAATCCTCAATGTTCAATCCTCAATGTTCAATCCTCAATGTTCAATCCTCAATGTTCAATGTTCAATTCTCAATGTTCAATGTTCAATCTTTGGATACTTTCGTGTCCAACCGTCCCAGCGCAGGCGCATCACTCCGAAGAATGCCTCGCCGAAGATGCCGCTCGACATCTTGGATACTCCCTCGCGACGATTGACGAAGATGACCGGTACCTCCTTGATACGGAAGCCAATCTTGTAGGCAGTGAACTTCATCTCTATCTGGAAGCCATAGCCCTTGAAACGTATCTTGTCCAGCTCGATAGTCTGTAGCACTCGGCGGCGATAGCAAACGAATCCCGCAGTGGTGTCGTTTACCTGAAAGCCCGTGATGATGCGCACATACTTCGAGGCGAAATAGCTCATTAGCACGCGCCCCATAGGCCAGTTGACCACATTGACACCGCTGACATAGCGCGAGCCTATTGCCACATCGTTACCCTCGTCGGCACAGGCAGCATAGAGCCGGGGCAGGTCGTTAGGGTCGTGGCTGAAGTCGGCGTCCATCTCGAAGACATACTGATAGTCGCGCTCCAAGGCCCACTTGAATCCCGTGATATAGGCTGTCCCCAGACCCTGCTTGCCGCTACGCTTGATGATGAACAGGCGGTCGGAAAACTCCTCCTGCTTCATCAGGCCGTCCACGATGTCGGACGTGCCGTCGGGCGAACCGTCATCAATGATCAGGATATGGAAACACTTGTCCAGTCCACTAACAGCCCGGATAATCTTCTCTATATTTTCCCGCTCGTTGTAAGTAGGGATGATGACAATGCTGTCGCTTGAGTGCATAATGGTGTATATTTATGTATGCAAAGGTACAAGTTTTCATCCAAACATCCAAATGTTTAGGCGAAAAAATGTCCTACCCTCCTACCATCACAGGCCTGAAACGCCGATGTACAAAGGGTTTGAGGCATGGTAGGTGTTATCTCAACACCTACCATACTCCTACCGTCACTCCTACTATGCCGCATTCTTCGAAACTGTTTTGCAAAAATTTGAAATATCCAAACAAAACAAAGGCTCCTATCCGATTTCGCACCCGCTACCATTAAGGATAGAAATTGCTACCGCTAAAGGAAAATATATTTTTCAGGGCAGAGAAATTTTTCTGGCAGGCCTGCCAGTAAAAACGCCCTCACTACCAGTTCTTTCAAACCAATAGTAGAGAATCGAGTGAATATTGTGAAAAACATTTACTTTGCTTTCGTTCCTTATACTCCGTTCGTTTCTTTCATTCCTTTCATCCTTTTCATTTATACGGTAGAAGTGATAGTAGGAGTATGGTAGGAGTTACAGCAACACCTACCATGCCTCAAAGCTTTTGTACATCGGCGTTTCAGCCCTGTGATGGTAGGAGGGTAGGAGTTTCGTTGCAATCACCCGTTTCACGTCCTATGAGATTACTGCTCGTCCCCAACGAAGTTACGTTTCGTCGGTAGTGAAACGTAACTTCAGTGAAAGGAAAAATCTGGGTTACGAACAGGCAACGGTTCTTACACCTAAAGGAATAAGCGAGCAAAGCTCGTGGCTCATTTCCTCATTCTGCCGTGATTTGCTTGTCAATGCGCTCGACCTTTGGTCGCTTCGCTCCGCGAAGAACTCCCAACTCAGAGCCACCAGCCTGTTTCAATGGCTCTTTGTCGGGGGCAAAGGTACATAGAAAAAGTGGAATAACCAGAACACATATGAACGGCTCACCATACGTTGGGAATAGGCGAGCACGTCCTTTTGGAAATATTCGTCAAGGTCATTTACTCCACAAGAAAAATGCTCGCACTCAGCGAGCACATCTTCCGTCAGTTCCTTGAATACATATCTGCTCAGGAATTCGTCGTTCGTCATAGTGGCATTCCTGACTCTTCAAGCATTCTGTAATAAGCCTTCTTCTCACTCTCCGTATATATGGGAGTGGGGTGAGGGTTGCGCTCACGTTCTTCTGCACGTTCTAAAAATGCCCTTGCAGATTCACCGTGCAATGTCGGGATAATCTTTACTGGTGTTGCCATCTTATGCCTCCTTTGCTATTTCTGCTGCAAAAATAGTCACAATTCTCCAAACTTGCAAGGATTTGGCAAGATTTCAGCCGAAAAGAAAGGAAAATAAGGCTATTTAAGCAGAAATTTGTTCAAATTGCCATCAGATTCGAGAAAATTCACTATCTTTGTAGCGGCTTGGGGGAGAAATCCTGAGCCGCAGATGCATAAGCTTTTATTTCGCACTAAACCCGAAAGACCTGAGAAACCTATTTGGAATAGTTCGATTTAATTGCGGAGGGAACGGCCACAAGTTGGCTCCCCTTTACACCTGATTACGCTATGCACACGCCTTGGCGTGGTGCGTTCTTATTAGGTGTATGGGGTTCCAATTCTCAGGTCTGCCCCGGTTTAGTGCATAAGGATGGCCACGCCATTCTTGCGTTCTTATGGTAGCAAGCGGCAAGCCGATTACTTTGTGCCTATACGTTTCTGCCAACAAATGAAATAAAGAACAGGCCAATGACAACCAACCAATTATTAGACAAACTCTGCCAAGAGTACTTCGGCACAACCCCATACGTGGCCGACGGTATCTTCTATGGTTCAGCGGAAGGGCGGTGGGAGGAAGATGCCACTGCGAGAATCCTCTTTGTGATGAAACAGCCGAACAGCAATGATTTGCTGGGTGAGGACTATAGGGAGTACGGCCTTGACACGATGCTGGGCAATCAGAATTGGGAGCAGTTGATGGCCCGGCTTTATGGCATAGTCCACACAACAGCCAGTGGCTACCCTGCATACGACGAAGCCATCAGGCAGGAACATCTTATAGAGATATTCAGCAGCCAACCGTTTGCAGTCACCAATATCAACAAGCAGGATGGTAGCGGTACGACGGACACCAGAAGCCTCAAAGCGTATGCCCGCAGTCATGCAGACTTCATTCGTAAGCAAATTCTGTTGCTTCGTCCCCGTATCATTGTCTGCTGTGGCAGTGGCGTGTTCGATTCTGTCAATGCTGCAATGGGCGAAACGGCTCCACAGACAGGCAACTGGACGAAGTATGACGAAGTGCTTAACATTCTCTACTTCGACACCTATCATCCTGGTCGCCCAATGGCAGGCCAGCGACTGGTGGATGCCTACGAGATGCCGTTGAGAGAATACTACAATAATTGGAAAAAGAATGAAGACGCTTAGTTATTTCGGATATGCATTGTTATTTTGCAACGTTTTCCTGCTTTTCTTCGGATGGTGGTGGCTGTTGCTTTCAATTCCCCTAACTTATTTGTGCTTCAGATATGACATCGTGTATCTGCACTGGATAGGCAGGAATACACCCGTTATAAAGAAAGATGCGTTTTTGGCTACGGTAGGATATAGTGCCTATTGTACTATGCTGCGCCAAAATGTATTTAGTCAGTGGTGGGCATCACGCTATCTTACCTTGAAGAAACTGCAACTACCCAAGGAGCGATTGGTATATCTTGCCGCATTGGATTTAGTACGGCTCTACATAAAAAACGGAGGCTCACGGACAGATCTATATAACGAACGAGGGGCCAATCTGCTTGTGTTGGTTGATATGTTGTATAGGGACTATACTATAAACGAGGCAGAGAAAGCCTTGTCAGTTGTGCAACTCCGCTCCTATTATTCGAAGTATCACAAGCCTGTTCGGAAGATATTATCTGCATACGACACTATCAAGACAAGAAACGAAGCATATAATGTAGATGAAAACGGGTTCTACAAGCAAGTGGCAGAGGCAGCCAATGAAGGCTATGTAGTTGGTATGAAACTATTCTTTGAGGCCGCCAATGCTGCACTGCAAGAAACCAATCAGGTGTTGGCATACGAAGAAGAACGCCAAAAAGACAGAAGTCGATTCATCCAAGAGCGTTACGATAACGATGAAGAAGATGATGACAATTATTTTGAGGACGTGGACACAGCGGAGGAAGAACACGAGTCTGATCCGTTTGACTTGAAGTCTAAGCCTAAACCGACTCTAGAAACAATCACGAATAACAAGAATGTAAATATTGAGAATGTTATAAAGGAACTGGAAGGACTGACTGGGCTGGATTCTGTCAAAAGCGAATTGCAAACATTCATCAATACCATCAAAGTACAGAATAAGAAAAAGGCGATGAACCTGCCTGTTCAGACACTTTCATATCATTGTGTTTTTACAGGCTCACCTGGAACAGGAAAGACAACGGTAGCCCGCATTCTTGCCAAAGCATTCAAGGCATTAGGACTGATAAGCAAGGGCAACCTGATAGAGTCATCAAGAAAGGATTTTATAGGCGGCTATATGGGGCAGACTGCTATCAAGACAAACCAGTTGCTGGATAGAGCCAAGGGCAACGTACTTTTCATAGACGAGGCTTATCAGTTAGTATCTGGCGACAATGACAGTTTTGGCGAAGAGGCCGTAGCCGAACTGATTGCAAGGATGGAAAACGACCGCAACGACTTGATTGTAGTCATTGCAGGTTACGATGCAGAGATTTCAAAATTCCTTTCTACAAATCCCGGTTTGAAGTCTCGATTCAATCGTTACATCCATTTTGAGGATTACCAAGCCAGCGAACTTGCGCACATATTCTATACGATGGCAAGAAGCAAGTCTTATACGATGTCGAAAGATGTTATTGAGGTCTTGAAACAATTGATGGACGATGCATACAATCGTCGTGGAAAGGATTTTGGCAATGCCCGATATGTGAGGAATTTCTTTGAAAAGTGTGTAGAGGAGCAAGCAAACAGGCTTGCAGCATCCGCGTCTTTTGAGAAAGAAGAACTAATGGCATTTACGGCAGACGATTTATCAAAAGCATTTAGAAAAGTAAACGTATAAAACAATAGAGCCAATGAAAAGAATACTAATCATTGTGGTAGTGGCAAATCTCATATTGGCGTGCTCGAAGGAGTCCGACAAACCACTAACAGGAGATGACATTGTTGATATAACAGCCAATAAATGGCTGAATCAAGTAAACAATCGCGATTTGTTTTTCTGCTTTGCCCCCGATGGTAAAGGCTGGGAAGCAGAAGTAAAGAACTCTACCACCCAAACGCATCCGTATCTCTCAAAGAAGAAATTTACCTATGAAATAGACACCATAGGGAAAACTATTGATGCAACTTATGAGAAAGATAATCTCAGAAAGGTCTGGGCCTATAACTTGACCTATGAAGACAAGAGAATACTTGAACTTAACGGCACATCTTTTATTGATGCTACGGATGAGTTGAATTTGTTTTTCAATCGTTTTAATGAAATCACCAGTCAATATGAAACTAATTAGAGAAGTCTAAGATACAAACGCCAATGAAAAGAATTTTATTTGTTATAATGGTAGGAATCACCGCACTGCTCTCATGCTCATCAAGTCATGATACGCCATTGACTGGAAATGATATTGTTGATATAACGGCTAATAAATGGTATGCATCCGAGCAATTTATTTGTTTTGACAGCATTGGAAGCGATTGGAAAGGCGATGTATCTACCAATCTCCAAACACCTATCATTACAGATTGAAATATGAGAATGAGAAAAGAATCTTGGAATTGGATGGGGTGCCATATACCAATGGAGACAACATCTATGATGCAATGAATCTTGGAAATATTGGTACTGTCGCTGGTTCTATCTTAGAAATTATACAAGAATTTACACAATAATAACCATGCCACAAATCATTACTATCGGCGGATTCTTCCGCAAATCGCTACTGCGAGTAAACACTGACAAGAATATTGTCGAAGTGTCAGAGAACGGTGGAAAGAGTTGGAGTTCCCGATTCACCAGTCCTAATTGCGGAACATTCAGAGATCTGTTGCTGTACAAGGGGAATGTTTTCCTCTGTACCAGCAAAGGACTCTTCATCAGCACGAACGACGGTAAATCATTCTCGCCACGTTACAACAACTCATCTGCAGGTGAATTCCTTAGCTTGCAAGATAATGGAAAGGAATTACTGGCAATAACTACCAAAGGGCTCTTTTGGTCAACAAACGAAGGCAAGACTTGGACGAGGCGATAGAATTAATACGAAGTATTTTTATCTATGTGCAGAGGGGAAGTCTGTGCCATAATAATTGGCTCTAAACTTCCACTCTGCCTTTGTTCGCTTTATCTCCTGATTCCTCTCCGCTGCTCTTGTTTCAATCCAAACTGCTCTTTAAACCATTGGGCAATGGGAGTCTCGTTGATATGTAAGAACAGTTTTGTCCCCATGATTTTTCTGGAGTGAAGGGGAAAACTTTTTCGAGTGCGTTCCAAAAATTTTTCGAGTGCGGTGGAAAAAGTGTTAGGATGCGTTCTGGAAAAAGGCAGTCTTATACATTATTTATGTTATTATATACTATATTTTTTTGTGTTTTAGGGTGTCAGGGTGTCAGAATGCCGATGTACAAAGGGCTGCACCCTGTTTTTATAGGGTGACAAGGGTGACAGGAGGGTGACAGGTTGATGCTCCCCGAATAAGGGCTGGTTATTGAGCAATAAGGCACGCTTATTGAGCAAAAAGGGCTGGTTATTGAGCAATAAGGCACGCTTATTGAGCAAAAAAGGCAGGTTATTGCGCGGTAAGGTACGCTTTATTGAGCGAAAAATAGGCCGTTGAGCCTGAAACTCAGGCCGGTTTTGCCATTTTGTCACCATTTTGCCACGCGTAACCATCTGACTATCAGTGAGTGTTGCAAAATGACATCAGTTGCATCACTTTTAAAAACTTCATGTAGTTTTATGATCTTTTATAATATTTACCTTTTTCGTGCGTCATAATAATAAGGTATGCAATGGACAGACAGAATCCGGCAGGTGAAGATTGTTTTGGTGATGTCAGCTTTATTTCGTAACTTTGCGCCCGATTTCAGGTATGAAAGTTTCAGATTTGTTGAAAAGATATGCTGCGCTGCCACAGGTGGGAGCGCTGGCAGACACGTTGAGGAAAAAGTCGGTGAAGACCGTTTTCCTCGATGGATTGATGTGTTCGTCGGCTCCCATGCTGTTTGCTGCTCTCAAGACCGTGATGAGCAAAAGTCGGCCTTCGGTCCTGCTCTTTATCTTGCAGGATGCCGACGAGGCCGGATATTTCTATCACGACCTGGTGCAGCTGTTGGGCGACGACGGGGTACTGTTCTTTCCCAGCAGTTATCGTCGCGCCGTGAAGTATGGCCAGCGCGACGCGGCTAACGAGATACTCCGTACGGAGGTGCTGTCGAGTCTGTCTACGCTTGCGTCCCGTTCGTCCTCGCTTTATGTGGTCACCTATCCGGAAGCCGTGGCTGAGCTCGTGGTCTCAAAACGGCAGCTGGACGATAGGATGCTGGTGTTGCAGCAGGGGCAGACGGTTGAGGTGGACAATACCATTGCGACTCTTCGGCAGTTGGGATTCCGCGAGGTAGACTATGTGTATGAGCCTGGCCAGTTTGCGCTGCGCGGAAGCATTCTGGATGTCTATTCCTACAGTAGCGAACAGCCGTTCCGTATCGACTTCTTCGGAGATGACATTGACTCGATCCGTACTTTCGAGGTAGACACCCAGCTGTCAAAGGACAAGCGCGACCAAGTGGAGATTGTGCCCGAGCTGGCAATGGCTGAAGAGAAAGTGTCGTTCCTGTCGTTCCTTCCTGACGATACGCTGCTGGTGGCCAAGGATTTCCTCTATGTGCATGATGCCATAGGCCGTATCTACGAGGAAGGTTTCTCGTCGCAGGCACTGAAGGAGCGTCTGGAGGGAGCCACCGAGGTGGAGCAGCAGACCATCACGCAGGAGATGAGCAAGGAGGCCCAGCTGACAACGGCTGCACAGTTTGCTCGTGAGGCTGGTGCGTTTAGTCACATCGAGATAGGAGGACATGCTACGGGAGTGCCTGATGCTACGCTCCGCTTCCATGTGTCGCCCCAGCCCCAGTTCCATAAGAACTTCGACTTGTTGCACGAGTCGCTGGAACGTCTCCAGGCTGATGGCTATCAGCTCTGTATCCTCGCCGACAGTGCCAAGCAGCTGGAGCGACTGAAAGACATCTTCAGCGGCGAGGATGAGCAGGCACGGGGCGGACGTATCGGCTTCGAGCCTGTGGAGCATACCCTTCATGAAGGATTCATCGACCACGACCAGAAACTCTGTGTCTTTACCGACCACCAGATATTCGACCGCTACCATAAGTACAGCCTGCGTTCCGACAAGGCGCGCGGCGGCAAGGTGGCGCTGACGCTGAAGGAGATACAGCAGTTTGAGATAGGCGACTATGTGGTGCATATCGATCATGGTATCGGCAAGTTTGGCGGACTGGTGCGCATGCCGCAGGGCACGGGCTATCAGGAGATGATCAAGATACAGTATGACGGGGGTGGCACCATCTATGTGTCTATCCATTCACTCTACAAGGTGTCAAAATACAAGGCACAAGACGGTGGCGAGGCTCCGCGACTGTCGCGCTTGGGAACGGGACAGTGGGAGCGGATGAAGGAGCGCACCAAGCAGAAACTGAAGGATATTGCCCGCGACCTCATCAAGCTCTATGCCGCCCGCCGACAGCAGCGCGGATTTGCCTTCTCGGCCGACTCCTTCATGCAGCACGAGCTGGAGGCCTCGTTCCTCTACGAGGATACGCCCGACCAGCTGAAAGCCACGAATGATGTGAAGGCCGATATGGAGCGTGCGCAGCCGATGGACCGGCTGGTATGCGGCGATGTGGGCTTCGGCAAGACCGAGGTCGCCGTGCGTGCTGCCTTCAAGGCTGCCTGCGACTCGAAGCAGGTGGCGGTGCTCGTGCCTACTACGGTGCTGGCCTATCAGCACTACCAGACCTTCACGGGCCGACTGAAAAACCTGCCCGTAAGGGTTGAGTATCTTTCGCGAGCCCGTTCGACAAAACAGACCACTGCTATCCTGAAGGATCTGGAGGCGGGAAAGATAGACATCTTGATAGGTACGCATAAGCTGATAGGCAAGTCGGTGAAGTTTAAGGACTTGGGACTGCTTATCATCGACGAGGAGCAGAAGTTTGGTGTCTCGACCAAGGAGAAGCTGCGCCAGCTGAAGACCAGTGTCGACACGCTGACGATGTCGGCAACTCCCATCCCACGTACCTTGCAGTTTTCGCTGGTGGGTGCGCGCGATCTGAGCATCATCCAGACACCGCCGCCCAATCGCCATCCCGTGCAGACGGAGATTCACACCTTCGGCGCAGAGATTATAGCCGATGCCATCAATTTCGAGATGTCGCGCAACGGGCAGGTCTACTTCGTCAATCCGCGCATCAACGACCTGCAGCACATCCGCGACCTCATTCATAAGTATGTGCCCGATGCGCGTGTTGCCGTCGGACACGGGCAGATGAAGCCCGAGGAACTGGAGCAGATTATCTTCGACTTCCAGAACTACGACTACGATGTGCTGCTCTCCACCACCATCATCGAAAACGGTATCGACATACCCAATGCCAATACCATCATTATCAACGGAGCCCATCACTTCGGACTCTCAGACCTGCACCAGATGCGCGGACGAGTAGGACGGGGCAACCGCAAGGCTTTCTGCTATCTGTTAGCACCGCCGTTGGCTGCGCTGCCCGTCGAGAGCCGGCGCCGTCTGGAGGCGCTGGAGCAGTTCAGCGATTTAGGCTCGGGCATCCATATCGCCATGCAGGACCTTGACATTCGCGGTGCGGGCAATCTGCTGGGTGCTGAGCAGAGTGGATTCATTGCCGATTTGGGCTACGAGACTTATGTGAAGATATTGAACCAGGCGGTGGTGGAATTGAGGAACGAGGAGAGGAAGACCCTCCCCCGACCCCTCAAGACCCTCCCCCAGCCCCTCCCTTGTAGGGAGGGGAGTGAGGGTCCCTTCGTCTCTGACTGTTCGCTGGAGAGCGATCTTGAGATGTACTTCCCCGACCAGTACGTTCCCTCCGACTCGGAGCGTATGCTGCTCTATCGCGAACTCGACGGCCTGCATACCGATGAGCAGTTGGCTGCCTACCGCACGCGACTGATAGACCGATTCGGAGCGGTGCCCCACGAGGGTGAGGAACTGATGCGCGTAGTGCGCTTGCGTCGGCTCGGCAAGATGCTGGGCTGCGAGAAGATCATGCTCAAACAGGGGCGCATGATGCTCTACTTCGTGTCGCAAAGTGACAGTCCTTATTATCAGAGCGAGGCATTCGACCGTGTACTGTCTTTTGTGGCGCGTAATCCGCGGCGTTGCAACTTCCGCGAGCAGAACGGCAAGCGGTCGATGATAGTTGCCGACGTGCCATCGGTCGAGATAGCGGTTCAGTTGCTGACTCATATATATAATAAGGTATAGGGTAAAACAAAATATGCCACTTTGTCGGAGTCAACCGACAAAGTGGCATTCTTTTCGCTTTGGCATATTAGTTGCACATTGTTGGGTGAAAGCCAAAAGGCAATCGAAAGAAAACAACAAAATGTATAACGAATAAAAATAGAATTAGGAGGTAACGATTATGATGCCAATGATGAGAAGTAACAGTTGGATTCCCGCAGTGTTCAACGATTTGTTTGATACGGAGTTTATGCCGAAGGCTAATTGCACCGCTCCCGCTATCAATGTGAAAGAATCAGACAAGGCTTACGTCGTAGAGGTGGCCGCTCCGGGCATGAAGAAGGAAGACTTCAACGTACATATCAACGATGAGGGCAACCTGATTATCAAGATGGAGCAGAAGGACGAGAAGAAGGAGGAAGACAAGACAGCCCGCTATCTGCGCCGCGAGTTCAACTACTCGAAGTATGAGCAGACGCTGATTCTGCCCGACGACGTGAAGAAGGACGCTATCTCGGCCAAGGTTGAGCACGGTGTGCTGACCGTCGAACTGCCCAAGCTGGTAGAAGAGAAGGTGAAGGTGTCGCGCCAGATAGACATCATGTAATGTAAGTGAAGAGTAAAGAGTAAGAAAATCTGCTACCGCCCGTTGGTAAGACAACTGCGCGGTAGCAGATTTCTTTTACTCTTTACTTTTTGCTTTTCACTTATTTGTCGAGCTCAGCCAGGTTCTGGGCTATCATCTCGTCGGTGACGGTGTAGTTCTGCAAGTCGCCTTTGATGTAGCTCTCGTAGCTTGGCATATCGATGAGTCCGTGACCGGAGAGGTTGAAGAGGATGACTTTCTGTTCGCCTGTCTCCTTGCACTTCTTAGCCTCGCGGATGGTTGCGGCGATGGCATGGGTGCTCTCAGGAGCGGGGATGATGCCCTCGGTCCGTGCAAACAGCATACCGGCCTCGAAGGTTTCCAGCTGTGGGATGTCCACACCGTGCATCATGCCGTCCTTGATGAGCTGCGAGATAATCATGCCGGCACCATGATAGCGCAGTCCACCGGCGTGGATGTTAGAAGGCTTGAAGTTGTGGCCAAGGGTGTACATCGGTAGCAGCGGGGTGTAACCGGCCTCGTCGCCGAAGTCGTAGCGGAACTGGCCCCTGGTCAGCTTAGGACAGCTGTCGGGCTCGGCGGCAATAAACTCTGTGGTCTTGCCGTCCAGCAGGTTGTGGCGCATGAAGGGGAACGAGATGCCGCCGAAGTTGGAGCCGCCGCCGAAGCAGCCGATGACGATGTCGGGATATTCGCCGGCCATCTCCATCTGCTTCTCGGCCTCCAGACCGATGATGGTCTGATGCAGTCCTACGTGGTTGAGCACCGAGCCTAAGGTGTATTTACAGTTGGGCGTGGTGGTGGCCAGCTCGACAGCCTCGGAGATGGCAGTACCCAGCGAACCGGAGTGGGTGGGGTCCTTGGTGAGAATGTCTTTACCGGCACGTGTCGACATAGAAGGCGAACCGGTGACAACGGCACCGAATGTGCGCATGATGCTTGAACGGTAGGGCTTCTGCTGCATGGTAATCTTCACCTGATAGACAGCACAGTCCAGTCCGTATATCTTGGCTGCATAGCTCAGGGCAGCTCCCCACTGTCCGGCACCCGTCTCGGTGGTGACGTTGGTGGTGCCTTCCTGCTTGGCATAGTAGCACTGGGGCAGGGCAGAGTTGATCTTATGGGAACCTAAAGGATTGGTCGACTCGTTCTTGAAGTAGATATGTGCCGGAGTGTCGAGTGCTTCCTCAAGGGCATAGGCACGCACGAGCGGAGTAGAACGATAGTACTTGTATTTGTCGAGCACGTCCTCTGGAATGTCAATCCAGCGGTGGGTAGTGTCCAGCTCCTGCACGCAGCATTCGCGGGGGAAGATGTGTGCCAGGTCGTCAACGCCTAAGGGTTGCTTGGTGGCGGGATGGATGGGCGGCATGGGTTTGTTGGGCATGTCGGCCTGAATGTTATACCACTGTGTAGGAATCTCACTCTCCTGAAGGATAAATTTCTTTTGTTTTGCCATTGATTTTTTGTTGTTGGTGAATAATTACCGCCTGCAAAGTTACGAAATAAGTGAGAGAAATGAAAGAAAAAGAAGAAATATTTTTCTTTCATTTCCGAGCGAAAAGTAAGTTCGACGAAGTCAGAGTTACGAAAATGTGCGGAATCCCCCCAAAAATAATTAGGTTTTCCGTTAAATCTTCCGGCGGTTGTAAAGAATATTCGATCGGAAAGCTGCCAGCGAGTAAACGGGCTGGAAAACTTGAGTCGACTCAAACGATGAATTGAGTTGACTCAAACGATGAATCGAGTTGACTCAAAGGATAAAACGAGTCGACGGCCTGGAAAAAGTACGTTGGCAGATGTAAAAGATTTGGAAAGAACGGGCGAAAAAATGAGCTAAATGTTTGGCCGTTTTGGAATAAGTTTGTAACTTTGCCGCCTTTATTGTCAGTTATGATACTTATTGCAGTCGTTATACTCTATTTCGCTCTGCTGTTCGCCATCAGCCGGTGGACAGGACGGAGAGCTAGCAACGAGACGTTCTATCGTGCCGACCGTCGCTCGCCTTGGTTCATGGTGGCGTTCGGAATGGTGGGAGCCTCCATCTCTGGGGTGACGTTCGTTTCGGTGCCTGGAATGGTGATGAACGCGCAGATGACCTATTTGCAGACCTGTATGGGCTTTGTCTTAGGCTATGTGGCGGTGGCGTTCCTGCTGTTGCCTTTATATTACAGACTCAATCTGACCAGTATCTATGCTTACTTGGGGCAGCGCTTAGGGCGCAGGTCGCACACCACGGGCTCGGCTTTCTTCCTGATTTCGAAGCTTGCCGGGGCATCGCTGCGCTTCTATGTGGTATGCATGATTCTGCAGCGCTTCGTCTTCGATGCCGTAGGTGTGCCGTTTATGGTTACTGTGGTGGTTTTGGTGATGCTGATATGGCTCTATACGCGGCGGGGCGGCATCAAGACGCTGGTATGGACCGACTCGTTGCAGACCACCTGTCTGTTTACGGCCTTGCTCCTTATTATATATAAGGTGGTGGCCGATCTGGGTATGTCGCCTGGCGAGGCGATGGCTGCCGTCAGGGATCATGAGCTGTCGCGCGTGTTTGTGATGGACGACTGGGTGTCGAAGCAGAACTTCTGGAAACAGTTTGTCAGCGGTGTCTTTATCGTGGTGGTGATGACGGGACTCGATCAGGATATGATGCAGAAGAACCTGACATGCAAGTCGTTGCGCTCGGCCCAGAAGGATATGTGTACTTATGGAATGGCTTTCCTGCCCGCTAATCTGCTGTTCCTTGCGCTGGGAGTACTGCTGGTGATGTGGTATCGGCAGCAGGGGATGACGCTGCCTGCCGGCGATGAACTGTTGCCCAACTATATCGCCGAGGCTTCTGCTCAGGCGAAGACGGCAGCCGGCTCTTCATGGCTCGCTCTTCAGGCTTCCTTCTTGGAGATTGTCTTTGTGTTGGGGATTATTGCTGCCTCGTTCTCCAGTGCCGATTCTGCGCTGACATCGCTGACTACGATCTTTTGTGTAGACATCCTGAAGCAGTCGGAGAACGAGCAGGCGCGTAAGCGTGTGCATCTTATGATGTGTCTGCTCTTTGTGGTTTTCATTCTCGTTTTCAAGGCTGTCAACTCTACCAGTCTGATTGATGCCGTCTACACGATTGTTTCCTACACCTACGGTCCGCTGTTGGGATTGTTTGCCTTCGGACTGCTGACCAGGCGGAGCGTCTCTGACCGCTGGGCGCCCTATATTGCTGTGGCGGCTCCCCTGTTGTGTTTTGCCATCGACTATGGGGTAGGCAGGTGGCTGGACTATCGCTTTGGCTACGAATTGTTGATGCTGAACGGTATGCTCACGTTTGCGGGGCTTTGGCTGACGGGTGGGCGTCGGCTCTGAGACGGTCGAAGTATTCCTTAGGCTGGATGCCCATCTCCTTCTTGAATGCGGTCGCAAAATACTTCGGGTCTTTGAATCCCACACGGTAGGCAATGTCGCTGATGCGCAGGTCGGGATACTCCTTGGCCAGACGGCAGGCTGCTTTCAGCCGGATGTCGCGCATGAAGGCGGTGACGTTCATGCCGGTCAGTGCGCGTAGCTTGTTGTACAGCGTGCTGGCGCTGGCACCCATGTCGGCGGCAAAGCTCTCGCGGTCGTAGTCGGAGTCGTTAAGATGCTGTTTGACGCATTCTGTGGCGCGCTGCAGAAACTCCTCGTCGAGCGTGAGCGGGCGGTTGCTGCTGTCGGGCTGCTCCATTTCTGTGGCCTGGACGACGCGATGCACGCGCTGGCGGTTTTCCACTATGTTGTCGATGTGCAGTTGCAGGTCCTTGATGCTGAAGGGCTTGGTGATATAGTCGTCGGCACCTGCCGTCAGTGCCTCGTGGCGGTCCTCCTCCTGTATCTTGGCCGTCAGCAGAATGATGGGCAGATGGCTCATGTCCTCGTCTTCTTTGATGCGGCGCGTCAGTTCGTAGCCATTCATCTCGGGCATCATCACATCGGAGACAATCATGTCAATCTCGTTGGTGCGGATGATGTCAAGGGCTTCCTTGCCGTTCGTTGCAGTCAGGATGTGGTATCTGGTGCGCAACATTTGGTGCATGAGCATCAGCAGTTCCTTGTTATCCTCAACGATGAGTACGTTATAGGCATCGGGGGGCAGGGGGACGTCGGAAACGGTCAGGTTGGTAGGCTCCAACGCGGGCAGGTCGAGGATGTTTCCAGTAGGCACCTTGATGCTTATCTTGTTCTGCTCGTCTATCTGGGAGGGCGCAAAAGCCTCTTTGCCGATGGGCAACTCGATGGTGAAGGTCGTCCCCTTTCCTACAGTGCTCTGACATTGGATGGTGCCTTTGTGCAGATATACCAAGTCGCGCGTCAGCGACAGCCCCAGTCCGGTGCCGATAGTCCGCTGACGGCGGTAGTCGCCGTCCAGGAATCGGCTGAAGAGGTGCTTCATCTTGTCCTTGTCAATGCCCACACCATTATCGCTCACGCGGATGATGATGCCGTTAAAGTATTGGTTGGTTGCTACGTCGAGCGTCACTTTTCCGTTTTCCGGCGTGTATTTGGCTGCGTTCGACAGCAGGTTGAATATAATCTTGTCCAGTTTGTCGGTATCTATCCATCCCATCATGCTCTCCGGTTTGCATTGGATGCTGAATTCCAGGTTCTTCTGTCGCATCAGCGGTTCTGTGCAACGGGCGGTCTCAGTAATGTAGTTCATCACGTCGCCATAGCTCACCAATAGTTTCAGTTCGCCCTCCTGCGATTTGCTGGTTTCCAGTATCTGCTGGAGCAGTCGGATGGTGCGCTGGATGTTCCTGTCCATGCGGTCGTACTCCTCTTTCCCTTCCGGATAGGCAGCCCTCAGCTGTTCGGTGGATGCTGCCAGAATAGTCATGGGAGTAAGCAGCTCGTGGGTGATATTGGTAAATAGATAGCTCATCTGGAGGCGGTTGCGCACTCGCACACTGCGCATATAGAGCCATCGTCCTATTGGAATAATGATAATCAATAGAACAATGATACCTATGGTAATCAGAATTTGCAGATTGTCGAAAATTGAACTCATGCTGCAAATATACATATTTTCTTCTAAATTCCGATAATTTTTGCCTTGAAAATTAGTTTTTCGAGCCATTTTAGTTTAAAATCCGTTATTTATGGTTTGATTATTGATATAATCACGCATTTTAAACCTTATTTATCGGATAGTGAACTTACTTCTACTCGAAAATTGTTACTTTTGCAGTGTTTCAAACGGATAATAGATTCCGTAGCTTAGATTTATTCGTGGAACGTGAGGTTCCATTTATTTAAGCTGGTTTTTAATGGTTAAGGTTTATGGTTGATTAATTTAGTTTTTTTTGAAAAAGAGCCTCGCTGTGAAGCGGGGCTCTTTTCGATAGTATTACAATGCGTTGCTTGTCAATAACAAATCGGCTTGGTGCGATCATCAACCGTCGTACCGGCTTGCTGTTAGGGCTCTATTGGTTCAGCAGGAATCGCTCTGCCTCGATGGCTGCCTGACAGCCGGTGCCGGCGGCGCTGATGGCCTGACGGTAGGTGGGGTCGGCGCAGTCGCCGGCAACAAAGATGCCGGGGAGCTTGGTACGCGGGCTGCCCTCTATCTTCTTCAGGTAGCCTACCTCGTCGGTGTCGAGCCACTCGCGGAAGATGTCGGTGTTGGGCTTGTGTCCGATAGCCAGGAAGAATCCGTCGATCTGGATGTCTACCAGCGTTTCGTCGGCTTCGCCCTTGCGCTTGACCAAGTGGGCACCCTCAACGCCGTTCTCGCCAAAGAGACCCAGCGTGTTGTGCTCGAACAGTATCTCTATATTCTCGCGCTCCATTACGCGCTGCTGCATCACCTTCGAGGCGCGCAGGAAGGGCTTGCGTACAATCATGTAGACCTTCTTGCAGAGTCCGGCCAGATAGAGTGCATCCTCGCACGCGGTATCTCCGCCGCCAACGACGGCTACGGTCTTCTTGCGGTAGAAGAATCCGTCGCACGTGGCGCAGGCTGAGACGCCTTGTCCGTTGTACTTGCGCTCGTCGTCGAGTCCGAGGTATTTGGCAGAGGCTCCAGTGGCTATGATGACGGTGTCGGCCTCCAGTTCGGTGCCGTCCTCAGCCCATAGCTTGTAAGGGCGCTGGGAGAAGTCGACACGGGTGATGCTGCCGTCACGGATGTCCGTACCGAAGCGCTCGGCCTGCTCTCTCAGGTCCATCATCATCTGGTTGCCGTCCACTCCTTGCGGATAGCCGGGGAAGTTTTCTACCTCGGTGGTCTGTGTCAGCTGTCCGCCAGGCTGCAGTCCACAGTACTCCACGGGCTGCAGATTTGCTCTTGAAGCGTAAATAGCAGCGGTGTACCCAGCGGGCCCGCTGCCAATAATTAAGCATTTTACGTGTTCCATAAAAGCTTTTGTACCATGTTATTTATTAAGTTCTTCCTTGATGGCTTCCTCGATGACCTCAATCTTTGTGGTGGGCTCGAAGCGGGCTATCACCTGACCTTTCTTGTTGATAAGAAATTTGGTGAAGTTCCATTTGATGTCTGCCTTCTGCTTGTAGTCGGGGTCTGCCTTCGAGAGCATGTCTTCCAGAATAGCCGTGAGGTTATGGTCGGGATCCCAGCCGGCAAAGCCTTTCTGCTCTTGCAGGAACTTGAACAGGGGGTCGGCATCTTCGCCGTTTACCTTCACCTTCTTGAAGCGTGGAAAGTCGGTGCCGAAGTTCATTTTGCAGAACTCGTGGATGCTCTCGTCGGTGCCAGGAGCCTGCTGTCCGAACTGATTGCAGGGGAAGTCGAGGATTTCGAAGCCCTGACTATGGTAGTCCTTATACAGCTTCTCCAGCTCGTCATACTGGGGAGTAAATCCGCATTTGGTGGCGGTATTGACTATCAGCAGCACCTCGTTGGCATATTCTTTCAACGATACATCTTTGCCTTTTCTGTCTTTGACAGTGAAATCATAAACGGTTCTCATTTTTGTTTGTCTTATTAGTGTTTGAAATATAGTGTGAGCAAAGTTACGAAAAAACTTCGTGATAACCAAAAGTTTTAGTATTTATTTCAGATTCCAGCTGCTGAGTGTCAGCGTTCGTTCCACAGTGTCCTCGATGTCGTCGGGCAGGTTGCAGAAGAAGTCGATGCCCGTCAGCTCCTCCAGTTTGTCGATGCTGATGGCGTAGCCCTTCAGAGGGTCGGTCTTGTGGTCTTCGTTCAGATGCTCTACCCAGAAGGCCAGCGCTTTGTAGCTGCTGCCCTTGCGGCTGAGCAGTGCCATATAGAAATAACGGGGTACGGGGATGCGATTCTCGCCTTTTATCTGGTCGGTCAGATAGCGCAGGGTGTATTCCTCCTTGTCTATCGTTCCCCCCTTGCATACATACATGGTGTCTGCCATTGAAGCCCACGTGCGCACCTGACTCTCCATCACCTCCCAGATGCCAGCATTGAATACGTTCCACTGGGGTTGCATATTGGTGATATAAAATGTCTGATAGTTTGATTCCGTCGAGCGCAGCCGGTCAGCCGAAGGACAGATGTGTCCGTGATCAAATCCGTTGTATTTGTAGGGGTCGGCAGTCATTCGGTAGTCCTCGGGCAGATCGGGGTCGTTAGGATACTGGCAGTCGGCTGCCAGCGAGCCGTTGTTCTCGGCATTGTATCGCGACACATTGTAACTGGAGTTGTAGTTGACACCGCTGTACATCTGGTAGCAGCTCCAGCGTTGTGCATTCTTCTCCGTGTCCCACTCCACGCAGTAGTTGATGCCGTCCTGAGTTTTGTTCAGTTGGGCACGGTGGACAATCACCAGACTCTTGCCGCCCTTGAGATGGGGAAACTCCAGACGTGTCTGGGCTGTCGTCACTCCCGTTGCATTACGGTTTTCGTTTTTGGCAGGCTCTTCTGATACCTTCGGTTGGGTGTTGCGCTCCACGATGATGTCTTCACCGTCGCCGCCGCAGGCTGCCATTACTGTTGAGGCAATTAAAAGAATAAGTAGTCTGTTAGTCTTCATCATTGGCCTTTGATGCTTCATTGTCTTGATTGTCAGTAGATTTTTAGCTGATAAAGGCGCGGTCATAGGCATATGCAACTACCTAAGAACGCGCCTTAATGTCTTTTTGTGCGTGAAATATCTTACTTCTTCGCAGCCTTACCGTAGCGGCTCATGAACTTATCAACACGACCAGCGGTGTCGACGAGCTTGCTCTTACCGGTGTAGAAGGGGTGAGAAGTGCTCGAGATTTCAATCTTTACCACAGGGTAAGTTTCGCCTTCGAATTCTACGGTGTCATTCGTCTTGGCGGTAGAACGCGAAAGGAACATATCGCCGTTGGACATGTCCTTGAACACGACGGGGCGATAGTTTTCTGGATGAATACCTTTTTTCATTTTTTCGTTGTTATTTTAAATATTATTTTTCTGTTGTGCATAAAAGCGGGTGCAAAGGTACGAAAAAGCGGGCAAAGAACCAAATAAAATCCTATTTATTTTGTTTTTTCTTTCTATTTCGCCTTTTGTGGACGCTCTTGGTGTTGGGAATCAGAACTTTGCCATCTTGATGGCTACCACAGCACACTCGTCTCCCTTATTGCCGAGCCGGCCTCCAGCGCGGTCGAGAGCCTGTTGGGTGTTCTCGGTGGTGAGCAGTCCGTAGATGACGGGAATGCCGGAGGTGGCGTTCAGGCGGGCAATGCCTGCGGTGACTCCTTGACAGATGTAGTCGAAGTGGGGGGTCTCGCCGCGAATGACGGAGCCCAGGATGATGACGGCGTCGTAACCGTCGTTGAGGGTCATCTGGTGAGCGCCATAGATCAGTTCGAAGGAGCCTGGAACAGTCTTCACATGAATGTTCTCAGGCAGGGCACCGTGACGTTCCAGTGTAGAAACGCAGCCGTCGAGCAGCGCCCCTGTGATTTCGGGGTTCCACTCGGCGACGACGATGCCGAATATCATATTGGAAGCGTCGGGGACGCGGTCCACATTATATTCAGACAGGTTTTTGGTAGCCATTGCTTTTATTTTACGCTTACACGCTCGATGTAGGCATCAATGGTCTGATACTGCATGGAGTTGAAATATTTCTCCTTGACTTCCTGATAGAGCTTGAGAGCCTCGTCCTTCTTGCCCTGGCTCTCGAGAATCTCGCCAGCCTGAATGAGGAATGTGGGTGAAAGCGAGTTGTTGTCAGCCATCTTGGCGGCCTTCTTCAGATGCTCAACGGCCTTGTCCAACTGGTTGAGGTTGGCATAGGCATTGCCCAGTGCACCCTCGGCGGCGGGGGTGATCATCTGGTCGTCTTTTCCGCTAAACTGCTCAAGGGCATTGACGGCCTCCTGCCACTTGCCGAGGTTGGCCTGACAGAGTCCGATATAGAGCTGTGCGAGATTGCCGGCATCGGTGGAGCTATAGTCGCTGGCCACCTTCTGGAATCCTGCCAGAGCCTTGTCGTACTGCTCCTGCTGGAAGAGATCCTGGCTCTTGGCAAGCTCGGTGCTGGCCTCCTGCTGGCGGGGCTGGAAATAGTAGGTGTTAGCGAGGATAGCACATACGATGACTGCGATAATCGCAACCACTGCGATGAAAATAGCCTTCTTGTTCTTCTCGAAGAAAGCCTCGGTCTTGGTGACCTGCTGCTCTTGAGCGGCAGCCTGCTGTTCAATCTTGTTTGCCATTATTGTTGTTATTTTTTCTATCGTTTAGACATAATCGGCTGCAAAGGTACGAATAAGCGCGCAAAAAACCAAAGTGAAGAGTGAAAAATTTGCTTTTTTTGCATAAATTTGCTACCTTTGCATGCGAAATGATTCTCAGAAAGCTGTCGATACTGAATTATAAGAACATTCGCGAAGCCCAGTTGGAGCTCTCGCCGAAGATGAATTGCTTTATTGGTCCGAACGGTGCCGGTAAGACTAATGTGCTGGATGCCATCTACTATTTATCCTTCTGCCGTTCAGCATCGAATCCTATCGATTCGCAGGTGATTCATCACGACGAGGCTTTCGCCATGATTGAGGGTTCTTATGTCCCGGATGGCAGTGACGATGTTTCCGAAATCGTGTCGGTGGGCATGAAGCGTGGTCAGAAGAAGCATTTCAAGCGCAACAAGAAGGAGTATAAGCGGCTTTCTGAGCATATCGGCATGATACCGCTGGTGGTCGTGTCGCCTTCGGACACGCTGCTGATAGAAGGCGGCAGCGAGGAGCGACGCAGGCTGATGGATATGGTGATAGCCCAATACGACCGCTCGTATATGGAGCATCTGACGCGCTATAGCAACGCCTTACAACAGCGCAACACGCTACTGAAGGCTGTCGGCGAGGCTGCATTGTCGTCGCCGCAGTCGTTCGACCCTGCACTAATGCAAATCTGGGAGGAGCAGATGGCGGAGGAGGGCGAACAGTTGTATCGTCGCCGGAAGTCTTTCGTGGAGGAACTGACCCCCGTGTTCCAAGAGTATTATCAGGCGATTGCGCAACATCGTGAGCAGGTAGGGCTGAACTATGTGTCGCATTGCCAGCGTGGCCCGCTGCTGGAGGTGATACAGCGTGACCGGATGAAGGATTTGGCCGTGGGCTATTCGCTACACGGTGTCCATCGCGACGACCTGGAGTTTACGCTGGGTGACAGACCGATGAAGCGCGAGGGGTCGCAAGGCCAGAACAAGACCTATGTCATCGCATTGAAGCTGGCTCAGTTCGACTTCCTGAAGCGCACGGCCTCGCAGACCGTTCCCCTTCTCTTGCTCGACGACATCTTCGACAAGTTGGATGCCAGTCGGGTGGAACAGATAGTAAGACTGGTGTCGGGCGACAGCTTCGGTCAGATATTTATCACCGATACCAACCGCGACCACTTGGACCAGATACTGCGTACAACGGCGCTCGACTACAGAATTTTCCACGTTAAAGCCGGAGAGATAGATGTTTAAGCGTGATGTCAAACAGATAAAGGACCTGTTGCTGCAGGTGTTGCGCGATCAGGGACTGGAGACGCCGTTGCTGCAGAAGCGGTTGGTGGAGGCGTGGCCAGAGGTGGCAGGACCGCTTGTGGCCAGTTATACGCTCAACACCTATATCTACAATCAGACGCTCTATGTGCGACTGTCTAATCCTTCGTTGCGGGCCGACTTGAGTATGCGCAGGAGTGAGCTGACCAAAAAGTTGAACGACGCGGTGGGCGAACAGGTGATTACCGATGTCCGGTTTGGATAGTATATATAATAATGTACGCGTAAAGATAAGAGGGTGTTTTGACACCCTCTTTGTCATGCAACTTTCTTTTGTTGTTCTTCCTTCTTCGGGGCAGCGGGGAATGCACGGTTTTCTCTGAATACCTTCAGGGTCTCAAGGATGGCCGGGTCGTCCTCGTTGAGGTAGCGGGTCCACGCTTCCTCGCTCATCATGTTGTAGACGAGGCGGCTGTTGATATAGCGTTCCAGCATCTTGTGCGACTTCTGTATCATGAGGTTGCGACGCTTCAGCCCGTGCTGGTCGGCATAGCTGGCAAACAGTTCTACCGTGTTAAGCTTCTTGAGGTAGCGCTCCATATCGTCGAGCGTGGTGTATTCCTTGAGCTGCTGGCGGTTGTTGTCGGTATATTCGAATGCAAACTGGATGATGAGTCCGCTCATGGAGGCCTGCTTGTAGTAAGAGGTGATGTTGGTGGTGTCCTCGGCTACAAAGATGTCGGGCGTGATGCCGCCGCCGCCATATACGGTGCGGCCCAAGCTGGTCTTATAGGCAGGTCCCTCGTGCTTGATGCTGTCTTGCGAGAAGAATTCACCATGCTCATAGCGTGTGATAAGGTCGTCTTCGTAGTCTTTGTTGTCGCCAGCGGTATAGTGCTTCTGGATGCAGCGTCCTGAGGGCGAATAGTAGCGGGCTATGGTGAGGCGAATCATCGAATGGTCAGCAAACTCGATGGGCTGCTGTACCAGCCCCTTGCCGAAGGAGCGTCGCCCGATAATGGTGCCTCGGTCGTTGTCCTGGATGGCACCCGCCAGAATCTCGGAGGCGGAGGCAGAGCCCTCGTCGATGAGTACTACGAGTGGAATGTGCTGATAGGAGCCGCGCCCGTCGCTGCGATACTCCTGTCTGGGCGACTTGCGTCCCTGCGTATAGACGATGAGCCGGTTTTTGGGCAGAAACTCGTTGGCTATCTGGACAGCCGACTGGAGATAGCCGCCCGTATTGCCGCGCAGGTCGATCGTGAGGTTCTTGAATCCCTGTTGGGCTAAGCGGGCCAGAGCAATGAGCAGCTCAGGATAGGTGTTCTCGCCAAAGTTCTTGATGCGTATGTAGCCGGTCTCGCTGTCGAGCATATATGTGGCGGTGACACTCTTGGTTGGGATATCCCCACGGGTGACGGTAAACTCGCGTATCTTCTTCTCGCCAAAGCGCATCACTCCAAGCTTCACTTTGGTGTCCTTCGGACCTTTCAGCCTGTGCATAGCTTCTTCGTTGGTGAGTGTCTTGCCTGTAAAGTTGTCGCCGTCCACCTGTACGATCTTGTCGCCGGCAATCAGTCCGGCACGCTCGGCAGGTCCGTTGCTGATCACTTGCTGCACGTGGAGCGTGTCGTGTCGGATGGTGAACTCGATGCCCACGCCCGAGAATGAACCGCGCAGGTCGTCGGTGGCCTGCTGTACGTCCTTGGCGGAGATGTAGACGCTGTGCGGGTCGAGCTCGCCTAAAATCTGGGGCATTGCCTTCTCCACCAGACTGTTCACGTCGACGGTGTCTACATATTGGTCGTCAACGATGTGCAGCAGGTTGTTCAGCTTGTTGCTGCCGGTATTGATGATGCTCAGGCGATTGCCCGAAAAATGGTTGGCATAGAAGGTGCCGATAAGGATGCCCACTACCACGGAGATGGCCATCAGAATGGGTAGGAAGCGGTAGCTTTTTTTGCGGTTTGGCATATTGTTATATTTAATATTTCGATATTTCGATGTTTCGATATTTCGATGTTTCGATGTTTGTTTTGTTTCCTTTTACTCTCCCAGATAGACGACCTCGATGCCGGCTCGTTCCAGCAGTTCGACACCATCGGTGAGGCGGTATTTCTCGCCATAGACCACGCGACGGATGCCAGCCTGAATAATGAGCTTGGCGCATTCGATACAGGGGGAGGCGGTGATGTAGATGGTGGCTCCGTCCGAGTTGTTGGACGATCGCGCCAGCTTGGTGATAGCATTGGCCTCGGCATGCAGCACATAGGGCTTGGTGAGGCCGTTGTCGTCCTCGCAGACGTTCTCGAATCCGCTCGGCGTGCCATTATAGCCGTCGCTGATGATCATGCCCTCCTTCACTACGAGGGCACCCACCTGGCGGCGCTGGCAATAGGAGTTCTGTGCCCAGATGCGGGCCATCTGCAGATAGCGCTGGTCGAACTTCTCTTGTTTCTTGATCCTTGCTTCTTCCATCTTTACTTCTTGCTTCGTTTGATACCATTACGTTTGAGCAGAGCCTCTATGGTGGGCTCGCCGCCTCGGAACCGCTTGTAGAGCGTCATCGGATGCTCCGTGCCGCCTTTCGACAGGATATTGTCGCGGAACGACTGAGCCGTCTTCTGGTCGAAGATGCCGTGACGCTTGAACACGCTGAAGGCATCGGCATCCAGCACCTCTGCCCACTTATAGCTATAATATCCGGCAGCATAGCCTCCCGCCATGATGTGCGAGAACTGCACCGTCATGCAGGTGTCGGGCAGCTGTTCGCCCAGAATGGCCTTCTTCCAGGCTTGCTTCTCGAAGACGATGATGTCGTCCTTGAACTCGTCCTTTTTCGTATAGTATGCCATATCAAGCAGCCCTAACGACACTTGTCGCAGACAGGCGGTGGCCGTCATGAAGTTACGGCTCTTGACAATGCGCTGGATGAGCTCGTCGGGGATGGGCTCTCCCGTCTCGTAGTGGAAGGCGAACGTGCGCAGGAAGTCGCGCTCGATGGAAAAGTTCTCCATAAACTGTGAGGGCAGCTCGACGAAGTCCCACCACACATTGGTGCCCGAGAGGCTCTCGAAGCGCGTGTTGGCAAACATTCCGTGCAGCGAGTGGCCGAACTCGTGGAGGAAGGTCTCCACCTCCGACAGCGTCAGCAGGGCGGGCTTGTCCTCGGTGGGCTTGGTGAGGTTCATCACCACAGAGACGTGGGGGCGCACATTCACGCCCTTGCTGTCGATATACTGGCCCTGATACTGCGTCATCCAGGCGCCGCTCTGCTTGCCCTTGCGCGGGTGGAAGTCGGCATAGAAGACTGCCAGGAACGAGCCGTCGCGGTCGAACACCTCGTAGGCTTTCACATCGGGGTGGTAGACGGGAATGTCTTTATTCTCCTTGAAGGTGATGCCATAGAGCCGGTTGGCCAGTCCGAAGACACCCTTGATGACATTGGACAGCTCGAAGTAGGGACGCAGCATCTCTGCATCGAGGTTATACTTCTTCATCTGCAGCTTGTGGGCATAGAAGCCAGCGTCCCAGGGCATCATTTTCTCGCTATTTCTCTCTGACTTCTTGAATAGTTTCTTCACCTCCTCCTTTTCCTTCAGCGCCGTGGGCTTATAGGCCTCAATCAGTTCGTCGAGCAGCCGGTAGACGTTACGCGTGTTGCTGGCCATGCGGCGTTTCAGTACATAGTCCGCATAGGTCTTATATCCCAGCAGTTGGGCTATCTCGCGGCGCAGGTTGACAAGCCGCTTGCATATCTCGAGGTTGTTCTCGCCGTTGGCATGGGTGCATATCGTGTTGCGTGCCATATAGAGCTGGCGGCGCAGCTCGCGCTGGGTAGAGTAGGTGAGGAAGGGCGAGTAAGAAGGATAGTCGAGGGTGAACACCCAACCCGTCTTTCCCTGTTCTTTGGCCGTGAGGGCGGCAGCCTCGCGGGCCGAGTCGGGCAGTCCGTCGAGCTGGCCCTCGTCGGTGATGTCGAGGGTGAAGGCCTTCTGCTCCTTCAGCAGGTTCTGCGAGAACTGCAGCGACAGCATCGAAGCCTCTTCCGTAAGCTGGCGCAGACGCTCCTTGCCTGCCTCGTCAAGCAGGGCTCCTGAACGCACAAAGCCCTCGTAGCAGTTGTCGAGCAACATCTTCTCCTCTGCATTGAGGCGGCGGTGGTGCAGGTGTACCTGTCGGATGCGCTCAAACAGTCGGGTGTTGAGCCGGATGTCATTCGAGTGCTGGGTCAGTATGGGCTGTATCTTCTGTGCCAGCGCGTCCATCTCGTCGTTCGTCTCGGCGGAGAGCAGGTTGAAGAATACCGTGCTTACGCGGCTCAGCAGGTCATAATAGCCTTCGTCCTCTTCGGTATTGATGATGGTATTGTCGAAAGTCGGGCGCTCAGGGTTATTGATGATTTTCTCTATCTGCTCGTTGTCGCGGCGGATGCCCTCCATGAAAGCCTCCTCGTAGTCCTCCAGTCGTATGCGGTCGAAAGGCACGGTGTCGTGCGGGGTCCCGTAAGGCTCAAAAAACGGGTTCTTATGTTCGTTCATATTTTTGCTATTCTCTATTTAGTGTGCAAAGGTACGAATAAGCGAACGAAAAACCAAATTTATTTGAGTTTTTCTGAGCGGAAGTACTTTCGGCGACAGCCAAAGGTACGAATAAGTGAGCAAAATGCAAAAAGAAAACTTGTTTTTCTTTTCATTTTCGAACGAAAGTACCTTCGGCGACAGCCAAAGTACACTCTCAACTTTCAACTTTCAACTTTCAACTCTCCCACCTCTACCTGATCTTATAGTCGTGAACGTATTGTCGCAGATGGTCTACGGCTTCGGCGCGGTCGGGCAGATAGCGCAGGATGATGGTGACGAGGCGGGTGGAGTCGTCGATGACTTTGGCATAGTATTCGAAGTCGCCCTCCTGTCCGGTATGGATGCTATAGTCGTCGCCAGCCTCGAGCAGTTCGGCTCCCATGCCCATAAACTGCTGGCCGGGGGTGCGGAAGATGTCGGCTCCCTTGTATAGTTGTTGCTCCATGAACGACAGCGAGAGGTCGTCGTTGAAAAACACTTCCATCTGTCCGTCCTCCAGATACTGGTGGCGCAGGTAGTCGGGATACTCGATGTCGAGTCCGAGCTTGTCGCTGTGATACTTCATCAGGGTTGACTTCGACAACTCAATGTTCAGGCTGTCGTCGGCGGTGATGACATTGTTGAAGGACTTGAGCTGTTGGCGTCCTCCGCATGCGCAGAAGAGTAGCGGCAGCAGGAATAGTAGTAATGGTTTCATCATTCCAGTAGGTGTTCCAATGAGGGTATCTCGATGCGTCCGCGATGGAGAGTGAGCAGTCCGTCACGCTCCATCTCGTTGAGGGTGTTGCTGATGTCCAGCCGGCTGTCGTTGAGCTCGGTGGCCAGCTGTCGCATCAGGATGTAGAAGGTCTTGCTGCCGGCGGGATAGAGGCAGCGCGAGAAGAAGAATCGGGTGATGCGCTCGCGCAGGTTCTTGGGGGCTTGTCGCCACTGGTTGTGGCTCAGGCGTTGCGACTCGGTGGCCATGATGTTGAGCAGGTTCAGGCGGAATACGAGCTGGGTGTCCAGCAGGAGCAGCACTTCCTGCTTGTCGATGGTGATGAGGTTGCACGCTTCTATGGCTTTGAAGGTGGAGGTGTAGCGCTGGCTGATGCCGAAGAGACGGCTGGGCTGTACGATATAGGGCGCGCTGACTTCCTCGCGCACGCGGCACGAGTGGTCGTCGCTCAGCGTCTCTATCGACAGGGCTCCGCTGGTCAGGAAGATGAGCTTGGTGCAGTAGTCGCCCTCGCGGACCAGCCGCTTGCCCGCAGCGAGCTTGGAGAAGCCCAGCTTGGTGTGTCCGGCAACCTGCATCAGGTCGGCGTGGCTCATGCCCTGAAAGAGGCTGAACTTCAGCAAACGGTCGTAGATCTCCATAGCGGCTTGGGTTGATGGCTCCCTATTTTAGCATCTTTTCCTTGAGTGAAGGTGAGTACCACACCTGGTTGTGGCCTTTTTCGTCGTAGATGAGGTAGGCCATCAGGTCGGGATGCTTCTCGAGCAGCTTCTTGGCTTTCTCCAGTCCCATCACCATAAACGAGGTGGCGTAGGCATCGGCTACGGCGCATTGGTCGGCCAGAACGGTGGCCGAGAGGATGTTGTGCTGCACGGGGTATCCCGTCTTGGGGTCGATGGTGTGGGCATATTTGCGCCCGCCCTTATAGTAGAAGTTGCGATAGTTGCCGCTGGTGGCCATACACTTGTCGGTGACGTTGAGCACGGTCTGCAGCTCGTTCTGTTCGCTCATGGGCTTGTCTGTAGGCTTGGTGACGCCAATCTTCCAGGGCAGGCGCTTGTCGCTGATGCCGCGGGTGGCTACCTCGCCGCCTATCTCTACCAGATAGTTCTCGACTCCCTTGTCGCGCAGCAGCCGAGCCACCACGTCTACGCCGTAGCCTTTGGCTATTGCCGAGCAGTCGAGCACGATGCGCGGATCGTCCTTATGGATGGTCTTGCCGTCGTACTGTACCTTCTGATAGCCGATGAATTGCCTGAGCGAGTCGACGGCATGCTGATTGGGCAGTTCGCCGTTCTGGTAACCGAAGCCCCAGGCGTTGACCAGCGGGCCCACCGTGATGTCGAAGGCTCCCTCCGTGTCGGCGCTCACCTGTTGGGCGAGCTTGAATACGTTGAGGAACATGTCGTTCAGCCGGGTGGGTTCGTTGCGGTTGACGGAGGAGATAATGCTCTTCTCGTTGAACATGGAGAGGGCGGAGTCAACCGCCAGCATGCACGCCTCAATCTCGGGCTGCAGGTTCTCTTTGTGCTGATACGCGATAGAGTAGGTGGTGCCGAAGATGGTTCCCCTACAATGCTGGTATGGGGTGCTCTGTTGCTGACGGATAATCAGGATGGTGCCGATGATGAGCAGCACCAGGAAAGGTACTTGCCATAACAGGCGATTCTTTTGTCTTGAAGCCATACTCTTGAAGTCTTGAACAGGTTATATGTCGATAATTTATATGTCGAAAATGACGTTGAACGAGGCTGCTATCTTGTCCTGGTCGTTGGTGCCGAATCCAGGCACGTACCAGGTGTTGCCCAGCACGCCCTCGTTGTGTATGAGCCGGCGCTTGTAGCGAACGTCCCAGCCCAGATGGAAGGGACCGAATATCTTTGCGTCGATGCCAAAGACGATCTCCAGCCAGTGCATCGAGCATGCCAGCCCCTTGACGCCGAAGCCCGATTTCGACTTCCATATGGGGTCGGGCAGGTTCTCGCGGATGACATCCACCTTGTAGGAGGTGAACGCCCAGCGGAAGCCCGCATAGATGCGGTTGGCCTGATGCTTGCGTTTCAGTACGTTGAAGTCCACTCCCAGCTTGAAGTAGGGGGCTGTCGTCTTGTATGTGATGTGCGTCACCTCGTCGTTCTCGTGGTTAGCCATACCGATACCCATCTCGAAGACGGGAAACCACTGGTCGTGCAGGTTGACGCGCAGCGCACCTCCTATGTCACCGTGGTCGCTGAACATACGTGTGGCGGGTCCCACGAGGTCGAACGACAGCGAGAAACCGCGGAAGAGGGGGATGGAGTCCTTCTCCATGCGGAACATCTTCAGCTGGGCCTGTGCGGGTAGCACCAGGACGAGGAGCAGCAGGCTAACGGTCAGTCTTGTTAAAGTAGATATAGAAATGTTCTTGCTCGTTGTCATAATTTACGTCGGCATGGTGAATAACGATGGAGTCAATGACATTGTGTGTCGTGCTGACGGCTGTAATCTTGTGGAAGTAAGACGCCGAGCAGTCCACGGACTCAAAGTGGGGGTAGTTCTCTTTCTTGATGCGGATGGTGTCCACATAGCGTGTCTTGGTAGTGTCGCCCAGTACCAGGAAGAGGATGTCCTCCGGCTGGGTATAGCTGATGGGCAGCTGGAAGCCGGTCACGACGCCGTACTCGCTGTTCAGCACCAGGGTGTCTGCTACTACGGTCCGCTGGGCGATGACCCAGATGGTGTCCGTGTTGAGGGTGTCCGCGGTGCCGTCGGCTTTCTTCAGCGTGTAGTTGGTGGCCACCTTGTTGTTGACGGGACAGTCTATGCTCGTACAGGCAGCCATTGCTGCTATCGTCAGGATGACTACTATTATTTTCCGCATCTGATGTTCTCTTCTATTTGATATTCGTTGCGTCCGGCGCTGTTGCGGCTGATGAGGTCGCCCAGGAATCCTGCCAGGAAGAGCTGTGTGCCGATCATCATCATCGTCAGCGCAAGGTAGAAGTAGGGCGAGTCGGTGACCAGTCGCATCGGGATGCCGCGATAGAGGGCAATGGCTTTCTCGGCACCCAGGAAGCAGGCTGCAAAGAATCCGATGATGAACACGATGGTGCCCAGAAATCCGAACACGTGCATGGGCTTCTTGCCGAAGGTGCCCAGGAACCAGAGCGTCATCAGGTCCAGATAGCCGTTGACGAAGCGGTTCCAGCCCATGAACTTCGACTTGCCATACTGCCGCTTCTGGTGGTGTACCACCTTCTCGCCAATCTTGTCGAAGCCGGCATTCTTGGCCAGATAGGGGATGAAGCGGTGCATCTCGCCAAACACCTCGATGTTCTTCACCACCTCGCGGCGATAGGCTTTCAGTCCGCAGTTGAAGTCGTGCAGATTCTTGATGCCGCTCACCTTGCGGGCGGTAGCGTTGAAGAGCTTGGTGGGAATGGTCTTCGACAGGGGGTCGTGGCGCTTCTGCTTGTAGCCGCTCACCAGGTCGTAGCCGTCTTCCTTGATCATGCGGAACAGCTCTGGAATCTCGTCGGGCGAGTCCTGAAGGTCGGCATCCATCGTGATGACCACGTCGCCCTGAGCCTCCTTGAATCCGCAATAGAGTGCGGGGCTCTTGCCGTAGTTGCGGCGGAACTTGATGCCCTTGACGTGCTCAGAGCGGGCTGCGAGCTCGCTGATGACCTGCCAGGAGTGGTCGGTGGAGCCGTCGTTGACGAAGATGACCTCGAACGTGAATCCGTTCGCCGACATCACGCGCTCTATCCAGCTGTAAAGCTCGGGCAGCGACTCGTCTTCATTATAAAGTGGTATGACTACTGATATATCCATCGAATTATTTACTATTTAACGATTTACTATTTACGATTTATTTTCGATTTAGCAATTTACTATTTACTGTTTGTTTTCGATTTGCGATTTGACGACCTTTCGCTGCATGAGGGCGGCGATGGGGAACCCTAACACGAAACCTGTGGTGATGTTGATGGTCAGCATGTTCAGGGCATAGTCTATCGGGCGCATCTGGGCCATCTCCTTCAGACTCTCGCTCATCTGCTCTCCCATGCCGTACGTCTTCAATACCTGCCGTCCTTCGTCCGACGACATAATCTCGGTGAATTTCCCTATCAGGTAGCCTTTGTCGATGAAGGCAAAGTAGAGGTAGAGGGCAGCGGCCAGCAGCAGTCCTGCATAGAAGAAGGTGAGAACCAGGTAGGCATAGCCTCTTCCGAAGGAGATGATGCCTTCGCGGGCATAGTCGCGAAAGTGGCGCAGACGGTTGGCAGCATAGAAGGGTGAGGCTACGATGAGTATCACAGCCGTCATTCCCAACATGGGGGACGACAATCCCTGCACATAGCAGAACAGGGCCCCAATCCACAATAGCGACAGCAGGGCACCGTCCTGACGTGCAAATGCTTTTAATTGTACGTATTCTTCTGGTGTCATAATCGGGTGCAAAGGTACGAAATAAAAATGAAGAATGGCGAATGTAGAAAGAAGAATGAGCGCCCGTTTGGTTAAAAAAGACTAAAAAAGGCATCCTGCGAGCAATTTATTCATCCCCTGTTCTTTGTACTTCGCTAAAAAGTGTTACCTTTGCAGCCGCTTTTCGAGCATTACACGGGCGAGTCCTGTACGGCCAGCTCCCTCGGAATCCCCCAGG
>DDPY01000053.1:27940-49223 GCA_002342415.1 Prevotella sp. UBA2456 | reverse complement strand
GTTCGAATCCGACAAGAGGCTCCACACAAGGCAAAGGACTATCCCTCGGGGTAGTCCTTTTTTTTAGTGGTGAAAGTAATCATTTCCCCTCCTAAGTTAGGAGGGGTTAGGGGTGGTCTGAACAGGCGCATAAATTTGTACCAATTTATTTTTTTGCATATTACTTTACCTCTTTCCGCTCTCCACGGACACTACGCCCGACTTCAGGTTCTCTGCTGTCGCTGTCAGGCGGATGGCCCCTGCCGACTTGCTGCTCTGCACGATGACCTGAGCCAGCCCGTTGAAGGCGGGGATGCTGAACTGCTTGCAGTCCAGCTCCTTCGGATGGTCGGCCCCCAGATAGCTGGGGTCGCCGTTGCCCACACCCAGGATGCGCCCTTCGCCCTCCAGCGTCAGCGAGAGCATCGGACAGGCATCGGGCACGCGCCGCCCTTTGCCATCCAGTATCTCTACCGTGATTACCGCCACATCGCGCCCGTCGGCACAGAGCGTGGTGCGGTCGGCTTGCATCCTGATCTGAGCGGCGGGCTTGGTGGTTTCGATGGTCTGGGTCAGGATGCAGCGGCCGTTCTTGTAGCCCTTGGCTACCACGCGGCCGGGCTGGTAGACGGCACGCCACTTCAGGTGTCCGTTCTTGGGCATCGGCTGGTGGCCCAGCTTCTTGCCGTTCACCGTCAGCTCCACCTCGTCGCAGTTGCTGTAGGCCCACAGCTCTATCTCTTCACCCTCGTGGCCGTGCAGGTTCCAATGTGGGAAGACGTGCAGCGTGGGCTCGTCGGTCCACCATGCCTTCAGATACCACGCCTCGTCCTTGGGGAATCCGCAGTAGTCGAGGATGCCGAACTCTGAGTCGTGGGCAGGATACTCCAGCGGGTTGGGCTCGCCCCTATAGTCGAAGCCCGTCCAGTAGAACAGTCCTGCTGCCCAGGGGCGCTCGGCATAGAACTTCCATCCGCGCTCAATGACGTTCTCCACCCCGGGCTTCGTGCCTCGGTTGAGGCTGGGCATGCGCCCTTTGTCCTGCTGACGGCTGAAATAGATGCCGCGCGTGCCGCATCCCGTCGTCTCTTCCGTACCCACTATCTTCCAGTCGGGATGCGCCTTCTTGCGGTTGTCCACATCGTTCTGTACGATATAGTTGAAGCCTACTACGTCGAGGCCCTTGATCATCTCGCCTCCTCCGGCATTGGCGATGGTCGAGGGTCGGGTGGGGTCCAGCAGTCGCGTGTACTCACGCATGGCCTGGGCGATGCGTGTACCTTGTATCGTGTTCTCGATGCCCCATTCCTCGTTGCCGTCGCTCCAGAGGATGATGCTGGGGTGGTTGCGGTCGCGGCGTATCATGTTCTCCAGCAGCCGTTGGTGCTCGGTGTTGATGCCCGTCAGCCGGTTCTCGTCTATGACCAGTATTCCCTCGCGGTCGCAGATGTCCAGCTGGGCGGGAGTCATGGGGTTGTGCGAGGCGCGGTAGGCGTTGCACCCTATCTGCTTCAGCTGCCGTATGCGCCATGCCATCAGGGCTTCGGGCATGGCAGCCCCCACGCCGGCATGGTCTTGGTGCATGTTCACGCCCTTCAGCTTCAGCGGTTGTCCGTTGAGCAGGAATCCCCGGTTGGCATCGAAGCAGATGGTGCGCAGTCCTGTCGTCGTGGTGTAGACATCCGTCGTGCGCCCGTCTACCGTGATGGTGGTCTCTACCGTGTACAGATAGGGGTCGGCGGTGCTCCACAGGTGGGGCTTGGCCAGCGTCATCTGCTGCTTGTTTTGGGCTGTCTGCTTGGGCTTCAGGGTGCTGGCGACCGCCTGGCTGCAGGCCACCACCCGCCCCTCGGCATCCATCAGCCGCTGGCTGATCTCGTAGCGCTGGGCGGCAATGCTGCTGTTGTGTACTTCCGTCTCCACGTGTACGATGGCCTGATGGAAGGGCTCCTGCAGGTCGGCATAGACAAAGGTGCCGAAGGGAGCCACGCTCACGCTGCCCTGCTTCAGCAGCCATGCGTCGCGATAGATGCCTGCGCCCTCGTAGAACCAGCCTTCCTCCAGCGAGGCATCGGCGCGCACACAGAGCACGTTGTCGCCGCCATAGTTCACATACTCCGTGATGTCGTACACCTGGGTAGCGTAGCCGCTGGGCTCGCCGCCCATGTAGAATCCGTTGCACCATACGGTGGCGTTGCGGAAGATGCCGTCGAACTGCACGAGGATGCGCTTGCCCTGGTCTTCGGCAGGAATGTGTATCCAAGTGCGGTACCATCCTACGCTGGTCTCCGGATATTTCCACCCTACGGTCTTGTATCCGTGTGAGTGGCTGGCCTCGCGCGCATAGGGCAGGGTAGCGGCCCAGTCGTGAGGCAGCCGTACGGCCGTCCACGTCGAGTCGTTGAACTTCGTGCTGTAGGGGCCTTCGTTGTGTATCGAGTTGGCCTTGGTCAGGTAGTTGAAGTATTCGGTGCCGCTGCCAAAGTCCTTGGTGGGGTCGGAGGCATGGCCCAGAGAGAATTTCCAGCCTTCGTTCAGACAGATTTTCTCTCGCGTGCCTTGAGCGGTTGCCGTCCATAGGGCCATCATGGCGATAGCCGCCATAGCTATTCTTCTTGCGTTCATTGTTCTTTGAGTTCTTTGAGTAGTTTTAGGTTTTCTGTCTGCGAAGGTAAGGAAAATAATCTTACCTGCCAAACTTTTTACATTTTTTTATCTTGATAAAATATGGGGAATGATTTCCCCTCCTAAGTTAGGAGGGGATAGGGGTGGTCTGAACAGGCTAAACTGTCACGGAAAAAGACAACCTGAACAATTTGTTGTCCAGGTTGTTCAGGTTGTCGTCAATTACTCATTTCTCACTTCTCATTTCTCATTTCGAAGTTCAGAGTCCCTCGTCGCTCGGGCCGCCGTTGTCGTCGGTAGAGCCGCCGGTAGTCCCGCCTCCCTGGGAGGTCTCGGTGGCGGACGAGGTCTCGCCCTTGGCGGCGGCAATCTCGGCCTTGGTCTTGTCGGTCCAGCTGAATTTGACAACCTTCTTCAGCTCGTCGCGCGTGAAGTCGCCCGTCGACTGCGCCAGCAGTTTCACCACCTTCACCGCCGGACCCGTCTTGTCGCCAGCCTTGAGCGTGCCGAAGGCAGCCTGGGCGGTCTTGTCGGTAGCGGCGTCGTAGAGTGTCTCGAGGCCGTTCGACTCGACGGTGGCCTTGAAGATGGCCAGGTTGCCCACCTTCACCGTGTTGCCTGCGAGCACCATCTCGCGCGTGCAGCGCACGAAGTCGGTCAGCACGCCTACAATCAGTCCCTCCGAGAAGGCTGTGTTGTGTTCGGCCATGTGGTGAGCCATGTCCGTGATGTCCATGTTCTGCTTGTAACTCACTCGGGCATAGAGCTTGCCCGCCTGCTCGGTGTCCGAACTCTCGGTCACCTTTGAAAGATAAAGTTCAATCATACCGTTTTTAAATGTTTTTCATGGTATTAGACGTTCCGTTGCGCCAGCTGCGTCGGGTGGCGCGAATCCCGCTTGCAATCATCTCTCTGATTACTCTACAAAGGTACGAATAATTTTCGGTACTGCCAAATTTTTCCGCAACTTTTTTCGGTGTTTTTTATTGAACATTAGAAATAAGGCAGGGTTATTGCGCGATAAGGCTGGGTTATCGGACAATAAGCGGGGGTTATCGGACAATAAGCGGGGGTTGTCGGACGGAGCGATAGTAGTCGCTGAAGTCCTTGCAGCCGGGCGGCAACTGGTGGTGTACGAGCGAGGGCAGCGTCTCTTTCAGTTGCAGGAAGAGCCGTTCGCCGGGCTCGTCGCGGTCGGGATACATGTGGAAGTGGGTTTCAAGTTGCAAGTTGCAGGTTTCAAGTTGGTTTCTCACTTCCTTCGTCAGCAGGGTGGCCGAGGGGATGGCTATGGCCTTGTGGCCTGCGGAGAGCATGGCCCAGCAGTCGGAGCATCCCTCGGTGATGTACAGCTCTTCCCCATGTCGCAGCCGGTTGAGCACGGGCAGGTTGTAGACGGTGCATTGCGAGCCTGCGGGGAATCGGAATCGGGGCAGGGCTCCGCGCACGAGGTTGCGGTTCTGGATGCCCACCAGCCTGCCCTCACGGTCGTAATAGGGAGTCTCGAGCCATGCCACCCCCTGCCGGTCGTGCCAGGATGTCAGTCGGCACCAGCTGACCACGCGCGGGTCCAGCCGGCGCTCGTCGAAGAGGAAGCGGCGCGCCTCGTCGTTCAGGAACGGGCGCTCGAAGAATGGTGCATAGCGGCTGGCGTCGAAAGGCTTCGCCTCGCAGACGGTTTCCGTCGGCTTGTATTCCGTCAGCACCACGCTGCTCTCGTCGGCCAGCCATCGGCAGGCATCGGGGAACGACTTCTGCAGATGGCGCATCACCAGTTCTATCGTGTCGCCATGGGCTCCGCAGACGAAGCAGCGGTACTTATTGTTGCGCCCTAACGACATGGACGGATGGTGGTCGTCGTGAAACGGGCACAGGCATTGGCGACGGCTGTTTACTCGGAGTCCGAGTCGCTGCGCGACCCCCGCTATCGGCAGGTCGCGCAGCTTTTCGATTTCAAGTCTATCCATAACTCTCAACTGTCAACTGTCAACTGTCAACTCTCACCTCTCAACTTTGAGCCATTCAGATACTCGTCCGTCTTGGTGTAAAGCCCCGTCTGGGCGGAGTAAGTGATGAACTTGCGGTACACCCATTGGCGCAACTGCGTGCCGGTGCCCTCCTCGCTCTTGCCGAGTTGCGTGCGTAGAGCCTTCAACTGTGCTTCCGAGAACGAGTCCGACAGGCTGTCAAGCATATTTTTCGGACCGTGTCGCTGCGACTCGCTCATCTGGTCGGCATCCTTTCCATTAAGCATGTCTGAGAATATCTGCATTTTGCTCCAAATGTCGTGATATACCAGCCACTCCACCATTTCGCCCATCGCCTTTGTCCAAGTCTGTCCGTTGAGTATCCAAAGCACGCAGCCACACTTCCACGCCGACACTAATGAGCGCTTGCTGAGGTCCCATAGTATGTTGTCGTCCACGAGGTCGGCCAGCGTAGCCATGTCCCCAGCCAACTGGTCCACCAGCTTGTTGAGCGGTCGGATGACGTATCGTCCCTTGCATTCACCGAGTCGCGCCAAATAGGCATCGAGCCTGGCGTAAAACGCATCATTATACTTGCCCTGTCGGGGTATGCGTCCGTCTCTGTCGGTACGTGGCTTATAGGAGAAAACGATACGCCCGAATGTGCCGTTGAACAGCTCGTGCTTATAGAAGCCGCGTGCCGAATAGGGATTTGCCGAAAGCGTCATGTTGACCCTCAGTATCGTGTTGCCGGTGACACCGTCCTTCGTAGCTCTCAGCGCACCTGTGCGTGCCTTGTCATAGATGTTGCGAATCATCTGCGAGAGTTTCTTATGGCCACCACAGAGCCCGTCGGCCATCTCCACCTCGGGCAAGTTGAAGTATTGCGTGCGCCCCTCGGACTCCAGCGCCATGCTGTTGAGCAGGAAGCCGGCAGCAGTAGTGTCGATAGGTGGAAACCAGAGACCGATGTTTGGTCGGGCTGTGCTGTCTTTGCCACCATTGGCGTTCGATTTCCGTTGCCAGTCCACCAGTTCGTCCGTCACGCCCTTGTCGTGCAGTCGGAAATCCCTGCATAAAGCCTCTACAAGAGGTGTCAATTGCCCCTTGTTATCCCCCGAATCAGCCACGATGTTAGCCATTATCCCACACACTTCCTTCCAAGTATTGTCGGGATATTGAAATTCCGCGCCGCATACATGTGCTGCAAGTGGGGGGAAAAGTAGCGGAACCACAGGTTCGTGCATGTCTTTTGAGGTCTGACCGGTTAAAAGTTTGATACATTCCGTACCCTTACCGAGGTTAGGCATCTTGGGCGCAGCCTTTGTTGTAATGTCGTATTTCATTGTAATTCAATAAATTATGTAATTTTCTTTTCAACTGTCCGTTACGTTACAGATGTTACAGTAGTGGTTTCTCAGGCTCCCATTCAACCCAATTGTATATATAACTATCTATATATCAGATACTTATATTATTATTTACAGATTCAGCAAACCCCTAAAAATCAACTGTAACAACTGTAACTGTAACACGGACATCACGCTCGTATCTATTTCTCTACCATGCCCCCCAGCGCCATGCAGATTTCATTATACACTCCGAGGGCATAGCGCTCCAGGCTGAAGTCCCCGCCTATCTTCAACTGCTTGAAGTTCAGCCGAAGGCTGCCGTCATCCCTGCGAGTAACCGTGATAAACTCACCCTCGAACACGTGCGGATTGCGGCGTTCCGCCTTCGGGCCAGCCCCCTCCGTGAACGTGAAGTGGGCGTCGCGGCAGCGGTACTCGTCGATGTCGGCATCCCGGTCGCGCCGGAACACGCCCCGATACTCCTTGCCCGTCACCATGCGCACGTCGTTGCGCAGAATTGTTTTTACGTCACAGCCCAAGTCTGTGTTCGAGTGCCAACCTTGCTCCTTATTATTAAATACCGAAGGAGGAGTTGTAGTGGTTATTTTCTTAGACATAACCAAAGTCCTTTCCGGGAAAGACCTCGGTCTCACACGAGGGGCCCTACCGCCCGACCTGGGGAAGTGAGACTGGCCTTCGGTCCATCGCTTGACCATTTTCCCCGTCGTCGGTTGGTGCTGCAAAATTACGCAAAAGGGCATAAAAAAAGGTCTTATATAAGACCTACTATAAGACTTATATAAGACCTTAACCTGTTGGCTGTCAGACTATTCCATCAGCTTGTCGATAACGCTGCTACGGGGCGGCAGCTTGCCCGTCTGCTGCCAAGTACCAGCCAGCTGAGCCAGGTTGGCGATGCCCCAGAGCTGCTGAAACAGCTTCCACTTCTTCTTGATCCGCAGCTTCTCGGCCATGCGGTCGGCGATGTAGGCCGCCTGGTTGGCCGACACCCCTTCGGCCAGTGCGTAGCCGTCGGCCACGATGAGCCCCGCATCCCGCAGCCGCTGCCACAGCACTTGCGCCTCGGCGGTCAGCAGCTCAGCCACGTTTTCGTTGGCGGTGCCCGTCGGCTGCGGCTGATCCGTCAGTTCCTCATCGTCGAAGTGGTTCAGCGATTCCATGATGTCCTCCGACAGCTCCAGCTTCGCCGCCGTGATGAGTTCCAGCAGTATCGACTTCGCGACCTCACGCTTGCTCTGCGTCTTGCGCTTCGACATGTTCAGGTAGATGCGTATGGCCTTCGACACATCGCCGGCCGATGACTTCTTGGCCACGCCAGCCGTCAGTTGGCGTAGTTCTTTCAGTTGCATGTCCTTCTCCTGAATGAGTTGGTTAAGTCCGTCAATCTCGTTAAGCATAGTCCCGGCTTCAGTTTTCAGCCGGTCAATCTCCTCGAGCAGCCCCTGCGTAGCCTCCACCACGCGCATCCTCACCTTCAGTTCTTCTGCCTCTGCCGTCTTTCTCTCTAGTTCGTCTTGTAACTGGCGGTACGCCCCGCGTGCCGCCTCCTTCAATTCCTCTGGTTCCACGTTCTCGCTCATACATTTCAGCCGTTTTATGTTTGGGTTAGACAATCGTTATCCTGCTCCCGGAAAGGAGCCGAAAAGGCTGCAAAGTTAAGCAATAAAAATCATAACCGTCAAATCTTGAGCCATAATTTTCCATTGCCTTGCACAGAAAGCGAAAACTGTGCATAATCTCGGGGGGCAGGTCGCGTGATGGCATGGGCTCGGCAGTTTTTTTTCTGTTAAAAAGTTTGGCAGTCTGCAATAATCACTATACCTTTGCATGATATGAACAGAGAAGAGTACGAACGGCAGAAGGCATTTGCTGGCGAGAAAAAGCCCTCCATGCAGCGCCGGTGTATAGGACACGACTATACCCTGCGCCAAATGTATATGATTACGATGGTGACAGAAGGGCGTCGCCCGCTGTTTGGCAGGGTAGCAGGGCGTAGTGACGCGCCCTCCGGTAGTGCCGACGCGCCAAGGATGGTGCTTTCGGAGCTTGGACGCAGAGTAAGCCAAGAGTGGAATGCCATCACCGGTTATCACCCGGAAATCAGCGTTATTTCGCTGCAAATGATGCCCGACCATCTTCATGGTATATTGTTCGTCCGTCAACAGTTAGACCGCCAGTTGGGTTACATATTACGCGGTTTCAAGCAAAGTTGCAACAAGCATTATCGCGAGTTGGTGTTAGGGCAGTTGCCTGCTGTCCCGTCTGTTGCGTTGCCAACTGTCCCGTCTGTTGCGTTGCCAACTGTCCCGTCTGTTGCGTTGCCTGCTGTCCCGTCTGTTGCGTTGCCAACGCAACCAACCGCACCCGCCAAAAAGGACCGCCGAGGTGAGGACCGCACTCACGGCATGCTCTTTGCAAGGGGATATAATGATAAAATCCTGCTTAGGGACGGACAGCTTGACAACTGGCTTCACTATTTGCGAGACAACCCCCGTCGCCTGCTATTGAAGCGTGAACATCCTGACTTCTTCCGGGTACAACGGGGGCTGAAGATAGGAGAACAGACGTTCTCCGCCATTGGTAATCGCTTTCTGCTTTCACGCCCATTGAAAATACAAGTTCAATGTTCGCGCAGAATGACAGACCAGCAGATAGAGGAAAAGACAAGCGAATGTCTGGCGATGGGCAAGCAGGGTGCTGTCTTGGTATCGCCCTGTATTTCCAAGGGAGAAAAGCAAATCATGAGAGCGGCTTTTAATCAGGGAATACCTCTTATCATTCTTCAGGAAAACGGCTTTGCAGATCTGGCCAAGCCTGGTGGCAAGCGGATGGATGCTTGTGCCCGTGGGCAATTATTGTTGTTGGCACCCTGGCATCACCACAACGAGCATGTCACCATCTCCCGTTCCCAATGTCTGGCCCTTAACGAGCTTTCAGCAATGATTTGTCAGACAGTCCAGTTTGAATAAACAATCCCCCGCAACTCTCCAAGGAATTGCGGGGAAAAATCTGTCCCCGTGATTTGATTTATAGCGGAAATATTTGGCAGTCTCGAATTTTTTTCGTACCTTTGTGTCATGTAAGAACATGAGTAATTAACCCTTAAAACACACACTTTTAATGCTATGAAAAAAGAAACATGGAAAATGGTGATTCAGCTCATAGTGAGCATTCTCACCGCAATTGCAACAACACTCGGTACTACCTCATGCATGGGTCACGGACCGTTGTACTTCTAACAACTTTGAATGATGGAAACAAGAGGAGTTAGAAACTGCAACCCGCTGAACATCCGCATCGGCAACAACTGGAAGGGGGAGCGCCCTACAAACTCGGACGGCGTGTTCGAACAGTTCACCGACATGCGCTACGGACTGCGTGCGGCCTTCATCCTGATTCGCCGCTACATCACCAAGTACAAGCTATGCACCATCCGCGCCATCATCAGCCGATGGGCACCAGAGACGGAAAACCTGACAATGGCATACATCAACCATGTGGAACGTCTCTCAGGCATCGACGCCAGCGAACCCATCGCCCCCACCGACAAGCAGCGCCTCTTTAGCATCGTCACCGCCATGTGCTGGGTCGAATCGCTCTACAACCCCAGCCAGCAGGAATTGGAATCAGCTTGGTCTTAACACGAATTACCCCCGCAACTATCCAAGGATTTGCGGGGGAAATTCTTCATAGACTTATTCTGATTCTGGACTTCAGTTTTGCCGGGTTGTTGCGGCGATCCCAAATATCGACAATCCAGACTGTGGACTTTGTGACGTGATAGATGAGATAATAGTTCTTGTTAAGGGATATGGAACGGAATTTACATTGCCGCCCAGCCAACAGCTGTTCAGGATGACCGATTTCAGGATGCTTGAGCAATGTCTCGCCACGTTCACGAACACGCTCTATAAACTTGTCTGCAGAACGAGGCCCTGCAAATTCTGCAAAGACGGAGACGATTCTCAGGAACTCTTCACGAGCCTGACTAGTAAACTGTAGTCTCATAGCGGTTTACTATAGACTGGGCCTCTATCATAACCTGATCCCACGAGAAACCTCTATCTGCTTCTATTTCTTGTTCTGCCTGATTGATACGGGCGTTGAGGTCATCGGTGTCATTAGGACCGACGATGGGCATTCCTGGCCAGTTGTCAACGTTGTACCCCAAGGTAGAAATATCCGAACGAATAGCAGCTCCAACAGGCTCCGCAGTCATTTCTGCGCCAGCATCTTTAAAGTGGTATTTGTTTCTTGCGTCCTTCATATCTTCACTTTTGTCTGCAAAAGTACTAAATTCCCCGCAACTATCCAAGGATTTGCGGGGGAAATTTTTTAATTAAGCGCTTTTGCAACCGAGTTGCGAAAGCGTTGCCGTAACTTTGCACCCAGAAAAAGAAAACGAAACACATATTGTATTATGGAACATTCTTGCGAACATCCTCATCACGGACATTGTGGTTGTGGGCATCACCACGAGCACGAACATGAACACGAGCATCATCACGAGCATCATCACGAGCACGAACATCATCACGAGCATCACCACGAGCACGAACACGAGCATCACCACGAGCACGAACACGAGGGTTCGGGCCGTCAGGTGTATGTCCTCATCGGTGCTGCGGCGCTGCTCTTGGTGGCGGTCTTCATCGAACATCAGTTCTGCCTCCCTACTTGGCAACTGCTGTTGGTCTATCTTGTACCTTATTTAATAGTGGGGCACGACACGCTGCGCGAGGCTTGGGAGGGTATTCGCGAGGGTGAGCCGTTCAACGAGCATCTGCTGATGTCGGTGGCCACCATCGGAGCCCTCTGCATCGGATTCCTGCCGGGTGCCGACACCGAGTTTCCCGAGGCAGTCTTCGTGATGCTCTTCTTCCAGGTGGGCGAGCTCTTCGAGGGCTATGCCGAGGGCAAGAGTCGCGAGAGCATCAGCCACCTGATGGATATCCGCCCCGATGTGGCGCATGTGATGGTGGAAAGAGATGGGAGTAATGAGATACAGGATGTGCACCCTGAAGAGGTGGGAATTGGACAGACCATCGTGGTGCGCGCGGGGGAGAAGATTCCGCTGGACGGTGTGATTGTGGAGGGCAGATCGTCGCTGAATACGGTAGCGCTGACGGGAGAATCGGCTCCTCGTGAGGTCGTCGAGGGCGACGAGGTCATCTCCGGCTGCGTCAACCTCTCCGGGATGCTGAAAGTGCGTACCACCAAATCGTTTGGCGAGAGTACGGTAGCCAAGATACTGGAACTGGTAGAACATGCCGGCGACCATAAGTCGAAGAGCGAGGCTTTCATCACCCGGTTTGCTCGCGTCTATACGCCCATCGTGGTGCTGGCCGCTGTGGTCATTGCTACGGTTCCCGTGTTGCTGGGCGGCTCGTTCGCTGTATGGCTCTATCGGGCGCTGATGTTCCTGGTGGTGTCGTGCCCCTGCGCCTTGGTGCTCAGCGTGCCGCTGACGTTCTTCGGAGGTATCGGCAGCGCCTCGCGGAAGGGTGTACTCATCAAGGGGTCCAGTTACATGGATGTGCTGGCTAAGATAGGTACGATCGTGATGGACAAGACGGGTACGCTGACTCATGGACAGTTTGTCGTAGAGGCTGTACACCCCGACCAGTTCGACGAGCATCATTTGCTGCATCTGGCTGCTCACGTTGAACATTATTCTACCCATCCCATTGGTGCAGCCTTGCGTGATGCCTTCCCTGAAGAGGCTACCGACGGCTGTCGGGTGACCGATGTGGAAGAGGTGGCGGGTCAGGGCGTCAAGGCCCGTGTGGGCGACCGGCTGGTGTGTGTGGGCAATACGAAGATGATGGATGCCGTAGGTGCCCATTGGCACGACTGTCATCAGGCGGGAACCATCATCCACGTGGCCATCGACAGACAGTATGCGGGGCATATCGTCATCAACGACCGCGTGAAGGATGATGCGGCAGCGGCTATCCAGGCCTTGAAGTCGGAGGGTGCCGCCAAGATTGTCATGCTGACGGGCGACCGCAAAGAGGTGGCTGCGCATGTGGCCGCTCAGTTGGGGCTGGACGAGTATCATGCAGAACTGATGCCGCAGGACAAGGTGTCGCTGGTAGAGCAGATGATAGAAGAGAGGAGGAAGTCTGGTGCAGACGGCTTTGTGGCTTTTGTGGGCGACGGCATCAACGATGCTCCCGTGCTGGCCCGTGCCGATATAGGTATCGCGATGGGCGGGCTGGGCAGCGATGCCGCCATCGAGGCTGCCGATGTGGTGCTGATGGACGACCAGCCGTCGAAGCTGCCCGTCGCCATCGACATCGCCCGCCGTACGCTGACTATCGCCCGTCAGAATGTGTTGTTTGCCATCGGCGTCAAGGTCGCTGTACTCGTCTTGGCGGCCTTGGGCATTGCTACCATGTGGCTTGCCGTGTTTGCCGATGTGGGTGTCACCGTGCTGGCCGTGCTCAATGCGATGCGGACGCTGAAGTGTTAAATTCATTTACAATAGGGCGTATGTCGAAAAAAAGCACTATCTTTGCATCCATTAACGTTCAATTGTATAACACTTAATAAGCGATTATGAAACCGACATTATTTCTTTTAGCCGCAGGCATGGGCAGCCGTTATGGCGGTCTGAAGCAGCTCGACGGCTTAGGCCCCAATGGTGAGACCATCATGGACTATAGTATCTACGATGCCATTCAGGCTGGTTTTGGCAAGATAGTATGGGTGATCCGCAAGGACTTCGAGGAGCAGTTCCGCCAGCAGATTCTCTCCAAGTACGAGGACAAGATTCCCTGCGAGTTGTGCTTCCAGGGCCTCGATGCGCTCCCCGCAGGCTTCCAGGTTCCCGAGGGTCGGCAGAAGCCTTGGGGTACCAATCATGCCGTCCTCATGGGTAAGGATGTCATCCGTGAGCCGTTCTGTGTCATCAACTGTGACGATTTCTACGGTCGCGATGCCTTCATGCAGATAGGCAAGTATCTGGCCAATCTGCCCGAGGGGACCAAGAACAAGTATGCGATGGTCGGATTCCGCGTGTGCAACACCCTGTCCGAGAATGGCTCTGTGGCTCGTGGCGTCTGCGCCTATAACGAGCAGCGCCATCTCACCGATGTCGTCGAGCGTACGGAGATTATGCGTATCGACGGTGTCATCCGCTATAAGGACGAGCAGGGCGAGTGGCAGCCGCTGGAGGAGAATGTCCCCGTCTCGATGAATATGTGGGGTTTCACACCCGATTATTTCGACTATTCCGAGGAGTATTTCAAGGAGTTCCTTTCCGACCCCAAGAATATGCAGAACCTCAAGGCCGAGTTCTTCATTCCCCTCATGGTCAACAAGCTCATCACCGAAGGAACGGCCACTTGCGAGGTGCTCGACACCACGTCGAAGTGGTTTGGAGTGACCTATGCTGCCGACCGCGAGGCTACCGTCAGCCGTATTCAGAAGCTGGTGGACGAGGGGGTGTATCCCAACAAGCTGTTCTAAGCAGTAGAAAGCAGAAGAAATATGCTCAATCCGATACTGACAGAAGGGGAGTGCACGCAGTTGCGCTCCCTCATTGATACTTCGCAGACCATTGTGGTGGTGTGTCACTCCAATGCCGACGGCGACGCAATAGGGTCGCTGTTGGGGTGGGGCGAGGTGTTGCGCCAGCTGGGTAAGGAGCCGTTGTTGGTGGTTCCCGATCAGTATCCCGACTACCTCCAATGGATGCCCAACACCGAGAAGATTGTGCGCTACGACAAGCGCAAGGACTATGTCGATACCGTATTGAAGATTGCCGACTTGGTGTTCTGTCTCGATTTCAATACGCTGTCGCGCACCGAGGACATGCAGGAGGCACTGGCCGACAGCCCTGCTCAGCGCGTACTCATCGACCATCATCTCGGCCCCGACGTACCCGCCGTGCTCAGCATCTCACGTCCCCCCTTGTCGAGCACCTGCGAACTGGTGTTCCGCATCGTTTGGCAAATGGGACTGTTCGATGTCTTGGGCAAGCATTTCGCCATCCCCGTCTATGCCGGCATGATGACCGATACGGGCGGCTTCACCTTCGCGTCCAACGACCCCGACATCTACTTCATCATCAGCCAGCTGCTCACCAAGCATATCAACAAAGACAAGATATACCGTAACGTCTATCATAACTATTCTGAGCACCGACTTCGCCTTGTGGGCCATGTGCTGTGCAACTGTCTGGTGGTCGACAACGAGCGCCACGCCTCCTATTACACCATCAACAGAGCCGACATGAAGAAGTTTCATTTCGTCAAGGGCGATGCCGAGGGACTGGTCAATATGCCCCTGCAGATCAAGGGGATGAAGCTCAGCATCTCCTTGCGCGAGGACAGCGAGCGCAACAACCTGATATGGGTATCGCTGCGCTCGGTCGACGATTTCCCGTGTAACGAGATGGCTGCGCGCTTTTTCAATGGCGGAGGCCATCTGAACGCCTCGGGCGGACGCGTCAACGGCACGATGGCCGATGCTGTACGCATCGTTCAGGAGGCCATCAAAGCATATGAAGACAAGTTAAAGTAGCATAATTTTATGGCATAGTTCGTCTTACTTTGCCCACTTATTCGTATCTTTGCACGCGATTTTAAGCAAAACAGGAAATGAAGAGACTGATTTTTTCCATACTCCCTCTGGTGCTGGTGCTCATCTTTGCCAGCTGCCAGAGCTATGAGACCTATGGCGACAAGAAAGCCAAGGAGCGCGATGCCATCCAGAAGTTCATCACCAAGCAGGGCATCAGGGTCATCACCGAAGCTGAGTTCAAGGCCAACAACCAGACTACCAATGTCGAGGAAAACGAGTTCGTACGCCTCGACCGTACGGGTGTCTATATGCAGATAGTGCGCCGCGGTTGTGGCGATATGCTCGAAGAGAACAAGACCGTCAACCTGCTCTGTCGCTTCTATGAGTGGGATCTCCTTCAGGATACCCTCCTCATCTGCAACGACCGGCCCCTGCTCTTTTATAACTCCAGCATGAGCTCATGGGTTGAATGCTCGGACTACGTCGACAAGATGAGCGTCAGGCGAAGTGGCACCTCCTATACTGCCACCTTTATTGAAGGCATGATGCTGATGAGACACAGCAGCTCCGCATCCGTGCCTGCCGGATGGCTCATTCCTCTTAACTACATCTGTGTGGGACGACCGCAGGAAGAAGGCGACGAGGTGGCTGTGGTCCGACTGATTGTGCCCCATTCGCAGGGCACCGCCGATGCCTCGTCGTCCGTGACCCCTTGTTATTACGAGATTTCTTATCAGAGAACAAAATAATCATCTTATATGACACTTATCAAATCTATTTCCGGCATCCGCGGTACGATTGGCGGACGCACGGGTGACACCCTTAACCCTCTCGATATTGTTAAGTTCACCACCGCCTATGCCATTTTCATCTCGAGTAAGGATGAAAGTGGAGAGAGGAATGAGAATACTCCTCATAAAAAAATAGTGGTAGGCCGCGACGGACGCATCTCTGGACCGATGGTGCGCGATATCGTCTGCGGAACCCTCGTGGGCATGGGCTACGATGTCATTGACATCGGCTATGCCACCACTCCCACCACCGAGCTGGCAGTCCGTATGAGCGGTGCCGACGGCGGCATCATCATTACTGCATCACATAATCCCCGTCAGTGGAATGCCCTCAAGCTGCTCAACAGCGAGGGCGAGTTCCTCACCGCTGCTGAAGGGCAGCAGGTGCTGCAGATTGCCGAGCAGGAGCAGTTCCAGTATGCTGATGTCGACCACCTTGGTAAGGTCATCGTCGACAACAGCTTCGACGACCGTCACGTGCAGTCTGTCCTTGACCTCGACCTCGTCGATGCCGAAGCCATCCGTCAGGCACGCTTCACCGTCTGTGTCGACAGCATCAATAGCGTGGGCGGCATCATCCTGCCCAAGCTCCTTGAGCGACTCGGCGTCGGATACAAGTTCCTCAATGGCGAGGTGACAGGCGATTTCGCCCACAACCCCGAGCCCTTAGAGAAGAATCTTACCGGCATCATGGACGAGATGCGCAGCAGACACTACGACCTCGGCATCGTCGTCGACCCCGATGTCGACCGCCTCGCCTTCATCTGCGAGGACGGACGTATGTTCGGCGAGGAGTACACCCTGGTCAGCGTTGCCGACTATGTGCTGTCTGCCACTCCGGGCAATACCGTCAGCAACCTTAGCTCCACACGGGCGCTCCGCGATGTCACCGAGCGGCATGGCGGCCACTACGCCGCAGCAGCCGTCGGCGAGGTCAATGTCACCACCAAGATGAAGGAGGTAAATGCCGTCATCGGTGGCGAGGGCAACGGTGGTGTCATCTATCCCGAGAGCCATTACGGCCGCGATGCCCTCGTGGGCATTGCCCTCTTCCTCACCTCGCTGGCCAAGAAAGGCTGTAAGGTGAGCGAGTTGCGAAAGACCTTCCCCGACTATCAGATAGCCAAGAATCGCATAGACCTCACCCCTGAGACCGATGTTGATGCCATCCTGCTCAAGGTCAAGTCGATGTTTGCTCAGGATGCCACCGCTCAGGTTAACGACATCGACGGCGTGAAGATCGACTTCGCCGACCGTTGGGTTCATCTGCGCAAGTCGAACACCGAGCCCATCATCCGCGTCTACAGCGAGGCTCCCACGATGGACGAGGCCGACGCACTCGGCAAGCGCCTCATGCAGGTAGTCTACGACATGCAGTAAGCGACAGAAACTTTTTCTGCATCTAATTCCGATATAAAAAAATTGGAATGATAGACCCCTCGACATACATACAGAGCGAGTGGTCGTGGGTCGTCCTTTTCGTGATGGCTGTTTTCGTTGGGATGTCCAAGACTGGCGTTCAGGGCTTGGCCATCCTTACTGTTCCCATGCTGGCCATGACATTCGGAGCCAAGCCGTCAACGGGCCTGATGCTGCCGGTTCTCTGATGACCAAGGGCTAACAGCTAAGGATGGAAACAAGGAACTGTATCTGAATATTGACGAATCGGTTTGATATGATAGAAATACGAGAAGCAACAAAGAATCAGGCGGCAGAGATTGCAAGCCTTATTATGATGGCAATGACGGACGATTGCTGTCAGTATTTCTGTGGCAAGGGCTACGGATTGGAGGACTTCCGCAGGATGATGACTATGCTGGTTGAAGCTGAAACTTCGCAATACAGTTACAAGAACACGCTGGTAGCGATGGCTTCCGACAGAGTCGTTGGCATATCCGTCAGCTATGACGGCGGCTGTCTGCACGAACTTCGTCGGGCTTTTATCCAAGCAGCCAAAGAGTATATCGGCAAAGACCATTCCGGCATGGATGATGAGACACAGGCAGGAGAGCTATACCTTGATTCTCTGGCCGTTCTTCCTGCATATCGCCGTCAGGGAATCGCCAAGACATTGGTGTTGGCTACCAAAAAGAGGGCTGATGCAATGCACCTTCCATGTGTCGGGCTCTTGGTGGATGATGATAATACATCGGGCGAAGCGTTCTATACTACTCTTGGATTCCGCTATGTAGCCGATAGCCAGTGGGGTGGGCATCCGATGAAGCATTTAATTCTGTAGTGAAGATGTGTTATTTTTCAAGAAAATTGGTACTCACCAATTTCTTCTTAAAAGATAGAAAATAAAACCCGCTGAAAATCAGCGGGTTTCAATTTGATGGAGCGGAGAGAGAGGGACGGAGACTTTTATGCCGTATCATACCGTAACTCTCTGTTTTTATTGACCTTAAGAGCCACTTTAAACTCGTTATCATTACATATCATTTCATATCATTTTGCCTGATTTTGGGTCTGATTTTGGGTAATCCGGGTATTATATGCCTAATTCGCATATCCAAGGAAACCGAAAAATAACCTAATAATATATAGGTGCTAACATAATTATACGTACCGATAAAAAATAATCTGTAAATTTGTTCTCCGTATAAGAAACTATTTTTGAATAGTCACGTACTATTTACATGAGGACAGATACAGGTCATAGGATTTATATACACAATACGAACTGCTCATTGGTAAAATCCAATGGGACAACTCAGCACACTCTCCGCCTAAGAGTGACTCATGGTAGCAATCGTATAGATCTCCGTACACGCATTCGCGTAGAGCCAAAACTGTGGGACAAGCGCAAACAAAGAGTTAAGCAAGGCTATAACGTCAATGGCTGTAGTTATAATGACGTAAACAGTACCATCAACACTTATATACAATATGTTGATGAATATTTCCACGAGTGTGAACTGATGAAACGCGACCCAGTTTTGACAGACCTGAGAGCAAAGTTTAACTATGCTTTCAAACAGACTAACGAACAACGTAGCAGTGAATTTTTCTTGCTATTTAACGAATATATACAAGAACAGGCTGGTGTTAAAGGATGGGGAAAGGATATGGTCGATGTATATACTCGACTTCGAGACAAGTTACAGAAGTTCAATTCGAACTTGACATTCCTCACTTTAAACACGAAGAATCTAGAGGCTTTCAAAGTATATTTGTCGGAGAGCATGTACAATGATGCGCTCAAAAAGAATCTTGCATATCTAAAGTCATTCGTGAAGTGGGCAAAAGAGAAACACTATACTGTATGTGAGGAATTCGATAGTTACAAGCCGAAGTTGCCCAAAGGACATATATCCGTGAAATACCTAAGCCTTGACGAACTTGACCGTATATACAATCTGAAGTTGGAGGAAGGAAGCGCACTAGATCAGACACGAGATTTCTTCATTTTCCAATGCTATACAGCACTAAGGTATTCAGATTTAAAGCAACTACGCCCTGACAATATAACAAAGTCTGATGACGGAAAATTCATCATACGGCTTCTAACTGAGAAAGATGATGATGCAGTATCCTACCCTCTTGCGCAACGAGCTGTGGAGATCTATAAGAAGTACTCAACGCACATATATGACGGTGGTCGCCTCTTTCCCATTCTAAGTAATCAGAAGTACAATGAGCACCTGAAAGAATTAGGAAAAGCAGCTGGTCTAACAGGTGAATGGATAGACTATGAGTATCGCCTGCAGGAAAAGATTGAGGTGCATACTCCGAAGTGCGACTTGGCCACACATACTGCACGAAGAACCTTTATCGTAACAGCACTCAATGAAGGAGTTTCAACGAACCTCATCATGCTGATTACATCGCATAGTGACTACAAAGCCATGACTCCTTACATCAAGGCTACAATGAAAGGTACAGGAAGTGTTATAGATGCGCTTGACAAAACATATAAAAGTAAAATGGAAGTAAAAGCATGACTACAGAAAGACAGAACTGGATTCCCAAATATGAGAATGGGAGATTCGTCGTTATTGACAAGTTAACTAATGAGGTTATCAATACAAGCCAGGGCTATGGCTTTACATCTGAAGAAAAGTGTAGGAACTGGATTCGGAATATGCAACAGCAAGTAGGTATTTATAATTGTGAACCAGGACAAGCTATAGGTATCCCTCAAGCAGATCCTCTATTTTAATATGAACGAAAGAAGTGAAGAGTTAATAATACTCCTCACTTTTTCATTGAACTTTATTTAAACCGATTATCTCAATAGAAGAGTGTCAGTCATAGTATTCTATTTGCAGTTCCAGGCTGACATCAAACTCACGGTCATCATCATAGAAGTAAACCAATCGCAGGCCACGATACACAGATGGAACTTTCAGAACTTCCAACAAATACCACTTGGGCTTACCGAAGTCATAGGAAGAACGGTCAAGGATGATTCGATTCGAGGTATAATCGAAATGATAGTAGCCACCACCTAAACATGAATCACCAGGCTTCAACAAGTCTTTATGCTGATTAACCATGCCAAGGCGAAAGTAGCCATCCATTGTTATTATAAACTTCGGTAGTGCCATCATCAGTTGTTCATTACCCATGCAAAACCTTTTGCCGTTCTCTTTTCTGAATCGACGAAATGATTGCCAGGATTCCATTCCAGTATTGTGTTGTCAATCTGCTCTGTTAACAGCTCATTTTGCTTACGGATAGCATCGCCTACTTGGACCATCACAGGATTCTTAGTCTTTTCTTCCTTATCCCCAAGACTGAGATATATGGATTTAGCAAATGGTTTGTTATCTGTAGCATATTCAATCCACTTGGGGAACCAGACCGATGGAGAAGCAGCAACTATCCCCTCAAACTTGTCTGTCTGATAGGATGCCCATAGTGCGAATAGTCCAGCCAGAGAATAACCGCCAAGTATTACATGAGGTATTCCCTCTTGAACCAAAGGCAACAGTTGGCTTACGATAAAATTCAAGGTATCAGTAGCCCCATTGCCAAAAGGAATCTTACCGAATACTGGAGGTGCAGGCCAAGGTGTGAGTTCCTTATTCCAGTCCTTAATCATAAATGCAACAAGGGAAAATGGCTTTTCGGATAGTTTTTTTATTATCTCTACTTCCTGATCCAATACTTCCAAGTCATGTTCGTCTATAGGCTGAACCAACAAGAATTCAGCATTGGAATCTTTGTATAGACGGCATTCCCTCCCTGATATGTCAACTACTGTACCTTTCATTGATGTGCTGACCTTGTAGTTCTGTACCATATCATTCAGTCCCTAAACTCCCAGAATCCCGTACCAGTTTCTGGGTCAAACTTCCTACCGATAGCCCCACCAATCGTAGGACGTAACTCTATCTCGGCTGTATAGAGAACCGTTGTAGCTTTCAGATGTCCCCCTGCCATACCATGCTGATCTTGCTTTTTGAATGAAAATAGAGCATGGGTATGGTGGAATAGTTGACCATTATCGTCTCTAACAACATTACCATTGAGTGATACAAGTTCAAGCATACCTTCTAAATGCTCTGTCTCAAAGCTGCCAGTCTCAGGGATGAACACTTGGAGCTCCGCTCTCTGACAGCCACCAATACCAGAGAAAACCGCAGATGGTATGGATTCCTTTTCACAGATTTCGAGAAGGGTGCTGATTATTTCGTCCCCGCGATCCATACGGACATAGTAGTTATCGCCAATCTTTCTGTATTCCATAATCACCCAAGTTTTGACATAAACCGCTCCCTGTCAACTATAAATCTCAGATGTGTACCTTCTCCAAGCAATGTTTCACCAGAATAAGCAGCCACCTTAAACTCTATCTTCTTGCCGTCAACTTTGCTTACTTCGGCTGTAGCAGCCACCTTGTCACCAATCTTAGAAGGTCTGAGGTGTGAAGATTCTATATGACCACCAACAGTCGTACATCCTTCTGGCAGTTCATCAGCAACAGCAAGCATAGCTGCGTTCTCCATCAATGCCATCATAGCTGGGGTAGCAAGTACAGGCATATCTCCGGACCCCATCTGAATAGCGGTCA
>DDPY01000053.1:0-27880 GCA_002342415.1 Prevotella sp. UBA2456 | reverse complement strand
ACAGGTCTGTCAGCGCGTCCAGTAGCAGTGCCTTGTATCAAGCCAACCACGTCAAGACCTTCTTCTACTTCACCAAATACAGTGTATTGACCGTCAAGATGCGGTGTACCGCCAACAGTAGAGTATATCTTCAACTGGTCATCGGTTAATCCTGATTTCCCCACTTTGCTTTCTGCTTCAGCAGCCAGTTTATCTTGCAATTCCTGTAGCCCGGCACGATTTCTTTCACGGCGCATCTGCATGATTTCATCACGATGTTCAGCAGCTAACGAATTAAACGCATCTTGAACTTTCTGCATCCTCAACTGTTTGGAGAACTGACGAAGCTGACCTTCATTATACACCTGGCCCCAGACAATATAAAATTGAGACCCGCTACTACGACGCTCTGGATTCACTTCGTCACCCTGTCTCGCAGCAGCCAAAGCACCACGTTTATGGAAGAGTCCGTCCCTGATTTCTGCCTCAAGCGTATAGTCCGGACCTCCTACACCAAGCATCTTTCCAGCAGGTGCGCCCTTAGAATCAGGATCGCCACCCTGAATCATAAAGTCCTTTATCACTCGATGGAACAGAGTGCCGTCATAATAGCCCTCCTTTGCCAGTTTAAGGAAGTTGTCACGATGGATGGGAGTCTCATCATATAGGCGAACTACGATGTCGCCAAGCATAGTCTGTATTTTTACTTTCATTATTCAGTCTTAATTCATAAAGTATCGTAATAGTGAGTGCAAAAATACGAAAAAGTGGGGAATTATCCGTACCTTTGCCAATAGTTTTAATATGTTTTGTGAAATGACACAACAAGAAGCAATAGAAGCCCGCCATAGTGTAAGAGCATACAAAGAACTGCCATTGGCTGAAGATGTAATAAAGGTGTTAGAAGAGCAGATTGCTATTTTGAACAGTGAAGGCAATTTGCATATTCAGTTAATCCAAGACGAGCCTAAGGCATTCCAAGGAAGGATGGCAAAGTACGGCAAGTTCCGTAATGTCAGCAACTACATCGTTATGGCCGGAAAGAAGGTATATGACCTTGATGAGCGTGTAGGTTACTACGGCGAACATCTGGTTCTGCTGGCTCAGACACTTGGTCTGAACACCTGTTGGGTTGGACTTAGTTACTCGAAAGTTCCAGGGACGTACGTGCTTGACGAGGGCGAGAAGATTGCTTGTTACATTGCTCTTGGCTATGGCGAGACACAAGGAGTCAGCCATAAGATTAAGACCATCGAACAAGTGAGCAATACAAGCGACGTCACTCCATCGTGGTTCCGCAAGGGAGTTGAAGCGGCCCTACTTGCACCAACAGCAGTAAACCAGCAGAAGTTCTCATTTGAGTATGTCGGAATGAAGAATGGTCGTCTTCTGGTACACGCTAAAAAAGGATTCTCCATCATCGGCTATACTCAGATGGACTTGGGCATAGCCAAGTATCATTTCGAGATTGGAGCCGGAAAAGACGACTTCGACTGGGTATGAACATTTTGGCATATTTGGTTTATACCAAGAGGCCACTGTTTTGTATCATTTTGGAACAAAAGAAGTTCAAATCTTCGATAGTCACGAATAAAATGACTACCTTTGCGCTATGGTTAGAAAAAGGATAGAAGAACTGCTCACAGAATTGAGCGTGGGGATTTACGAGAAAGAGAGTGAACTGGCACTTTCTATGTTGGCAGCACTTGCAGGAGAAAGTATTATCTTGCTAGGTCCTCCAGGTGTTGCAAAGTCAATGATAGCCAGACGACTGAAATCTGCATTCAAGAACTCAAGTTCGTTTGAGTATCTCATGTCGCGATTCAGTACGCCTGATGAAATATTCGGCCCAGTCAGCATCAGCAAGTTGAAGGACTCAGACAAATATGAGCGCAGTATTGACGGCTATCTCCCAACCGCTGATGTTGTATTCCTTGACGAAATATGGAAAGCCGGTCCTGCTATACAGAATACACTATTGACTGTTATCAACGAGAAGTTGTTCCGCAATGGCGATAAGGAGATTTCACTGCCGCTGAAGTTACTCATCGCAGCCAGTAATGAGCTTCCGACACAAGGTGAAGGACTTGAAGCGTTATGGGATCGTTTCATCATCAGAATCGAATGTTCGAACATCAAGCAGGAGCGGAACTTCTTCGCAATGTTGACAGACAACGACTCAGAAGCAGAGATAGTTGTGGACCAAAAGTTGCAGATAACTTCAGATGAGTATAAGGAATGGTGTAAAGCAATTGATACTATTGAAGTTCCACAGGACGTCCTGAAATCCATTGGTGTCATCCGAAAGGCTATAGGCAGTGTACCAGTCAGTTCTTCCGACGAACATCATAATGTCTATGTCAGCGACAGACGATGGAAGAAGATTGTCCGACTGCTCAGAACCTCAGCATTCATCCACGACAGGACATCAGTCTCTCCTGCAGACCTTGTTCCCATATACAACTGTCTTTGGCAGGAGCCAGATGAAGCCCAAGGTATCAGGCATATTGTTATTCAGTCACTGTTCTCAGAATTCTCTGCCAGTCTTGCAGACATCAAGTTAGCATTGGAAGCAGACATCAGGGTGAGCCGGCAACACAGAGCAACCACAAAAGCAAGGAAGCAGATGGCCACCACTGACCAACGGAAGAAGATATACGATAACTACTACTATCATGTTCTTGACCACGATACAGGCAACACCTACATCTTCATCACCGACTATCAGAACATGCGGTGGACAACGAAGGAAAATGCAGGACAGTTAGGCGTTATCTACCGTGATCCCAAGAAGCCGGAACGTTCTATCATCAGGTCATTCGATGGTTCTGACTTCCCCAAAGGCGCCAGACAGGTTTATCTCACCCGCGATGACAAAAGGCTCTACATCGATGGCGTACAATTCTACATCGAAGAACTTGAACGAGATGAGCAACAGACAATGCCCACAGAAAAGGGAAAGTTGTCAGACCGCGATTTCTACCAGGAAATCGAGCAACTAGGCACTCAGATTAAACATCGCGAAGAGCAACTACTGGACAACATCCTGATTTCCTCTGTTGACAAAGAGAATATCAAGGGCGTTGTTAAGAAATTGATGACGGAGATTGCCTATACACGACAAGATACGGAAAAACTTGAAGCATAGAAGGTATGGTGGAAGTATCTGAGGTTGACTACTGGATGGAGAAGATATACAGAAAGCGTCTCTCTCCATCTTTCTACCTGAGTCTTGTCGAGCAATTCGTCAAGACTGGTGAAGTCGTTGAGATCGAATCTACCGTACAAGTCGACCAGCCCTGGAAGATGTATTATGACCCTGTACTCCATTATCTTCACAACATCATGAGCGACCCCATCATCCAATATCGTGTACTCTCCAGCAAGATTGCGGGGAAGATATTCTATGAGACTGTCGGGCGTTTTGTGCTGGAGTGCCTGCATAGTGAACAGTTCCTCAATCAGATAGCCACTGGCGAAAGAAGTGAGATGCAAAAGATGATGGAATGGTCGATGCAGAAAAAGAAAGACAGCTGGCAGACATTGTTGCAATCAGTCAACGAGAAGCACAAAGATGATGGCTTCGACCTGGACTTCATGAAAAGGAAGTTCAAGCATAACGGTTGGCAGAAACCAGAGAATTGGGAACTGCTGAAACGCGAATGGAGCGGTGCCATTGATGAAAGGAGCAGAAAAGAACAAACAAAGAAGATTGAAGCCAAGGCAGGTGGAATTGCCGGAGGTCTGAAAGTGAAACTTGACGCCATGGAGAACCGGATGCGCAACCAGGGCTATTCTGAAGATATGGCTTTACAGGCTTGGGAGATGATGGACGGGCAGTGGACAGAATCCGAATTTGAGAAGCGGCTTAGCATTGTTGAGATTCAGAACAAGTATCCCGAAATCGGCGATGTGGCAAAGCGAATGGGACGTCTGCCCGATGAAGACGGGAAAGACCGACTCACAGTACAGTCAGGAAGTTCTCATAAAATAGAACATTCTAGTGGCAGTGATATTGAGGGAGTAACAATTGGTCGCGATTTGAATGCGCTAATGCCTCTGGAACTGGCTCAGTATTCTGATACAGAAATGGAAAGCTTGTTCCTACGAAAGTATCTCACAAGTCAGTTACAGATATTCCGTTATAAGTCTGAGATAACCAAACCTTCACGTAAATTACGTTCCGAAAGAGCATCCCGACGTGGACCAATGATTGTTTGCGTTGACTCGTCTGCAAGCATGTACGGAGTTCCGCAGAGGATAGAAGCTTCATTACTATCCAAGTTGGAGCAGACAGCCGAGCAATTAAACCGAGACTGTTTTTTGATAGACTTCTCTGTTGATGTACGCCCCATCGAACTTCGTTCCCGCAGAAAGAAACGGGCAATGGAGCGCATTGGCATGAAGTCTGAAGACAATGAAAACTTCGCCAAGGGTTACTTCCCTTTTCTTGGCGGAGGGACTGATGCCCAGAAGATGCTAAACCTTGCTTTCTATCTGTTGGACAATGGTGAAGACCGCTATATGAATGCTGACGTCCTTTGGATAACCGACTTTCTCATCCCCAGGACTACAGAGGAACTGATGAATAAATTCAAGGACTATCAGAAGACTGGCACCAAGTTCTATGGTTTCAAGATTGGTCAGGGAGAGACCAATTGGGACAAGTACTTCGACAAAGTCTATGAGATACACTACAAACAACCAAGAAGGTATTAATCAGACGATTTACGTTTGTATGCACCAGTTCTAAGCAGTTCCCGTGCTTGTTCGGGTGTTATATTCTTATACTTTTCCTCAATTCTACGAAAGACTTCTTTTGCTTCAACATAACCATGAGCCTTATACCAGCCATGATCAAATCTATAGCCTGCATATTTCTCATCATTCATTTCTGAGGAATCAACTTCAATCTGATTCCCTTCTTTGTTAATTAAATGCCATTTACTCATTGTATATTCTCTTTTTATTTCTCTTATACAGTTTATCAGTGGTTTGCAAAACTCTCCAAGAGATTGTTGCACTAGCCCAGTCCATGATAGTAATACTATGTCACTGCAACCTCAAGGAGAGGTTGAAAAACGAGAGTGACATTTCTTTCATCTTATCAACGAGCAGCGGGGCTAAACCCCCGCTCGACAAGTCAACAACAAGAAGTCTTGTCACTCTCTACAATATAACTTCTTTCAGATGTTGCCTATCCCAACGCAGTTCATAAGGATGTAAATCCTGTCACCCATCTTCAAGAAAGTATCACTCTCAACGAAAAACCGGGCCAGTTGTGTCAGAGTTCTTCTCAAGTGATGTTCTTCATCTTATCTTGGGTAGCCCTACTGATACAGTCCAAGCCTCAGATGAAGCCGTGCAAGTTGTCGCCCCAGATGCCAAGCCACAAACTTCACTAAACGAATCATCTTCGTTCTGAGTGCAAAAATAGCAACTATCCGACATACCACCATACATACAGAATGATTAGGTATGAAATGCCCTATATCTGGTAGGAACTTGCTCTAAAGGAAGCAAATAAAACGAGGAGTATCATCTGACACTCCCCGCCAACGTTCTTCAAAGTCCCCCGAAGTGGGGACCCCCGAACGTTTTTTTCCTTGGGCCGTCGTATCTAATCTGGTTCGTGATAGCAAAACTATGTCACCATAGCACCAAGGAGTTTAAAATGTCAAAGAGAGAATGTCTCACCTCTAAGGGCCCCGCAGGACTGAATCCGCTTGTGCGTCTTCCCCTTTGACAATAGTTCAATAGTCATTGTTTACTTCTCAACACTTTCAAAACATCATCAAAGCATTCGTCAACTGTCATCCACTCACGTCGAGGTGGAGCATCTGCTATGTTTATTCCACGATACATTGTTTGAAAAACAAAAACGCCAAACATCTGAACTTTCATAAGAGGAGTCAATCTCACAATCCTTCTCAGATGAATGGCGCTGCAAAGATACAAATAAATTCTGAAACTTCAATATCAATACTATAAAAATGGTAACGAGATATTTGTTGGCGCGTTTTATTAAGATTTCACACCAACAACAAAATGCAGCATAGGAACAAATAGGTTCATATGTCGCATTGATTAGGTACGAAATACCAGATATCCGGTAGGAACTATCTTTGCTTGAATATGCAACTAATTTATTGGTCTTCATTGTGAACTTCATCGTAAATTTTTGATATAGCAGCAACGAGCCTTTCTTCTGCTTCGTCGAGCGGAATCCATTTTGAAGGGTCGAACTCTTCATGCTTGTATGCTCTTTCCACACTATTGATTATATCGTCAAAGCACTCATCAACCGTCATCCACTCAGAACGAGGTGGAGCATCAGGTAAATTACTATACTTTATCTGAAGTACCTTCTGCTCTTCAACAGTAGTATATTTGCTATAGTTACAATTCTTCATAATATCGTTTACTATTAATATTCTCCATTCGTTATGTTTTATTCCATCAACTTCTATTAATTTGTTAACCACTTTATTGTAGCATTTGCAAAGTAAAAGCATTTCGTTGAGTTTTAAAAGGATTTAATTCAGTAAAGTACGAAACTATTCATATATGGTACAAACTTCATACCAATGAAGACAACTTTCATACCTTATCATCAATAGTCTTTGGAAAGATTTTGGTTTAGTACTAACTTTGCATCATTAAAAATGTAAAGTAAGCTTATGAGCAGAAGTTATAAAAGAGATAAGTATGTTAAGTGGTTGCAAAAAACCATGAACAAAAATAGAAATCCTCAGCATCATATCTGGCTAAAGGGCAATTACAAACTAAACCGCTTTATGCAGTTGTACTGCCCTGGTGCCTATGGTATTGATTTAATGGGAACCTTCAATGGCCACAAGACCAACTCAGACGGTCGTCATATAGTAAGTGGCATCGTGCGTATGAAGTTGAAAGAAGAAGCAAGACAAGAGATCGAGAGCGAGATTAAACTATAATAACAATTTATGAAGATACAATACGCATCAGATCTCCATCTGGAGTTCGCAGACAACTGGAGATACCTAAGAGAGCATCCTCTGCAAGTTGCGGGCGACATTTTAGTGCTCGCTGGTGACATTGGGTATCTTGGCGACCAAAACTATCAGGTGCATCCTTTCTGGGATTGGACTTCAGAGAACTATCAGCAAGTTCTGGTAGTTCCAGGCAATCATGAGTTCTACAAGTATTACGACTTGTCAACAATGAAAGATGGAACTGTAAGTGAGATTCGCAAAAACGTCCACTGGTATTATAATGAAGTGGTGAACATTGGTGATGTAGACTTCATTCTCTCAACTTTATGGTCACATGTTGACGATGAGAATGCACCATTCTGTGAGCGTTGTGTTACTGACTTCCGTCGAATCATGTATGGCGAAGAAGTCCTTACGCATAAAGAGTTCAACCGAGAGCATGAGAAGTGTCTTAACTTTATCAAAGATGCAGTTGCCAACAGTAAGGCTCGCGTGAAGATCGTGGTGACCCATCACGTTCCATCGTACCTACTCTGTGCTCTAGAATTCGAAGGGAGCAGACTTAATGGAGCATTCACCACCGAACTTGAGGACTTTATAAAAGAGATCTCTATAGATTACTGGGTATATGGTCACTCACATCGGAACATCAACAAGGTTATCGGTAGAACTCAATGTGTCAGCAATCAGTTAGGCTATGTCTTTGCGAACGAGCATCATACTTTTGACGCAGGAGCAATTATAACTACACATTGACGAAAGAAGAAACTCTTGCTTATGTTACCGACCTCTTCAATCGAGAAGTTGATACAATCGATAACAAGTAAAAATAGCAACAAGAAAGACATGGAAAAAATCAAAAAAGGAGATTACCTCGTAATCAGGACCAATGAGCCCATAATAGACTTCATAGAGAGATTCGGATATGGCATGGACGTAGATGATGTAGAGCCAGAAGATTTTATTGCACGCGTTCTGGAAGTTATAGATAAAGAGAATTATCTTGTCTATATTACTAGTGTCGGTTATCGCTGTGTCATAGGCTCATCGGAGATAGTTAGCTTTGCAGCTGAAGATCAATTGACAGAAGATGACAAGCGTGAATATAAGCCACTCTTCGCTTTTCTGACTGCCCCCAAATACGTATATACAAACGAAGGAGAAATTATAGGAAACTGCATTGCAGAGAAGTGTGATTATCTCGCACGAAAAGCGATGGCAGAACTTTTCCCTGAAAGCAAAATTGTTAGTAGTTCCTTCGATGAATCTGATTTCATAAAGGCAGACTTACTATCAAAAGTAGATTCGCTTATGAAAGAAGAGTTTTACGAAGATAAAGAATTCTTTGAGTCTCTCAAGAAGAAGCGAGATTACTTCGCAGAAATGCTCCAGCACCTTCGATTCAAGGAATATTATACAATAACTATTGGTGTTCAAGATGAAGAGAACGGGAACGCTATAACTTATCGAATGGTTGTTGTTGATACTAACTTCGAGCAGGTCGTGATAACAACAGACATCGATGAACGGACCAAGTTCTTCCACAGCCTTGGTCCAGACTATGATTCAGCGTACAACTTCTATCGAGATTTCATCATGGAAGCTATGACAAAAGAAACTGTTATAAAAATGGAGATATAACTACATTATGAACAAATTAGATTACAAATAAGACTACTATACCAAAAATTATAATAGCCCATAAAATAAGTTGTCCAATTCCATCAAATAACAGGTCAAACGTCAAGCTAATAATTTGCCAAAGCATAACGCCAACATAGAAGATGAATGCTATTAAGCCTAAGCCAATCACAAACCAAAGTACAAACGAAAACATAATCTTCAAGTTATAAGTTCTGCCTACTCCCTTTACATCAGCGTTTCAGCTCCTTCTGTGCTCTATACTTCCTCACTGTAATTAAGTAGCAACATATAGAGTCTATCAAGTGTTGTTCTTATCTTATTGGCTGATTCAATCAACTCAAGTGTCTGCTCATTCAAATAGATTCGCTTGTTAAGCTCAATCATAATGGAGTTGTAGACGAAGTCCGCCTGTGGAGCTTTAGCATTGGAGTAAGGATGATTAATTATGACACTAAAGCCCGCCTGCGTGAAGACTTCAGTAACAAGTTCTATGACGAAGTCTGTGGGACGACTCCTGTCATCATTAACTCCAATACAGATGTCAACATCAGCCAAGTCTGAAGGAAATGAGTGGCAGTCAATCAGCAACGAATGTTCATTTAGCATACTTTTTAGCTGCTTAATGAATGAGTGATAGTAATTCATCAAACCCTGTCGCTCATCTTCGTTTATGTTTCGCTTGAGGCCATTGAATTGCGTATAAATGATACCCTGACCGATTTCTTCCAATGGGTCGTCTTCCAGTCTTTCTACATCGACTACGAAACGCGAATAGTCTGCTGTGATAGATTTTACCTCAGGTCTATTAGCTGGAACAAAGATTAGGTCAGTGTACCAATCTGTCCATCTTCTTACTTTCTGAATAAGACCGACTTTGTCATCCCACTTCGTATTGACGAGACCAGCCACACTTGCATGAGGTATGTGTAGGATTATGTTATTGTAGCTTTTCACTTCTGTTTTTCTCATTTGCTATATGCTCGTAATCAGTATATTTTCATTTCAAACCACTCTTCTATAAGTTTATTAGTCTGGCCAAGTACCATGTCATCCAACAACTTGCCATATACATCCATATAGACGCAATGTTTCCCCCATGCTGAGTTTTTCTCAAGTTTACTTATTCTATCGAGATAAACAGGATACAAAGCTCTTATCTCACCCTCAAGTTGATGAAGTCGCTGATAGTCGGAATATGCTTTCAGCAGAAGCTCTCGAGCATCTCGAACTAATTCGCAACTTGATGCCGATAAATCAGTATATGGCTCTGTCATAATTAACCAAGTACTACTACACTTCTGCTTTTTCAGTACGCCTTTAAGTAGCGTACCATCTGGTGCAGTTGCCTCTATCTCCTGGGACAACTCCTGTTCTTCTTCGATAGCTTTTAGGATTCCCCAGGAGATGACTTCTAAGGTATTCTTATCAAACTCCTTGTTGCTGATCATCTGATTACATACGCTAAGAAGTTCTTCTCCTTCCATTGCAGTTATGTCATATTCATCATACTCCTCAGGGATATATTCATTGCTGATGTGTGGCATCAGGTGGACGAAAGGTCCTTTGCGTGCCATCTCCGAAAGTGGCAGGTCTAACCAAGCAAGTCTTTCCTGCCAGGGTTCTGCTGCGCAATAAACGACAGTCCTGCAACCAAGACTTATTCCACACATGCTGATGTAAGCTTTGGTGAGTAATGTCAGGGCTTTCATCACGTCGCATTGCTCTCCTCGTTTTGCATATTCTTTAATATCCTTCTTCATCCCTTTGCTTTAAATGGAGGACGATAAAGCATAACAGATAGCTAAAGGTAGTACACTTTACGACTTGCACTTGTACACTGTGCGCATTGCAACTTGCTCTGTGCCTGTGGTCTTTTTATAATCCATTCATTAAAGCAAGTTTGATATAGCTCACTCTGTTTGCTTACCGCCCTCCGATAGTTATTTACTCTACCAGTTCATTAGTGAAGTTAAGCTCCTGTATCTTCATGTCCAACATACGATACTGCTGTGAGAACTTATCCAGTTTTTGACGCAGGGGCTTAACTTCTATTGAGGTTACATAGCGTATTTCATTTCTGTATCGACTTCCAGAATTAGTTGCTTCGTTGAAAGTATTGCGGAGAATTTCTATCCGCTTCTTGAGTATGTCGCGTTCAGCAAGTAACTTCGTCATTCTACGGCCATCGTCCGTAACGATGCTCATGTTAGTTACGTTGATGTTGTAAATAAGGAGTTCAAGCTGACTCAAGCAGCTGTCAAGTTCATCCATCAACTCCTGGGGCTCCTCTGCAGGCTTGTCTCCCTCTTGCACGCGAACTACATTCTCCAGACGATCCTTAATCTTTGTAATTCTTGTTTCCAAGTCTTTTCTCAGACTTAATGCTTCTGCTAACTTCATAATTCTGACATTTTTTGTTTGATAGTACAAAGGTAATAATCAAATTCTGTTATTGCCAAGAACTTTTGTTTGTTTGGTACAGAACTGCCCTTGTATGGTAGGAACTTAAGTTAATCAGTCTCTCGGATATCTGTAGTTAGGGTCTTGAGTGGCAAATTGCTGGTATTGCACATGAACCTCTCCTGTGTTACAAACTTGCTATTAAATAGGCGTTTATACCTTAATTATTTTTAAAATATTTAGGCACATTTTGCTTTTATTTGGTTGTTTGCCTAATCTTTCCTAATTTTGCTTGCGTAAAAATGCGTCTGACGCATTGATGCACAACTTGTCGCCTAATGACTCTCTCGGTGGAGATTGTGTCGGCGATAGGAACTTACGAAAAAAGCGTTTTGTTGACGCTTGTGTTCTGTCTCAGAACTTAGGACACTCTGAAAGTATATGCAAATATGCCATTTGGAACCAAGCAACGATAAGATGCCAACAGTATGTATCTCATGCCACATCCTTTCTTATGAGGGGATGTAGTGCGTGTATATTACTGCGTGGAGTCTTTGACGTTGCTCGATGTTTCATAAATGGCAGAGCAAGTCCTAAGGCTCTTGAGACGTGAAGCATGAGTAATGACAATCGGCTTCACGCTTTTTTATGCTCAAAAGTTCGAGCTTTGTTCATTCTGAAGAGTAGTTTTCATGTTAAATGCCTAACTGGAGCCTATGGCGAGTAACTAAAAAAATACAAAGATATGAAACCAAGTATTTTAGATGAATTAGATAGAAAAGAAATTGATGGTTCAGGAATTGTCTGTGAACAAGGTCCAATTATGGATGGATGGGACAGCCCGTTTAAAAGCATAGGCTATAATGGCATTAAAGATTTAATAGAGAGTAAGTTATTTGACGAAAATCTAAAAGGACAAGCGTTAGAGATATTAGAAAATATCTTCTTTTTGGATTCTGCATTTGAAGTTATTGAAAATTCAACAGATGATAGATTCTTATTGAGTACACTTGAATCCAAAAATGCTACAACCCCCAAAATCATAATAGATTTGTGCCATGAAACCATTGACGATTTCTTTGGGAAATACCCGCAGAATAAAAAAGGAAATCTTGAACATCATCTCTTAGACAAGATCAAGAGAAATGGATTTATTATATATGGTTTAAAAGAAATCCAGTCTATTCTTTCTAATAAAAAAAATACTAATACCGAAAAAACAATAAACAGGGGGGATATTATTGCTGATGGCATATCTGAAGAAAAGAGTTGGAAATTATTAATGACTTCTTTATTCCACGGAGAGCACAATTGGAATGTCAACCCTTCCTATATGACTTCAAAGAACAATTTATTACCATATCATATTATGTGTTATGAAAGTTTGGCATATATACGGGAAGACAGAAACTATATCATTGAAACAGAGCCACTTAATAATATTTGTCATGCTATAGACATAAACCAACAAATCGCTATTTTCGCATGTTATAGTACAGAAAATCCTGACGCAAAAAGGTGGACTGGTAGTACTTCAATAAAATTCTTAGGCAAGTTCAAAATTGACAAAGTTCGGAGCGAACAAGAAAAACATTTAGCATTTAAGTTAGAAAAAGATAGGATTATAATATAACTTCATACCATTATCCACGTAATTCATACCTATTCAGTATCAATAATTGGAAACATTTCAGATTTGAGATAGTTTTGCACTCAGAAAATGATTTAATCTAAGAATAATGAAAGTATATACCAGAATATTGTTTATCGTTATTATGGCATTGCACTTGGAAAATATCTGGGCACAATGGCCTCAAGATAAGGTGTTTATTGTGACCTCATCTTCTAAAGGAGTGTCGTTATCTCAATGGAAGAAGTCAATGGGGGCCATAGCCATAGCACTTAACACTCCTAAAGTACAGGTGCGAATTGCTTTGAATAACCTAGCAGGAAAGAAAATGATGTGGGGTGCTTCTGGTTTGGTAACTGGCGTGTCAACTACTATAGCTAACAAATCAAATACGGAACCTGGTGATGTTGAGGGTGATATGAAAGGGAAGGAGAATACGTATAACGAAGTAACTCAACTTAAATCTTCCATTCGTCCTGGAACGGCATTATCGTTGATAAAAAGTTTTAAGTTCAGAGATGGAGTTCAAGGTTATATTCCTTCTTTGGGACAGATGATTGAATTGTTTAATAATATAGATGAAATAAATCGCGCCTTGGTAATGGTTGGAGGTACTGTTATTGAGAACGATTGGTATTGGACGTCAACACAGCATTATGCCAATTATCGCATATGGGCTTATGGAGGAGATGCAAGTGGAAGCAGGTGTTTCGCTCAGTTGAGAAATAACAACAACAAATATTCAAAAAGGTATGGAACACCATTAATTTATGCACGACCTTTTGGAGACCTTTATGATGGAGAAAAAAAACATTTAACGTCTATTAGTAGCGAAACGAATAGGATGGACATATCTGAGGAATTTGTATTAAAGAAAAGAGCAGACAAGCCTCAAATGTTCTATATTACAATGTATGGTTTATCAGATGATCATGCTGTGGGTTATAACTTAAATAAGTATGATTTATCTCCGATTATCAAAAAGTATGAACAGAAAGGAGAAAAATCTCAGATGATATTAAGTACTTTTATTATACCAAAGTTGGGCTTCTCTGAAAACGCGACAAAATTACTCGCATCTAAAATTGACGATGTAAGGTTATCAGTGGATTCAAGAATATGTAACAATAAAAGATTTTTGATTACAGCAAAAATGGACACTTTGAATATGGATGTGGTTGCAACGGATTCTGTATGGTTTCAAGGTGCTCTAACTCTCTATATCATAGACTCTGTGAATAAGGCTGTTTATTGCAAATGTAGTATAAATGATTTGTCGGGATATGGAAAGAATTCAGATATGGCCATCGAAAATTCACTTGCTGTATTAGATGAAAGACGCAATGACCTAGACGCTTTTATCAGAAGGGGGCTTAGAAATATAAATATTTACTATGAGAATTTGATGTCTCAGGATCTTTATGATATTGTTTCTGCTCATATACCTCTTCGTCGCATCGGTTATGAAGAAAAAGATTATCAATATGAAAATATAGAGAAATCATTTGATAATGCTGTAGCATATTTGTTAAGCGTACCTAAAGATCATGCTCAATATTCGCGTAGCATAAATTATGCGGCATTCATTGCATATTTAAAATCAGAATACCATTATAGGTTCGTATTAAGACAAGCGAGCAGATATGTTGGCTGGGAAAACCCTCAAACAGGAAAAGATAAAAACAACAAAAAAGCAATCTCTTTACTGAATAAGATACCAAAAGAATCACAATTCTACAAAGAAGCATTACATTTAAAATCTGAAGCTAGAAGGAATCTCATGTCAGTGCGAGAACAATTAAATGAAGTAGCCAAAATGGGCGAAGATGCTTTTGATGAAATGCTTAACAAAAATGAAAGAGAAAAAAGCAAAGTTCAAGTACAATCAAACACCGCCTCTGGAATATTTACATTAGGTGTTCTTGCACTTGCTGCTGTCATGTGGACTCCTGCTGCTGCACCAGCATCGATCATTCTTATTATTTTATAGTAACTTGTTTTACTAAATTTTGTATTTATCAATGTAATAAAAAGACTATCTACAATATTCCCCAAGCATTTCATACCAACCATTGAGCAATTCATACCTTTGGAAGAGTTTTCCTTGAAGTTCGATTAGATATTAAGTATCTTTGCAACAGCAAGAGAACGCCGAAACGCTTGAAAGGGAGTAGGCAATTACAAAAAAAAATTAATATGAGTATTCTGATTGGCTGTTTATTCGGTGGTGCAATTGCATTTGCAGTTGTGAGTTTTATTATTGATTTCATCGATAAGTGTTTATAATAGTAGAATCAAAATTTAGCAAAGTATGGAAGTTAGAAACATCAAGTATTCGTATTACGAGAAACGTACGGGGCGTGGCCCGTTTGAGGCGACCCATAATGGTGGGGTAGTAGGTGTGTATGGAGCATATCCAACAGTTGAAGCATTGCTTCAGAGCGCTCATCCAGATTACTGCAACATTAAGGTAATCAGCTACGACAAGTACTGAATACCCAAAAATAAGCTAACTTATACCAATAAGATCTAGGAAGTTAGTTCATACCATTAAGAAGTAGTACATTTGCAGAGTTAAACTTTAAAATAATTCTTATGGCAAAAGAAAAGCTACATATTGTTGATGCAAAGACCGAATACTACATCTCCCTTGATGAAGTGCTATTTTGCTCTGCGTCAGGAAACTATACAGATATCTACATGGTTAATCATACCAAGTATCCAACTATCAGAATACAGTTAGGACAACTATGGACTAAAATAGAAAAGTTAGGGAAGATGGTTGAGCACAATTTGGTAAGAATTGGACGCTCATATATTATTAACATAAAATTCATCCAATATGTAAATCCGAAAAAAGGAAAGCTAACTCTTCATACTACCAAAGATGTAGATCTTGAGATTCCGAAGAAAGCAGCAGAAAAACTTGTGATGTTTGTAGGACGCAAAGAAGACAAGCAAGTTGTAACTGTCTTTGCCGATAAGCATAAGTTAACTGTAGGCAGGCACCAGCTTAATGAGGATATGACGTTTGAAAATGGGCGCATGTATGTCGACCTTGGATTGCCTTCGCATACTATGTGGGCAACGATGAACGTGGGTGAAGGTGGTCTGCTAGAGCCTTATTATGCGTGGGGCGCTTTGGCGGAATACAATACTTATAGCAAAGTACGCTATGACAATCACACTGGCAAGGAACAACTATCAGATGGTAATATTCTGAGTCTGAGTTATGATATAGCTCGTCAACAATGGGGAGGGAGATGGCACATGCCGACGCTTGACAATTTCAGAGAGTTGGTGAATGAATGCGCTATGACTTGGTGTTCACTTGGCAACCGCAGACGTGCAATTCTTGTAACTGGCCCAAACGGTAACAAGATAGTATTACCTGTAACAGGTTACTACAAAGATAGTGAAATTAGGGATGATAGATTTCAGGCTTATTACTGGACGTCGAGTCTTTACAAAGACAATCCAGAGAGAGCGTGGGCTATATTTTTCGGCGAGGAAGATGATGAGAAAGTAAGTGTATTCAATCGCATTGACCCAAGAGAAAAATTCCAGGGACTCAGTGTACGTCCAGTATTTTCTCCAGAAGATGACATAATTGATGATGAGCCTACAGAGAAGAAGAAGGTAATAATATTCCATGAGTACTTCCCAGACTACTCGTACGACAATACAGATGAGTTCCCTCATGCTGTAGCTAGGACTTGCCTAAAAATGGGGGAATGGATAGTGATGGAGAAAACTCTTCCATTGGACCCCAACTCTGCCTTGGAAGAAGTAAAAAAGTCCTGTACAACTCTACAGCCAGATTTTATCGTCGGAATCAAGACTGCCTGTACTTTCTGCAATCAGATGACAGATTACACTAGGATTATGATTGATCCGACGTGTACTGCTTCAAAGAAACTCAGTGAGCACATAGGCTATGGGCTTAATCCTGGGGATTCAGAAGAAAGAGCCAAGCGTGAAGAACTTATCAGAAAGTTCAGCGCGTTTGAAGAGCAGAATCAGTTTATAGCTTCAGATAAGCCTTGCTGGGTAGCTGTTCACGATAAACCAGAGCAAGCTGTCGAAGGTTGCAGGTATGTGAAGTTGCCAAACTTTAATATTCTGGCAAGATGGCGGAGGGTATTCCTATATCCATTATTCTTGAAGGTTATCAAGAATGAGCCAAAAAAGGAACAAACCACTCAGGATATTGTAGACGGTATCATCTCAGGGATGAAGCGTTTGAACGATGGCGCATCGATGAACAGAGAATATGATGATGAGTTCTAAAAGCAAAGTATGAGAATCGGTATCTCTAAGTCCCGTTACACGTTGTTCCGGCAATGTCCAAAAGCATTGTGGCTGAAGACGTATAAGTCAGAACTTTGTGTGACTAGCGATGCTCTTCAACAACGTTTCCAAGCAGGAAGCGTAGTTGGTGATTTGGCAAAGGGGCTATTTGGCAAGTACGTTGAAATTACTACATACAATGGAGATGGGAAACACGATCTTGCCAAGATGGTTGTCAAAACTCAGAAGTGTATAGATTCAGAAACATATGTCATCTGTGAAGCTGCTTTTAGATATGATGAAGACTACTGTGCTGTCGACATCTTGAAAAAAGAGGGCTCCGGATATGCCATATATGAAGTTAAGAGTAGTACTGAGGCAGACAATGAAGTCTATGCTCAGGACGTTGCCTATCAGAAGTACATTCTTACCCATTGTGGAGTCGAAGTGACTGGAACTTATCTTGTTTGTATAAACTCAGATTATGTGCTTGATGGAGAAATCGACAGACACAAGTTCTTCCTAATACAGGACATTAGCGAAACAGTCGCACAAGAATATCCATTGGTTGAGTTTCAAGTTGTCAAAGCCAAGAAGATGCTAGCACTTATGGATGTTGAACCAGATGAAGATTTGGACGTCCACTGCCATAAGCCATACGACTGTGCTTTCTTGCAATACTGTTCACGGAATCTTCCAGAGAGGTCTGTCTTCAACCTTTATCGAATGAACTTCGAAAAGAAGATTGCCTACTATCAGCAGAACATAATAACATACGAGCAATTACAGAGTGAAGCACTTAATGAAAAACAGCAGATGCAAATCCATTGCGCTCTCAACGACACTATATATATTAATAAAGTAGAGATAGCAAATTTCTTATCCACTCTCACCTACCCGCTCTACTTCTTGGACTTTGAGACCATGCAGCCAGTTATTCCTGAATTCCAGGGAACTCGTCCATATCAGCAGATTCCATTCCAGTATTCTCTACACTACTTAGAGCAAGAAGGTGGTAAACTAAAGCATAAGGAGTTTCTTGGTGAATCAGGTGAAGATCCTCGGCGGACTTTGGCAGAGCAACTTTGTGCAGACATCCCATTGGACGTGTGTACAACGGCTTATAATAAAGCTTTCGAATGTACACGATTGACGGAACTTGCAGATACATTTCCAGACTTAGCCCAGCATCTTCTGAACATTCGAGATCATATCGTTGACTTGCTGGTGCCCTTCCAATCTGGATGGTACTACGTTCCGGCAATGGGAGGCTCGTTTAGTATTAAGAGCGTTCTTCCAGCTCTATTTCCTAATGACCCTGAACTGGACTATCATAACTTGGCTGGTTCTGTTCATAATGGTGGTGAAGCAATGAGTATCTTCCCAAAGATTAAAGATATGACGACAGAAGAACAAGTTGCTGCAAGACAGTCATTACTGAAGTACTGTGAGCTTGATACTTATGCCATGGTGAAAGTTTGGCAGAAGCTGAAGGAAGTTGCTGAGATTTAGTTCATAACAAGAACGGAAGATTTCATACCATTGGCAACAAATAATATCTATATCCATTAATTTGTTAGTACATTTGCAGCAACTAAAAAAGCAATGGATATGGAAGGTAAAACAAGAAAGAACAATATGAATCTGTTCACGGCATTTGAACAGATTGTAATACTCGCAGAAAACTCTGCTTTGAGTAAGGAATTCTACAAGAAAGCTGCGAAGTACATCAAGTATATCTCACAAAAACTGAATATCACAGAACGTCAATGCGTGATGCTTGCAATGTTTCTTGAGAATTCTGAATATACTGCCGTACATATTGGTAGCTTCGCCAAATATCTAAAGTGTAGGACAATTAGTCTGCTGTGCTATGTGCCAGATATCGATGAACTAGAACAAAGACAGTTTATTGTGCGTTCTCGTGACTTCAACGAAGCAAAGTACTATAGGATTTCAGCCGCCGCAGTAGAGGCATTCAAAAAGAATGAATGCTACCAGCCAAGAGACATCTCTAACCTAACTTTTAACGAGTTTTTGGCTGAAGTAGAGGTCGTATTCAAAAGTATACCTTCAGAAATGACTTTTAACAAAGTGAGCGACCTTTTAGATAAGAATCCTCAACTTACCATGGTTCAATGTATCAAAGAGTACACCCTTGACATGGAAATGGAAACTATTCTGCTCTACTTCATTCACATGCTTGCTAACGAAGAGAATGATTCTGTCGAACTTCGCGACATAGAAAAGCTATTTGATGATAAGCGCCGATTTCGTGAGATTAAATTTGATTTGCGTAACGGTGAGCTGCCATTACAATCACTAGGAATCATCGAATATGGGTTCTCCGCAGGCTTCGCAAATCGAGAGTCCTTCAGACTATCAAATGAAGCCAAAGAAGCCATCTTTTGGGGTTCAGAGATTTATCTCAATACAGACGAGAAAAGACCAAGAATCAAAGCAGAAGAGATAGTCCCTAAGAAACTGTACTACGATGATGAAGTTGAAAGCAAAGTCAACGAATTATATGATATTTTCGAAGACAAGAATTTCAAGGTCATTCAGAAAAGACTAATTGATTCAGGACTGAGGTGTGGCTTGACCTGTCTCTTTTTTGGACGTCCTGGTACGGGCAAGACAGAGACTGTACTTCAGTTAGCTCGACGTACCGGCAGAGATGTAGTACAAGTTGACGTAGCAAAGCTAAAAAGTATGTGGGTAGGCCAAAGCGAAAAGAACATCAAGATACTCTTCGCGCAGTACCGTCAGAGGGTAAGAGACAGCAAGATTACTCCCATACTTCTCTTCAACGAAGCCGATTCTATCATTGGAACACGCCGAGAAGGTGCTGAAGCTGCTGTTGACAAGCTTGAAAATTCTCTTCTCTCAATTATACTTCAGGAGATGGAAAATCTCGAAGGTATTATGATAGCGACTACTAATCTGGAGAAGAATATGGACAAAGCTTTTGAGCGTAGGTTCCTTGTCAAGATTAGGTTCAATCAGCCAGGTACTAGCGTGAGGAAGAAAATATTCGAGACAATGATCCCTGAGTTGTCAGACTGCGAATATACAACGCTTGCGAACAAGTATGAACTCAGTGGTGGTCAGATAGAGAACGTCGCAAGACGATATACTATTAACAACATTCTTCATGGTGAATGCGACAATCGCATGAAGTTAATCACAGACTACTGCGAGAGCGAAAAGATAATTAGAAATACTCACAAAATAGGTTTCTGACATGACTGTAAAAAACGTAAAATACTCATACTACGATAGCAAGTACCTGTTGGGACCATTCGTAGATTTTGAAGCAGAACTGGAGGTTCCTAGCTTTGATTACGATGATGTAGTCGAAGTCCTTAAGAAAAAGTACCCCAAGTTAAGTAAAATAAAAGTAATGAGTTTCAAAAGAGATTAACTATGAGAGGAAAAAGTAGATACACAGTAGAAGAATTGAATAAGCGGTTGAAGCTGTTGACTGGAAGTCCAGATATGGACCTCCGAAAAATGACGCTCAATGAAGTTGAAGATTTAATTTCAAGAAATCGTCCTCGAATGATTGAGCGATTAAGAAATATTGGCAGATCAAATCTGAGCGATCTGATAAATTAAAAACAGCTCTGATATGATATTTTAAAATCATCTCAAAAGTGCGATAGATAAAGCTTTCTATGGGTTTTCCCTCCTATTAAAAATGACGACTTTGATTTCATCTTTAACAGAAATCTAAGAAAAACAGATGTTCGTATACACGTAAGAGATTATAAAGTCAAACCACCTTATAAAAAACAATATGAAACGATTCTATACCATAGTAGTATTAACGTTGGCTATTCTCCAAATCAAAGCTATCAAAGAAATCCCGGTAGATTTTAGATGTAATATCCATACCATCAATAAGGAGGAAAATGATGTTGGGCGTACATTTACCCTCACTTGTGAAGATGGTGGGTGGTGCGTAGTAAAGAAGAACAACCATCCTAACCAGAAAGTTGGCTATGGTGGTCTTTATATATTCCGCAGCCCGTTCACGAATGAATGGGACGAACCACAGTTCTATTGCTTGGATTTGCTGTGTACTATCTGTGCTTCCAAGGGCATCACTTCACTTGTTCACAAATACACTCTATGGGATGTACAATGCGACAAGTGCGGTAACATTTTCAATGCAACTAACGGCAAATCGGTGACTTCTAAAACGAAGTTGAGTCTGTTGACGTATCCGGTAGATGTAGTTTCAGACGGTTGGATACGCGTACATAATGACGAGGGCCTTGACCAACGCAACATGCTCTTAGGCGATACTCCATATTAATAAAGTGTTACCAATGCGCACAAGATGGAAGTAGTGGATAAAAATGGAGAACTTGTATGTTGGATGTCAGACGACCCTGATGACTGGAACTCATTCTCGGACTTCGCTATTGGTATGATGTAAGTTTGACTGGAGTCGAGAATGGAGACCGACTTAGAGCGAAGTTAATTAATCAAGGGAAACAACTCCCGTTGAAACTTGATGGCTTTAACTATGGAACTGTACACTACATTCAGAGAGCATCCTGGTGGGAGAAGTACTACAAGCAGAATAATATGATAGAAGTGTAGGCGTATACTATCCATTCCTAAGTCAACCTAAATCTACCTAACATATCCTTAATTCCTAATGATTATTAACGAATTTCTCTATCTTTGCATCAAGTTTGAAACAAACTAAATGTTCGTTTAATATATTTCAAGAATGGAAGAATCAAGATATGTTGCATATTTAAGAGTCAGCACTCAGCGTCAGGGAGTATCCGGATTGGGACTTCAGGCTCAGCAGGAAATTATACGGAAATTCCTAAATGGAAATTCTCCTATTGCAGAGTTTGTTGAAGTGGAAAGTGGCCGGAAGTCCGACCGCCCCAAACTTCATGAAGCACTAGAACTCTGCAAGAAAGAAAAAGCGACACTGATTGTAGCTAAGATGGATCGTCTGTCCAGAAATGTTACTTTCACTTCACAGTTGCTTGACTCTGGAACAGAAATCGTATTCTGCGATTTTCCAAGGGCAAACAGATTAGTACTTACCATCATTGCAGCCATTTCAGAATATGAGGCAGGTTTAATCCGGCAAAGAACCAAAGCTGCCCTGCAAGTTAAGAAAGAACAAGGTTGTCAACTCGGCAAACCGGAAAATCTTATGCGGAATTTGGACAGAGCGATTGCTAACAGTCGAAACACGAACCAGGCCAAAGCTCTGAACAATCCTAATAATAAAAGAGCCGTAGCCATTCTGAGAGGTCTAGTTACCAAAACATCAAATCTATCAGAAATGGCTAGGGTTCTTAATGAAGAAGGATTCCAAGCGAGTAAAGGGGGACGCTTTTCTGCCAAACAGGTATCCATATTACTCAGTCGTTATCAACTTTTCCCTTAGTATTAATATTATGTTCTCTGCAATAATTGTAGAGCTATGTCTGCGAGACTTTGATACCTTTTCCCTTAGCCCACTCCAGATTTTGTTTAACGGATTGCTTTTCATTGTACCATTCTTCTATTGACCTCTATTTAGGATTAGTACTAATCCCATTTTCCTTGCAGAAACGTATCAATGTCATTTTGCTAACTTTAATTCCATTATCATCTGCATATTTCAAATTTTCAAGTACAGAGCTTCCTACATCATACCATTCTCCAATTTTTTCGTAATTTATCATTTTGGCAACTGTACGTGAATGCTTCCTTCTGGTGACATTATGAAGGGCACACCATACTGGGTCAGTTGAAAACATTCCATGTCGGCTATTGCTAATTCTCGCATCAATTTCTTCAGACGACATGGCTATTACAGCATTCGTATCTTCAATGAGCAATCTATTTTCCAGCACACCATCGGAGTTGTCGTAGTAGTGTTGTCTCCGAAAAACAAGGTTATACAGCAACTCGATAAATGTTATATCTGGCCGTATGGCCTTTATCATTAATGCATCTACATAAAGCCTTTTTCTCCTTCCTTCACCATCTCTATATTTCATAACATGTGGCTTGCCGGAAGACCAATCATAACGAACGTTTAAACGAAAAAACTTATCTGGAAAGAGTGCATATCCCTGTTCATTATACTCCAACTGTGTCGAGAAAACGAGTATTGTATCGCTGAATTCTGTCAGAAAAGCGGTAGAACTCTTATTCAGTAGATTTATGACAGAATCTACTTCTAAGGAGTTGGAGCTAGTTTTACAAAATGTACCATTGGAATTGTGTTGTATGGTGGGGATGTTGTATAATTCTAAAGATACTTTTTGTAAAAAGGAATGTGTATGGTATATTAAATACGAAGTGAAAACTCGAATTTGATTACTTGGATTACCATTCATCAGTTGTGTGGCAACTGCTCCACAGTTGTCTTTTGTCTCAACCAAGCCTATCTTCTTGATGAAGATGTCGTACAAATTCTTGTATTCATCAACAGACGCTATCTGTTCGTCCAACAAGTAGATTAGCCTAAACCTGTGTAATCCGTTCTTACCGTCTGAAATAGTTGTATAAGCAATGGTCGGTTTTAATTCACATCCATACACAAATGCATCCATAGGCTGAGGGTGGTCGTCCACGTCGATGAATATGGCATTAGTGTACATAAAGTTTTTCTTTATTCTCCGGTTGTCCTGAAAGATATGACAAATAGAGTAGCCAGACGTGATTCTGTCAAGCAGTTCGTCTGCATTGAGTTCCTCAACATGGAAGGTCATTGATTGGTAGTCTTCCGATGTTGGCTTGTGGTAATAGCATCTGTCCGAGATGCTGATTCCGAATCGAAAAGATTCGTCTTGATTTACTTCTTTTTTCATGATTCTTTAACATTTTTTATTTTGGCATCAAATACGCATAATTATTATACTACCAATTCTGGAAATAGTTATCTTTGGGGGATAAAAAAGCATTGAAAAAACATATCTGGGAAATTGCTATATTTATTAGCCAATTTATCTTCGGAAATTATACAGCTGAAAAAGAATTTGGTTTTGTATTGCTGACAACATCGCTCGGCATGTAACGCCTGTTGTGTTGTGAGGGAAACAATAGTTTGCCGTGGTTATGTATCACTTTTTTATTCAGAATAAAAGCGGAAAAATGCTTTGGTAAAGAAACACAAGCACTCTAATAACAATGGCATTCCCAGCCATCTTGTAAAGCTGGTCTTCAGGCACACCAGTCGTGACAAGCTTATTGATGTCGTTCTCATCAACGCTCATTAAACGGAAACATTCACGTGGGGTTAATCTTCGAAGCCTGAAATAATCTCCTACTCCCACATTCTTCATCTCTGTAAGGATGTCGACCTTACCTGCATTGATTATTTTAAATTTACGTTCTGTATCAATTAATGCGTACTCGTTTTTTTCCTTACAAGGAATTACTGCTTGTTCGTCGGTATGCCATATTTCAAGTACACCAGGCCTTGGATAGTGAGTAGTTGACAGGAATCTTTTATAGCTACACTTTCCATAGTTCTTGTCAGCTACAAGAGTCGGACATACACGGACGTTGTATCCCTGACACGAGGGAGTCATTATCTTTTTGACACATCTGCCCTTATTATGAATTTTAGTAGTATTGACATCTCTGGCTATCTTATCTCTCATATTTAATACAAATGCAGCAGCATCCTCTTCCGAAAAATAGTACTTTTCATCTACACTTTTCTCCAGCAGTGATTCTGCATGTACTTTGCAACCAACTGGTGCAGGAAAATATATCCTCTTTTTGATATCATTTCTGACTGACACCAAGAAAGCTCTGTTTCTGTTTTGTGGTATACCATAATCAACAGCACATAATGTTGACCATGTATTACGATATCCCAGCTCTGAAACAGTGTTAGTCCACTTTTCGAACATACCCTCAAACTTAGTTTCAAGCAAAGGTGGCACGTTCTCAAGAATGCAAATCATAGGTCTTTTAATTCTGATAGCATCACGGATATACCAGATTAGAGAAGATGGCGTTCCTGAGCCTTCTGTCATGCCCTTTTGAGCCCCCGTCCTAGTCAGGCTTTGGCAGCAAGATGAATAAATAAGCACGTCAAAATCAGGGACTCTTGCCCAGTCAACTTTCGTAATATCAGGGTAGTGACAGCTCTTTGCTTCCGGAAACAGAGCATTGTGGCATATGATGGCATCCTTGTCAATCTCACACCATCCAACAAGTACGACCTCAAGCAGAGGACCGTTGGTATTCTGATTGTACCATCTTGCATATTGGCGAAGAGCCAAAAACTGTGTATCAAATCCGGCGAATGCGGAAAACACTCTAATAATCCTTTTTTTCATTGTGTTATTTTTTTATTGTAAACATAGACATGGCATCCCCTGGGAGCCTCCTTCAGCATATCAGCGAGATTGCCGAAGAAGACTCTCAAATAGAGAAGTAAAAGTTAAAGTCGAGTTGTGCTTATCCCTTCATTTGTCCCATCAGATTAGACGGATTCTTCTCTAAAAATGACGGAACTTTACATTTTTCATAGGAACATAGCTCGTGAATAAGGTCGATATTTTGCGGAACTAATTTTGCGGCGTAGTATTTGCCTGACCTATCTTTTGTTTCCAAACCGGATTTATCTGCAAGTATCGCAAGACGACTACGAATGAGCTGGCTACTAGCCCTTTTGTTTTTACCTTTCAGTTTTCCCTCCAGGTCGGCAATCTCATCGTAAACGAGCTTGTTGTACTTGCTTACGACCTTATCACTGATTTTGCGCAGATTAGAATGTTTTTTTGCAATTTTATTGCCCTTCGCATTATTAGTCTCTACTGTAGTTGTAACGGTATCATCCTTGCTTGTGGAAGACATATCAGAAGATTGCTGCTGGTGCCAATCGATGGCAACTTTCAACATAAAACGGACTTGGACTTTTAAAGTTGCCAAATCATCGCAATTAATAGAGCAACTCATTGTAAAGTTGTTAATGCCACGTATAGTAATGTCTGTGTGGTCCATGATGATGCTGACTACAGCACCATTAGTTTTCTCCCCGAAGAGCCGAGTAACGTCGATGTATTTCTCAACATCATAATAAATTCCTGAACCTGCATAGTGTTCAGAAATGATATTTACCAACAGCTCTATTCCGTCAAATACGGAAGTTGACGCAGGTGCTACACTTGAGTTTATCACCCCATTGTTTGTTACTGCCACGCTTGTGGACTTTTTTGTTTTCTTTTTCATGTTCGAAACTTTTTTAGTTGATATTCTTATGTGTTCTTTGTTTATCTTTTCTATCAATTCCTCAAGCTCATTTGACCTGATTATTATTGTGTCCCCAAGGGTAGTAACATCATTTGAGAAAGTCATAGTGAGCTGGTCCTGGTCATCGACATCAAACCGAATTCGAATGCCATCTTGATCATGTTGACTTAACTCTGAATTAATTACATCTCTAATTTTACCATAACGGAGGAGCATTAAATTGTTACCTATCTTCTGGAGACAGCCAGGTATTGTTTCGAGCGTAAGGAACTCATGTCTCATAGTTATGCAGCAATTAACCGTTGATACATTTTCTCCATCTCATCCCTTTCCTTAAGAGCTTTCACTAATTCATTAGCCACTTTATTGTACGGGTTAGTGTCTGGCGCTTCCTTCGTATTGAAATCATATTCGTTAGCACAATGGAGAGTGTAGCGTTTGTCAATACCCTCCACTTCGAACCACAATCTTCGATGCGAAACGAAATGAAATTTGATAAAGCCATCTGTGATGGCATTAATCCTCTTTGTTGCATCCTCAAGCGATGCTGATGTGCGAACTCCACCCATGTTGTGATTAAAGCCCCTCTCAGGATCGAAGAAGAGAAGTCTTCGAATCTTCAACCCTTCTGATTGCAACATTGATGCGAGTTGCTCTAATCTTGTAGCTCTCATTGATTTTTTAGAAAATACATTCATGATATTCTTGTTTATATTTGAAATCTGGCACAAAGATAAATGTATTTTTTCAATGCTATCAAATTAAAAACCACGTAGTTATTACATTTGGTAAAGTATACTTTTACCTTTTACAGAAAGCCCGTTTTAAGGCACAACCAGAAATGCAGTATGGTAAAAATATGGTAAAAATAGACGTGTTTTCCTTTTTTGCCATAAAAAACTCCATTTGTTTTTGGGGGTCGATAACTAACAAATGGAGTTGTAGTATAAGTAGAAAATGCTCTACTTAAAAAAGGTAATCATTGCTTAAAGATTTCTTCTATCTTATTCTTCATGTCCACAGATAATTCGCTTACACCAAAATCTGTATCATTATCCCACCCTGAGACATATTTATGAAGACTGGACGCACCTTTTAATTTCCACATATATGTCAAATCATCTCTCAATTTAGGACCGGCATAGCGTTTTACCCAGTTCCTACTATTTTCTTTATTTAATTCGGAAAGTTTACCGATTATGTTGAGCATCAATTTGACATTCAAATTATGTTTGATGACTTTTCTCTTGTTTGTTACTAATAATTTGTTTTTAAATAAGTCATCATTTAATAACTGTATAAGTTTATATTTAAATTGAACTTCATTTGTTGCGTTGAGGTGTCTCTTAAATAAAGGTTCAAGCCAAACAATGAAATAATCTATCGCTTCTGATGGTTTATCGAGTTTAAAAGAACCCTTTCTCAAATTCTCAGCAATATTACTATTGGGACCTTCTAGTAGATTATTGTATAGATTTTGAAGTTCTTCTTTGTCGTTATTAGCATTTTCCTCTTTCTTGGAATAATTATTCTTACTGTCATCATATATAAGATTTGCGGACATCTCCATATAATTCAGTCGATACATCTCATCATATAAAGAACTTTTTGATTCACTTCCACCATAAATCATCGCTCGAATAATAAGATCATTAAGTAGCTGCCCGTCAAAATTATATTTTTCCCCTATCTTGCATTTGTTAACTCCTTAATTCCGCAACACTTT
>DDPY01000033.1 GCA_002342415.1 Prevotella sp. UBA2456 | reverse complement strand
CCATCAGCCCCTGCAAAAGCATCATGCTTAGCAGGGGCTTTTATGCTTTTAATATCTAGGTACACATCCAATTTGAGAAGAGAATGGCGGATTAACAATTATTATGTCCTAAAATTAGGCAGTTTGGAATATTTTCCGTATATTTGCAACATAAATATACCTATAACGAATGAAGCTGAAAGATTTTTTTGCTTTTAAAGACTGGCTATCGTATCGACAGAAGGTGGGTTTGCTGGTGATAGCAGGCGTCGTATGCGGCCTCGGCGGATTGTTTATGTATCTGCTTAGGGCGCATACTTATTTTATAGGTGACAACCCGTCGGCCTGCGTCAACTGCCACATCATGACACCTTACTATGCTACGTGGAGCCACTCCTCTCACGGACGTATCGACCATCAGTCAAACGGTGCCACTTGCAACGATTGCCATGTGCCCCATCAGAATCTCGCCGTATATTACGGTTTCAAGGCAGTCGACGGTTTAAAGCACACAGTGTATTTCGTGGGCCACATGGAGCATCAGGCCATCAAGGCCGAGAAGCTAACAGGTCAGGTAGTGATGGACAATTGTATCCGCTGCCACACACAGCTGAACACGGAGTTTGTGAAGACAGGCCGCATGGGCTATATGCAGCAGTTGGCTACAGGCGGCAAGGTGTGCTGGGACTGTCATCGTAACGTGCCCCACGGTGGCATGAACTCGCTGATGGCAACACCTGGAGCCGAGGGGGTGACTCCCCTACCACCATCGCCTGTGCCGGAATGGCTTCAGAACATGATGAAATGAAAAATTCAACAAACATCGCAAATAAATAAAAAAGAAATATTATGGCAAAGCAATTGAAAAAATGGCAAGGTTGGATACTCTTCGGAGGATCTATGGCAGTAGTCTTTGTCCTGGGACTGCTTGTGTCGTCGCTGATGGAGCGCAGGGCCGAGGTTGCCAGTGTGTTCAACAACAAGCGTACTGTGTTTGAGGATGAAATAATCGCTCAGAACGAGAAGTTCAAGGCTGACTATCCGCGTGAGTACGAGACGTGGGCGATGACAGAGGACACCACGTTCAAATCAAGGTACAACTCGTCGCAGGAGGTAGATGTGCTCGAGCAGCGTCCTGAGATGGTGGTGCTGTGGGCTGGCTATGCCTTCTCGCGCCACTACAATACCCCTCGTGGACATAAGCACGCCCTTGAGGATATGCGCAAGATTCTGCGTACGGGTAATCCAGGCATTATGGTAAAGACTGCCGATGGAAGCGATTCTATCGCCGTAGATATGCAGCCCGCCACCTGCTGGACGTGTAAGGGACCCGATGTGCCTCGCATGATGCGCGAACTGGGTAATGGTAAGGATCAATTTGATCCTGCTAACTTCTATGCTAAGAAGTGGAGTGAGTTAGGAGCTGAAGAGGTGAATACCATCGGCTGCTCAGACTGTCACGATGCCCGCACCATGGATTTGCGCCCTGCCCGTCCTGCCCTCTACGAGGCCTTTGCCCGTCGTGGTCTGGATGTGAAGAATGCTACCCATCAGGAAATGCGTTCGCTGGTATGCGCTCAGTGCCACGTGGAGTACTACTTCATCAAGCCTAACGACGAGAAGAATCCCGGCAAGGCCAACTATCTGGTATTCCCGCACGACAAGGGATTAACCTGCGAGGCTGCCGAGGAATACTACGACGAGATTGGTTTCTACGACTATATCCATCCGCTATCTGGCACGAAGATTCTGAAGGCTCAGCATCCGGGTTGGGAGATGTCGCAGCACGGTATCCATGCTCAGCGCGGCGTATCGTGTGCCGACTGTCACATGCCCTATAAGCAGGAAGGTGGCGTGAAGTTCTCTGACCACCAGATTCAGTCGCCATTGGCCAAGATTGACCGCACTTGTCAGACCTGTCACCGTCAGGATGCCGAGGTGCTGCGCCAGAATGTGTACGACCGTCAGGAGAAGTGCAACGAGGTGCGCAACCGTGCCGAGCAGGAACTGGCCCGTGCCCATTTCGAGGCTAAGTTCATCATCGACAAGGGAGCTACAGAGGCTGAGATGGCTCCTATCCAGGCTTTGTTGCGCAAGAGCCAGTGGCGTTGGGACTATGCCATCGCCTCTCATGGTGCTACTTTCCATGCGCCTCAGGAAGTTACCCGTCTGCTCTCCCATTCTGTCGACTATGCCCAGCAGGCCCGTTTGCTCATTGCCCGCGTAGCTGCCAAGCACGGACATACCGAAGCCATCCCTGTGCCTGATTATAGCACCAAGGCAAAGGCTCAGGCTGCCATCGGTCTCAACATGCAGAAGCTGAACGAGAACAAGCAACGCTTCCTGCAGGAAATCGTGCCCAAGTGGATTGAAGAGGCGAAAAAGAACGGAAAACTGATTGATATCTGATGTGGACGAAACCCTGGACATTTAAGGAAGGCTTCCTCATTGGAGGAGGCCTTATCTTTGCAGGACTGATGCTGGAACTGAGCGTGGGTCCTGTAATGTGGGATGCATTTGCGTGGCCAGCTAACGCCATTGTGCTGGCAGGATTCTTTGTGATGTTGACAGCGATGGCGTACTTGCGTAAAAAAATATATGCCTTCCAATGGATGACAACGTATCAAGCAGCCATCCCAGCTATGGTATATGCTGTTGCGCTGACCATTATCATGGGACTGACACGACAGCAAGCAAACGGCACGTGGCTGAACAATATGCTGTCGTTCTGGCCGTTCGTACTTATTTATGTGTATATCACGGTGATTCTGGGACTCACCATCCATCGCAGATTACGTCAAATATTCAGAGGTGAGTGGTCGATGAAGCGCGATGTACCTTTCTTATTGAACCATCTCGGCCTTTTCATAGCATTGACCACTGCCACGCTTGGCAATGCCGACATACAGCGCGTAAAAATGATTTGTAGCGTTGGCGAACCTGAATGGCGCGCAATGGAGCAAGGAGGTGCTATCAAAGAAATGGATCTGGCCATCGAACTGAAGAAGTTCATCATGGAAACCTACGACGACGGCTCGCCCAAGCGCTTTGCTTCGGAGATACAGATACTGACGAAGACGGGCAAGAATATCGAGACTACCATTGATGTGAACATGCCCTACGAGGTGGACGGCTGGAAAATCTATCAGTACGGCTACGACACGCAGATGGGGGCTCAGAGCCAGATATCAATACTCGAACTGGTGAGCGACCCGTGGCTGCCATTTGTCTATACAGGTATTTATATGATGCTGGCAGGAGCGGTTTGTATGTTTGTTATTGGTGGGAGGAAACGCGTATGAGTTGGGAGCATTTTATATATTTCGCAATTGCAGCGGTACTGCTTTGGGCCGTGGGTGCATGGGCTGCGTGGAAGAGTAAAACTGGTATGGCCTACGCGACAACTGTCTTGGGCTTGCTCTTTTTCTTCTCGTTCATCCTCTCTATGTGGATCTCGCTGGAGCGACCGCCACTGCGCACGATGGGCGAAACGCGACTCTGGTATTCGTTCTTCCTGCCGTTGGCGGGTCTCATCGTCTATTCGCGCTGGAAGTACAAGTGGATCCTGTCGTTCTCGACCATTCTCGCCCTGGTATTTATCTGTGTAAATCTGTTCAAACCGGAGATACACGACAAGACGCTGATGCCCGCCCTTCAGAGTCCTTGGTTTGCGCCACATGTTATCGTCTATATGTTCGCCTACGCCGTACTCGGTGCGGCGGCAGTGATGGCTATCTATCTGCTCTTTATCAAAAAGAGTGACATCGCTGACCAAGAGTTTGACATCACGGACAACCTCGTTTATGTCGGTCTTGCCTTCCTCACCATAGGCATGCTTTTTGGTGCCCTATGGGCCAAGGAGGCATGGGGCCACTACTGGTCGTGGGATCCTAAAGAAACGTGGGCTGCCATCACTTGGCTAGCCTACCTCATCTACGTCCACTACCGCCAGTTACAACTCCATCGTGAGCGGCTGGCCCTTTGGATAATCATCATATCGTTCGTACTCTTACAAATGTGTTGGTGGGGTATCAATTACCTGCCATCAGCCCAAGGTTCAAGTGTACATACTTATAGCATTAGTGAATAAACAACTATGAGAAAAGCAAGTAGAGAGATGGATGCTTTCGATGATGCTATTGCCAGAAGTCTCGAACGGACAGCAGTGGTTAGGATTACTCTGACTGAACCTCCCGTT
>DDPY01000016.1:11469-100874 GCA_002342415.1 Prevotella sp. UBA2456 | reverse complement strand
AGTGTTGCGGAATTAAGGAAAAGAAGGTCGTGCTGACGAACTTTCATGTAGTATGGGTGTCTATCTTGAACCTAAGACTAAAGGAGCTAATAATCAAGACAAGACAGACGCACCTGACGGAAAAGGAGGCATAACAAGAGCTCGTAGGCGTGCTTTCTACTACAAGAAGAATTACACAAATACAGCGATCATACCTAATCTAGATTTATCCACAATAAAGAAGAAATGACAAGTATGGATAAGTTATCCAATTTTTGTTCTGAAATAAAGGCGGCTATAGGCGAGGCTGAAACCCTATCTGTAACAGAGGCGAGGAAAGTTGTCAAAAGCATAAACGACTTCCTCTATACCAACTATCCTGGCATTGGAACTACTTTAGAACTTGGAGAGTATAGGGAATATTTTTCTGACTTTCATAAATTCTGGGAAACACACCACAAGGAGATCCTTGATTGCAAGATAGACGATTTGAAGTGCGAACAAGTTGCAGATGCCTTGCGGGCTATTTATATCAAAACAGATGGCGATGCATTTAGTGAGTTGTATGACACTTGTGGGCTCTGTAAAGAGGATGTTTGCCGTATCAGATTTCTAACTGCAAATCAAGATTTTCGTGGCTCATTGGAGTTTACAAAACTCGCAAAAATATTCAAGGCAGACCCGTCGATTTTTGATGAAGAATTGATTTCTGAGGACCCTGCTGCGTTTATAGGCAAGATAGGAATAGCAGATAAGTCCCAGAACGATAAGAGAAATGGATATGCTGAAACCATTTCAAGATTCTTGATTGATAAAGGATGTGACCCTTATGGGCTTATCGACAAATACGATAGAGACATCTTCAAACTCAGAGAAGCTATTATTGCATGTGACGGTGCAGGATATGGTAATAAGAAAACAGACATGTTCCTTCGCGATATGGTAGTCTTAGGTGTATGGGGAAATGTGGCTGGGTTTGACAAAATCGATGTTGCCAGTGATGTAAACACCATCAAAGTTGCATTAAGAACTGGCATTATCAAGACGGAGATTCCATTGGTTTCAAGCTTCCTCGATATTTTCTGCCATCAGTACAGTTACATTGAAACAATGAATGCCAGTGCTTGGCGTAGAGTATGGGAAATATGGAACGAGAAGTATCCTGCAGAATGTATTGAGAGCCCTTGTCTTATAGATTATTTTGTCTACAACGTAATCGGAAAACAATTTTGCAAAGAAATACTCTATCAGTTTGAGTGTGAAACTCATGCCCATACCTTTATGTGGCATTCTGGCAGAAACAAGACCTGCCAAGTGTGCTTGAAGAATGGCGTAAAGAGAATTAAGGCTGTTCCCATAGCAAGAATGATGCCTTGCTCCAATGTTGAGGGGTATGTTGCTATTCGTGAAACAGCTTATGTGGCATCTTTGCCAGAGGAGAAGAAAATATATGAATGCCCATTTAAGGACATCTGCAAAGAGAACAGATATTTGCAACCACCAAAATCTATCAGCATCTTGGGCCAGACTGGATGGACTACAGCATATGCCAGAAAAGATGAAGGTGGAGGAGGGTTGATGGCATAGCTTATGTTGAAACCTTATTATAAATCCCCCGACCACGCCTTTAACCTGCTTCATGGCGATACGTTCGAGCTGCTGCCACAGTTCTCGTTCAAGTTCGACATGATATTTGCCGACCCGCCTTATTTTCTTTCGAGCGGAGGTATCAGCGTTCAGAGTGGCAAGGTGGTGTGCGTGGATAAGGGCGACTGGGACAAATCGATGTCGCAGGAGGAAATCAACGATTTCAACATGCGCTGGCTTTCTCTCTGCCGTGAGAAGTTGAAGGATAATGGCACGATATGGATTTCAGGAACGTATCATAACATTTTCAGCGTGGCCAACTGCCTGACGCAGCTGGGTTATAAGATTCTCAATGTCATCACATGGGCAAAGACGAATCCACCACCAAATATCTCCTGCCGTTATTTCACCTATTCTACAGAGTTCATCATCTGGGCGCGTAAGAGTGAGAAGGTGGCTCACTACTATAACTATGAGCTGATGAAACACATCAACGATGGCAAGCAGATGACTGATGTGTGGCGTATGCCAGCCATTGCACCGTGGGAGAAATCGTGTGGCAAGCATCCTACGCAGAAACCGTTGGGACTTCTGAGCCGAATCATCATGGCATCAACCAAGCCTGGTGCATGGATTCTCGACCCGTTTGCAGGCAGCAGCACTACTGGTATCGCAGCCAATTTGCTTGGGCGCAGATATCTTGGCATCGAAAGAGAAGAAGAGTTCGCTGCCATGAGCAAGGCTCGCAGCATTGAGGTGAACAGAATAGAAACCTATGGTGCTTTTCGCCGCAAGATACCAGATATCGTAAAGGCAGAAGACACTCAGACGGATTGTTTTGCCTGTCAGGAACCACTGCCAATAGAGGAATTGCCATTCTTTAGTGAAATGATCAGGGATACCAAGCCCCCAAAGGCAGACCCTGTGGTTTGGGTATTCAACTGGCTGCTGATGAAGTCTCTGAAAAGTCATGTCTCGACGAGCCTGCCGCCTGTTGTTTACGATGATTCTGAGACGCTGATACTCGGTGCTAAACTGTTGAAGAATGACAAGTATGAAACGGCAAAATCCAACCGCTTCTGGCAGGATATCAGCAAGAGGTATAATGGCGGTCGGAAATTCTATGACAAGGTAGACAAAATAAACTGCCTGAAGCGGCACCATTTGGCCCTTTGGGATGTCTTCTGTCCTGATGGCACAAAGAATGATATTGATGCTTTCCTGAAGAATAACCCACAAATCAAGGAAGTGATGTTCTATGGGAAAAACGTGATGAGATTTTATAAGCCAAAATGACGAAAATTTCATACCAAGAATTCTTTCTATCTCTGCATTGTCAGACTTGCTGATAAACAAGTTAACCATTTATGGCAGTACATAACACAATGATTCGTAGAATTGGGTCAGCACCACGTATAAGAGCAACAGGGGTGCGGACTGGCTGATACCATGTAACCATGCCTGATAGATGTCGGCGAAATGGTGGTAGTGGCCCGCAAATTGCGACCAGTTAGTGGAGGTGGATGCAAATTGCGACCACCCAGATAATGGCGATATAATCCTTAGCCAATACGATATTGAGAGACTCATTTTGACCATAAGAGGTAAGCAAGTGCTAATAGACAGGGACTTAGGCAACATCTATGGTGTTGAGACAAAGCGTCTGAATGAGCAAGTCAGACGTAATATTGCCCGATTCCCTGATAGATACAGATTCCAATTGACTAAGGACGAGATGAAGGAACTGGTCGCAAATTGCGACCGGTTCAATATGTTGAAGCATTCTACATCAGCTCCCTATGCTTTTACGGAATTTGGTGTGTCGATGCTTCCTTCTGTATTGAACAGCCAGAAGGCCATTGATACCAGCATCAGAATCATAGATGCTTTTGTTGCCATGCGAAGTTTTATGGTGCAAAATGCAGATGTCTTGAGGCGTATTGCACACCTTGAACGCCACCAAATTGACACAGACGAGAAGATTGATATGATTCTCGACAAGATGGAAGAACAGTCGCCTAAACTCCTGCCAGAGCAGATTTTCCAGACGGGATGCGTGTGGGATGCCTGGTCGTATGTGTCGGATTTGGTGAGAAGTGCTAAGCAGAGGATAGTTCTAATAGACAATTTCGTGGATGACCGCGTGCTGACGATGTTGGATAAGCGAGCAGAAGGAGTGTCGGCCACGATACACAGCCGCTACTACAATCAGTTTCAAGTGGATTTGAAGAAGCACAATGAGCAATACCCCGTTATCAACTTCGTTCAGTTGCCCTACAAGAATCATGACCGCTTCCTTATTATTGACGACGAAGTGTATCTTTTAGGTGCCAGCGTGAAAGACATGGGCGTAGGCTTGTGTGCAGTCACTAAGTTGCAGGCATCACCTGAGACTATACTTGGAATGTTGATTTGATGATAGTTAGAACGCATGAACATGTTCCCAGACAACCACACGCTACACGCAGAGGTTTCTGACGGACGCAGGGCATTCCTTATGGGTAATGCATTAGTTTGTGGTATTGTAGAACAAATAGGAAGAAGTCTTTATCAATTCAAAAGCGTCTAACTAGCCGTAATGCCGTTGGCAATGAAACTTGAAACTTTTTTATGATGACTCTTGTCCTTTAACCCTGCTGCTGGGTTGACGGCTTAGGCATTAACCCTATTCTAAGTTGACAAGGCGCAAAAGTAAACAATTTCCAGGGATTATGCCAAAACTCCTACTCTCCTACCATCACAGGGCTGAAAGTCCGATATACAAAGGGTTTGAGGCAAGGTAGGGGTTGCTGCAACCCCTACCATACCCCTACTATTGCTCCTACTATGTCTGAGGATTTTAAAGGAAGTAAATATATTTCGCAGCGTGTTTCTGATTTCCCGCTGTGGCTTGCAGAATGTTGACAACAAGGGCTTTTTACTAGCAGGCCTGCCAGAAAATTTTCCCTGCCCAGAAAAATATATTTCCCTTTAATGATAGCAATTTTTATCCTTAATGATAGCAGGTGCGGAAACGGATAGGAGCCTTTGTTTTGTCGGAATATTTCAATTTCCGAAAGATTGTTCCGAAGCAGGTTGCGTAGTAGTAGTATGGTAGGGGTATGGTAGGGGTTGCAACAACCCCTACCATGCCTCAATCCCTTTGTATATCGGCCTTTCAGCCCTGTGATGGTAGGAGAGTAGGAGTTTTTTGAAGAATACGTTTCGTTGGCAACGAGAAGTAATCTCATTGCCAACGGCATTACGGCTCGTTAGACGCTTTTGTTATCACCTATAAAGGTACAAAAAATATTTCACTCCTACAATTTGAACTCACGTTAACTCTGCATTGTCAGACTTGCTGATAAACAAGTTAACCATTTAGGGCAGTACATAACACAAAGATTCGTAGAATTGGGTCAGTACCACGTATAAGAGCAACAGGGGTGCGGACTGGCTGATACCATGTAACCATGCCTGATAGATGTCGGCGAAATGGTGGTAGTGGCCCGCAATGGCACCATAGAGCGCACCAAAAGTCATGGCACCAAAAGCTACTACCGGGATCAGACTGTCCGAGAAGGGTGACGGCCAGAGTGACCCGCTGGCAGAGAGCAGTACAGCATGGGGGGTAACGGTGAGCAGCAATACCGCTATGATATAGACTGCTATCCATGCCAACGAGATAGTCAGTGCCCGCCGCTCGCGATAGGTCTTGCCAAAGAGGCGGAGACGGCTACGGATCAGGCTGCCATAGGCCACAGCAAGCAGGAGGATATAGACGAGCAGGGGTGTTGCCAGAATATGACAGAACTTCCCCATAAACCAACGTATGCCCTCGCCAGAGAGCAGCGAGTGTACACCGCTTTCTGGGAAGGCAGCACTGCATAGCCATGACAAGAGGATAAGCAACACTTGTGCCGCCATGAGGGAAAGTGCGAGATACTTCATTTAATCCACATCGGGCATAAGGTTGTCGAGGTCGAGTATTCGCAGTTCGAGCGCACGCACTACTAATCGGGTGGCATTCACATTCTCACCGGCAGGAATGAGTTTTTTGGCAAGTTCGTTCTGGCGCTTCTCAAGACTTTTCACACCGAAAGGCATACCCCGCAGGCCGGCTATCTGGTCCTTGGTATAGCCAAGTGCAAGGTGGCGGAGGAAACGCTCGTCATACTCGTCAATCTCGTAATCGATGAGAGCCTCTTGCCTGGCAAGCTGGTTGGAGACAATCTGCTTGAAGCGCGTAACGATTGTCTTGAGAATCGGTTCGTTGAACACCAGTTCCTTGCCCTCCATGACTGCTACTACATCGCGACGAGTCAGCAGTTCGCCACTCTTCAGGATGATGCCATCAGCACCGGCATCGAGTACATCGACCCATAGTTTCTCATTCAATATCTCGCCAGTAAAGATAAGGATACGCACTTGAGGATAGAGTTCCTTCGTCTGCCGGCATATCTCCACACCTATGGTGGTAGAACCGCCAAGGCCGAGATCCAGCAATACGAGATCGGGCTGCTGCTGCTTGATAAGCTTCCAATAGCTTGTCTCGTCAGCGGCAGTGCCTATGACTTGAGCCTCTGGTATCTCATTGCGAATGATACCTTCTGTACCTTTCAGTTCGAGGGGTACATCCTCTACAATAATCAGTTTAAACTGTTCCATTATATCTTGGTAATATGATAGTTGTTGTATGTTGACTGACGGTGATGCCACACCCGCGCCGATGGGTAGCCTCGCCATGATCACGCACGATTTGTCGCATCAGCAGATAGTCGAAAGCAGACTTGGGTTCGGCAGCCACCGTGAATTTCACATAGCTTTCGTCCTTGGGGGCTGTCTGTACCTGAGAGGAGCCTAACAACTCGAACAAATAGTGTAACAGGTTGGCATCGCCCAATACCTGCTGACCATAGAATTCATGTTGAGCGACATGCAGCTTCACCTGTTCCACCTGACGCATAGCCTGTTGGCATAGAATACCATAGAGATCACGATAATACTGAGTGACCTCACCCAGCGACTCAATGTCGCCACTGTCTACTAACTGACGGATGCGGCTGGGATAGTACATCGTCTCGTGCTTCAGTGTGGACAGGCAGTTGTCGAGAACGGCATTTACCACATGCAAGTGGGCTTGTTCGAGCTGTGCCCTGCGCAGTTCGTCATCGGCCATTTCGATATTGTCGAGCTGCATACGCTCGCGCCGATGGCGGGAATAGAGCCGATGGCGGTAATAGAGCATATAGTAGGCAGGTATGATGAGCAGCAGGCTCACTATGAGCAGGATGACGGCTATGCGCTTATTCTGCTGCGACTGTTGCATCTGTCGGCAATAGTCATCAAGAGAAGCGTCGGCACTCAGCTCCTTGAAGAGCTGAGTATATACCTTATTATTATAGTTGTAGAGTGCCCAGTCGTGTAGAGCCAGAGCTGCTACGGCACTTTCGTTACGAATGTCAAGGATAATCTGATAGTTGATGGGAAGGCTGTCGTGCAACCACTGTATCTCTGCCGGCATCTGTGAGTTCTCGCCTCGGGCAGTCATAAGAAATGATCCATTCGGATGTTGGCTTAAATATTGCTGATTCAGATAGAAACGGCAGGAATCGGCAAAAAGCAAGGTGCGCTGGTAGTTACCGTTGACATTCGAGAAATAGGCCGAATCGGCAAAGATATGGGCACGATCCATGAACTGCTGGGCAGAAGCCGGTGCCATGAATAAAGAGAAATGGGTGGTCAGCAGCAGTAGTATGAGTCGCTTGACCCCTTTCGGCAAGCGGAAGTAGAGGCGCGACCCTTTACCCTGTTCGCTTTCGACTGCTAACAGGCACACACTAAACAGTTGGCTCATCTTGCGATACTTCTCAATGATGCCTTTGCAGTTGGAGAGTCCAAAGCCGTGAGAGGCTTGCTGCGAACTCTGTTTATCCGGCTTTAAGGCCGTTGTCTTTCCTGTATTCTTAGACTGACTATATGTCTCGTCATTAAATGGCTTGATGTCGAAGAGATGGGCTTGCTGCTCTTCTGTCATACCGCATCCTGTATCCTGTACAGAGACTTCTACATAGTCTGCCTGTTCTGCGGCACTAATCATGACGCGACCTCCCTGTGAGGTGAACTTGCGTGCATTGTCAGCCAAAGTATTGAGCATGAAAAGCGTAAGTACGCGATCGGCTTTGACAATAGCCTCCGTAGGCTTTACATCGAGCGTGATGCCTTTCATTTCAAAACTCGTACGCCCAAGGTTTACCAGTTCGAACAAAGGCTGAAGTGGGAAACTCTCAATGCGCAGGCTCAGTTCGCCCTGTCGTAGCTGAATCCACTGGGTGAGTAATTCATTTTGCTCATTTATCTTGTCGGTCAGCTCGCGGATATACGAAATCTTAAAATCTTTGGCAGATGTATTTTCAGATTGGGAACCGGAAAGACCTGATACCTCGTGGCGGATACGGTCAATCAGGGGAAGGATGCTCATTGCCAGTGAGACCTTAGCGCGTTGCTCCAACAGCCTACGTTCCAATTTCTCTACTGCCAGCTGACTGATGCGTGCTGCCTCGTGCTTCTCCTCCAACAGGTCGTCGAGCTGATGGTCTTGTTGATTTTTGCGGTTCAGATGATTAAACAACCATAGCAGGAACATCAACAAGGCAATGGCTACGAGCACTGCTATAATCATAAGATTCAGCTGATGGACAGACTCGTCAAGCAATCCGGCACGGGCCTCCAGCTCACGGTCCTGGCGCGTTTCTTCCTGCAGGTCGATGTAGATGTTGCGATTATAGTCGCTGTTAGGCTTGTCATCAAGTGCAGAATAAACGACACTGAGCTGTTCGCGGATGCTGGCCACCAAATCGGGTGCCTGATAAATGGCAGAGTCCGACAATGCCTGCTCCAGATGGTAAAGGGCTTGCTGCTCATTGCCTATGGCATGATAACACGAGGCTAACGTGCGATGGGCACCTGCTATCTGATAGACATCGCCATAGCTACTGAACAATTCCAAAGCACGCTGAGCTTGTTCCAGGTTGTAATCATGATCAGCAAGAGCTTCTAAAGCCTGTGCTTCAAAGAAAGGATAATGGCAGCGTTGGGCAATAGCCAGACAGCGGTGCAGATAGTCTATCTCTTCATGGTAGATTTGTTCTGGGCTTCCTGCTGTAATAATGCCGCCAGCCCCTATGTTATAGAGATAGTTCAAATATTGTGCCGTATCGCGCCTGACTTCCTCCACATTCAGCTTCAGCAGCGACTCGGATGACTGACGCTCCAGACCCACATAATAATAATAGGTAGAGGTAACAATGGCCATCTCGGTCTCCCCGTAGCAAAGGCGCAGCTTCTGCCGTTCGCTGAGTTGGCTGCGGTCTTCATCAATACGTTTCAGGCTCCTGACAGCCTTCTCACGAAATTCATAGAATTCACGGTTCATGGAGCGGCGCTGACAGAGACGCATCTGTTGCACATAGCAGATTAGTAGCTCAACCTGATTGTCAGTAATCTGCGGGATGGCATCCAAATAGGTCTTGGCGAGCTGATAGTCCATCTTGGCTATGGCTACAAAAGCCAAGTTGTTCTGATGTTCGGCATACCCGTCCCGATAATCGGTCCCATGCAAATCAGGGTGGACAGCCTGTTGGGTATAGTAGACAACAGAATCGAGGTTACGGTAATGATAGTTGTAAGAAATAGAATTCAGCTTGTCTGCCTCTGTCTTATCTGACGGCGAACAAGCTGATAAAAGAAGAAAGCCCAGCACGGAGAGTATCCATGCTGAGCCTATATGTAAGGATGGCTTAAGCGCGAGCCTTAGCCACATAACCGAGTGCCTCCTTGCACTTGTCGGTTACATACTGCCAGTCGCCAGCCTTCACCTTGTCTGACGGGAAGAGCTTCGAGCCCATGCCTACACAGTAGACACCAGCCTTGAACCAGCTCTTGAGGTTCTCCTCTTCAGGAGCAACACCACCGGTCACCATAATCTTCGACCAAGGCATGGGAGCCTTCAGGCCCTTCACCATGTTAGGACCAACCACGTCGCCGGGGAATACCTTCGTCAGGTCGCAACCCAACTCCTGAGCCTTACCGATTTCAGACACGGTCATGCAGCCGGGGCAGTAGGGAACGAGACGGCGATTGCATACGGGAGCGATGTCGGGGTTGAACAGCGGACCTACTACGAAGCAAGCACCCAGCTGGATATACAGGGCTGCTGTAGGAGCATCAACAACGGAACCGATGCCGAGAGCCAGCTCGGGGCACTCCTTGTCGGCCCACTTCACCAGCTCGCCGAATACTTCCTGAGCGAAGTCACCACGATTGGTGAACTCGAAAGCACGAACACCACCCTCGTAGCAAGCTTTTACCACGTTCTTGCAAATCTCCAGATCTTTGTTATAGAACACGGGCACCATACCGGTATCCCCAATCTTCTTCAATACTGCAATTTTATCAAATTTTGCCATTTTATATAATCTATTTATAGGAATTTATTTGAAAGCATTAGCGTTGTACGCGGCCGCTTGCGTTACCACCAGCAAGTGACTCGACCTCATCAACACCTACCAGGTTGAAGTCGCCATTGATGGTGTGCTTCAGAGCAGAAGCAGCCACAGCAAACTCGAGAGCCTCGCCCTGAGTCGGCTTAGTCAGCAGACCGTGAATCAGACCACCCGAGAACGAGTCACCACCACCTACACGGTCGATGATAGGATTGATCTCGTAGCGCTTTGACTGATAGAACTCCTTACCGTCGTAGATAAGAGCCTTCCAACCGTTGAAGGTAGCACTGAAGCTCTCGCGGAGCGTAGAAACCACATATTTGAAGCCAAACTCCTGCTTCATCTGCTTGAAGATACCCTCGTAGCCGGCAGCATCGGTCTTGCCACCCTCTACATCAGCATCGGGTTTGAAGCCCAGGCAGAGCTCTGCATCCTCCTCGTTACCGATGCAGACATCCACATACTGCATCAAGGGGCGCATGATGCTGATAGCCTTCTCTGAAGTCCACAACTTCTTGCGGAAGTTCAGGTCTACAGATACAGTGACACCGTGACGCTTAGCAGCCTCACAAGCCAGCTTGGTCAGCTCGGCAGCCTTGTCGCTGATAGCGGGAGTAATGCCCGACCAGTGGAACCAGGCAGCACCTTCCATGATAGCATCGAAGTCGAAGTCTGAAGGATCAGCCTCTGCAATTGAAGAGTGTGCACGGTCATAGATAACCTTTGAAGGACGCATCGAAGCACCGGTCTCAGCATAGTACAGTCCTACGCGGTCACCACCACGAGCAATGAACTGGGTGTTGACACCATAGCGGCGCAGGGCGTTAACGGCAATCTGACCAATCTCATGCTTGGGCAGTTTAGAAACGAAGTAAGCCTCGTGACCATAGTTAGCCACAGAGACAGCAACGTTAGCCTCACCACCACCAGGGATGATACGGAATGACTCACTCTGAATAAAACGATCGTTGCCCATGGGCGACAGGCGGAGCATAATCTCGCCTAAAGTTACAATTTTAGCCATTTGTTTTAGTATTACGTTTAAATAGAAATTTTTATTTTCGAGCACAAAGATAGCACAAATTTTCGGAACTGCAAAATATTCGGCAAAAATAATCTCTAAAACTTCCGTAAACGTTTTTATATCTTAATAAATTTGGCCGTTTGGATGGTAATTTGTATCTTTGCAGATTGAATATGGAGAAGCTATCCTTTACATCTAAGGAAAAAGAAACAGTACTTGCCCTCTATCAGCAAGTGCGCAATTCGGTAGCCACCTCGCTCAAGCAAGGTGATGTTGAACACATGCGCTATCATCTGATGAATGCTATTGAGAAACATCAGATTAGTCGCAACGTATTCGGGCACAACCCTATCCTACTCGCCTTTCAGACCGCCCAGCTCTTGGTTGAGGAAATAGGACTCCGACGTGATGCTGTGATTGCGGTACTCTTACGCCCCAGCGTGGAAGAGGGATACCTGACTATTGATGATGTGCAGGCTGACTATGGCGAGTCGGTAGCACGTATCTTGCGTGGGCTGCAACGTATTCAACAACTCTACAAAAAAAATCCTGTTGTAGAGTCAGAGAATTTCCGTAACTTACTTCTCTCGTTTGCAGAGGACATGCGCGTCATACTTATCATGATTGCCGACCGTGTGAACCTGATGCGCCAGATACGTGATGTCGGCACTGCCGATACAACAGAAGGCGACCCCTCTGCCCAAGCCAAGAAGCAGGTCAGTGAGGAAGCTGCCTACCTCTATGCCCCACTTGCACACAAATTAGGTCTTTACAAGTTGAAGAGTGAACTGGAGGACCTGTCGCTGAAATACTTGGAGCACGATGCTTACTACCATATCAAGGACAAGCTGAGCGAGACCAAGAAAAGTCGTGATGCCTATATCGAACGTTTCATTAAGCCTGTGGAGGAAAGGCTTGCAGAGTCAGGACTGAAATTCCACATCAAGGGCAGAACCAAGTCGATACACTCCATCTGGCAGAAGATGAAGAAACAGAAGTGTCCCTTCGAGGGTGTCTATGACCTTTTTGCCATCCGTATCATCTTAGAAGTCCAAGGCGACCACTCCGAGATAAAAGAAATGCACCGTCGGGAGGTCATGCAATGCTGGCAGACTTTTGCCATCATCACTTCGATGTATCAGCCTAATCCCAAACGCCTGCGCGACTGGGTCAGCGTGCCTAAATCCAACGGTTACGAGTCATTGCACATCACAGTTCTCGGCCCCGAACAAAAGTGGGTAGAAGTTCAGATTCGCACGGAACGAATGGACGAGGTTGCTGAGCGTGGTGTGGCTGCCCACTGGCGTTATAAAGGCGTGAAGGGCGATGCCGGTATGGACGAGTGGCTGACCAATATCCGAACCATGCTGGAGACCAGTGACGGGATGGAAGCCATGGACCAGTTTAAAATGGATCTCTATGAGGATGAAGTATTTGTCTTCACTCCTAAGGGTGACCTGTATAAGTTCCCAAAAGGAGCTACGGTTCTCGATTTTGCCTATCATATCCATTCTAACATCGGCAACCAGTGTACAGGTGCACGCATCAATGGCAAGGTGGTGACCCTGCGTCAGCAATTGCAAAGCGGTGACCAGGTAGAAATCATGACCTCAAATAACCAGAAGCCCAAACAGGACTGGTTAAACGTAGTAAAGACTTCGCGTGCTAAGTCTAAAATCCGCTTGGCACTCAAGGAGACCCAAGTCAAAGAAGGTCTTTTTGCCAAAGAGATGCTGGAGCGCAAATTCAAGAACAGGAAACTGGATATTGACGAGAGTCTGATGCAGGTGCTCATCCGCAAGTTGGGTTTCAAGGAGGTAAGCGACTTTTATCGGCAGATAGCTGATGAGACACTGGATGTCAACCATGTCATTGACCGCTATGTAGAGTTGCAGCAGGGCGATCAACCCGTAACAGGCAATAATGTGGCAGAAAGTGCTGCCAACTTTGTGCTGGATGAGAGTCGTCTGCCAGGCAATATTATCCAAGACGATGTCTTAGTAATAGACAAGAACCTGAAAGGCATCGACTACCAACTGGCCCGTTGTTGCCAACCCATTTATGGAGACAAGGTATTCGGATTCGTCACGGTCAATGGAGGTATCAAGATTCATCGAGACGATTGTCCCAATGCACCTGAACTTCGCAAGCGTTTTGGCTATCGCATCGTTAGGGCAAAGTGGAGCGGGAAGGGTGCTTCGCAATATGCTATTACCCTGCGTGTTATTGGAAACGATGACATAGGTATCGTGAATAATCTGACAAGTATTATCTCTAAAGACGAGAAACTGATTCTGCGTTCTATTAACATCGACTCCCATGACGGACTGTTCAGCGGAAATCTTACCATTATGATTGATGACAACACCCGTCTGGAAGCTCTCCTTAAAAAGCTCCGTACGGTAAAGGGTGTAAAACAAGTAGAAAGACTGTAATTTTTAAGCGGTTTTGTCCAACTTGAGGTCTATCGCTTGCGCAGGATCTCAACTATACGAGCCATCTGGTTAGGAATGCGGATCTGCTGTGGACACTTCGACAGACATTCCTCACAATCCACACAACTTCGCGCCCACGATTCTGTATTGGGCAGAGCCTTGCGCATACCTTCTATGAACTGCTGCTTGCGCACGGCATAGTCTGCACTCTGCTTGTCTGGTAAAGGCAGGATATGCTCATTGACAGCATCGTTATAATAGGCAAAATTGCCTGGGATATCCACTCCATAGGGACATGGCATACAGTAGGCACAGGTAGTACAGGGTACGGTTGGGAATCCAGACATCTGATCTGCAATCTCGGCAAGCAACTGATTTTCTGCATCCGTACATGGGTCGAGTGGTGAGAATGTATTGACATTGTCTATCAGGTGCTCCATTTGGTTCATGCCACTCAGAGTGGTCAGTATGTTTGGATAGGAACCAACCCAACGGAAAGCCCATCGGGCTGTACTGTCTTCTGGGTGAACAGCCTTTAGCCGTGCCTCTAATTCTTTAGCCATCCGTCCAAAGGCTCCACCGCGTAATGGTTCCATGATGACGCACTGCACACCGGCTTTCAGACACTTATTATAGAGATACTCTGCATCAGCATCTACTCTCCTACCCGTTCGCATGGAGGCATGCCGCCAGTCGAGAAAGTTCATCTGAATCTGACAGAAGTCCCAATGGTACTCGCCCTGATGGTCGAGCAGATAGTCAAAGGGACGAATATCACCATGATAGGAGAAACCTAAGTGCTTGATGCGTCCTGCCTCGCGCTCCTTCAACAGAAAGTCAAGTAGTCCGTTGTCAAAGAAACGTCCCCGTAAAGTCTCCATTCCTCCACCTCCGATACTATGAAGCAGATAATAGTCAATATAGTCGACCTTCAGGCGTTCAAATGACTGTTCGTAGAGCCGTTTCGACTCACTGAAACTCCAAAGACGCTTATTCTGGTTTGACATCTTGGTGGCAACATAATATTTATTGCGCGGATAACGGCTCAGGGTATTGCCTGTGAGCACCTCTGAACGGCCTCCCATATACATCGGTGCGGTGTCAAAGTAGTTCACACCATGAGATATAGCATAGTCGACTAAACGGTCTACCTCTTCTTGGTTGTCAGGGAGGCGCATCATACCAAATCCCAACAAAGAAATCTGTTCGCCCGTGCCGTGCTGAACACGATATGTCATTCGATTCTGCACTTGGGAACCTTTATCGTCTTGTGCCAGCATGCGCAGAGGTCCCAGCATATTCAGAGCCACTGCTGCACCTGCCCCAAGACCTAACTGTTGTAAGAACTCTCTTCGTGTCATAGATTGGTAATGATGTTTATTCTTTGTTTAGTTTTTGCTTAGTTTTTGCTTAGTAATTCTCTTTATAAGCTACGATTCCTGTGGCTTCAGGGTCCAGATAGAAGGTTGTGCTCAGTGTGTCACTGTCTTGCAGATACTGAGCGCGGAGATAGAGCAGAGTGCGATGCTTCCGTTCCAAATAGTCTACCCCCTGCTTTCCGCGTTGGTGCATAGACTGGATAACGGAGTCGCTCAAGGCATGGGTAGAGTCAAGATCGGTGAAATCAAGGTAACTGACATCCTGCCTGTTCAATTGCTGTTCCATAAACTCCTTGACTACCGACTTGGCCTGCTGTTGCCGTCCGCACGAGGCGAACAGCAACAGTGCCATACCTATTATATATATAGGATGCTTCATGACTGGTGAGGCATCGACTTAAGGGTCAGCAGCAGGTGATCCCATACCATCTGGACTGTAGGGATGAGCAGTCGTTCGTCTGGGGTATGTACATCTCGCAACGTAGGTCCGAAAGATACCATGTCAAGGTTAGGATAACGCTCTGCAAAGAGTCCGCACTCCAGTCCTGCATGGATGCCACGAACCACAGGCTCTTTCTGAAACAGCTTATGATAGGTGTTCTTGACAATACGTTGCAACTCGCTATGGGGGCGCATCTTCCATGCAGGATAGCCCTCGGAGAACTCGACAGTGGCACCAGCCAGTTTGAAGACAGCAGCAATGGTGTTGCACATATTGTCGAGGTTAGACATGACATTAGAACGCTGCGAACTCAGGATGTCGATAGCTGATTCGTAGGTCTCGACACGGGCCAGATTACTTGAGGTTTCTGTCATGTCGCCTAAGTCAGGATCCTGACACACAGAAAAAACACCATTATCCATCGCTTGTAAAGCATAGACAAACCGACGGGCGGTATCATCATCGATAATCGGTTCTGGATCATAGCTGCGCATACGCCATACCATATCCGGATCGGTAATATGAAATTCGTCATCCACCTGAGCCGAAAAGACATTCCAGTCTGCACGGATATTCTCCTTGATATCATTGGGTACTGCCAGCACGAAATAGCCACCTCTGGGTATGGCATTGTGCAGACTGCCACCATGCAGACGCACCAGATGGATACCCTCGTAGCGCTCCATCTCCTGATAGACAAAACGGGCAATAATCTTCAGTCCGTTAGCACGCTTCTTATTGATATCATCACCAGAATGTCCGCCAATCAGCCCTTTTACAGAACCCTTAATAAAGAAACAACCCTCAGGAGCAGGCTGTCTCTTGATGTCAAAATGGGCTTTTGTAGTACGTCCGCCGGCACACGAGATGAATATCTCGCCTTCATCTTCAGAGTCGAGGTTTATCAGATAGTCGCCTGTCATAAAGCCCGACTTCATGCCAAGGGCACCGGTGAGTCCGGTTTCTTCGTCACGGGTGAAGACACACTCGATTGGACCATGCTCGATATCGTTAGACTCAAGAATGGCAAGTTCAATAGCACAGCCTATGCCATCATCGGCTCCCAGCGTAGTACCCTTAGCGCGCATCCATTCACCGTCAATATAGGTTGTGATGGGATCCTTGTCGAAGTCTATCTGTACATCAGGCAGACAGTCGCATACCATATCCATGTGGCTCTGAAGAATGACAGTTTTGCAATCTTCGTATCCTGGGGTTGCCCCCTTGCGTATGATGACATTTCCTACTTCGTCAACACGGGTGTCCAGATTATGGCTCTCGCCAAATTGTTTCAAGTACTCAATCATCTTGTCCTCACGCTTTGAAGGACGGGGAATTTGGTTAATCTTCGCAAATTGTTCGAAGACAACTGCAGGTTTTAACTCACTTTTATTCATTATTAATGTTTATTTTATTGGTTTTCGCAATAATTTGTTTAACTTTGCAGCCGAATTTTGACGCAAAGTTAATCATTTATGTCGAAAATACTGCTTATAAGTACGTTAATAATTGCTATCGGCATGTTTTTTTTGCTGATAAAAGTACTTTCGCGTCGCGATGGAAAGTTTTCCTCGCAGCATATTCACGATAGCCAGGCCATGCGCGATCGAGGCATTCACTGTGTGATGGACCAAGACCGTGAGATGCGGCACAAGAGCAGATTTGCCGTCAGTGAAAAATCGAAATAGTCTGGCATAGAGGATATCGGAACAACAAGAATATCAAAACATCTAAATAATAACAAAAAACAAAATGAAAAAGTACATGATGATGGCCGCAGCTGCCGTAGTGGCACTGGCCTCTTGCAACAATGCAAGTCCCAAAATGGACGATCAGCCCACAGCAGCAGACAACGGCACAGCTGGCGGACTGAAGATTGCCTACGTGGAAGTTGACTCTCTGATGACTCAGTATGAGTTTTGCAAAGAGTTTACCCTCACCCTGCAGAAGAAGAGCAACAATGCTCGTAACACCCTGAACCAGAAAGGCCAGCAGCTCCAGAGTGCCGCTGCCAACTTCCAGCAGAAGTTACAGAACAATGGATTCACCAGTCGCGAGCAGGCAGAGAGCCAGCAGGCAGCTATCCAGCGCCAGCAACAGAGCTTGCAGGAGCTTCAGGCTCGCCTGGAAAATGAGTTAGCCTCCGAGACTGCTCAATACAATGAGGCACTGCGCGACTCACTGATGCACTTCCTGGATGCCTACAATAAAGACAAGAAGTTCGACCTCATTCTGACCAAGCAGGGTGACAATATCCTCTATGCAGCCAAGCGCTTCGATATCACCAACGATGTCATCAACGGTCTGAACAAGCGTTACAAGAAGGCTCCTGCTGCCAAGAAGGAAGAAGCCAAGAAAGAAGAGAAGAAATAACCATCCATAGTTGTGGACATACAGCATATCCTGACTAAGCTCGGCATCACCGAGCTGAACGAAATGCAACAACACGCCGTCGAAGCCATCACAGGTTCCGACGGTGATGTTGTTTTACTGTCACCTACGGGAACAGGTAAGACACTGGCCTATCTCCTACCTTTGGTGCAGCTGATAGAACCCTCACAGCAGGGCGAAGTTCAGGCACTTGTAGTTACACCGGGTAGGGAACTGGCCTTACAGTCTGACCAAGTGCTCAAAAGCATGGGCTGCGGACTTCGCTCTACTGCCTGCTATGGAGGACGGCCCGCAATGGACGAGCATCGGGTACTGAAGGAGGTGCACCCACAAATCGTTTTTGGCACTCCAGGACGCTTGAACGACCATCTGGATAAGAACAACATCTCGCGCTACCACATTCGCTACCTCGTTATAGATGAGTTCGACAAATGTCTGGAGATGGGATTCCAGGCTGAGATGCAGAAGCTTATTAAAAGCCTGCCAGGACTGGAGCGTCGTATCCTGCTCTCTGCTACCAATGCCGAGCAGATTCCACAGTTTGTCAACATGTCGAAGAAGGGAACGCTGATAGACTTCCTGCCCGAGGAAGAGCAGACCTCACCACGCGTCACCTTGTACACAGTAGCCAGTCCTCAGAAGGACAAACTCGACACACTGCGTCAGTTGCTGTTGTCGGTAGGTGATGAGAGCAGTATCGTATTCCTGAACTACCGCGACTCTGTGGAACGTGTCAATGACTATCTTCGTCACCAGGGATTCACCACGAGCTACTTTCACGGAGGGCTGGAACAGCGCCAGCGCGAAGACATGCTTTACAAGTTCTCCAACGGTTCTGCCAATGTGCTCGTTGCCACAGACTTGGCTTCGAGAGGATTGGACATCCCCAACATTCAGAACATTATCCACTACCATCTGCCCGAAAGCGAAGACGGATACATTCACCGCGTGGGCCGTACTGCCCGCTGGGATGCCACCGGACGCACATTCTTCATCCTCAACAGCGAAGAGCATATCCCCGACTATGTAGAGGGCGAGCCGGTAGCATATACTGATTTGGATTGCAAGCAGGCTGAGCCTCCTCTGCCCCGTATGTCGACACTCTATATCGGTAAAGGAAAGAAAGACAAGCTTTCAAAAGGCGACATCGTAGGTTTTCTCTGCAAGAAGGGTGCCTTGGAGCCCGCCGAGATAGGACGCATCGATGTTAAAGACCGTTATGCCTATGCCTCTGTCAGCCGCGAGAAAGTTCAGCAAGTGCTCAGGCTTACCAAAGGCGAAAAAATCAAAGGTGTCAGGACTATTATTGAACCTGTAAAATAAACTCTCTAATCGACTTGTCAAACTCTACATTCCCAGACTTGTCGATTTTTTTATATTTATTTTAAACCTATCTGTCATTTGTGCGTCAAATAACGAAATTAAACTTAACACTCAATAATAATGAAAAAAATTGCTTTAATGGCTTTAGCCACCATGGCTGTTCTGACAATGAACGCCCAAGTTTGTAAGGATTGTAACAAACAGTGTAATATGAACGACAAGAATTGTGAACAGAAATGTTGCGAGACGAAAAAGACACGTAGTGCAACGTTCCAGTATGAGAAAGACCTCAAATGGGAGGATGCTGAGCCAGGCGTAGTGCGTCAGATTATGGGTTATGACGGACAAGTGATGCTGGTGAAGGTAAAGTTTGAAAAAGGAGCCATTGGCAAAGCCCACAGCCACTATCATACACAGGTGAGCTATGTAGCCAGCGGAAAGTTTGAAGTGACTATTGGTGGTAAAAAGACCATCCTGAGTGCCGGAGACGGATTCTATGTTGCTCCCGACACTGAGCACGGTGTAGTTTGTCTTGAGGCAGGCATGCTCATCGATACATTCAGCCCTATGCGTGCCACTTTCATAGGCCTTAAGTAAAGCGTATCATAGATGAAGCGAATAGTCTATAGCATACTCTCCCTTCTTGCTGTCCTTCCCTCATGGGGTGGACAGCAGGAAAGGGTCAGACATACCATGCGACGAGCCACTCAGTATATGATGGAGGTGGCTTCTTACAAGGGAGGATTCGTGTGGAGTTATCTGCCCGACTATTCGCGCCAATGGGGTGAACTGGAAGCATGGCGTACGATGGTATGGCTTCAGTCACCCAGTACGCCTGATGTAGGACAACTGTTGCTTGATGCCTATCATGCCACTGGCGACAAGTATTATTATGACTGTGCTTGTCAAGTTGCGCATTGCATCATTCGTGGGCAACTTCCTTGTGGGGGATGGAACTATATGTTCGATTACGTGTCAGAGGAGAATACCAAGCGGTGGTATGCAACTATCGGGCATCAGGCATGGCGGTTAGAAGAGTTTCAACACTATTATGGTAATGCCACTTTCGATGACGAAGCTACCAGTCATAGTGCCGAGTTTCTGCTTCGCATCTATTTAGAAGAGAGAGATTCTGCATTCTTAGCCCCCTTGCAGCGAGCCATTTCATTTTTTCTGGAGAGCCAATATGCCGATGGTGGTTGGCCGCAACGGTATCCGCTGATGTATGACCATCCTTTCCGCGGTAAGGCTGACTATTCATCATTTGTCACCATCAATGATGATGTGATGCCCCAAAATATTGACTTCCTCCTTCAATGCTATACCTCGTTAGGAATGGAAGAACTGCGTGAGCCTATTCTCAAGGCCATGCATTGCCTGCGCAGCCTGCAACAGCCAGAACCGCTGTCTGGATGGGCAGATCAATATAGTGCAGCCCCTGACAATATCAACATCCGCTATCCTGCTCATGCCCGCAGCTATGAGCCTGCTGCTGTCAATACAGGCACCACCACGGCCATGATTCAACTGATGCTCAAATTCTTTCGTCAGACGGGCGACAAGTCATTCCTTGCTGGAATCCCACAAGCCATCCGTTTCATTGAGAGCCAGCAGTTACCATCCGAATGGATAACTAAGTTAGGGCGCCGCCCACTGAATGAAGGTGAGATTCTTGTTCCACGATTCATCGATATTGTCACCAATAAGCCCCTTTATGTGCATCGAAAGGGTTCCAATGTTGTTAATGGCGAATACTATACCGACAGCATCCCAGAGGGTACGATAGCCCACTATAGCTCATTCTTTACAGCCAATCCTTCGGCATTACGAAAAGCACTTCAGGAAGCGCAGGCACTCGATACCAACCAATTACGGGCACATTCACCCCTGAAAAAGGCAGACCACAGTGGTCCGCTGGATTATTACTACAATCAGTCAAACGGTCCTGCGCGCTATCCGTATCGTCCTGATGTCGAACAGATTATCTCATCACTCGACAACCAAGGACGCTGGATGACTGTATTCCGGCAGATTTCCAATCCCTACAAGCCAATCCCTGCCGACATGCCTACACAAAGCGATGACCGCCGCTACAGTCAGAGCATGGTTGGTGATGAGTACGACACCTCACCATTCGAAAATCATCACGTAAAAGGCATTTCCACGCGTACCTATATCTGGAATATGGTTGCCCTCATCAATAGTATTCGATAGAAAATTTTGTTATTTGCTGTTTTTTTCGTACCTTCGCAGGCATGGAACAAATTATCAAATACTTTCCCCAGCTGACAAAGGAGCAACAGCGACAAATAGGAATGCTCGACGAGCTGTATCGTGACTGGAATGCCAAGATCAATGTCATCTCGCGCAAGGACATCGACAACCTCTATGAGCACCATGTGCTACACTCGATGGCCATTGCAAAGATGGTGAATTTCCGTCCCGGCACTCGCATCTTGGATTTTGGAACAGGAGGAGGATTCCCAGGCATACCTCTGGCCATTCTCTTTCCCGAGTGCCACTTCAAACTCATTGACGGCACTGGCAAGAAGATACGTGTAGCTCAGGAAGTTGCCCATGCCATCGGACTCAAGAACTGCGAGCCCTGCCATCTGCGTGGTGAGGAGGAGAAGGGCCTATACGACTTTGTTGTCAGTCGTGCCGTTATGCCCCTACCCGATTTGGTGAAGATTGTGCGCAAGAATATAGCCAAGAACAGCAAGAATGCCCTTCCCAACGGAGTCATCTGTCTGAAGGGCGGCGATTTGCAGGCAGAGATGCAACCCTTCCGTCGCATCGTAGAAAGCGCAGAGTTAAGCCAGTGGTTCAGTGAGGATTGGTTTAAGGAGAAGCATTGTATCTACCTGCCTGTATAACAGGAATCTCAACACTTCTCCTACTGACTACCTCAAATAAGGATTATACATCAATTCGTCTGCTATCGTGCTCTGTGGACCATGTCCGCTGAGCACCAAAGTCTCCTTTGGTAGCTTCGCGATGACATGATGTAGCGAGTGTTCCATTTCCGTCCAGCTGCCCTCGGCAAAATCCGTCCGCCCGATGCTCATGCGGAACAAGGTATCGCCAGTGAAGGCCGTATGTTCGGCCTCACAATAGAAGATAACCGAACCATGTGTATGTCCTGGAGTCTGAATGACGCGCAACTCATGCTGCCCAAACGTCACCGTATCCCCATCACTGAGCAGGTGTCCTACAGGAGCCTGACCGCGATCGAATTCTATGCCAATGATGTCGCGAGCCTGCTGTGCCAAATGTTCCACGAGCTCCTGGTCTTCGTGACACACCTCCACCTTCAGTCCATATTCATCCATCATCAGCTGGTTGCCAAAGTTATGGTCCAGATGCCCGTGGGTAGCCAGCAGATGCACAGGTTTCAGCCGGTTGCCGCGAATATAGTCCGTCAGGACTTTGCTCTCATCCTCCCAGAAGACACCACAGTCGATAATCACACATTCACCCGTCGAGTCACTCACCACGTAGCAGTTCTCCTGCAACGGGTTGCACATGAGTCGTTTTATTGTCCACATACTTTCTCAACTCTCAACTCTCAATTCTTGATCTTCACCTTCACCCCTTTGCTTTCGTTTTGCATGCGGTCAAGCGAAGTGATGACATAGACACAGGGAATCCGTTCGTTTGCTGGCAGTTCGTAGAATGTTTGCGACGTGAATGCCACCAGATGACTGTTGTCATCAAGATTGATGCGTTCACCATTGGCAAAACGATAGATGCCATAGCGAACAGCCTGATTCTTCCAGCCGCTGCCCTTAGGTGCCTGCCAGAAAATAACACGCTGCCCGTCTACCTCGAAGTGCTTCACCTTGCGCGGTTTCTTCGGAGCCTTGTGGTCTATATGCTTCATCTGAGGCTGCAGGGCTGGTATGCGCCAATAGATATTGCGCAGCGAGGTGCCGTAGTTGCCGATGTTGTCGACGGCAGCCTTAGCATACCATAGCACAGTACCTTTCACCCTTGGCAGCTGGCGGTGCAGTTCCATCTTGGCTGAGAGTTGATGGCGGCCAGCATGATGCGGATCTCTGTTTTTCACCGTGCGCTCCACATCCTCGCCGATATACAGATCAGTATGAATCAGATGATTGTTCCACCAATGTATCAGTTCATCATAGTCGGCAGCCTTATGTCCAATCTCCCAATAGAGCTGGGGCACACAATAGTCCATCCAGCCCTTACGGTCCCACAGCAATACATCAGCATAGAGCTCGTCATAGTTCTGCAAACCTTTGGTGCGGCTGCCATCAGGGTCGTTCTTCTTATTGCGATAGATGCCAAAAGGCGAGATACCCACTTTCACCCAGGGCTTTGTCTCATGCACGGTCTTGTACATCTGCTCAATAAAGAGGTCGACATTATGTCTCCGCCAGTCACCAAGGTCGCTGATGCCATAGCTGTTGCGGGCATAGTCGGCCTGGTCTGGGATGCGGACTCCAGGCACAGGATAGGGATAGAAATAGTCGTCGATATGCAAGCCGTCAACATCGTATCGGCTGACAATGTCGCGCACCACCTCGCAGATGTAGTCGCGACACTCCTGCAATGCAGGGTTCAACAGTGTCAGCCCGTCGTACTCGAAGGTCCACTCCGGATGCTGCACAATCACGTGGTTGCGGGCATTGGGATGTGCTACCTTGGTTTTGGCACGATAGGGGTTAATCCAGGCATGGAGCTCCATACCTCTGCGATGGCACTGGTCTATCATCCACTGCAAGGGGTCCCAATAGGGATAGGGCCTGCTGCCCTGCTCACCAGTCAGATAGTAGCTCCAGGGTTCGAGCGCACTTTCATAGAGTGCATCACATTCTGGGCGCACCTGAAAGATGATGGCATTACAGCCGTCTTTCTGCAATTCATTGAGCTGATAGGTCAGCGTGCGCTGCATCACCTCAGTACCTATACCTTTAAACTGTCCGTTGACACACTGAATCCATGCACCACGAAATTCACGCTTCTGCTGAGCCTGCATACCTACAGCCAACAGCAGCATACATACGATGATTTTTATTCTTCCCATATCTTTGGTTTGTTATTTCTTGCTTCTTCTATGGAGAGCAATTGCTGCTGCTCCTGTTGGTAGTGTTCACGCAGTGATGCGTATTTCTCTTCCAGTTCGTGTTCCATGTGCTGCTCTTCCTGATGGTCCATCAGGCGGGCGGCAACAAGGGCATTCTGCGAGGCATCTTTCATCCATACCACAGGACCGCCATAGACGGGCGCAATCTTGAGTGCTACATGAAGCTCGCTGGTGGTTGCCCCTCCTATCATGATGGGGATGTCCAATCCGGCCCGTTCCATCTCGCGGGCCACATTGACCATCTCCTCCAGAGACGGCGTAATCAGGCCCGACAGACCAATCATGTCTACATGCTCCTCCTGGGCCTTGCGCACTATCTGCTCGGCAGGCACCATCACACCCATATCAATCACTTCATAGTTATTGCATGCCATGATGACACTCACAATATTCTTGCCGATATCGTGGACATCCCCCTTCACGGTAGCCAGCAGAATCTTGCCATTCTTCCTGGCACCTTCCTCGCGCTCCTTTTCTATATAGGGCTGCAGGATTCCTACTGCCTGCTTCATTGTACGCGCCGTCTTCACCACCTGAGGCAGAAACATCTTGCCTGCACCAAACAGTTCGCCGACTTTGTTCATGCCAGCCATCAGCGGCCCTTCGATAATGTTCACTGCACGCGGATATCGTTCAAGTGCCTCCATCAGGTCCTGTTCCAGATAGTCGCCCACCCCCTTGATAAGAGCCTGTTCGAGCCGTTCCTCCAGGCTGTCCGGGCGATGGATAGTGAGACTAGTTGAACTAGTTCTACTAGTTTGACTTGTTTTACCAGGCTTGTCGGAAGCTTCAGAAAGGGTGATTTCGGCAGCCAGTGCGATAAGCCGTTCTGAGGCATCAGGACGGCGGTTGAGGATGACATCCTCGATGATCTCCAACTGCTGTGCAGGAATATCTGTATAAAGAACTTTTGTCGAAGGATTGACAATGGCAAAATCCATACCTGCCTGTATGGCATGATAGAGGAACACGGCATGCATGGCCTCGCGGATATAGTTGTTGCCGCGAAAGGCGAATGACAGGTTGCTCACTCCTCCGCTCACATGAGCTCCTGGCAGATGCTCACGAATCCAGCGCGTGGCTCTTATGAAGTCGGCAGCATAGCTGTCGTGCTCTTCCATTCCTGTTGCTACAGCAAGGATATTAGGGTCGAAGATTATATCTAACGGATTGACACCAACCTTCTGTGTCAGAATCCGATAGGAACGTTCTGCTATCTCAATGCGCCGCTCGTAGCTGGTAGCCTGTCCTGCTTCGTCGAAACACATCACCACCATTGCGGCTCCATAGCGTTTGACATCCTGAGCATGGCGGATAAACACTTCTTCGCCCTCTTTCAATGACAGGCTGTTCACGATGCCTTTTCCTTGCAGACACTTCAGACCGGCAGTGATGACATTCCAGTCGGAGGAGTCTATCATCACGGGTACGGAGGCAATGTCTGGCTCGGCAGCCACCATGTTGAGGAAAGTAACCATCTCGCGAGGGGCATCCAACAGTCCATCATCCATATTGACATCGATAACCAGTGCACCGTCGGCTACCTGCTTGCGGGCTATGGCAATGGCCTCGTCATACTGATGCTCCTTGATGAGTCGCAGAAACTTTCGCGAGCCAGCCACATTACAACGTTCACCGACATTGATGAAGTTTCTCGCCTCCAGCACATTCAGTCCGCTGAGCTGCAGATGCCGGGGAGCATCCACGGGGATGTGGGGCTGCTGGTTTTCCACCAGAGCCTGATAGCGGGCAATAAATTCTGGTGTCGTACCGCAACAGCCGCCAATGATGTTTACCAACCCTTCGCTCACCATCTCGCCCATCTTGGGTGCCATCGTCTCTGCCGTCTCGTCATAGAGTCCCATGGCATTAGGTAGTCCGGCATTGGGATAGGCACTGATATAATAGGGAGCTTTGCGAGCCAGCTGCCGCAGATAAGGCAACATCTGGGTGGCACCAAACGAGCAGTTGAGTCCTACCGAGAAGATAGGATAAGGACTCATGCTGGCCAGGAAAGCATCGAGGGTCTGCCCACTCAGGGTGCGACCGGCTAAGTCACTGATAGTCACACTCACCATCAATAGCACCTGCCGCCCGCGTTGCTGCATGGCATGCAGGGAAGCATCGATGGCCACCTTGGCATTCAGTGTGTCGAAGATGGTCTCGATGAGCAGGGCATCTACCCCACCCTCTATCAGCGCGTCCGCCTCCTCGTTATATGCTTCAAAAAGTGTATCGTAGTCCAACTCGCGCAGAGCGGGATTGCTGACATCGGGCGACATCGAGCATGTCTTGTTGGTGGGGCCCATCGAACCCGCCACGAAGCGCGGCTTCTCCAGCGAGGAGAACTCGTCGGCACAACGGCGGGCTATCCTGGCTCCTTCGAGTGCCATCTGTCGCGCCTCAGCCTCTTGATGGTAGTCGGCCTGCGAGATGCGTTGGGCACTGAAGGTATTGGTGGTAATGATGTCGGCCCCCGCCTCCAAGTATTGGCGGTGGATAGTGGCAATCACCTCTGGATGAGTCAGGTTGAGGGCATCTGAGTTACCCACCTTTCCCATCATCTCTCCTATCATGGTACCCATAGCACCATCGAGAATCAATATGCGTTGCTTAGCTAAGTCTTCCAGTCTGCTCATTTATATACTTTCATGGCGCGATCCATCTCGCGGCGGTCTTCTTTTTCCTTTAGTGTCTGGCGCTTGTCATACTCCTTCTTACCCTTGCAGAGGGCAATGTCCATCTTGGCACGACCCTTCTCGTCAATGAAGACGAGCAGCGGTACGATGGTGTAGCCCGTCTGCTTGGTTGCCGATGCCAGCTTCTGTATTTCGCGCTTGGTCAGCAGCAGCTTGCGGTCGCGCTTCAGCTCATGGTTGTTATACGAGCCGTAGAAGTAGGGCGAGACATTCATCCCCTTGACCCATAGTTCGCCATTTATAACGGTGCAATAGGTATCTACGAGCGAAGCCTTGCCCATGCGTATCGACTTGATCTCTGTGCCTGTGAGCACAATGCCTGCCGTAAAGGTCTCGATGAAGAAATATTCGAACGAGGCCTTCTTGTTCTTGATATTGACAGGACTTTTCTTCCTGATCAGCTCTTCGTTTTTATTCATTGAATGCTTGCAAAATTCTCTAAATGTTCATCAATATAGCGAGCTATCTGTTCAGTCCACTCCTCTTCCTGTTCCACAAAAAGGTCGTCCATGTCATCAAACTCAGGATACTGTTCGAAGAGTGCCATAAACTCCTCGTCCGTACAGTCGCGCTCTAAAGCCTCGCCATACTTGTTATAGAGCGTATGGGCATCGTATATCAGCTTCGACAGCTCGCGCAGCCCCCACAGCTTGAGTGCCTTGGCCAGCGGGTTCTTGAAGATAAAGGGGCCGTAGCCGTTATGTATCAGCTGTACGAAGCCGCCGTCCATCACCTCCTCGTGAAGCACATCCCAGGCCAGCAGTGTCACCTGGTCGGCATTGAGCTGTCCCATGTTGTCGGCTGTCAGCTCACCGCCTATCTGCTCCTTGATAGCCGTGATGAAGGCGTTGACAAAGGCATCCATGCCCTCGCCCGCTGCCTGCCGCAGCACACTGTCCTGAAGGGTTATCTCTATCATAGCTCGTCACATTCTTTTAACCATAGTGCACTCGAAGCGTCGCTTGCCATGCGCCAGTCACCGCGTGGTGACAGGCTGACACTGCCCACCTTGGGTCCGTCGGGCAGACAGGAGCGCTTGAACTGCTGCGAGAAGAATCGGCGGCAGAAGGTGGTCAGCCACTTCTTGATGGTATCCTTGTCATACGCCTGACCGAAGGCCGCCTGTGCCAGCAGGAAAATCTTGGCAGGACGGAATCCGAAGCGCAGGAAGTAGTAGAGGAAGAAGTCGTGCAACTCGTAGGGACCTACCAAATCCTCCGTTTTCTGCTGGATATTTCCCTCCGCATCGGCAGGGGTCAGCTCGGGCGAGATGGGCGTATCTATCACATCGATGAGTGTATCCCGCTGGGCTTTGAATACCGGCAGCGAGGCCATATAGCGGATAAGATACTGGATGAGTGTCTTGGGAATACCGCCGTTCACACCGTACATCGACATGTGGTCACCATTATAGGTAGCCCAGCCTAATGCCAGTTCCGACAGGTCGCCCGTGCCCACTACCAGCGCTCCCAGCTTATTGGCCAGGTCCATCAGTATCTGTGTTCGTTCGCGGGCCTGCGAGTTCTCATAGGTAGCATCGTGGATGGCGGCATCGTGGCCGATATCCTTAAAATGCTGAGTCACCGCCTTGGCTATTGGAATCTCCATCTGCGAGATGCCCAGCGACTGCATCAGCGAGGTAGCATTGTCGTGGGTACGGTCGGTAGTGCCGAAGCCGGGCATCGTTACTCCCACGATTCCTTTCCTGTCATAGCCGAGCTTGTCGAAGGTGCGCACGCAGACCAGTAAGGCCAAGGTGGAGTCAAGCCCGCCGCTGATGCCTACTACGACATGCTGGCAGTTGGTATGTATCAGTCGCTTGGCCAGTCCTGCCGTCTGGATGTTGAGTATCTCCTCGCACGAGTCGGCCATATCGTTGTCCTGTGGAATGAAGGGATGGGCATCTACGGTGCGCTGCAGCTCAAAGGGATGGTCGTTGCCAATGGGCTTGGCCATAATCAGCTGGGCATGGGCACCGCGCTGGGCATTCACGAAGGTGGTGTTCGCCTGCCGCTCAGTGCGCAGCCGTTCAACATCTATCTGTGCCGTCTGCAACTGGGGCTGGAACGAGAACCGCTCGCCCTCTGCCAGCACCTTGCCGTTTTCAAAGACGATGGCATTGCCGCCATAGACCACATCCTGTGTCGACTCGCCGAATCCGCACGAAGCGTACACATAGCCGCTCAGTGTGCGGGCACTCTGCTGGGCCAGCAGCGAGCGCAGATATTGGTGCTTGCCTATCAGCTCGTTCGAGGCTGAGCAGTTGAATACGATATCGGCACCGGCCATTGTCAGCTGGTTGCTGGGAGGGATGGGGGCCCATACATCCTCGCATATCTCGACACCGAACTTCACACCGTCAATGGTCTGAAACAGCTTCGGCTCCGAACTCAGCGTGATGGCACTGCCTGCCAGATAGGTCGAGGTAGGATTCAAATCCTGGGCCGAGGCAAACCAGCGTTTCTCGTAGAATTCGTTGTAGTTGGGCAGGTAGGTCTTGGGCACCACTCCTAACAGCGTGCCGTCCTGAATCACTGCCGCACAGTTGAGCAAGAGTCCATTGGCCTGTACTGGCAGTCCCACCACGCAGATGATGTCCATCTTGCGGGTAAACTCCAACAGGCGCATCAGTCCTTCTTCAGCCTTATTCAGCAGCAGTTGCTCCTTAAACAAGTCCTGACAGGTATAGCCCGTCATGCAGAGCTCTGGAAAACAGACAATCTCCACATGCTCGCTATCGGCCATGGCAATCAGCTTTTCCATCTCGACCACATTGTAGTCGACATCAGCCACTTTCACTGCCGGCACTGCTGCCGCAACCTTGATAAAACCGTATTTCATATTTTCTTCTTAATTTTATTCTTTTTCATTTTCGACATTTCGATATGTCGATGTTCTCGAAATGTCGAAATCTCGCCCCTCCCTATGGAATCAGCAGCGACGAGTCGCCATAGCTCAGGAACCGGAAGTCGTGAGCCAGTGCATAGTCATAGATTTGATGCCAGTCACCATGCACGAAGGCACTCACCAGCAGCAGCAGTGTAGACTGCGGCTGATGGAAGTTCGTAATCAGCATCTTCACAATCTTGTAGTCATAGCCCGGTGCAATGATAATCTGTGTCGACGAGTGCAGCACCGTCAGTTCGCGGCGCTCCATCCACTCCTGCAGTGCCTGCAGTGCTTCTACAGAACTCACGCCGGCAGTCCGCTCATAAGGCTCCCATTGGTCTACATGCAACTGCTCTTCCGTCAGCTCAGGATGCTCCATCACCTTCAGCCCCATGTAGTAGAGACTCTCCAGTGTCCGCACGCTCGTGGTACCTACGGCAATGGCATGCCCCTCGTGGGCTATCAGCCGCTCTATCGTGTGGCGGCGCACGGCGATATACTCTGTATGCATCGGATGGTCGCCGATGGTCTCGCTCTTCACGGGTCGGAACGTGCCAGCACCCACATGCAGGGTCAGCTCCTCGCGCTCAATGCCATGAGCATCGATGTCTGCCAGTACGCGCTGGGTAAAGTGCAGCCCGGCGGTAGGAGCAGCCACACTGCCTTTTATTTTCGAGTAGACCGTCTGGTAGGTCGTCTTGTCGCTCTCCTGTGTCTCGCGGTTCAGATAGGGCGGGATGGGCAGTTCACCAGCGGCATCCAGTATCTCTGCAAAGCTGATGGCTGCACCCGTTGTCTGCATTCCGTCGGCCGGCTGCCACTCGATGGCCACCAGCTGACTCGTACCTACCTCACCCTGCCGGCTGGCGCTCACCGTCACCTCTCTGCCTTGGATGGTGACCTTGCGCCGCAGCACCACGTTCTCCTTCCACTTCTTCTGGTTGCCAATCAGGCAGAGCCATTGGCAGCAGTGAGTCTGCTGGAACATCTGTTCGTAGTCGGCAGGAGCGTATGGCTCCAAGAGGAACACCTCTATCAGTGCTCCCGTCGGCTCGCCCAGGGCATCGTCCTTACGGAAGTGCAGGCGCGCCTGAATCACCTTCGTGTTGTTCATCACCATCAGCGCACCTTGCGGCAGATACTGTGGCAGATGATAGAAAACATCCTCTCCTACCCGTCCTTTCTGATAGACCAGCAGTTTCGAGTGGTCGCGTTCCGCCATGGGGAACTTCGCTATCCGCTCGTCAGGGAGCTCATAGTTATAGTCGCTTATATGTATATCTTTTGTATTCACCTTTATCTTTTTGCCTGCAAAGGTAGTACAAACCGAATGAAAAACCAAATTTATTTGGATTTTTCTGAGGTGCAGCCACCTTCTCCAAAGGGAGAAAGGTACGAATAAGTGAGCGAAATGCAAAAGAAAAACAGATTTCTTTTGCATTTCCACCTTCTCGACTTGCAATCTTTTTACGCTTTAGCCAGCTTTCAGGCTCCTTTCAGCCTGCTTATAGCCTGCTTATAGGCATACTCAAGAGTAAGGCAGTAAGCAGGCTATAAGCAGCCTAAAAGGAGGCTAAAGCGAGAGTGAAGCGAGGCTAAAGTGGAGAGCTACTAACCATAACACCCATCAAAAACGTCGAAATAGATAAAATAAATACGAGTTTCGACACTTTATAAGGAATTATTTTGTACCTTTGCCCACGAAATGAATAAGAACTTATATATCATCAGCGGTTGCAATAGATGAAAAATATTTGTACCTAAAGATGAAGAGTTATGTCAAATTTTGCAGGCAAAATGAAGAAAATAGTCATCATATTGGGAATGCTGTGGCTGGGGCTGGCTATGCATGCGCAGGAGCTGGCTGTGAAGATTAACATCAACAGCCAGCAGGTGGAGGGCAGCGACAAGTCGGTGTTCGACAATCTGAAGCAGACACTGGAACAATGGATGAACGACCGCCAATGGACGGAGCTGCAGTTTCAGAAAAACGAACGCATCACCGTGAACTTCAACATTACGGTGACCAAATGGGACAAAGCCAACAACCGCTTCACCTGCTCCGCACTGATACAGGCCAACCGCCCCGTCTACAACTCGTCGTACACGTCGACACTCTATAATAATAAGGATGATGACTTCAACTTCGACTTTGCACAGTTTGACCAACTGAACTACAACGACGAGACGGTGGACAACCAGTTGACAGCCCTCATGGCCTATTATGCCTACCTCATCATCGGCATCAACCTCGACTCGTTCTCGCCTATGGGCGGCACTGAGATTCTGCAGCGGTGCATGCAGCTGACCAACAATGCCGACAACTTGGGATTCACGGGATGGAAAGCCTTCGAGAACTCGCGCAACCGCTTTGCCATCATCAACGACTATCTGGACGAGGCCATGAAGCCCTTCCGTCAGTTGCAGTATGACTACTATCGCAACGGGCTGGACGAGATGTCGACCAATGCCGAGCGCGGACGGACCAACGTGACCACAGCCCTGGAAAACCTGAAGAAAGCCCACGCAGAGAAGCCGCTGAGCCTGCTGCCGCAGATATGGACAGACTACAAGCGCGACGAGCTGGCCAACATCTATAAAGGTAAGGGCACGCAGAAGGAAAAGGAAACGGTCTACGAAATACTGTTCAACATCAATGCTTCGCAGAGTGACGCGTGGCAGAAGATAAAAGAGTGAAACATAAAAACATAAAAAATGCTACGGCAATTATATATCAAGAACTTTACACTGATAGACGAGCTTGACATCAGCCTTCATGCAGGATTCTCAGTCATCACGGGCGAGACGGGTGCCGGCAAGAGCATCATCTTGGGAGCCATCGGACTGCTGCTCGGACAGCGTGCCGACACAAAGAGCATCAAGCAGGGGGCAGACAAGTGCATCATCGAGGCACACTTCGACTTGTCGCGCTATCAGTTGCAACCCCTGTTCGAGCAGAACGAGATAGAATATGATGCCAGCGACACCATCGTGCGCCGCGAGCTGACCGCTGCCGGCAAGAGCCGGGCCTTCATCAACGACACACCTGTACCTCTCTCCATGCTTAAAGAGCTAGGTGAACGGTTAGTAGATGTTCACTCGCAGCACCAGAACCTGCTGCTCAACAAGCAGGACTTCCAGCTGAGCGTGGTAGACATCCTTGCCAACGACGCAAAGGAGCTGGCCGACTATCAGCATACCTACGGCGAATACCAGCAGTTGCAGCACCAGTTGCAGGAGCTGAAGGACGACATAGAGCACAACCGCCAGAACCAGGACTTCCTGCAGTTCCAATACGAGGAGCTGGCAGGTGCCAACCTCACAGACGGCGAACAGGAAGAACTGGAGCAGCAGAGCGAGACCATGAGTCATGCCGAGGACATCAAGACCGCCCTCTACGAAGCCAACCATGCCCTCTATGACGAGAATACGGGGGCTGTGGGACAGGCCAAGGCCGCACTAAGCGCACTGAACAGCATCAGCAAGGTGCTGCCCAAGTGCGAGGAGCTGACGGAGCGGCTGAACAGCTGCCATATCGAACTGAAGGATATTGCCGACGAGGTGAGCACGCTGCTTGAGAACACCGACTTCGACCCTGCCGAACTGGACCAAATCAACGACCGGCTGGACCGTATCTACGAACTCGAGAAGAAATACCATGCTGAGAGCATCGGCGAACTGATCAGCCAGCGCGAGGAGCTGAAGGTGAAACTGAACCATATCGAGAACAGCGACGAGGCCCTGCACGAACTGGAGGAGCAGCTGGAGCAGACCACCCGACACTGCCAGCAACAGGCAGACACCCTGACCCAGCTTCGCCAGAAGGCCGCCCAACAGATAGAAGAACAGCTCTACCAGCGGCTCGTGCCCTTAGGCATGCCCAAGGTGCGCTTTGCCGTGAAGATAGAGCAAGGGGAGCTGTCGCGGATGGGTCACGACCAGGTGAGCTTCCTCTTCTCGGCCAACACCTCTACCCCACTCCAGCCTGTCGCTCAGGTGGCCTCGGGCGGTGAGATTGCTCGCGTGATGCTGTCGCTGAAGGCAATGATCAGCGGAGCCGTGAAACTGCCTACCATCATCTTCGACGAGATAGACACGGGCGTGAGCGGCAAGATTGCCGAGAAGATGGCCGAGATGATGCAGGAGATGGGCCGTCAGGACCGCCAGGTTATCTCCATCACCCATCTGCCCCAGATAGCCGCCCTGGGCAGCCACCACTACCGGGTGTCGAAGGAAGAGACCGCCGAGGGCACTTCCAGCCGTATGCAGGAACTCAGTCAGGAGGAGCGCATCCGCGAGATTGCCCAGATGCTCAGCGGCAGTGATGTCAGTGAGGCTGCCATTCAGAATGCAAAACAATTATTAAAACTATGAAACGTATATTTCTTATTATACCTTTGTTTTTAATCACCGTGCTGCCCCTTTCGGCCCAGAATCCCTCGTGGGCAAAGAAAGCAGCCGATGCAGTATTCACACTGAAGACCTTCAAGGTCGACGGAACGCTCTTAGGCAGTGCCAACGGATTCTTTGTCGGAGAGAACGGAGAGGCTGTCAGCAGCTTTGCCCCCTTCAGGGATGCGCACCATGCCGTAGTCATCGATGCCGAGGGCAAGGAGTGGCCCGTTGAGACTATCATGGGAGCCAACGACATGTATGATGTGGCAAAATTCCAGGTAGCCGTGAAGAAACCCACCAGCCTGTCGATGGGTACGGCAGCCAACGGGGCGGCAGTATGGCTGCTGCCCTATGCCGTCAAGAAAGCTCCCGCCTGCGAGCGAGGCACCGTGAGCAATGCAGAACAGTTTCAAGGCAACTACACCTACTACACCATGACCCTGAGTGCCAACGACCAATACCTGGGCTGCCCCATCATGAACGAAAGCGGTCAGGTGATCGGGCTGTTGCAGCCCTCAGCCAACGGACAGGCTGGTAGCAGCTATGCCGTGAGTGCTCCCTTTGCTGCCAGCCTACACACCAACGGACTCAGCATCAACGACCCGCTGCTGCGCTCGACAGCCATCCCCAAGGCCATTCCTGACAAATATGACGAGGCCGTGCTGTCGCTCTTCATGGGTGCTACGGTGTTAGACACTCAGCAGTATAACGAATACATCAACCGCTTCATAGCCCGCTATCCCGATGCTGCAGACGGATATATCTACAGGGCACGGCAGGAAGTAGCGAACGGACAGTTTGCCCAAGCCGACGAAGACATGAAACGGGCCGTCAGCAAAGCAGAGAAGAAGGACGATGCCCACTACCAGTATGCCCAGCTCATCTACCAGAAAGAGCTCTATCAGAGCAACCAGCCCTATGACGGATGGAGTATGGAGCGCGCACTGGAGGAGTCGAAAGCGGCCTATGCTGTCAACCCCCAGCCTATCTACCTCCAGCAGCAGGCACAAATCCTGTATGCGCAGCAGAAGTATGACGAGGCCTACACCCTCTTCGAGCAGCTGTCGAAGAGCGAGTTGCGCAGTGCAGACAACTTCTATGCCGCAGCCCAGTGCAAGCTGCAGAAGGATGACAAGCGGACTGCCGTTGCCCTGCTCGACAGTGCCGTCAACATGTTCAGCCGTCCCTATGTGAAGACGGTAGCCCCCTACCTCCATGCTCGTGCCCAGCTCTCTATGGATATCCGCCGCTACCAGCAAGCCATCAACGACATGCAAGACTTAGTGGCCTTGGAGCCTACCAGCGCTGAGCTATGGGCAGAGAAAGCCAGCTACGAGTTGCGCGTCAACCTGTTTGACCAGGCATTGGAGAGTGCACAGGAGTGCCTGCGTCATGATTCTGCGAGCAGTGACGGCTATCTGATGACAGGTATTGCCCAGTGTGCGAAGGGCAACAAGCAGGAGGGGCTGCAGAACCTGAACAAAGCAAAAGAGCTTGGCAACAGCCAAGCCCAGACGTTTATTGACAAATATTCGAAGTAAAGAAACTTCAGAACGGCAGGGGGCCGCTTGGCTGATCAAACCCACCGAATGGTGACTCGTCTCCACTGGAAGGCTGGTCACCATTTATCTTGCTGCCCAGGATTTCCCCACCTGTGCTGTCGGATTTCTTCGTATCGAGCCGTCGGTCCTCGGGATTCTCGAAGCGCGTGAACTCACCACGGAAGTTTAGCAGCACATCACCCGTCGCTCCCTTACGATGCTTGGCAATAATGATTTGGGCCATGCCGCGAAGGTCGCGCCCGTTCTCGTCCTGATAGATGTGATAATACTCAGGACGGTGTACAAACAGCACCATGTCGGCATCCTGCTCGATGGCTCCCGACTCGCGCAAGTCGGACAGCTGGGGACGCTTGCCCTCCAAGCCCTCACGGCCCTCGACACCACGGTTCAGCTGGCTCAAAGCCAAGATAGGCACATCGAGCTCCTTGGCCAGTCCCTTCAGTGAGCGCGAGATGGTGGACACCTCTTCCTGACGGGACGAGAAGCGCATGCCGCTGGCATTCATCAGCTGCAGATAGTCGATCATGATAATCTTGACCCCGTGCTCGCGAACCAGTCGGCGTGCCTTGGTGCGCAACTCGAAGACGGAGAGGCTGGGCGTATCATCTACATAGAGCGGTGCTCCCAAAAGGTTGTTCAGTCGCTTGTCCAGTCGCTCCCAGTCATCAGGCCGCAACTGACCATTCAGAATCTTCGAGCCTTGTATCTCGCAGCAGTTGGATATGAGTCGGTTGACAAGCTGCGTGTTCGACATTTCCAGCGAGAAGAAAGCCATAGGAATACGCAGGTCGGCAGCAATATTCTTGGCCATAGAGAGGGCAAACGATGTCTTACCCATAGCTGGTCGGCCGGCAATAATCACCAAGTCGGAAGGCTGCCAGCCGGAGGTGAGGTCGTCCAGCTTGTGATAGCCGGTCGAGACACCGGTGAGACCATCCTTATTGGCTGCTGCCTTCTGGATGATGTCTACGGCATTCTTGATGACGGGGTCTATCTGGGTATAGTCCTTTTTCATATTGCGCTGTCCCAACTCGAACAGCGAGCCCTCGGCCTCCTGCATCAGGTCGTCTATATCCACCGTCTCGTCGAAGGCTTTGGTCTCGATGACACTCGCATAGGAGATGAGCTGACGGGCCAGCGACTTCTGGGCAATGATGCGCGAATGGTATTCGATATTGGCTGACGAGGCGACACGAGACGACAGCTCTGTGATATAGCCTGGGCCGCCCACATCTTCCAGATCGCCTTGCTTGGCCAACTGTTCGGTGACCGTCCATACATCAATAGGCAACTCGCGCATCGACAAGTCGCGAATGGCAGTGTACACCTTCTGATTGCGAGGCTCGTAGAAACTCTCTGGGTGCAGCATCTCGCACACCACCGCATAGGCATCCTTATCAATCATCAGTGCTCCTAACACTGCACGCTCCATCTCGATGGCCTGGGGCTGAACGTGGGCATAGCCAGTATCCAAAGGCTGCTGGCGACGCTTCCGTGATCCGTTGTTATTTGTCTGTTCTGGCATATCTTTTAAATTTTCGACTGCGAAGGTACGAAATAAAAATGGACTGACCAAGAGGTCGGCCCATTAAATTTTTTGCGAGGCTGTCAGTCGGCAGGGAAGCAACTACTCCTCATGCTTGTCCTCCTGAATCTGATATTTCTTCTTTCGGGCATGGGTGGCCTTCTGCGGAACCGTCGAGGGAGAGAAGCCGGAACGGGGTGAGCGCACACCGCGATAGCCGTTCCACCGCTCGTGAATCTTACGGACATAGTCCACCGTCTCGGAACCGCGCATATAGCCATATTTGACTACAGGGTCGTTATAGTATTCGGCACGGGCAAGTCCGAGGACAAACGATTCGACATCCCCCCAGCGGTGAGGATTGCGCCCATGCTTCTTGGCAAGGGCCATTGCATCGCGGATATGGAAGTGTCCGCCATTGTAGGCTGCCAGCACGAACTTGATACGCTCTCCGCGCTCGCGGATGTCGGAGAAGGTGCGATCGAGCTCGCCTAAGTACTTGGCAGCAGCAGCTATATTCTGCTCAGGATTGAAGATGCTGCCTCGCGGCAGTCCCAGATGGTCGGCAGTGGCAGGCATGATCTGCATCAGTCCGCAGGCTCCGGCCCATGAGCGTGCCTGCGGGTCGAAAGTAGACTCCTGATAGCACTGGGCAGCCATCAGCCGCCAGTCCCAACGGATGGTGGAGGCATATCGCTGGAAGTAGCCGTCATAATGGGAGATGACACCACCCGCACGATTAAGCATGGGAGAGAAGACGCGCCGGCGGACACTCTTGGAAGACAAGAGGAAGGCTTCTTCCTTGCGCACCTCGTCTATCAGGTTGGGCTGGTACCATGCCGTCAGTTCCTGCTGCAAGTCATCCTTGTCCTTGCCCACCAGCCATCCGATGCCCTTCTTGGTCATGGGATAGCAGATCAGGTCGGCCTCGCCGTCTTCGAGCCGCTTCAGCATCTCCATCGAGTCGCGGCAGACCTCCATGCGCAGGCTTACACCTATCTTGTCGGCAAAGCGCTGTGCCAGCATATACTGAGTGCCGAGATGCCGACCGTGATAGTCGTAATAGGTCTCAGGACCCGTAAGCGTAAGCGCTATCAGCTCGCCATTGCGCTGAATGTCATCAAGGTCGAACTCGTCACTGACAGGTATGGTGTCAGTGATTTGTCCCCACGGAGTGACCACGGGTTCTGCCTTCTTCTGTGAGCAGGAAGCCAACAGAAGGAAAGCAAAAAGATGGATATATATACCGTTTATCTTCAATTTATTGTCATTTTGGCTGCAAAAGTAATCATTTTCTTGGAAATATCGTTGAAAATGTGTAATTTTGCACCTTAAATTTAGAAATATATAGATTTATGTTAAGAATAGCCGTACAATCAAAAGGCCGTCTTTTTGACGACACGATGAATCTGCTGACCGAAGCAGACATCAAAGTGAGTGCCTCGAAGCGCACACTACTGGTTCAGTCTTCCAACTTCCCGCTTGAGGTGCTCTACCTGCGCGACGACGATATTCCGCAGTCGGTAGCATCGGGAGTGGCCGATTTGGGTGTGGTGGGCGAGAACGAGTTTGTGGAGCGCAATGAGGATGCCACCATCATCTCGCGTCTGGGATTCTCGAAATGCCGTCTGTCACTGGCCATCCCCAAGGAGATAGAATATCGCGGAGTAAACTGGTTCAACGGCAAGAAGATTGCCACCTCGTATCCCAACATCCTGCGCCATTTCATGGAGGAAAAGGGTATTGACTGCGACATTCATGTCATCACGGGTTCGGTGGAGATCAGCCCGGGCATCGGACTTGCCGACGGCATCTTCGACATCGTGTCATCAGGCTCTACCCTGGTTTCGAACAACCTGCGCGAGGTAGAGGTGGTGATGCAGAGCGAGGCGCTGCTCATTGCCAACAAGCAGCTGTCTTCCGACAAGCGGGCCACACTCGACGAGATGCTGTTCCGCTTCAAGGCCGTAAAGGATGCCGAGGATAAGAAATATGTACGCATGAATGCTCCGAAGGCCCGCCTGCAGGAGATTATCAATGTGCTGCCCGGACTGAAGAGCCCTACCATTATCCCCTTGGCAGACGAAGACTGGTGCTCCGTACACACGGTGCTCGACCAGAAGCGCTTCTGGGAGATTATCGGCAAGCTGAAGGAGATGGGTGCCCAGGGCATCCTGGTGACTCCGATTGAGAAAATGATACTCTGATTATTCGCAGTTATTTTGGAGATATGAGAATATACAAATATCCCTCAAGGGAAGAATGGGACGAGATAGTAGCCCGCCCGCGACTGGACCTGACAAAGCTGAACGAGACCGTTGCCACCGTGCTGGCCGACATCCGCCAGCGGGGTGACGAGGCCGTACGCGACTACGAACTGAAGTTCGACAAGGCAAGCCTCGCGACACTGGCTGTCAGCGAACAGGAGATGGACGAGGCCGAGCAGATGGTGAGCAACGAACTGCGCGATGCCATTATCCTGGCACACCACAACATCAAGGTGTTCCACATCTCACAGCGTTTTGTCGGTCAGAAGGTGAAGACACAGGAAGGTGTCACCTGCTGGCAGAAGAGCGTAGCCATCGAGCGCGTCGGACTCTATATCCCCGGCGGCACGGCCCCACTCTTCTCTACCGTGTTGATGCTGGCCACTCCGGCCAAGATTGCCGGATGCAAGGAGATTGTGCTCTGCACCCCGCCCAACAGCGAGGGCAAGGTGAACCCTGCGATACTGGTGGCTGCACGCATTGCCGGAGTGAGCAAGATATTCAAGATAGGCGGTGTGCAGGCTATTGGTGCCATGGCCTATGGTACAGAGAGCGTGCCCAAGGTGTACAAGATATTCGGTCCGGGCAATCAGTATGTGATGGCTGCCAAGCAGCATGTGAGCTTGGATGAGGTGGCCATCGACATGCCTGCTGGTCCGTCGGAGGTATGTGTGCTGGCCGACGAGACGGCCCGTGCCGAGTTCGTGGCTGCCGACCTGCTGTCGCAGGCTGAACACGGCATCGACTCGCAGGTGCTCTTCATCACCACCGACGAGCAGAAGTTGAACGAGGTTCACGAGGAACTCGACCGACAGCTGGCACTGCTGCCGCGCAAGGAGATTGCCGCCAAGGCTATGGAGAACAGCTGCTATGTGCTGGTGAAGGATAAGGACGAGATGATGGCACTCTGCAACCGCTATGCCCCTGAGCATCTGGTCATCCAGACGCGCGACTACGAGCAGTTGGGCGAACGGGTGGTCAATGCCGGGAGCGTCTTCCTGGGACCCTATGCCTGCGAGAGTGCGGGCGACTATGCCAGCGGCACCAACCACACCCTGCCGACCCACGGATATGCTACCGCCTATAATGGAGTGAACCTGGACTCCTATTGCCGCAAGATCACTTTCCAGCATCTGACCGAAGAAGGCATCAGCCACATCGGCCACGCTGTGGAACTGATGGCCGAGGCCGAGCAGCTGGATGCTCACAAGCAGGCCATGACGGTCCGCATCCAAGCAATTAAGCATTAAGTTAAGCATTAAGCAATTAAGCATTAAGCAATTAAGCATTATGATTAGTTTAGAGCAGCTGGTAAGACCTAACATCTGGAGTCTGGCACCCTATTCATCGGCCCGTGACGAATATTCGGGCAAGGAGGCACACGTCTTCCTCGATGCCAACGAGAATCCCTATAACGCCCCCTATAACCGCTATCCCGACCCGTTGCAGCGCGAGCTCAAGGCCGTGATAGAGCGGGTGAAGGGCGTGCCCAGCGACATGATATTCTTAGGCAACGGCAGCGACGAGGCCATCGACCTGCCCTATCGCATCTTCTGTGAGCCCGGCCGCGACAACGTGGTGGCCATCGAGCCTACCTACGGCATGTATCGCGTATGTGCCGACATCAACAATGTGGAGTATCGCCCCGTATTGCTCGACGAGCACTACGACTTCCAGGCCGAGCGGCTGTTGGAGGCTTGCGACGAGCATACGAAGATCATCTGGATCTGCTCGCCCAACAATCCTACGGGCAACTCGCTCAATCGCGACGAGATACTGAAAACCATAGAAGCCTTCGACGGCATCGTCATCGTAGACGAAGCCTACATCGACTTTGCCCAGCAGCTCTCACTCCGGCAGGAACTGCCCACGCATCCCAACCTCATCATCCTGCAGACCCTGTCGAAGGCCTGGGGATCGGCAGCCATCCGGTTAGGCATGGCATTCGCCTCGAAAGAGATCATACAGATATATAATAAGGTGAAATATCCCTATAATGTCAATCTGCTGACCCAACAGCAGGCCAAGGAGATACTGAGCGACCCCTACGAGGTGGACAAGTGGGTGAAGATACTGCTCAGCGAGCGGCAGCGGATGATGCAAGCCTTCGCCGAACTGCCTATATGCCAGCGGATATTCAAGACCGATGCCAACTTCTTCCTGGCACAGGTGACCGAGGCCAAACGCATCTACGACTATCTGGTGGACCGGGGCATCATCGTGCGCAACCGCTCGAAAGTGAAGCTCTGCGACAACTGCCTGCGCATCACCATCGGTACACGAACAGAAAACAACGAGCTGCTGTCGGCTCTGCGACAATACTAAATGGATCGCCTCTGGAACAGTAACTATATCAAGGTGATGATAGCCAACTTTGCGCTCTTCTTCGCCTTCTACCTGCTGACGCCCCTCCTGCCGCTCTATCTGCACGAAACATTCGGAGCCACCAAGGACATCATCGGACTCGTGCTGTCAGGATACACCATCACGGCCCTGCTCTTCCGACCGTTCAGCGGATACTTCGTCGACTCCTTTCCGCGAAAGACCGTATTGCTCATTGCCTATACAGCCTTTGCCATCTTCTTTGCAGGCTATCTCGCAGCATCCACACTCCTGCTCTTCACCATCGTGCGCACCCTGCACGGAGGACCTTTTGGAGCACTCACCGTAGCCAACTCGACGATGGCCATCGATGTACTCCCGTCGTCCAGGCGCAACGAGGGCATCGGATACTACGGACTATCCAACAATCTGGCCATGGCCATCTCGCCCTCGTTTGCCATCCTCGTCTACACCCATACCCACAACTTCCAGCTGCTCTTCTGGCTGGCCCTGGCCATCGCCACATTCGGACTGGCAGTAGACGCCACCCTGAAGGTCGAAGCCCGTCAGGTGCTCAACGACCGCAAAGCCATCTCGCTCGACCGATTCTTCCTGAAGCGCGGCTGGCTGGTGGCTGTCAACATGGTGTTCTTCGGCTTCTGCTTCGGCGTGCTCAGCAACTATCTGGCCATCTACGGCAAGCAGGTGTTAGGCATCACCGGAGGTACAGGCACCTGGTTCCTGCTGTGCGCCGTCGGACTGATGTTGTCCAGGCTGCAAGGCGGCAAGGCGCTCCGCCAAGGCCGGTTGACGCACAATGCCTCCGAGGGCATGCTCATCTCGCTGGTCGGATACACCATTTTCATCCTCATGCCCACCATCGACCATTCGCTCACCTACATAGGCTACTACGGTTCGGCCATACTCATCGGACTGGGCAACGGCCACCTGTGGCCAGCCTTCCAGAACATGATGATCTCGATGGCGCATCATAACGAGCGCGGCACGGCCAACTCCACCATTCTCATCTCGTGGGATGTAGGCATGGGGCTGGGAGTCATGATGGGCGGCATCATTGCCGAGCATTGGAACTACAATGCAGCCTTCTGGACAGTCGTGCTGGTAAACCTGACAGGCGTAGCACTCTATTTCCTCAAGGCCGAGCGTTTCTTTACCGCGAACACCCTCCACCAGTAATCCCCGCCCATGTCGGCAGATTCGGCCGAAGGTCAAATAACGTTAATGCAAAACATTTTTCCGATATTCTTTTGAGAGTATCGGATTTTTTTGTATCTTTGTCCAGAAATGGGTTAAGTTCTTCGTCTTGAAGCAGAGTGTTCGAAGCACCAGAATCAATAAGAAATTATAGCAATGGAGAAACTGTATATAGTAAAAGCAGAGGATGTTGGGAACCTGAGAGTGCATCTGACATTCAGTGACAATACCACTCAGTTGGTCGACATTGGCGACTTTATCCGTCGCCATCCCCATCCGCAATACAATAAGTATCTTAACCCGCGAAAGTTCAGTTGCTTTACGATTGACAATGGCAATGTGGTGTGGGGCAAGAACTGGGATATGATATTCCCTATCGAGCAGTTACATACAGGTGTGATTGCATGAGATAACAAAACACAAAGACACAAAGACACAAAGAACCGAACTATTAAATTGGTTGCAGTTTCTTTCTATCCAGTCTGAAACTGCGACCAATAACTGCACGGGGAAGTGACTATTTCTTCAGCTTTCCCTTGCTTTCCAAATATTTCAAGAAGGTTTCCCACTGCGGGGCACGGAGCTCGCGGTTGGCTTTTACGCGGTCGTCGTCGATGAACTGCGTGGGATAGCAGTCGTAGAGATAGTAATGGCCATCATCAATGACTCCGCCGTCAATCTTTCCGCAGCAGAGCACAAGGTCATCGAACATCTGGCTACAGATGAGACCGACGCAGGTGGCTCCGCCGGAAAAGAGGTGTTCGCCGCCCAGATAGAAGTCTATATCGGCAAGCAACGGGATTTCCTCGCGCAGCGGTTCCATCGTATCGCGGAAGCGCAGTTCGCGGGTGTCCGGGTCGAACCACTCGATGTCGTCGTCGGTGAAAAGGGCCTTTTCCGCATAAGCAGTGGAGCGAGTTCCCGGCTGACCGATTCCAAAGGCATAGAGCTTGGTATTTTCTACTGGACAGGTCGTAAAGGGCTTCTCGGGTTCATAACCGTCAAGGCTGCAGGCAGTCATCATTGTGCTGGCAATGGCTATCGTCATCGTCCAGGCGAAGGGGCTGTAATGTTTCATATTCCTTAGAGATTAAAAGATTAGACTTTCTATCTATATAGTCTTTCGAAATATGAAAAGACTGCATGGCTACCACGTAAATCTGATGCCCAGCGGCAGGGAGAACGTGAACGGATGCTCCGTACGATAGGTCTCGATGTCAGTCTTCATCGGGATAAAGTATTGCAGGCTTGGCTCTGCAAATATTCCGATGTGGGGTGTCAGGTGGATTTGCAGACCGAGACCGAGGGTGGTAGAGAACTGCCACGGTGCACGGATGGTAGTCTTGTCGCTGGCTTCATGCTGGCCATTCACATAGTAGTCTGAGCGGAGGGTGGAATGGACAGGAATTTCGGTTGTCAATCCGACGCTGCCATAGATGGCCCATCGCCGACCACCATACATATAATATATGGCCTTCATGGGGATGCCGAGGTAGTGGATGTTCTGTTGTTCGCGGATGCTGTTTCCGTCGGCTCCCATCTCAAAGTCGGAGGTCAGGCGGCTGTAATTGAAACCAGACTCCAGTGCAAAACGGTTGTTCAGACTATACTTCAATGCCAGCGACCAGGTGATGGGCATATAGTGGTGGGTCTGGCGGAGAATCTTGTCCTCGCCCGGGCGGTTGGCATTGTTCAGGGCAATGCGCATGATGATGCTGCGGGTCTTGTCGCTCACCACGCCAGGATTGTTGGCCAGATAGACGGCATAGTCCGACCAGTTGTCGATGCTGCTCGGAATGGCCGGCTCTGTTCCTGACGGCAGAGACTGCACGTCGGACGGTACAGGCTTGTAAACGAACGGCTGATTATAGCGGTTATGCTCGCCGAACTGCCCTGCGTATGCCAGTTGCAGCGACCATCTCCTATCATGATTGGTGCTGACCGTTGACTTGTCTGGGAGCAAGTCGGCCATATCTTCATGCGGCAGCTCCACGTGGTGTATTGTCTTCACCGTATCGTTCGGGATGGTGTCAGCAGCCGTCTGTTCATGGGCAACCATATTAGTGGTGGAATCCGTAGTCTGAGCGATTCTCGACGGAAGAGTATCTGGTGCGATAATAGTAGTATGATGCATAGGTACATGAACCACTATAGGCTCCTGTGGCTGTTCCATCATAGATTCTTCATGCTGCGGTTTGTCCTCATCATTACTCTCTCTCTGCTTGGCCACTTCCGCTTTATCATTATTAGTCATATCGGTTTCGCCTTTCTTGAGCAGGAGGTATGTGAGAGGCATGAGCAACAATAGAAGCACTATGGCCCAATAGTGCTGCATCATCTTGCGGAGCATCTTCTTCGCCCGTGCCAGTTGCGAAGAGGACGAATGTGGCTCGATGCCCAGCATATCGGCAATCTCCTTGTGCGACAAGCCTTCAAAGACAGACAATCGGAACACCTTGCCATATCCATCTGGCAACTTGTCTATCAGCTTCATCATCTCTTCCAAGGGAACGCCTTTTACCGTGCTCTCATCATTGGTAGCCGCCATCGACTCCACTTCCTCCAAAGGAACGAGGGAAAGACTTTTCTGATGGTCTTTGTATTTCGATGCCACATTCCTCGTTATCGACATCATCCATGCCTCGGCTTTTCGGCTATCCCGCAAGCAGTCAAACGATGTGAAGATAATCACAAAAGCATCGTGCAGCACATCGTCCACCGCCTGCTCGTTACTGACATAACGCCGGCATACACCCCTCATCCTCTGGGCGTATGCCTTGTACAGTTCTCCGAGGGCATCCGCATCCCCCTGCCTGCACCGTTCAATCAGTTGCGTTATCTCCATCGAAAACATGATGCCTTTATCTCTTATGTCCGAAAATGATGAAAAGACTGCATGGTGTTTCCAACTTTTTTTCCCACTGCACTCGAAAACTTTTTCCCCTGCACTCGAAAAAGTTTTCCTCTGCACTCGGGAAAAACATCAGACATTGCGGGTGCCGCAGTGGGGACAGATGCCCTTCGTGCGGAGTGGAGCGCCACACTGGCCGCAGGTGTAGCGATAGTGGGCAAAGCGGAAATAACGCCACAGGGCATAGACGGTATAGGCCACCAGCAACGGATAGCCTAAATAATATAAGGTGGAAACGCTGAACAGCACGTAATCGACAGCACATACGGCAGCGAGACCGGACAGATAGAGCATGGTCTCGCCACTCTGCAGGCGATGGCGGACATCGTCGACGGCGGCTACGGCAACGATGATGATGGCCCATACGGAAGTGATGAACACGCCTAAGTGGAGAGGGAGTGCAAAGGGATTGAGCGAGGGATGATAGTAGTAATGGCGCCACGACTCGGGAGCGAACATCTGGATGGAGGCATAGAGGGTGGCAGAGCAGGCTACCAAGAGGCAGAGCAAGGTGGGATAGAAGGAATCGATGTCGCGAAAATGCACGATATATGCCTTGCGCCGCAAAAGAGAACGCATGGCATAGGCTCCACCCACGACCACGCAAAAGGCAAGAAAGAAGAGCAAATGGGTATCGGAGAAGACATCGATAAACTCGGAGATGGGGTCGTCGGGAGATACACCCTGTAGCAGTTCGCTCTCGCGTATCCATCCCTGAGTAATCTGGTCGCGGGCCACCTTGACCCATACGGAGTCAATCGTGTCGTTAGGGACGGTGGCTATCTCTGCCACTACAATGCGCTCACCGCGCGTGACATAGACGGTGTCGAACACATATTCGGGCAGTGCATCGGAAAGAGGCAGACTGCTCGTGGTAACGACAAAATTGTAGTTCTGGGAATAATGATGGGTGGTGGAGAACGAGATAGAGTCTATCTGCTGTTTGGTGAGATCCCAAACATCCGTTGTCCGCTGACGGTGATTATAGCAGGCGGTAAGCAGCATCAGGGCTACGAGGCAGAGCAGACTCCTAATCTTCAGCATAGACATTCATCTGACATTGTTTACAATCGAACTCCAGCCGGAACAGACGTCCGTCGGACAGACGCAGGCGCAGGGGCTCGCGCCATTGGGGAACGGCACCGCCGCGCTTGGTGCAATAGCCTAACGAATAGCGCAGGCAGTGGCGGCACTGCATGATAGGCCCGTCGCCGCCTCGCAGTTCGTAGGCAGACGGCTGGGCAGCACCATAGAAAGCGGCCGATAAACGATTGGCCATATTATACTCGAAGGAGTGGGAATAGGCAGGAGGGGTGGCGGCAGACTCTTGATGCGGGATGACAGAAGTGGGAAGGCTCTTCGTTTCTGCATCTTCTGAAAGGCGCTCCACGAGTTGACGGCGCAATCCTGCCAGAAGGCTGCTCGGAATGAAATAATCGAAATGAGGGGGCACCTCCACCCTACTACACTCATAAACGGTACCGCCCAGTTTGGAGAGCTGTCGCACGATGTTGTCGTGGGGAGGCTTCTGGGCAGTCTGATGCGCACACGCCGCCTCTACACTCACGCTGCCACAAGAGAGTCGGAAGCCCTGCGGAATGGCTTCCAGCCGCAGGGTAACAGGAATTTTCCGCTCGGCACTGGGACGGGCCAGTATCCGTTCAAACTCCTGGTCGTTGTTGCGATAGAGCGCCATATTGGCACGCAGATGAGCAGGCATCGGATAGGGATAGAGCCGATTGCCCTCGGCCCTGTTGACACGGAAGCCCTCCAGCTGGCGCTCCGCATTGATGAAGCAGAGTCCGTCGCCATTGGCAAAACTGGCTGTGCCCGCCACATTGAACGAGTCGCGACGCAGCTCCTTGACCTTACCCACATATTCGCCCATAGCCTTGGGCGTGTCGGGCGAGAAAATATCGGGCTGCCGCCCATGCAGGAAATAGGTGGTGAAACCGCGATTGAAGGTTTTCTCCAGATGGGGCGTAAAGGTATAGGTAACCTTTCCCTTGGATGCGCGGCAATACTGTACGGGATGGGCAGCAATGAAGGCATTGAGCTGCTGACTGTAGGCAGCGACCACATTCTTGACATAGGCAGCATCCTTCAGACGGCCTTCAATCTTGAACGAGGTGGCCCCAGCCTGGATAAGTTCTCCGAGATGGGCATGCTGGTTGAGGTCTTTGAGCGACAACAGGTGGCGCTGATGTTCCCACTCGCGACCGTCGGCATCTATCAGGTCGAACTTCATGCGGCAAAACTGCGCGCACTCTCCCCTATTGGCCGAACGGTGGAAGCAATGCTGCGAAGCATAGCACAAGCCGCTATAGCTGACACAGAGCGCTCCGTGAACAAAGACCTCAAGCGGCATGTCGGGCACTTGGGCGTGGATGGAAGCAATCTCGTCGACAGACAACTCGCGGGCCAGGACGACACGGCGGAAGCCTTGTTGCTGCAACCATCGAACCTTGGCGGCCGTACGATTGTCGGTCTGGGTAGAGGCATGCAGGGCGATGGGCGGAAGATTCATGCGAAGGATGCCCATGTCCTGCACGAGAATGGCATCGACACCCGCATCGTACAGCTGACGGATGAGCTGCTCGGTGGCAGACAGTTCATCGTCGTAGAGAATGGTGTTCACCGTGACATAGACACGGACCTCGAACTGATGGGCATAGCGGCAGAGCTCGCGGATGTCGTCGATGCTGTTGCCTGCCGAGGCACGGGCGCCAAAACGGGCAGCACCGATATAGACGGCATCGGCACCGTGCTGGACGGCAGCCAGGCCGCATTCAAGATTCTTGGCTGGTGCAAGCAGTTCGAGTGGCGTCATTGAATCTGATTGATATCGTAAGGCGTCTCCTGATATACGTAATAGTTGATCCAGTTGGAATAGAGCAGGTTGGCGTGGGCTCGCCAGGAAACCAGCGGCTCGTTGGCAGGATTGTCGTCGCGGAAATAGTGAAGCGGCAGGTCTACGTCATCGCGGGTATCCTTATCGCGGAAATATTCCTTAGCCAGCGTGTCGGGAGCATACTCCAAGTGCCCGGTAATGAAAAACTCGCGACCATTGCGCGCCATCACCATCGAGACACCACAGTCGGGCGACTCGGCTATCAGTGTCAGTTCCGGACGGGCAAGAATATCCTCGCGGCGCACTTCGGAATGGCGGCTATGAGGCATCTGGAAGATGTCGTCGAAGCCTCTGAAGATGGGCAACAGAGGTTCGAGCGGATACTGGGGGAAGACACCAAACATCTTCCGCTGCAAAGGATATTTGGGAACTCCATAATAATAGTAGAGTCCGGCCTGGGCAGCCCAACAGATATACAGGGTGCTGGTGACATGGGTGCGAGCCCAGTCGAAAATCTCGGTCATCTCCTGCCAGTAGTAGACATCCTCAAACGCGAACGATTCCACCGGAGCACCCGTGATAATCATGCCGTCGTATTTCTCACGTTTCATCTCCTCGAAATCGCGATAGAACATCATCATGTGCTCGATGGGCGTATTCTTGGGAGTATGGCTCTTCAGCTTCATGAAGCTGATTTCCAACTGCAACGGGGTATTGGACAATAGCCGGATGAGGTCTGTCTCCGTGGTAATCTTCAACGGCATGAGATTAAGAATGGCAATGCGCAGGGGACGAATATCCTGCATGTGGGCACGAGAGTCGTCCATCACAAAGATGTTCTCCTGCTTCAGCAGTTCAATGGCAGGAAGCTTATCTGGCAATCTTAAAGGCATAATTACTCAACTTTAAATACACATACCGAAACATTATCATATCCGCCTGCCTCAATGGCAGCCTGACAAAGCTGATTGGCATTGGCTCCCGAGGACAACAGCGCAGCGATAGACTCATCACTGACCATATCGTTCAACCCGTCGGAACATAGCATATAGACATCGCCAGAAAGAAAATCGTCTGTAAAGTCAAACAGGTCTAGATAAGAACTCTTACACCCACCGCCTATACAATTGGTGATGATGTTAGAATGTTTCTTCTGGCCTTGCTGGTTATTCAGAGAATGATCGGACGACAACTGCTGAAGCTGTCCGTCGCGAAAACGATAGAGGCGGCTGTCACCACAGTTGAGCCAATAATACTTCTTGTTATAGAAGACGACGGCTACCAGCGTAGTCCCCATCTCGGCCATCTCCGGGTTGACATGCCCCTTGGAGTCGATAATCTGGTTGACGGAATGCAGCCACTCCACCATCATCTCGTTGAACTCGCCTGAGGAAAGATTGGCTGGCAAGTCTTCCAGAAAGAACTTGAGGTTGGTCAGTGCATCCGAACTGGCCACCTCGCCAGCATTATGACCACCCATGCCATCGGCCAAGGCAATGACAAAGCGATCGATGTTCTCCGTCATGAATTCTGTTCCATATACATCACTACGCACAAACTTGTCGTAGGCAAGGACCATGTCCTCATTGTTACTTCTTACGCATCCTACACGGCTGGCAGCCGTTAACACGATTCTGCTCATAAGAAAATCTTTATCCTAAATACTATCTTTAAATGATTTAATTCACGCTGACTTGCAGATTCACGTTGGCTAATGTCACAATGTCGCCACTCTTGACAGACATCGGGATATCAGGCTGCAAGTCGCGCTGATTGAGTTTCGTTCCATTGGACGAATGCTTGTCTATAATACACCACCCTGCATCAGGCTTGTAAATAAGCTGGGCATGAACACCCGAGATATACATGTGGCTCTCCAGCTGCTGAGCATACGGCCCCTGACGGCGACCAATAATAGCCCCGTTCATGCCTACCATGCGGATGTCGAGACTGGGATTATAGAGGGTCAGCGTGGGAACACCGCCTGGTGACGATCCTGCAGAGGGTCCGTCCGGCATCCGCTGCGACATCTGGCTGTAGGACATGCTGACGCTGACGGGCGAGGAAACCTGCTTGGGCTCCTGGCGCTTCTGAATCAGTTCGTCCGCACTGATCATCAGTCCGCCGCAATAGGTGCAACGGCGCCCCATGCCGACGCGCCCGCAACTGCTGCAATAGACCAATTCCTGTCCACACTGGTCGCAAAAGTGTGAATCGTCTTCTATCTCTTCTTTACAACTTGGACAAATTATCATAGTGTTTCTTTAATATCTTCTGGCAAAATCAATTGATAAGTCTCTTGCGTCACTTCCGACTGCGGCATCTGACTGACACGCATCGAGAGCTGCTGGATAGTGGCATCCAGCATGTTACGCATCTCGCGGGCATTTCCAAACGAATCGCTCTTGTTGACCACAATACGGCAGATGAGATCCATCAGCTTGAACTCAGCCTCGGGCGACAGCTTGTAGTTGTCCTTGCTTGCCATCTTCTTGAAGATAGCCAGCAGCTCGTCTTCGTTATAGTCGTCAATATGCATCTTGTGGGTGAAGCGGCTGGCCAGTCCGGGATTAACAGCCAGGAATGTTTCCATCTCATCCTTATAGCCTGCTGCTATCACGACAAATTTACCACGATCGTCCTCCATCCGCTTCATCAGCGTGTCAATAGCCTCTTTGCCGTATTGGTCGTTCTCGGAGGACAAGGTATAGGCCTCGTCGATAAACAGGATGCCGCCCATCGCCTTGTCGCACATATTGTTGACGATCTTGGGAGTCTCGCCCATATACTTGCCTACAAGCGTGGCCCGACTGGCCTCGATGACGCGACTGGTGGGCAGTATCTCCATAGCCTGCAGAATCTCACCCATCTTGCGGGCGATAGAGGTCTTACCCGTACCCGGATTACCTGTCAGGATGAAGTTCATGGACATCTGCTGCACCTTGCCGGCACCGGCAGCGGCACGCTGTTTCATAAACATGCTCTGCACGGCCAGACGACGGATCATATTCTTGACAGAGCGCATGCCGATGAAGTCGTCGAGCTCGTTGAGCACCTCGTCCAGCGGACGGGCCTGTTCGCTCTGAGCCATCGGCAGGTCGGCAGAAGTGATACGATACATATCAGCCTCGTTGAAGTCGGGATTGTTCATCTCGTTGACCAGACGCTGGCTCTGCTTCTCTACTGCCTGGTCGAAGATGCGGCGTGCCTCGCGGGCATTGCCGAAGTTCTTGTCGCGGCGCAGATAGAGCTGTTCAAACTGACGATGAACGGCCCCTCTGGTATCGTCATCAACGGTAAAGTTCTTGCCCTTTGCCAAATTGATGAAGATCTCAGTGAGTTCATCGGGTGTATAGTCGTCAAAATGAATGGTCTGTGTGAAACGGCTCTTCAGTCCTGGATTGGTATCGATGAAGTCGTGCATCTGGTCGGTATAACCGGCCACGATGCAGATAAACTTACCGCGATCGTCTTCCAGGCGTTTCAGCAGGGTGTCGATAGCCTCACCGCCAAAGCTGTCGTTGTCGCCCGACTTCAGGGTATAGGCCTCGTCGATAAACAGCACACCACCCATTGCAGAGTCGATGAGCTGGTTGGTCTTGATGGCTGTCTGACCAGAGAATCCCGCCACGAGTTTGCTGCGGTCGGCCTCGATAAGCTGTCCTCTTGACAAGATGCCCAGCGTACGGAACACGTCTGCCATAATACGGGCTACCGTCGTCTTACCCGTACCCGGATTACCTGTAAACACATAATGCTTGCCTTGGAACGTATTGGCTTCTCCCCGACGAATCTGGAGGTTGAGGAAGGCTGCCAAATTAGAAATCTCCTTCTTGACTCCAGCCAGTCCCACCATACCATTGAGCTTGGCAAGACACTCGGTATAATCGACGGCCTTGGGAGCCTCGTAGGGAATATCCGCTACGTCGATAGACATCATCTGCTCATTAGTCAGCGTAGCCATGTCGCCCTTCTGCAGGCGCTCTGCCTGCTTGGAACAGATCTTGTCGAACAGCTGACGCATAGTGCGGCCATTGGCAAAATCCTTGTCGCGCGAGTTGTACAGCTCGGTAATCATCTTCAGCGCCAACTCCTCTGCCTCCTTGGTGAAGATATATTTCTTCTCTTTGGCGAAGACCTGCATAATCTGGAACAGCTGGTCGGGCGTATAGTCGTCTATATTCAGGAAGTAGCTGAAACGGCTTCTGACTCCAGGATTGATGCGGAAGAGGTTGTCCATCTCCTGTCGATAGCCGGCAGCAATGACGACAAACTTTCCTCTGTCGTCCTCCATGCGCTTCATCAGCTGCTCCAAAGCCTGCGCACCTTGCTGGTCGCGATCGCCTCCCTGATTGACGGGAGCCAGCGTATAGGCCTCGTCGACAAACAGGATGCCACCCATCGCCTTGTCGCACAAGCGGTCGACCACCTTTGGCGTCTCGCCTTGATAGGGGCTCACCATCTTGGAGCGGTCTACCTCAACAACATGTCCGCTGTCAAGATAACCTATGGCCTCTAATATCTCTCCAAGCTTGCGGGCAATCGTCGTCTTACCTGTACCTGGATTACCCGTCAGCACAATATGGATGCCGGCTTTCTCCTGCTCGCCCAGACCACGCTGGGCACGCTGCACACTGTTATGCACCGTAAAGGCAATCTCGCGGACAGCCTTCTTCACCTCGTCCATACCGATATAGCGGTCGAGGTCGGCAAGAATGTCCTCCAACGAGCGCTCTTCAGGAACATAGCCCCTGATGTCCTGCTCTTCCACCATCACGGCATTGGTGCCGCGACTGATAAAAGAGGTAAAGATGTCTTCTGCCGTCTTCACTGCCACATGGGCATAGCCAAAGGTGTCGTCCTTGATCTTGACCTGATATTGGAAGAAGCGCGACAGCTTATGCTCTGCTTCTGGTGTATAGGCTGCTATGCCATACTTGGTCCTCAGCTCCATCTTACAGATGTCGCAGAGCTCCTGGTAACCAGGAGTAGGCAGCCGGAAGGTATATTTGAATCGGTTCTGGGCTGCCGGGTTGGCTGTCAGGAAGTCGTCCAGACCTTTGGGCAGACCTGCTATCATCACGATGGGATTCTCGTCCCATTTATCCATTTCGACAAAAAGCTTATCGAGGGGATTGACCTGGTTGGAATAACGGTCGGGCAATAGCTTCTGAACGTTATCGAAGAAGAGGATACCGCCTTTGGCATTCTTGACATTATCATCCCACTTGTCGACAAACCGCTGATAGTCGACGGCATCGACCATTGTCAGTTTGGGCTTGTCGATAATCTTATGCTGATAGAAATAGTCGCGTATCACCTCTGCCAGTGCTGTCTTACCTGTACCCGTCTCACCTATAATAATAGTGTTTACACTCAAGCGTACATTCATGATGTCCTTACGCGAATGTAAATAGGTATAAGTATCCACAACCGTTTTCAGCTGTTGCTTCACATCGTCAAGCCCAACCATACGGTCCAGCACGTTCTGCGAGACGAGCGGCTGGCCGCACCATTTGCAGAACTTGGCTATCGATCGGTTTTCTTTATGGCAATGCTCACATATCATATCATTCTACGTCCTTTTGTATTTGTTCTACCACATCTGTTGGACTCACCTTTATATTATCTGAATCAGGATTCGGATAATTCAGCAGCTTCGGACTGAAGACTATCATCTCCATTAAGAGTACACCTACCATGATACTCCATAATATATAATGTAGTACAGACTCGCCACTGATGGAGCGTACCTGATTGGTTACATCGTCAAGCATTCCAAACTTTGAGCCCTTAAAGCGGAAAGACTTCTGCTTGAAGGTATAATATAACGGTTCCAGAAGTGTCGACTTGATATCGTCCTCCATCACTTCATTGATCAACTGATTGTCACCCTTGGAGTCGCTGCGGAAGTCAGTCACATGACAGATGGCCATATATATTAAGGTAATAATGATGGCAGCAGGAATAAACAGGCTGGGTGAAGCCTCGTTGACTGTCCGCAGGATGGTGATAGGAATCCAAGAAGACAGCAGACCTAACAGTCCCCACAGGCTGGACATCACAAATCCGTATCCTCGGAAGTAGGCACGCAGGCCGACGATGACGGCAGTCACACCTCCTACGGGTAATCCGATAGTCATCATGGGGTGATGGAATATATAGTCGCGGCCTGTTTCGGAGATGCCACATACTAAAAGCAATACCATCCATAATGCACACAGACCATAGAAAGTATAGCGCCAGCGCACCTCCTTGGCCTTGGCACGATGATAACCCATGCGCACTTCCTTATACTTCTGCGCCGTTTCTTCCTTGGCTGTGCCAAAGCGCTTGAAGTATGGCTGTTTCGGATCTATATCGCCCAGACTGATAATCCATTCTTCCAGTTTGCGCTCGTAACTATATTGCTCACTGAATTCCTGGGTCGGGTCTTCATGATAAAAGACTGACATCCATTGGCACAAGGAGCCTTGCCTGATAGCAGTAAGCAGCTGTGAGCGATAGAGATGCGTGTCGATGTTTGAGCCAGACTTCAGCTCAGTGCCGTCGTCGAGCAGATAGGTAGGCGTAACCCCCAGTATGCGACAGAAACGATAGGCTGCAGTACGCAAATCGTAAGCCCCTAAGCGCTCCTTGTTCTCATCGCTTTTCAAGTCGAAGCAGGCTCGTGCGTCGCTGATTTGCTCAAACCATCCGTGCAACTGGGCAAAATAGAAGAAGCGCCCTTCGGGGTCACTATAGTCAGCCACACGTTCTGTGTACTCACTATCCTTCAAATTCTGCCATTTCTTCAGGTCCTCGCGCAACACCTCTCCAACCTTATAGGGGGTGTCGGCATCCTTCAGGTCGAAGGCTACCTCACGATCGATATTATAGAGCACCTTATATCCCAGCGACTTCGTGGGCTTCTTCCCGTTGGTCATGATACGCAGGGCTTCACAGGCCATGCGGTCCTCGTGGCTATACATCCACGAAAGCAGTCGCCCGTCGCTCAAGCTTAGCCATTCGTCGTCCGTACATTCTTCATAACCGAAGGAACGTACAATCTCTGACAATGACGAGGACGGATACTTGCCCAGGAAAGGTATCTCCGGGTCTATCTCGTAGGCCAGCTTGAGAATGGCAACACGCTTTTCCATCTTACTCTCTGCAGAGAAATAAGACCTCAGCCGATTGATGTCTGCCTTCGTGTGCGACTCCAAATAGAGATAGATGGTGTCATTGGGATTGGAGAGCACGATGGCATACTCCTCCTGATAGCTCAAGACGGAAATAGCCACGCTATGGACATCGTCGCAGAGATTACCCCTGACATCCTTATAGGGATAGGTGGGTTCCATCACATAGACAGCAGCCATCAAGCCTGCCTTCTGGTCAGCCGGGTATCGGTTGACAACGATATCCTTTACTGCTGAGCTGAGCTTTACATTGCCACATTGTTCCAACCAGCCTGCTATGCGCCCATTGTACAGATAGTTGATAGCCAGACGCTCATTGTCCACAAGTAGTGGGATGAGCTCATGCACGTTATCTGCCACCAGGTTACGCTCAGGGTCGACAATAAAGCTACGATACTTCAGGATAGGCGACGACAGGTCAATTTTCACATTCTCACCCAAGAACCAGCGCTCCACTTCGTCGTAGCCCCAACGTGACTGGGGATTGACAGCCGTGAGTCCCTGAACGATCATCTTTACCCTGTCGGGCAGCTCGTTGATACGAGGCAGTCGGCCCTCATTCTTCTTGCGCATCATCACGCGCTCGTTCTGGTTCAGCGGGTTCTCGCCCAGCCAGAGGGTCATCAGCGTGATACCCAACGAATAGAAATCAACCGCAGGCGTAATTTCCACCTCACCGTCGATGACATCATTATACATCTCTGGTGCAGCGTACACTGGAGTGCGGGCCTGAGTGGTACGGTGTAGTTTCTCGTCAGATTCCAGCACGCTGGATATGCCAAAATCTCCCAACACTAATTCTTTATGATTCTTGTCGCGGAAAAAGAAATTGCCGGGTTTTATATCCTTGTGGATAATATTGTTGTTATGGCAATATGCCAAAGCGGCTGCAGCCTGCAAGGCAATACGGCGGAACTGGTTGAAATCGCCATCAAGGTCATACTCGTTCAAGGTATTGCCCCGGAAATATTCCATCAGTTCATAGTCACGACTCTTACCGTCAACGTACGTCTTGCCATAGTCGTCTATCCTGACGATCATCTCCATATTGATATTCTGGATGATGCGCATCAAGGTCTTCTTGATGGTGAAGTTGGGATAGTATATCTTCAGCACTCGCTCGCCTTCCTCACCTTCTACCAGGAATACTTGAGCTTCGCCAGAATTATCGCTCAGGCACTTGACACTACGATAGATTCTTCCTTTAAGCAGGAACTCAACATCCCCGCCAGATATTTTTTTCGAAGAATCACTTGGCCGAATGGTTGCATCGCCAGCAGCAGGCTGGTTTGTCGAGACACGCATCGTCGTGTTGACAGTGGCTTCTGGTTTGATTGTTCTTAGGGTCTGGTCCATTGCCGTTATTTATCGTCTTTTATTTCGTCAGTACTGTTTTTTCCTAAAACTACCCACTTGCCTCCTAACTGGGGCTTGGCACAGCCACAAGGACTGCTATGCATAGCGTGCTTATAGTTGCACACCCATGCCAAGCGCACACCGACAGGCTTGCTGGCCATCGCATAATTGCGAGCCTTGGCAGGTGATGCTGTCACAGGGACTGCCAACTTTTCCAAGATGGCCGAGAGCATCTTGATTTTGGCAGACTTCTGCTCTTCCAGCTCCTCTTTGGTCATACGCTTCGACTCACGCTTAGGAATCACAGGATTCTCGACACCCTCATCCTTTGCCAGCAAAGTCAGCACGCGCTCACGCAGTTTCATATTGGCCTGTTCGCGCAGAATGTCGCGCTCAGAATTATAGGGTAAGGCATTCTCCAATTTGGAGTAGTCCTGAACGATTTCCACCAAGTCCTGATAGTCAGGATTCATCTGCAATTCCTTTACCAGCATGCGAGCCTCTTCTGTCAGGGCAGTACCACACTTCTTGCAAAAAGCAAACTCATTCAGCGAGTGGCACGTAGGGCAGACGAGTCCGCCACGCGGACTGCCACATTCCGGGCAGTAGGCCTCATTGCCCGTAAGATGGGCACCACAGAAGGAGCAAATGTCTTTTTTGATATAATGGTGACAAACTTCGCAGAAATCTGCATCAGGATCTATCTCGGCTCCACAATGCGGACAGGCAGCTTTGCTGATAGGCTGACCACACTGGGCACAGAACATAGCTTCAGGATCGTTAATGGCACCGCAATACGGACAGGGTTTGCCTGCTGCCTGATGCTGCAACTGCTGCTGTTGCATCTGCATGGGCTGGTCCTCATCCTGAAGGAAACGCTCCCTCTGCATAGCCTGAGGACGCACAGTCCGCTGCGTTCTTTCGTAGTTTGAATTATTGTCGTTAATCATATTGCTGCAGTAATAATTGTTGCAAAGATAACAAAAAATTTTTAAACACAACAAAAAACCGCCGTAAATTTATATTTACGACGGCATTTTTTCATTTTTTTGCTATAATTTTACCACAAAGACAGTCTTTCTTTCTTCGGTATAAACATCTTATCCCCTTCTTTCACCCCAAAGGCGTCATACCACATATCGATATGAGGAAGTGCTCCGTTGACACGCCAACGGCCCAGCGAGTGAGGATCACTCTTGGTACGATTACGAATTTCTGCTTCTGTTACATTTGCTGCCCAAACTCCAGCATAGGCAAGGAAGAAGCGCTGGTCTGCTGTAAGACCGTCTATTACGGGCAATGCGTTTCTTTTGGTGGCATTCTTATAGGCATACCAGGCAACCTGCAGGCCGCCATGATCAGCCAGATTCTCGCCCAGCGTCAAGCGACCGTTTCCGTTCAAGTCGGGCAGCACTTTAATCTTTGAGAAGAAGTCTGCGTATCTGTCTGTGCGCTCTGTAAAGTTCTTTGCATCTTCTTCCGTCCACCAGTCATGCATATTTCCATCCTTGTCATAGCGTCGTCCGGAGTCGTCGAATCCATGCGTCATCTCGTGACCAATCACAACACCGATAGCGCCATAGTTAAAGGCATCGTCTGCCGTCGGGTCAAAAAACGGAACTTGCAGAATACCAGCAGGGAAACAGATTTCGTTGGTCGTAGGGTTATAATAGGCATTGACTGTCTGAGGAGTCATGTACCAGTCATCGCGATCAACGGGTTTGCCTGCTGTGTGGTCAATGTGCCAGGCCAGCTGCCAACGGTGACACTCCATCATATTCTCATAGTAAGACTTTTTCGCATCAATTTTCAGGCTCGACATATCCTTCCAACGATCAGGATAGCCTATCTTTACATAGAAGGAATTAAGCTTCAGCAGCGCGTTCACCTTGGTAGAGTCGTCCATCCAGGTCTGAGCAGCAATACGTTCGCCAAGAGCAATCTTCAGATTGTCTACCAATGTCTTCATACGCTCCTTCGAGGAAGCGGGGAAATACTTCTGTACGTAGATACGCCCAAGGGCTTCACCCATCACGCTTTGCACCTGACTGGTAGCACGACGCCACAAGGGATGATCTTCCTTTCGTCCTGAGACCACCTTTCCCCAGAATTCGAAGCTCTCTGCGCGAGCAGCATCATTCAGCAAACCTGCAGCACCGCTGATGACACCCCACTCCATCACGTCGCGATACTCAGCGGCACTCATCGACGAGAAGAGCTTGTCAGCAGTATCTAAGAATGCTGGCTGTCCTACAACAATTTCCTGAATATACTGAGTCTTCAGGCCTGAAGCATTACACTGTTTCTCTAACTGCAGATGTGGATAACGCGAGACAAACTCCTTGAGAGTCATCTTGTTATAGTTGGCTATCGGGTCGCGCAGCTCTGTCTGAGACTTCGAGGCTTGGGCCAGTGATGTCTCGACCTTCATGATGTTCTTCATCTTCTTTTCAGCAGCACCCTTCTTGAAGCCGAACAACTGAAACATCTTGATAACATGCTGCTCGTAGGCTTTACGGATTTTGACTGTAGCCGCATCGTTTTCCACATAGTAGTCCTTCTGCCCGAGAGTCAGACCGCCCTGACTGATATTCAGAATGTTCTGGGTGGCGTCTTTCTCGTCTGCGCCAATATAGGAATTGAAAAATTCCTGTTCGCCGTAGGGAGCCAGTTCCATCTGAATGTCAAACAACTGCTCCTTAGTCTTAGCAGCCTCCAATCTCCTGATAAGGGGGGATATAGGAGTCAGTCCTTCTTGTTCTCTGCGAGCTGAGTCCATTGCCAGTTTATACAAGTCGCTCAGCTTCTGCTCTACAGAGCCATTCGGATAGCTATTCTCCAGCAATTCCTTCAGAATGCCGTTGATGCGCTTGTTATTGTCTTCGGCCAGACGGTCGAAACTGCCGTAACGGGAGTAGGCGGCTGGCAGTGGGTTATTCTTCATCCAGCCTCCGCAGGCATACTCATAGAAATCGTCAGCAGGACGCACACTCGTATCGAGGTCGTTCAGGCTGATACCCGAGCGAAGCTGTGCAAGTGCTGATGTGGACAACATTGCTGTTACCATGATTGTCAATAGTTTCTTCATTGTTTATTTACTTTAATTGGATAATTGTTCTAATTCTTCCGATAGCTTCTCCCAGCGTGCCACCTCCTCGTCCAAGGCTTTCTTGGTCGAGGTATATTCTGTTACGAACTCCATATTGGCAGCATTCTCGGGTTTCATCAGGAGGTTGTCCAGCTCTTTCAGTCGCTGTTCCATATCGTTGATCTTACGCTCCGAATCTTCTACCGCTTTCTCTGCCTTGCGCAATTGCTTCTGGCGTTCCTTATGGGCGGCATAGCTCTCAGTCTTCTGACTCGGCTGGGAGACTGGTTTTAGTCCGAGCCCGTCGGACTGGGAGTCCGAGCCCGTCGGACTGGGAGTTCGTTCCCGTCGGACTATCGAGCCCAACTCGTCAAGGGTTGAAATATTCTTAGACTGTAAAAAATCATAGATGCCTCCAAGATGTTCGCGTACATGACCTCCTCCAAACTCATAGACCTTGGTGACGAGTCCGTCCAAGAACTCTCGATCATGGCTCACGATGATAGCTGTACCATCGAAAGCCTTGATAGCTTCCTTCAGCACGTCTTTTGATGCCATATCCAGATGGTTGGTCGGCTCGTCCAGTATCAGCAGGTTGACAGGCTCCAGCAACAGACGTATCATAGCCAGTCGGCTACGCTCGCCTCCGCTGAGCACCTTTACCTTCTTGTCGGAAGCCTCTCCGCCAAACATAAACGCTCCAAGAATATCGTTAATACGCAGGCGAACTGCTCCCTTTGCCACATTATCAATAGTCTGGAATACGGTCAACGACTCGTCTAACAGTTGTGCCTGATTTTGGGCAAAGTAGCCTATTTGGATGTTATGTCCTATTTTCAGATTACCATCAAAGGGAATCTCTCCCATGATACACTTCACGAGCGTTGACTTGCCCTCACCGTTTTTTCCAACAAAAGCCACCTTCTCGCCGCGCTTGATGGTCAGTGTGACATGGGAGAACACCGTATGCTGACCATAGTCTTTCCTTACATCCTCGCAGATGACGGGATAGTCGCCTGAGCGCAAACAGGGAGGAAACTTCAGGTGCATAGCTGAATTGTCCACTTCATCCACCTCGATAGGCACCATCTTCTCTAACTGCTTGATTTTCTGCTGCACCTGAACAGCCTTGGTGGCCTGATAGCGGAAGCGCTCTATAAACTGACGCATCTCTGCCATCTCCTTCTGCTGGTTCTCAAAAGCCCTCAGTTGTTGTTCCCTGCGCTCCTTGCGCAGCTCCACATATTCGTTGTATTTGACCTTATAGTCAATAATTCGCCCACAACTGATTTCCAGCGTGCGGTTCGATACATTATTGATAAAAGCCCTATCGTGGCTCACCAGCACAACGGCACTCGAAGACTGGGCAAGAAACTGTTCCAACCATTGTATTGACTCAATGTCCAAGTGGTTGGTAGGCTCGTCAAGCAGCAGTACATCAGGTTTCTGTAATAATATCTTGGCCAGCTCTATTCGCATTCGCCAGCCACCAGAGAACTCACAGGTAGGACGATTGAAGTCATCGCGGTTGAAGCCCAGACCGATAAGCGTTCGCTCCAACTCGGCCTCACATCCCTCTGCACCCATCAACTGGTAACGCTCATGTTCCGTCGTATATTTCTCTATCAGTGCCAGATAGCTCTCGCTCTCATAGTCGGTGCGCTCGCTCAACTCGCGATTCAGCGCATCGATACGTTCTTTCATCTTGGTAACGTCGGCAAAAGCTTTCTGTGCTTCTTCACGAACGGTGGTGTCGTCCTGGAGCACCATCACCTGAGGCAGATAGCCAATCGTGGTGTCGTTGGGTACACTGACTGTGCCGCTGGTAGGCTGTTGCAGTCCACAAAGTATTTTGAGCAGCGTCGACTTGCCAGCACCATTCTTACCAACGAGGGCTATCCGATCGCGATCGTTCACCACAAAACTGGCATTCGTGAACAATGGCTTGACACCAAACTCTACGTGTAGTGATTCTACAGATATCATCTATACCTTTATTATTTCGAAGCTTAAAACAGCAAGAATTTCTTGATTTTGTTTTTGATACGGGTTTTCAACGGATATTTTCCTCCCATTACCTGTTGCAACAGGAATTGGCCCGTTGATGCAGCAGGCGGACAAGCCAGCTTGCTGGCATCCAAACCCGTCACAACGGATACCGTCCACATCATGGCGCGAGAGAAACGCCACAGGCCAAACGTCTGCAACATCTGCTTTACCGACGAGCCGTCGCGGAAGTCAGACAATCCATTCTCTGCCTGTTTCAATGCCTTGTAGCAGTCTACTACCGAACGTAGGGTCAGCGTGCCATGATTGAATTGTTCGAACGCTTGTACGATAGTTCCTACAACGGCTGCTGAGGGTGTCAGTCGCCGCTCATTGCCCACCTTATCATACAACGAGTTACCATTTCGCTCCTGCCAACGTTCGAAGAGCATTTTACGTATGGGATTACACACCTCCGAGGTCAAAGTCAGCGGTTGTTCTTCAGCTGTCTCTGCTTCAGCCATCCAGTCGATACTTAAGTCTTGGGGAGCACGAAGGCCAAAATCAAACAGCCGAACCACTCCCTGATAACACTCGGAGGTCAGTCCGTGATGGCGCGACAATTCATACAATTCGCCCCATTCCTCATTCGACGGTCCGCGGTCCAGACAATCCAATTCTCCCAAGGACACCTGTATCAATTCAAAAAACATCTTCTGCATGGTCTTCACATTTTATGATAATTTCTGCAAAATTACGGATTATTTTGGCTTCGTCCAAATATTTCGGCACTAAATTTGGTTTATCGCCCATTTATTTGTACTTTTGCGCCATAAAACAAGTAAGAATATGCCTGAAGACAAGATACTACGCATGGAGCAACTCATTCGTGAGTTGAACGACGCTTCTGATGCCTATTACAACGGACATGCGGAACGAATGACCGACTATGAGTGGGACCAGCGATTCGACGAACTGCGTCAGCTGGAGTCTGAGACCCAAACAATCCTACCCGACTCGCCCACGCAAAAAGTGAGCGAAGACCAGCTGGCAGGCCAGAAAGAAGAACACGAATACGCAGCCCTCTCGCTGGCCAAGACCAAGCAGACTGGCGAGTTGGTGAAATGGGCCGAAGAGCGTCCGATATGGATTTCGTGGAAACTTGACGGACTCACCCTTGTCGTGACCTACGATGGAGGAAAACTCAGCCGCATCGTCACTCGTGGTAACGGGCACATCGGCACCAATATCACCCATCTGCACAAGGCCATTAGCGGCATTCCCTCAACGATCAGCGACAAGCGGCATGTAGTGATTCGTGGCGAAGCGGTCATATCTTACGATGACTTTGAGCACTATCTCATAGAAAGCGGTGAGGACTATGCCAATCCACGCAACCTGGCATCTGGTTCACTTAGTGTCAAAGATCCCCAAGACATCATGGACCGCCACATCCGCTGGATTCCGTTTACTCTTGTACATACGGATGAGGATATTCCTTCCTGGGGGCAGCGTATGGACTGGCTGGACCAACAAGGGTTCAACACTGTCGAGCGACAGTATGTTGAAAACCCCTCTCAGGCCAATGTGGAAGCGTGTATCGCTGCCTTCACCCACAAGGTTACCACCAAGGAGAATCCCTTTCCTGTCGATGGACTGGTCGTCTGCTACGACGATACCGTCTATGCCCAGACAGGCAGCATCACTGGGCATCATGCCACTCGTGCCGGCTTGGCATTCAAGTGGCAGGATGAGTCTGCACAGACCACACTCAGGGAGATAGAGTGGTCGTGTGCAGCGTCCACCATCTCACCTGTTGCCATCTTCGAACCCGTAGAGCTCGAAGGAACTACCGTCAAGCGCGCTTCATTGTGTAACATCAGCGAATGCGAACGTTTGGGCTTGGGTGGACCAGGCACCAAGATTAGTGTCATTAAAGCCAACAAGATTATCCCCAAGGTCATAGCTGTCACACAGTCTGTTGGTTCGTTCTCCATCCCCAATCAATGTCCAGTATGCCACGCTCCTGCTATCGTCAGTGAAAGCGAGGCCAGCGGAACCAAGACGCTGCACTGCACCAATGCCGAATGTCCTGCCAAACAGCTCAAGAAGTTTGCACGTTTTGTCTCCAAGGAGGGTATGAACATCGATGGCATCTCTGAGCAGACACTTTCCAAATTTATCAATCTGGGATGGGTTACAGAATATGCCGATCTCTACGAGCTACGCAACTATATCCACGAGCTGTCCCTCATGGAAGGCTTCGGAGAGCGATCGGCCTCCAATATCATGCGTAGCATTGACCGTTCTCGAGATGTACAGGCGCATCGACTCCTCTATGCACTTAGCATTCCACTCTGCGGACTGGATGTCTGCAAGCGTCTGCTTGCTGCCCATCCCCTCGACACCCTGGTTTCTATGGCGACCTCCCTTACAGCACCGTCCCCATCTGCAGCAGCTGACCCATCAGGAAACGGTTCCTCCGATTCCATCCAGCTCGACCTGTTCGCGCCGTCACTGCCCACAGATCCGCAGGAAATCTTCGCCCACATCCCAGGTATCGGGCCCGAAAAGTCTGCCCAGTTTGTGCGCTGGTTCCGCAATGCTCATAACTACGACCAATACCAGCATCTTATCACTAAGCTCAACATTCAAGCCTCTGAGACCATCCCTACAGGCAACCGTTGTCAAGGACTCACCTTTGTCATTACTGGCGATGTTCATCATTATAAGAACCGCAACGAACTCAAGGCATATATCGAGTCGCAGGGCGGCAAGGTGGCATCAGCGGTCAGCGGTTCTACCTCCTACCTTATTAACAACGATGTCACCTCTACCTCGGGCAAGAACAAGAAAGCCCAACAGTTGGGCATTCCCATCCTGTCGGAGGACGATTTCGTGAACCTCTATACGGAGCCATCGGAATGAAGCCTACCAACCCGCTGATGATTGTCCCGTTGCTGATGCATTGGAAACGCCCTTCCCGCATTAGTGATATGCCAGCTTTAGCCCTACCCTTTTGGATTCGGAAAGGCTACGACGGACTGACTTTTTTCGGGCATATTATCACGCATAGCAAGGAGGAAGCAGACCACCTGAACACCCATTTCGACTCCATGAAAGTTCACGAGATGATACACCTCTATCAGGCTCGAACCACTCACGACTCATGGCTCTGTTTCTATTGGAAATATTTCGTTTATTGGCTACAGGGCTGTCGTTACCGTCGCCATCTCCGCAATGCGGGCTATTTGCTCAACCCCTTCGAGATGGAGGCTTATGCTCACATGTATGATTCTCATTATTTGCCCCAACACCCTGAGGGTTGCTCAGAGTGGAAATATTATGCCTCGCTTCCCCTTTCTGAACGCCTGCTGATTATACGTCAAAAACTAAGATGCTGAAGCACGGACAATAGCATAACAGAGCGTTAGCAGTAGCACAGCCATCGGAACATAGCACTGACGCAAAGGATAGTTGGCAGGAATAGCGAAACGGCAATAGAAGAAGCGATAGACACTCCAACCTACCAGTCCACCCCATAAAAGTCCGACAGTGATATCGCCAGGATAGTGAACACCCAGATACAGACGGGTATAGCAATTGGTGAGTGACCAACAGACCATGAAAATAGTGAAAAGTCGCTGGCGCATAAGCAGGGAGAAGAAGACAGCGATAGAGAAAGTGTTGGCGGCATGAGCAGAGAAAAATCCGTAATTGCCTCCACGATAGCCATCGACGACATCTACCAAATGACCGATCTCAGGATCGTGCGTGGGGCGCCATCTTGCTACAAGCGGCTTCACTATCTCATCATCAACAGCACCAGCCAGCGCTACACACAGACCAGCAGCTGCAATAATCAGCAGGACATCGCGGACATTGCGATTCACCATGATGACAACATATAACAGCCCCACATAGAGAGGTATCCATGTGGTAGCCGTTGTCAGGGTCATAATAATAGAGTCTAAAAACGTTGAGTCACTTCCGTTCACCATCAACAACAACTGTTTGTCGAATTGTATCAGTTCTTCCATAATCTATGCTTAATTATTGATAAAACACGTCATTTTCCTTCTCAAATAATCTCAATATCTTTAGCCTCCAGCCATCCCTGCTTACCATCAGCCACACGAATCTCACGCCATCCCTTCATGGAGTCGTCAGTAATGGTGACACGAGAACCTTCATGCAGGATAAACAAGTCGGTACCATTCTTTGAAGGGGTACTCTTGATGGTGACCGCTGATGAGATGACGATGGCTCCCGTACGATGGTCGAGGCCCCGCTTCTGTTGCCATGCAAAGACATTGCTTAGCCCGAACACTAACAGCAAGAACAAGGCACCGAAGAATCCCACCTTTCGCAACCAGATGCGTTCTGCAAACAGGTAGGCCAATGCCAGCACAATAGCAATGGCAAGAGCGATAAGCGCCAGTCGGGCCCAAGCATCGACACTCTGCAGCGACACCAGCTGACGATACCATGTGATGAAGAACATTTCGGATTCAGGGGTAATCTTATCGATGGTCTTCGAACGTGCCATCTGCAGATTGAAACGGATATCCCTGTCACCAGGCGACAATAGCAAGGCGCGCTCGTAGGCAAGCACTGCCTGAGTCATATTGTCCATGCGATAGTAACAATTGCCCAAATTATAATAGAGGTCGGCAGAAACGCCTTGCTTCAACAGACTTTCATACAGTTGGGCTGCCTGCTGGTAATGCTCATGAGCATAGGCACTGTCAGCTTGCTCCTTGGTGACAGCACTTGCAGAAAGCGGAAGCATCAACATCAACAACCACACTACGGATGCTTGGGGACGCCGTCCTTTCTTCATCGTTGAAGCAATCTGGGTAATCGCACTCATGGCCATATCGTAAACCTTATTCATATTTCCTTTTGCATCACCTGGGGCATAGCGGGCATACTCACACTCATCCAAAGCGCCAAGGAACTGCTGGATGGTCTCGTCAGACACATGGTGAGCATGCAACTGCTGGCTGATATTCTCGCGCGATAGTTGCTCAACAGGCATCGAGAGCTTGTCACCGACATAGCCCCAAAGGGCTCGTAGTACTTCATCATAGAATTCGCCCTGCTTGTCCTGAGCCATCAACTTGGCAGCTTTCTTCAAGCGCTTGGTGGCCACCTTATTAGCCTTTCCTGCACGTTGCTTCACCACATCAGCACGCTCGATGGCACGCTGACGGAAGATGACAAATAGCGAGATAAAGCCGAAAAACAATACCGCCAGCATAACCCAATATTCTGTCGAACCAAAGAAAAATTCGTCCACAGCATGCTGACGGGTAGAACCTGTCTTAATGTAATGGATATCGCGGTTAAGCTGCTTCACGTCTTCCTGACCAGTATAGGCTACTGACGAGCCTCCACTACCCTTCTCCACATGGAGTTGGAATGGCTCTGTGCGTATATTCTTATACTGATTCGTCTTGGTATCAAAATAGACATATTCAATAGCAGGAATCTCAAAATCACCCTGATGACGGGGAACGGCTAAGAAGTCGTAGACAATGTTTCCCTCTAACCCATTGGTTGTCAGTTTGGTTTTATCCGTCACCTTTGCATCATAGTGATCGAAGTCTTTAGGGAATTTCACCTCGGGCTGTTTCAGCAGTTTCATGTTGCCTACACCGCTAACCACCACCTGCAATTTTACTGGGTCATTAGCTTTGACCTCTGTCTTGTCGAGCGTAGCAGAAATAGTAAACGACCCCACGCCACCAGAGAAGTTAGCAGGACGCTGGGGCAATGGTTCTACTTCGATCGTGATACCAGGAGCCTTAATCTGCTTCTTCACCTCAATATATCCTGAACCTCCATTGAAGAAAGCCTCGAAGGGATCGACACTGCGATTCTGTTGCACCACAATACCCTCATAGGTAATGCTGGGCACCTCCAGTTTTCCAGTAGCCTGTGGGAACATCACATATTGTTGCCAAGTAACAGTGCGATAAGGCTTACCGTTCAGCTGTTCTATATGGAACTGCTTCTCTTGAGGCAGGGGGACCTCACGCGTGTAGAAACTCTTCAGGTCTGCCATCTTACCATTCAGTTGGGTCAATCCCACGAGGGTGTAGACCTTATACGTCAGAAGGATGGGTTCCTGTTCGCGAACCTTGTGTTTAGATGCCGTTACCTTGATGAACAGATCACTACCAGAGATGGCTGTACCAGCAGCACGTACCTCACCCGTACTACTCTGCTGATTCTGTTGGCGGTTCCCCCCCTGCTGGGCCTGCCCACTCACCTTGATATGAAGCTCGTTGGATGTGATATTCTTTCCCCCTGCGGTCACATGGGCAGCAGGAATGGTAAACGAGCCATTCTTCGTAGCAGAGAGAATGTAGGTATAGGTGATGCTCGACGAACTGGAGGTATGGCCGTTGACCATCTGGAAGCTCGATTGCGTGGACGTCGAGGGTCCCATGAGCACATCAAAGGCATCGGGAATATTACCAGCTCTAAAGCCATTGGCATCGTCAGTATTCACTGTATAGGACAGACGGAACTGCTCGCCCACAGCCACCTGTGCAGGAGCACGTCCTGTCAGGGTCTGCGCAGTAGCTATGAGCAAAGAGCAATGAATAATGAGCAATACCATCAGCATTCTCATCTTCCATACACTTCGGTTTATTCTTATTGTTGTATATCCGTCGGAAAACATTTTGTCAATTCTCATTTCCATTTCTCACTTCTCATTCCTCATTTATAAAGCCGCATTACCAGTTTTTCTCTAAGCGTCGTCTCTGAGGCTGTTGTTGAGCCTTCTTCATACGATCCTGGGTCTGCTTCTCTTCTTGCATAGCAGCATTCAACAATTGTTCAGCATTCTCTTTACTCATCTGCTGACGATCTTGCTGATTTTGCTGTTGCTTCTGCTCGTCCTTCTTTTGTTGGTCTTGCTTCTGCTGATCTTGTTTATCCTTATTTTGGTCTTTATTCTGCTGATCCTTGTTCTGCTGATTTTGATTTTGCTGTTGCTGCTTCTGCTGGCGCTTGCAAAGTGCAAGATTGTAGCGTGTCTGATGGTCAGTAGGATTGTTGCGCAACGACTCCTTATAGGCCTCAATAGCCTCACCGAACATCTGGCGTTGCTGACAGATAACGCCTATATTATGGTAAGCCTGCGCGCGTCGTAGAGGATTACTCTCCAGCTTGGCAGCCTGTTCCAGTTGAGTGATTGCCAGTGAGTCTTTGCGTTGTAGCATCAGTGCATTACCCAGATTATAGTTGGCCTGTGGATTACGCTGATTCTTCTCTACCGCCTTCCGATAGGACACCTCAGCTTCTGCTGCATTACCCAGACGATACTGTTTGTTACCCTGCCGAATCAGCTGACGATCCGACTGTGCCTGGGCACCCACTGCCAGCAACAGAAGCACAGCAACAGCTGTTGCCTTCTGGGAACGACGGAACAGGGAGATATTCTTCAGCATGGGGTTTTTAATCTCAAGCAAACAAACTTCGAGGATGAGCAATAACAGCACCAGAATACCTACAGCCTGAAACTGCTCGTCATAGTCGCTATAGATGGTACTGGAAATCTCTTTCTTTGCCAGCTTGTCCAACTCGTGGTCCAACTGGTCCTGTGCGTTGCTGTTGTTTTCAACATGAATATATGCGCCACCGCCAGCATCAGCCAACTGACGACACATCTCTTCATTCAGACCTGTCATGACCGTCTGTCCACTGTTGTCTTTCAAGTAGTCACCATCACCTGTAGGAATTGGAGCCCCACTGGTAGAGCCTACACCCAGTACATAGGTGTTCATACCCTTTTCTCTTGCATCTTTTGCAGCCTCTGACGCCCCACCTTCATGGTCTTCACCATCCGTGATGACGATGATTGCCTTGCCGACACCCTCCTGCTGGGTAAAACTGTGCGATGCCATATTGATGGCAGCAGCGATATCGGTACCCTGAGTGGCAATCATCGAGGGAGAGATGTTTGAGAGAAACATCTTCGCGCTCACATAATCGCTCGTGATGGGCAACTGTACAAAAGCGTCGCCAGCAAAAACGATAAGACCTATCTTGTCGTTTGTAAAATGGTCGACCAAGTTCTCCACCATCAGCTTTGAACGATCAAGACGACTGGGAGCCACATCCTCTGCCAACATGGAGTTGCTGACATCCATACAGATGATGGTTTCAATACCAGTACGTTTTTCATGACTAATCTTCGTTCCCATTTGTGGACGTGCCAGCATGATGATAAGCAATGCTAAGGCACCTGACAACAGCCAGAACTTGACTGCTGGACGGAAACGCGACACGTCGGGCATCAGCTGACGCACCAAATCCGGATCTCCAAACTTACGGAGACGCCGTTTCTGCTGGCGCAACATCAGCCAGCGGATAATAAACAGCAAAGGTATTACTGTTAGCAGATATAGATATATGGGGTCTTCAAATCTAAACATCTATGTTATTTACGATTTACTTTTTATTTACTATTTATGATTTTATGGCAAGCGACGGAAGATGGTGATGCGCAACAGTACTTCGAGCAACAAGAGCAGGGCTGCTGCGAGTGCGAATGGCTGATAGGCCTCATAGCGCTTGCTGAACTTCTTGACATTCAGTTTCGATTTCTCCAGCTTGTCAATTTCCTTGTAGATATTCTGCAACTCTCGATTATTAGTGGCACGATAGAAGTCACCCTCCGTAGCCTGAGCAATATCGTTCAGTGTCTTGGTATCTATCTCCACAGGTATGTTGACATACTGTACGCCCCCTCCCACCTGCATAGGATAAGGCGCTACCTTGTTGGTACCAACGCCAACAGTATAGACACGTATGCCCAGGCTCTTGGCTATCTCTGCTGCCGTCATAGGTGACAGGTCACCACGATTGTTGGAGCCGTCAGTCAGCAAGATGACTACACGGCTCTTTGCCTTCGAGTCTTTCAAGCGTGACACGGCATTGGCGAGTCCCATACCGATTGCCGTTCCGTCTTCTATGAGTCCACGGGCTGCGATATCTGTCCTGACACCCTGCAACAGATTGAGCAGTGAAGCATGATCGGTAGTCATCGGACATTGGGTAAAAGCCTCGCCTGCAAAGATAGACAGTCCAATATTATCGTTGGGTCGCCCAACGATGAATTCTGCGGCCACTTGCTTGGCAGCCTCTATTCGGTTAGGCTTCAGATCCTCTGCCAGCATGGAGGTCGAAACGTCCATAGCAAGCATAATATCAATACCTTCTACCGATTGGTTCTTCCAAGAGTTCTGTGTCTGAGGACGAGCCAGCACCAGCACAACCAGCACAAAGACTGCTATACGGAGCAAAGGCTGCAGAGGCATCAGGGTTACTTTCCATGAACGGGGAGCATAGCGATAGGCATGCGTATCGCTCATCCGCATAGTAGGCTCGCTTTTCTTCCTATACAGCAGATACCATATCAGATAGGGTATCAGCAACAGGAGCAGCAACAGATATTCTTTATTGGCAAATTCCATTTTTTCTCTTTTTTTCTTTTATACCAGTAGCTGCCATACACTCCAGACGATATAGCAGAATAGGGCTACAGCAACAAGGGCGACACCCCCAATGACAGACTTCAACATCCGACGTTCTTTCTGTGAGCGCTGGTCGGCTTCTGAGAGCTGTGGTTTCTGAACCTCCTCGGTAGGTTGGTTCTCCTGCTTGGTCTGATTGATGAAGTCAATGGCACTAACCAGATTGGCATCATTCTCGTTAATCATCGTCGAGTATTTGGCAAACTTCACCAGGTCGGCTGTCATAAACAGCTGGCGCAACTCGTCCAAGCCTTGTTGGTCGCCAGTATCGGTCAATCTGCTGATAATCTCAGAACTGGTCATCTCCATTGCTGAGAATCCATAACGCTCTTCGATATACTTACGAAGCGTATCGGTGAGCTTAGTATAGTACTCTTTTGCATTCTCCGAGGTTACCATTTTATCGGCCTTGATCTGCTCTATTTCCTTCATAGCCTTCTGGTGGGGCAGCAGCCGCTTCACTATCTTGATATGGGCAATGACCGGTTTATTGTCACGCAGTCTGAGATACAGATAGTAAGCCAGCGCTATCAGGATTAGCAGCAGCACGCTAAGCCAGAACGATACGCTCCAGTCGCTCCATTGAAAGGGGTTGTCCTGAACATCCTTCGGAGGGAAGAATTTATTCAGTTGGGTGGTGTCCACCTCCATCTCTACCACCTTAAGGGCCAAGTCGGCTGTCTTCAGTTGCTTACCGTTTACCTTCACCTTGAAGGCTGGCAGATGATAGAGATTACCATCAAACGAGGTGAGGGTGATGACAAAGGAGTTGTCTGCAGAGCGCTGCGCATTCAGCACCTCTACACCTGGCACCAGCAATTGTCGAGGCTTCAACTGGGGCCATTCTATCTTTGCACCCTCCTGTCCCTGAACAGTCAGCGTTACCGTAGCCTGCTCACCAATCAGCATTTCTATAGGGTCTATCTTGGCATCAACACTCGACTGAGCAATACCCAGCAGTGCATGCGCCATCAATATGATTATCGTTGATATTCTCCTCATCAGCTTCGTTGTTTAAACAGCATCAGCAATGCCTTTACATAGTCCTCATTGGTTGCAATACTCACCAAGTCGACATTACTCTTGTTCATCGTCTCGCGCAAGTGTTTTTGAGTGTTATTCCAATACTTCTCGTGAGCCTGACGGAGTCGTTTGCTCGATGTATCGATATATTGTTCGTAGCCAGTCTCAGCATCGACAACACGCATTAGTCCGACATCAGGCAGTACGCGGGCACGGATATCATACACCTGCAATGCCACTACATCATGTTTCCGGTTGGCTATCTGCAGAGGTTGCAAGAAGTCCTGGCGGTCGTAGAAATCGCTCAGCACAAAAGCCGTACAGCGACGTTTCGACACACTGGTCAGAAACTCCAGAGCCTGCTTCACATTCGTACGTTTCGACACAGGCTGAAAGTCGAGCAACTCGCGGATAATATAGAGGATATGCTTACGTCCTTTCTTGGGTGGTATATACTTCTCAATGCGGTCTGAGAAGAACACCACACCAATCTTATCGTTGTTCTGGATAGCCGAAAAGGCAATCGTGGCTGCAATTTCCGTCACCATGTCACGCTTCATCTGACGCTGAGTGCCGAAGTCCAACGAACCGCTGACATCTATCAAGAGCATTACTGTCAGTTCGCGCTCTTCTTCAAACACCTTGACATAAGGGCGATGGAAGCGTGCTGTCACATTCCAGTCAATGTCGCGCACATCATCACCATACTGATACTCACGCACCTCGCTGAAGGCCATTCCCCTACCCTTAAAAGCAGAATGATATTGCCCTGCGAAGACATTCGAGCTCAGACCACGGGCCTTGATCTCTATCTTCCGAACTTTCTTTATGATTTCAGATGTTTCCATCAATTACGCATTATGCATTATGCATGAAAACTATCAGGGAACCTCCACCTTGTTGATAATTTTGGAGACGATTTCCTCACTGGTCACGTTGGACGCTTCTGCCTCATAAGTCAGACCTATACGATGGCGCAACACATCATGAGCCACAGCACGCACATCCTCAGGCACCACATAGCCACGACGCTTGATGAAAGCATAGGCGCGGGCTGCCTTGGCCAGATTGATAGAGGCACGCGGCGAACCACCAAAGGATATCATGTCCTTCATGTCTTTCAGTCCATAGCGGTCAGGATAGCGGGTAGCAAATACAATATCTGCAATATACTGCTCTATCTTCTCGTCCAGATACACCTCGCGAACTACTGAACGAGCCTTGACAATCTCGTCGGCAGTTGTCACGGGTGTCACTTTGGGCAGACCGCCACCGATGTTCTCACGGATAATCTTCTTCTCTTCGTCAATGGTAGGATATCCAATCACCACCTTCAGCATAAAACGGTCCATCTGAGCCTCGGGCAACGGATAAGTACCCTCCTGCTCAATAGGGTTCTGTGTAGCCATCACAAGGAAGGGATTAGGCAAGTCGAAGGTATCGCTGCCAATAGTCACCTGTTTCTCCTGCATTGCCTCCAGCAAGGCACTCTGCACTTTGGCTGGGGCACGGTTGATTTCATCTGCCAGTACGAAGTTGGCAAACACCGGACCGCGCTTCACTTGGAATTTTTCCTCTTTCTGCGAATATATCATTGTACCTGTCACGTCTGCAGGCAGCAGGTCGGGCGTAAACTGTATACGGCTGTAAGTGGCATCAATCAGCTGGGCCAGCGTCTTGATAGCTAGCGTCTTAGCCAGACCCGGCACACCCTCTAACAAGATATTTCCATCACTCAGCAGACCAATCAGTAACGAGTCTACCAAATGCTTCTGTCCTACTATCACCTGATCCATGCCTGTCACGAGATTGGTCACGAATCCACTTTGTTGTTCTATCCGAATATTTAATTCGCGAATGTCAATAGCTTCTGCCATAATTTTATCGTTATTTTTATTATTTTCTATATTCAAGGTGCAAAAGTAGTCAATTCCTTGCTTATATCGTGCATTTTCATAACTAAATAATATTAAAAAAGTTTCCCAAAACTTATATTTTAGGAAACTTTTATGGTATCACTTTTTTTATTGTTTTTTCCGCTTTTTGAGTTGAAGCTTCGGAATCTTTAAAGTCTGACCTTCCTTGAGCTTAGGATTCCTGGGCAAGTCGTTGAACACCTCTATATAACACTCCATGTCGGGTCCCAAATGGGCGCGACAAATGCTATAGAAAGTCTGTCCTGCTTGCACCTTCACTTCGTAGTTGAGTCCTACGATGCGGTATGCACCTAAGCGCACTCGCTCGTCTTTGGCAGCATATGGGTCGACGGATGACGTTTCTGTCTCTGTTTTCTCCTTGCTCACAGCAACGATGGGAGCAACCGCAACAGCCTTTTCTTCTGGTTTCAACTTGGCAGGTTCCACATCTGGCTGCTCACTCTCAGCTACAGTATTGACCGTATCCAATGGTGCTACAGCAATCGTATCGTGGACGACTACCGTATCGGGCATCACTGCCAACATCGGAGCATGCTGCTGACCGTAATAATAGCCGCCCCCAGCAGATATTGCCATCAGTGCCAACACTCCAAGAGTGCAAAGAATCCATCGTCCCCAGGGTCTTGACTCGCCTTCTTCGTCAACGGAAGACTCTTCATCGGCTTGAACGTCTTCCTTGTCTACAACTTGTTCCATCGGTGGATACTGAGGGATGGGGCTTTCTTCTATTGTTTCTGGCTGAGACTCTTCCTCGGCGACCTCAGTCATAGGCTGTACTGGAGGCATCGTGGACTCTTTCTCGACTGTCTTGGGATCCTCTGATACATACTGCACAAAAGGCCCTGTATGCGTTTCGTAGGTAACGTTCTCTGCTACTACTGGTTCTTCGTTAGGCATATCGTCGTCCTGACGATTGGGCAGGTTGTCTTCCTCCTCCTCATCCTTTATATCGTCAAACTCTACCCCGTCGTTGAGTACCACTGTCTCAAACTGTGAGAAAGGTTTATTGACCAATTCTTTCATCATCGCGTCGGGAGTGAACGACACTTTGGCATGACCACTGATGGTGACACGCTCACCTGTTCGCACACTGATACTCTCTCTGGCCTCTACGTCGATGAGCTTAAAGGTACCAAGGCCTTTCACCTTTACCTGCTGGTCGGTCTCAAGCCCCTCTTGAATCAAAGCGAACAAGGCGGAAACAAAGTTATTGGCATCACGCTTTGAGAAGCCATTCTTCTCTGTGAGAACAGCTGCTATCTCTTGAATCGTCAACTTTTCCATCACCTATTGCCCTCCTTTCAATTTGTCTTTCCACGCCTGATTGGGCTTGAAGCTCAACACCAACTTGGGAGGAACAAGCATACGCTGTCCTGTAGCAGGATTGACGATGATGCGCTCCATCTTCTTTTTGGCTTCGAAAGTACCAAAATTGGGCACCAGTACAGCATTGTCCTCCTGGAAGGCATCACCCATCGCATTGATGATGTTGTCTACCAGTTTTTGCGTATCTTTCAGACTGTAGCCTGTACGCTCTGCCAGTGCGATTATAAATTCCTTGTTATTCATATCTCGTTGTAGCGTATAAATCAAACTCCTCTGCATCTGTAATGCGAACATCATAGAAAGCTCCGATGGTCAGCTGTTCCTCTATCGGAATAAGCACCTCCGGGTCTACCTCTGGCGAGCAGAACTCCGTACGGGCCACATACCAGTCGCCCTCCTCACAGTCAATGATGACACGCAGCGTCTGCCCTATTTTTTCAGCTTCTATCTCTGCTGAGATGTTCTGTTGGATACGCATCAGCTTGTCCAGTCGGGCCTGCTTCACCTCTTCTGGAACATCGTCCACATAGTGCTTGGCTGAATAGGTGCCGTCTTCTTCACTATAGGCGAAGGCTCCCATTCGCTCAAAACGAGCCCATTTGGTAAAGGCGATTAGCTCCTTGAAGTCCTCTTCTGTCTCTCCTGGGAACCCTACCATCAGGGTGGTGCGCAGATGGATGCCAGGAACCTCCCTGCGTATACGGCGTATCAGTTCGTAGGTTTCTTCGCTGGTCACATGGCGCTGCATACGGCTCAGCATGTGGTCGCTGATATGCTGCAAGGCTATGTCGAGATAGTTGCATACATTCTTCCTTTCTCTCATCACCCTAAGCAGGTCCCATGGGAAATGAGTAGGATAGGCATAGTGCAACCGAATCCACTCGACACCCTCGATATCGGCCATCTGCTCTATGAGTTCGGCAATATGCTGTTTCCCATCCATATCGACGCCGTAATATGTCAGTTCTTGGGCTATCACCTGAAATTCCTTCACGCCCTGTCCCACCAACCAGCGCACCTCGTCGAGTATCTCCTGCATCGGACGGCTCTGGTGCCGACCGGTTATCAGCGGAATGGCACAATAGGCACAGTGGCGGTCGCAGCCTTCCGATATCTTCAGATAGGCATAGTGGCTGGGAGTGGTAAGCTTACGGGTGATACTGCCTACTGTATGCTCCGAGGTTTTCAGGTCGTTCAACAGCTGCTTGTAGTTGAATTTCCCATACCATCCGTCTACCTCTGGAATCTCCTTTTCCAAGTCGGCCAGGTAGCGTTCCGACAGACAGCCCATGACGTAGAGACGTTCGATGCGTCCTTCAGTCTTTGCCTGGGCAAACTCCAAGATGGTGTTGATGCTCTCCTCCTTGGCATCGTTGATGAATCCGCAAGTGTTCACTACCACAATTTCGCCCTGAGGGTCGTCGCTATCGTGTGTACAACGAAAGCCATTGGCCTCCATCAGTCCCATCAGAGTCTCACTGTCAACGAGATTCTTAGAGCATCCGAGTGATATAAAGTCTATTGTCTTCAATACCTTTTCTGTTTTTATCCTACCCCACGACTATTTAAACAGCGAGTCGACAAATTCCTTGCGGTCGAATAGCTGCAGGTCTTTCATTCCTTCGCCAAGACCGATATATTTCACAGGCACCTTCAGTTGGTCGCTGATACCAATGACGACACCACCTTTTGCTGTGCCGTCGAGTTTGGTGATGGCCAGCGAAGTGATCTGCGTAACAGCCGAGAATTGCTTGGCCTGCTCAAAGGCGTTCTGTCCGGTAGAGCCATCCAGCACCAGCATCACCTCATCGGGAGCCTCCGGCATCACCTTCTTCATCACATCCTTTATCTTCTTCAGCTCGTTCATCAGGCCAACCTTGTTGTGCAGTCGGCCTGCCGTATCAATCAGCACCACGTCGGCACCGTTAGCCTTCGCGCTCTGCAAGGTATCGAAAGCCACAGAAGCCGGATCGGAACCCATCTGCTGCTTGATAACAGGAACACCCACGCGCTCGCCCCAGATACAGAGCTGCTCAACGGCAGCAGCACGGAAGGTGTCGGCAGCGCCCAGATAGACCTTCTTGCCTGCCTGCTTGAACTGCCATGCCAACTTCCCGATAGTAGTGGTCTTCCCTACGCCATTGACTCCCACGACGAGAATCACATAGGGCTTGTGATCACTGGGGAGATCCCAGTTGTCATTGTCGTCAGAGTTGTTTTCAGCCAACAGCGAGGCAATCTCGTCACGCAGAATGGCATTCAGCTCGCTGGTGGAGACATATTTATCGCGAGCTACACGAGCCTCTATGCGCTCAATCACCTTCAAGGTGGTTTCGACACCCACATCCGAGGTAATCAACACCTCTTCCAGATTGTCGAGCACATCGTCGTCAACCTTTGACTTGCCTGCTACAGCACGCGCCAACTTGTCAAAAACACTGCTCTTGGTCTTCTCCAAACCCTTGTCCAGCGTTTGTTTCTTCTCTCTGTTGAAAAATCCAAATATTCCCATAATTTCACTTTTACCTTGCAAAAGTACAAAAAAAAGCTGAAACCACATCGGATTTCAGCTTTTTCTATTTAGTTTTTTTGAATATTAGTTCTTGAAGAAGTCCTTAACGGCCTCGTTAGGAACCATCTGCTCATCAAAGACGTAAGCACCCGTCTTGGGGCTCTTCACCATCTTGATAACCTTTGTATAGGCGCGACCATCCTTTGAGCCTTCGTGGAGGGTTGCAACGGTTTTCTTTGCCATGCTCTAATACAGATTATTTAATCTCCTTGTGCACAGTCATGCGCTTCAGGATGGGGTTATACTTCTTCAGTTCCATTCTCTCAGGAGTGTTCTTGCGGTTCTTCGTCGTGATGTAACGGCTTGTTCCAGGCAGACCACTCTCTTTCATCTCGGTGCACTCCAGGATTACCTGAACGCGGTTACCCTTTGCTTTCTTACCTGCCATAATTGTTAGTCTCCTATTACTTTAATATCCTTCCAGTCGACATAACCCTTGGCAACAGCCTGCTTCAGGGCAGCGTCCAGACCTACCTTGTTAATCATACGCAGACCAGCGGCGCTGATCTTCAACTGAATCCAACAAGCCTCCTCTACATAGTAGAACTTCTTGCTGAACAGGTTAACATCAAAGCTACGCTTAGTGCGGTGCTTAGAGTGAGACACATTGTTACCAATCTGTGCCTTTTTTCCCGTAATCTGACAAACTTTCGACATCTCTATCTACTTTTTTTGTGTTCCTAAATTATAACTTATTCCAAACAGGGTGCAAAGGTACACATTTTTAATGAGAAATGAGAAATGAAAAATGAGAAATTCCCAACTATTAAGAATTTTTAACCTTCCAACTCGGCCGGTTGGGGTTCTGTCTTCAGAAAATCGAGAAACAACTGCATAGCATGGTTGGTTGCGATAGCCAGATTGATGTCTCTGCCATGATCTTCCTCGACCTTCATGGTCACTTGTCGCTCACAAGTGCCACAAGCCAGCCAGATGGTGCCCACCGGATGCTCCTTCGTACCGCCACCAGGACCGGCAATACCCGTCGCAGAGATGGCATAGTCGGTCTTCAGCGCCTTACAGGCTCCCACCACCATCTGGCAGGCCACCTCCTCGCTGACGGCTGTTTTCTCTGCCAGCACATCGGCATCAACGCCTAAGAGTGACATCTTCACCTCATCGACATACGATATAATGCTTCCCTTATAGTATTTCGATGCACCAGGAACGGCTATGATAGCCTCCGCGATGCGTCCTCCCGTACAACTTTCTGCCGTCGAAAGGGTCTTGTCCATTTCCCACAACAGCTGACTGATCTCTCTGCTGATAATCTTGCTTTCAAAATCCATAGTGTTAATTATTTCGTGATTACGATAACTCGATATTTCGAACTTATTTAAACGTCACTTTCGAAAAGGCTGGCGCATCGATAGCACAGAACTGCTTGTCCAGGTACTTGTAATAGCCCACGATGCCTATCATGGCTGCATTGTCGGTGGTGTAGCTGAACTTGGGTATATACACCGTCCAGCCATAACGCTTGGCGTAGTCATGGAAGGCATTGCGCAATCCGTTGTTGGCACTCACACCGCCCGCTACTGCCACATGCTTGATACCCGTCTGCTTCACTGCCAGCTTCAGCTTCTTCATCAGGATGTCCACGATGGTCCACTCCAGCGAGGCTGCGATATCCTCCTTATGGTGCTCCACGAAGTCTGGATCATCCTCTGTCCATTTACGCAGATTATAAAGAAATGATGTCTTCAACCCTGAGAAGCTGTAGTCCAGTCCTGGTATATGCGGTTCGGCAAACTGGTAGGCACTAGGGTTACCCTGCCGTGCCAGACGGTCGATAATGGGTCCGCCAGGATAGCCCAAGCCCATCACCTTCGAGCATTTGTCGATGGCCTCACCGGCAGCGTCGTCAATGGTCTGTCCCAACACTTCCATATCGTTGTAGGCACGCACCAGCACGATTTGCGAGTTGCCGCCCGACACTAACAGGCAGATAAACGGCAACGGTGGAATGTGGTCACTGGCTTCCGACTGCCCACCATCATTCTCTACTCTCTCCCTGATGAAGTGCGCCATCACGTGTCCCTGCAGATGGTTGACGTCTATCAAGGGGATGCCTAACGAACGGGCAAAGCCCTTGGCAAAGTTGACACCTACCAACAGCGATCCCATCAGGCCAGGACCACGGGTGAAAGCCACTGCCGACAGCTGTTCTTTCTGTATGCCTGCCCGCTTCAGGGCCTCGTGTACCACAGGCACCACGTTCTGCTGGTGGGCACGCGATGCCAGCTCAGGCACCACACCGCCATACGACTCGTGTACGGCTTGCGAGGCTGTCACGTTCGAGAGCAGCTGCTCATTTTTCAGCACGGCTGCCGACGTGTCGTCGCACGAACTCTCTATACCTAATATATATATATCTTCCATAGACAATCAGTAAGTCAGTATTTCCACTCCATGCTCCGTCATCAGCAGCGTGTGCTCCCACTGTGCCGAGGGCAGTTCGTCTTCGGTGATGACCTCCCAGCCGTATGGGTCGTCGGCATCGATGAACACTTTCCAGGTGCCCATGTTGATCATAGGCTCGATGGTGAATACCATTCCAGGCACTAACAGCATGCCGTTGCCACGCTGGGCAAAGTGGCACACCTCGGGCTCCTCATGGAAGTCGCACCCTACCCCATGTCCGCACAGGTCGCGCACCACTCCGTAGTGATACTTCCGTGCGTGCTTCTCGATAGCCTTTCCGATATCGTTGACGAATCCCCAAGGCTTGGCGGCCTCCATGCCTATCTCCAGGCATTCCTTGGTGACACGCACCAGCTGCTCCTTCTCGGGCGTCGTCTTGCCGATGATGAACATACGCGAGGCATCGGCATAGTAGCCGTCCAGGATGGTGGTGAAGTCAACATTGATGATGTCACCCTCCTCCAGAATATCATCAGCTTTGGGAACACCATGACACACCACCTCGTTGATGCTTGTACATACTGACATAGGGAACGGTGGTGTCTCGTCGTCACCACCGTAGTTCAAACACGCAGGGATGGCTCCGTGCTGGGCACAGTAGTCGCGACATATCTGGTCTATCTCCAGTGTCGACATTCCTGCATGAATAGCTTTTCCCACTGCATCCAGCACACCGGTGTTCACCACACCGGCCTTGCGGATGCCTTCTATTTGCTCTGGGGTCTTGATCAGCTCACGTGTAGGCACCAACACCCCCTTGTTCTCTAAATACATGATGCGCTTGTCCAGCTCCGTGGGCTGTTCACCCGGCTTGCAGCGCCATCTTCTCTTTACCATATTATTATTTTACTATCACTTTCTTGGTCCGTCCGTCTGTGGTACGGATAATGTTCAAGCCCTTATAAGCCTTGTCGCTGGCGATGCCGCTGACTGAGTAGAACTGCCCGTCGGCAGCATCCTGCAGGATGATACCGATACCCGAGGCCTCTGTCTCGCTCAGGATGGTGCCGAAGTCTTTCCATACGGCTGCTGCGCGGTAGCTATCTGCCAGTCCGTCCTTCACGATGAGCGTGGCGTTGCTGAGCGTCGTTCCCTCAAAGGCGTCAGATGCTATCTCGGGAACACTGGCAGCACGGCAGTACACCTTCAGTCCTTCGCCTTCTACGCGATGGTTGACATTCAGGACAGACGGGATACAGATACTTGACATTGCCTGCGGACCTATAAATCTGCAGTTGCCAAGATCTATCTTATTCAGATTACTGCATCCCATGAAGGCTCTTGCCTCTATCTTCTCAATGCCGTTGGGCACGGTCACCTCGGTAATGCTCGTATTGTCCTTCAGTGCACCTTCGCCAATCACGGTAATATTATATTCTTTACCATCATAATTGATGGTGGAGGAAATGACTATTTTTCCTGCAGCATCCGGCATCGACTTCAATACCGCTGTATTGTCTGTATTCAACGTAAAGACTATTCCGTCTGCAATGATATCAACGGGTTCAGGCTCCGGCTCTGGCTCGGGTTCGGCGTTCTTGGTAAACGTTCCCGTAATGGTCACGTCTTTTGCAGGCATGGTCTCTGGAGCCTCACTCCATCCTGAGAAGGTGTAGCCTTCCTTTGTAGGAGCAGCAATCAGCGTAATCTTGGCACCGTATTCAACCTCTACCGTCTGGTATTCCTCACCGTCCACCTTATATATTACCTTATATTTATTCACCTCGAAGACAGCCGATACCGTCAGGTCATTGGCAGGCATCGTCTCGGGCAAATCCTTCCAGCCCTTGAAAGTGTAGCCTTCCTTCTCGGGGTCTTTCTCGGGCTTCGCTATGGTTGCTCCTTCCTCATATTCTGCAGCGGCATACTCCTTATCGCCTACCATGAAAGTCAGGCTATACTTCGCAGGTGTAGGAGTCGCTCCTGAATCCTCATACTTAGTAGCCGAGATAGTCAGCTCCGGCTCAGTGAAATTATCCTTTGTCACATCGTCGTATATATAGCTGATATCATGGCCATTGGCAGTGAAGGTATAGCCTTGGGTATAGCTGCCAGCAGGTCCGAAGGCCATGAACAGATGGTTGGGCGCACCCACCGTACCGTCGTCGCAGTTGGTCACATCCACCATATAGCTCTTGCCGTCGTCCATCTTCATCACATTCCACATGTGGCCGCCGGCACCCGTACCGCCATTCATGTCGCCTGTGGCTATCAGGCACTCGGCATTCGAGAATTTGCTCAAGTCGCAAAGATACTTGAAGGCCTTGGAGTATCCCTCACAGACCACCTTCGTCGAGGCATCGCCATCGAACACCCATACCAGTTGCCAGGGGTTACCATATGGCCACTTGTAGTCAACTGCCGACTGGTTGTAGTCCACCATCTCGCATATCTTGTCCTTGAAGTATTGCAGGCGTTGGAGCAGTGTGCCCGTAGCACCGTCGGCCACCGTCTGGGCGTTCTTCACGGCAGCATTCACCGATGTCACCAGACTCGTATTGAAGCGCATGGGATAATAATTGCCTCCCTCCTGCACAGCATACTCCTGAGCAATGTTCATCGTGAACAGTAGTGTGGTAACCGTCACCGTCGACGAGTTATATGAGAATCCATACTGGCCACTACAACCCTCTGTCTTGTCATACCAGTACAGCTCGTAAGGCATGTCTGCCACCAGTGCCCTGTTGACGGCAGTGATGTCGAATCCGGCCTTGGCCATAGCCTTCTGCTTCGCTTCTTCCGACAACGTGCCGCCAACTTTAATGGCCGAGATGCCCAAATCGGCAGCGGTATATTCCACAGAGCCCTCGTTGATCTGGTCGAGCGGTATCTCAAACTGCGTGCTTTCCACCTCTCCGGCTGCAATCTTCTTCACCACTTCTTTCAAATAGTTGTAAGCCCTCAGGTCGTTGCCCGACAACTGTGCAACAGCAGCGCGGCGCTGCGGCTTCTGATAGGCAGGAAGCTGCTCGTCGAAGCACTGCTGGATATAGCCCTTCATCAGGTCTGCACTGCTCATGCCGTCATCATCGGACATGGCGGCAGACTGCACTGCAGTAGCGGTATTCACACTATTGACCATCGTGGCCGACTGCGACCATATGGTGGTAGCCACAAACAGGCTGAGCAGCATCACACTGGCTACTCGCATCAAATGTTGTTTCGTACTGTTGTTCATAGTTGCTTGTTTTTTATTTAGTAATGAATATCTCCTAATACCCTGCAAAGATACAACATTTATTTGATACTTCCAAATAATAGTCAACAAAAAATCAGCTATAGTGAATTCAGCGCGGCTTAGCGTGACAGGATGCTGTATTTCAATTGGAGCTTCACAAAAGGCTTCACGTGGTCATACATGCGCATGTATGTCTTGTTGTATCCACTCTCGCGCAGGCGACTATAAAATGGTACGGTGACGCCCACACCGAAATTCAGCGACAGACCCTGGGCAGCCTGCAGGTCGGCAAAGATACCGAAGCGCTCTGACAGCTCGCTAATCTCGGCTTTCCTCGGCAGGTCTTTGCGGTCGGGGCGCAGGTATATCTTGTCTGTCACAATCTCCATGCCCAGGGCATAGCGCAGCTTTGGCGAGGCCTGATAGTAGAGATAGTTGTTGGTCTCCAGACAGCTGATGCTCCAGCGGTCGTCGAAGCGGTGGTTGTAGATAATCAACGGATAGAGCGGCCACTTCACTGAGGTGCCTAATAGCAGCAGACCGCCCAGGGCCAAATAGGTCGTGCGGCTGCGCGTGATGGTGAACACGGCTCCGCCCATAGCCGAGAAGTTCTCGTAGCCGTATTGCGAGAAGTTACCCATAATCATAGCCATCAACGTAAACGGCTTGCCCAACCACTGCGTATTGTAGGTGCCGGTGAATCCGCCACCATAGTGATGGTGCGCACTGGGGATGGGCAATTGCAACTGCTGTCCGTCGGCATCCGCCTTCAAGCTTCGCGTACTGAAATTATAGAACGGGTTGAACGAGAGCGAGAACCGTTTGCTGCCCAGCAGTCGCACGTTGGCTCTCAATCGCGCATTGACTCCTTGCCGCATGCGCCCCGTTTCCAGAAGCTCTCCCCCCTCCGTCTTCCAGCGATAGTCCGTATTAGTAGAGCCATCCACTGTTGCTGTGATACCCAATTTCTCCCTCGGGTCGCTCAGTTGCGCCATCATGACCAGACTCTGCAATAAAGCAAAACAGATAATCGTCGTCCGTTTAGTTTGATACATAATTGTACACAATTTCATTTCGGGTGCAAAGATAGTTAAAATATGCAAGAAAAAAACATAATACGGCATACATTTATCTATAAACAGGCCGTTTTAGATTTTTTTCTCAAAAAATCGAATAAAAGTTTGGTTGTTTCGAATTTAATGCGTACCTTTGCACCCGCAATTCAGATGGTGCCCGTAGTTCAGTTGGTTAGAGCGTCAGATTGTGGTTCTGAATGTCGACGGTTCGAGTCCGTCCGGGCACCCCACAAAGGGAATTCCTGTAAGTCAAGCACTTGCAGGGATTTTTAATTCCCGCACCTTTCAATTTTGATGGAACATTGATGGAACATTTTTAAGTTGTTCCATCAATGCAATAGGGCTTGAGTTCACAAAGAGCCATAATAATCCAATTACATTCATCCCTTTGTGATTAGTAAAAATCAGTTGTTATCATTGGTATTTATTATTAATGACCCATTTGCCTTCCTTACGTCCACCTTCACGAGTGAGAACACCCAATTTCTTCAGTTTGGCAATATCCCTTTCGATGGTTCTCTCATTGACACCTTCCTTTTCCGACATCTTTTCCGACATCTTTTCCGACATCTTCTCCGAAATCTTTTCCGAAATTGCCTTTGCCGATAAGAAAGGATCAGCAATAATCATTTCAATTATCACTTTCTGTTTTTCAGACAGTTCTTTCAGGACATCTTTCTGGACATCATTACTCCCTTTTACATATTCCAGTACTTCGTGTTGAAATATGCCAGAGTTCAAATACCTCACGTAAATCCTCCCAATATTAAATAGTCATTCACTCTTTAAACTCTTCTATTGAGAACCATTTATTGACGAACTCTCTTTTGTATTGTTTGAGCGATGAGGGGTTGGATTGTATCTGAGAGATTGAAATAAGAGGAATCAGGTAGAGTTCTTCCGGCATGGAAGGAGCACCCCCAACGCCTAATACAATGAAAACAGCCATAGCCTTTTCTGTTGCATATTCTTGATAATGAGTTATTTGTTCTGGAGTGAACAACGGCTTAGAAAAGTGCCTTGTATAAATCGCCAAGTGGTGACATAAGCAATTATTGATTGTTTTTAATGAATGAGCAGTATTCTTCAAGAGATCTTCTCATTACCTCTTGCGGTATCAGTTTCCGTTGGTATTCAGCCACCATCGTAGGGCTTAGAGAACGGCTCAGTGTGTATTCTACCATGCTGCGGTCAGCAGATGGACAGAGGATAATACCAATACTTGGATTCTCGTTATCCCGCTTCACATCTCTGTCAAGGGCCTCCAGATACATATCCATCTTGCCGACAAACTCAGGCTGGAAATCAACCGCTTTCAACTCGATTGCAACCAGACATTGTAATGCCCGATGATAGAAAAGCAGGTCTATGCGCTTGGTTGACCCACCCACTTGAACTCCATATTCACTATCAACGAAAAGGAAATCCTTGCCCAATTCCAGAAAGAATTCCTTCATATGTTCAAGCAATCCTTTGTGCAGGTGGTGCTCATTATATTTTGCAGGAAGACCCAGGAAGTCCACTACAGCCTTGTCCTTTAGCAAGTACTCAGAACTGGGATAATCTTTCAGCAGTTGTGGCGACAGCATCTTGTCTTTGTCAAGAAGCGTAGAATAAGTCTGATTGACAATGCAACGACGTAGTTCCTCTGTATTAAGCCTTTGGCGTGCAGCGTAAAGCATATAGAACACGCGTTCATCGTATGACTTGCATCGGTTCATGATCTCAATATGGCTGGTGAATGTTGCCAAAGCCAATATTCTTGGCATATTGATTAAAGGCGTGTCTAATTGTGCAATTGGCGATTGCACAATTTCGTTCAGGGGTAATTGTGTAGGCACTGACTGCGCAATCTCACCCTCCTCTGTTTGTGCAATCGGTAATTGCACAAATTCATCCAGACGGAGCAGTGTACGCTAAGAGGAACAGGGCTGGCGATGACAGATGACAGATGACAGTTTTTTGAAAATCACGATGACATTATAGATAGTATTATATATATTATAATATATATAATACTATACTCTCTATACTCTCAAATTCAAAAAACTGTCATCTGTCATCTGTCATTTGTCATCACAAGCGAAATGGCTGAAAAAAAACAAATAAATTTTGGCTTTTTGCTCACTTATTCGTACCTTTGCAGGCAATTATTATAATAAGTATGGAATTAGCAAGTAAATACGACCCAAAAGAGGTCGAATCAAAATGGTATCAGTATTGGCTGGATAACAAGCTCTTCAGTAGTAAACCCGATGGACGCGAGCCCTATACTATCGTCATCCCGCCACCCAACGTAACGGGTGTGCTGCACATGGGTCACATGCTGAACAACACCATTCAGGACATCTTAGTGCGCCGTGCACGCATGGAGGGCAAGAATGCCTGCTGGGTGCCGGGCACCGACCATGCCTCGATAGCTACTGAGGCCAAGGTGGTGAAGAAGCTGGCCGAGCAGGGCATCAAGAAGCACGACCTGACGCGCGAGCAGTTTCTGGAGCATGCCTGGGACTGGACGCACGAGCACGGAGGCATCATCCTGAAGCAGCTGCGCCGCCTGGGAGCCTCATGCGACTGGGACCGCACGGCCTTCACGATGGACGAGAAGCGCTCGGAGAGTGTCATCAAGGTGTTTGTAGACCTTTACAACAAGGGACTCATCTATCGCGGCCTGCGCATGGTGAACTGGGATCCGAAGGCGCTGACGGCCCTCTCGACCGAGGAGGTGATCTACAAGGAGGAGCACAGCCACCTGTTCCATCTGAAATACTATGTGGACGGGCTGAAGCAGCTGGACAACGAAGAGGCGCTGAAGGCCGAGGGCAACATCATCCACAAGGACGGCAAGGGCTACTATGCCGTAGTGGCTACCACGCGCCCTGAGACCATCATGGGCGATACGGCCATGTGTATCAACCCCAAAGACCCGAAGAACCAGTGGCTGAAGGGCCGCAAGGTCATTGTTCCGCTGGTGAACCGAGTGATTCCCGTCATCGAAGACCGCTATGTGGACATCGAGTTCGGTACGGGCTGTCTGAAGGTGACTCCCGCCCACGACACCAACGACTACATGCTGGGCAAGACCCACAACTTGGAAACCATCGACATCTTCAATGCCGACGGCACCATCAGCGACCAGAGCCCCATCTACGTGGGCATGGACCGCATGGACTGCCGCAAGCAGATAGCCAAGGACTTGCAGGATGCTGGCCTGATGGAGCGCATCGAGGACTATACCAACAAGGTGGGCTACTCGGAGCGCAACCCCGATACCGCCATCGAGCCACGCCTCTCGATGCAGTGGTTCCTGTCGATGAAGCACTTTGCCGACATCGCCCTGCCACCCGTGATGAACGACGAGCTGAAGTTCTATCCCACGAAATACAAGAACACCTACAAGAACTGGCTGGAGAATATCCAGGACTGGTGCATTTCTCGCCAGCTGTGGTGGGGACACCGCATTCCCGCCTACTACTATGGCGAGGGCGAAAACGACTTCGTGGTGGCTGAAAGCCGCGAGAAAGCACTCGAGCTGGCCCAACAGAAGAATCCTGCCATCACCGATGCAGACCTTCGTCAGGACGAGGATGCGCTGGACACATGGTTCTCGAGCTGGCTGTGGCCCATCTCGCTCTTCGACGGCATCAACAACCCCGGCAACGAGGAAATCAACTACTACTACCCCACCTCAGACTTGGTGACGGGTCCGGACATCATCTTCTTCTGGGTGGCCCGCATGATTATGGCAGGCTACGAGTATGTAGGCAAGATGCCCTTCAAGCACGTGTACTTCACTGGTATCGTGCGCGACAAATTAGGTCGCAAGATGTCAAAGTCGCTCGGCAACTCGCCCGACCCCATCGAGCTGATCGAGAAGTTTGGCGCCGACGGTGTGCGCATGGGCATGATGCTCTC